>PQXF01000021.1:19928-27181 GCA_003194445.1 Candidatus Methanogaster sp.
GTATGATGAGTATCGATTTTATCGGTCCAAAGTATCTCAAAGGCTCTGACAACCGAATTAATTTCCTTTCATGCAAATACATTCGTCCGGAAAAGCTTGGTATGGTAAAGAGGGTTGGCGGACAGACTACTGAACAGGCGATACGAACATTGGAAGAAATATGGATGTCGCATCCGATCCCCGAAATATTGAAAATAGATAACGATTCCGCATTCGGGGCCAATCTGCCGCATGAAAAGTACATCGGCAAACTCGCGTTCTTCCTGCTTAATTTGGGCGTTTATCCCCTATACATCGCTCCAAGAAGTCCGTGGAATAATGGCCAGGTGGAAGGATTCAACAGCGTCTTCTCAAAAAAATTCTGGAACAAACTGCAATTCAGCGATGAACAGGAGATTGATGTCAAAATAATGGATTTCAACGTCGCTTATGAAAAATATTCTCGTTTGATCTCAAACAATCCGGAACTTGATGAGGAAGATGTCAAGTATATGGATGATTTTAAAGACGTGGATCTGGAGAATATGCACGCTAAATATTTCAAGGTCGATAAAATATATTTTTTACGGATTGTGAGGCGAAAAAACGATAAGGGCAGTGATGAAGAATATGGTTTCATCGACGTTCTGAAACATGAGATTAGATTGCCGAAGGATTTAATTAATTTATTTGTACTTTGTACCATTAATATTAGATCAAAACAGCTTGAAATTAATATTGAATTAGATGATGGATCTTTGAAAGAGATTAAATCAGTGGCATTTACAATCAAAAATGTTATATATAATTAATCATAATTAGATAAATATGGCTGTGTTAGTGTCCTACTTTCATAGCAAACCCAACCAAAACGTCTTGCGTGCAATATAAAATCTCAAGAAGGCGATCATGAAACAAATTATAATCATACTACTGCTTACACTAACAAATGTGGTGTGTGCTGAAACGGCTCCCGAAGAAACATGGAACAAGACCTTTGGGGGAGCTAGTACCGAGCGCGCATGGTCGGTACAGCAAACATCTGATGGTGGCTATATATTTGCAGGAGATACTAGGTCGTACGGTGCTGGCGGATCTGATTTTTTTGGATTGTTAAAACAGGTTCCAATGGAAACAAGGAGTGGGATAGGACCTTTGGAGGAGTTGGCGGTGATGGTGCACCGGGCGTTTACTGGTCTTGTGGATGCCGGAAGGTGCAGAATGCGGTGGATTGAGGGCGCAGGGATGGTGGTGGAGCGGGTGGTGGGGTGAGTAGTTACGTTCAAGAACTAACCGGAGGGATCAGAAGATGAATACAAGCAAACTTGTTGCAATATGCATCGTATGCCTGTGCATAGCTGCCATGCCAGCTATTGCGCAGGAGAATAACACAACAGAGGTTGCAATGACAATATCAGACAATGCAAAAAACTATATCGCCCAGCACTTCGGTACTGCGGTAGATGACCAGCACTGCTTTGCAAGTAGCGGGATATCATACACAGACCCTAAGGGAATATCGCAGACAGGCAGTACACAGGACGTTGTAGCAACTTTGAAACTGGGCGCCGGTAGTAGTGCAAGAGGTCCAGGTGGCGAAGTTTACACAGACATTACTGATTATACTACAGTAGACAATGATGCCATCGTTTGGATTGGGAATCATCTATCTGGTGACGATAGATACTGCACAGCAGTTATAGCTGAAGATCTAACACCAGAAACCGGCTATATCGACATCAAATCATATCCATCCGGCGCAAGCATCTATCTCGGTGACGATGATGACTATGACTACAAAGGAACCACCCCAAAAACCATAGGGGTCTCACCCGGTTCATACTATGACATAAAATTAACAAAATCTGGATATGACGATTACACAACACGGGTCTACGTTTCAGCAGGAGAAACAGAAGTTATAGCTGAAGATCTAACACCAGAAACGGGCTATATCGACATCAAATCATATCCATCCGGCGCAGACATCTATCTCGACGGCGCATACAAAGGCACGACCCCAACAACGATTTCAGACGCTTCACCCGGCTCACACACACTCAAATTAGAAAAATATGGCTACGCTGAGTGGCTAACCTCAGTACACGTCACACCCGGAGTTACAGAATCGATAACCGCACACCTGACCGCCACGGATGTCTCACCACCTGCGATACGTATCGATAAGCCGACCATCATCGAGTACAATAATAACGAACTCCTCGAAGAAGGCGAAAAAGTAGAGATAACTTATGGAGCAAACGATCCCAGTGGGGTCACTTCGATAAAAATAATGCTCGACGGAATAACACTCGAATCCCAAAACCAAGCCGGAACGTACACCGTAACAACAAATTCCCTCTTGGTGGGTGAGCACACAATCAGAGTCGAAGCAACCGACTCAAAATCAAACAGGGGCTTCGAAGAACTCCTGATAACAGTCGAGCGAACCGGACCAAGCGTCTATTTCGGAACCACAAGAACCACGATCAAGAAAGGCGAGGACGCCATCTTCACGCTATCCGCAGTAAACCCGATCGGAAACCCCCCGATGACAGTTCAGTTGATCTTGAAGCCGCCAACCGGCGTCTCGGTTACCAGCAGTTCATTCGCGAAAGCCGGATCCGGAATCTACACCTGCACCCAGACCATTGAATCCGGCGGTAATGTGCGGTCGATCGAGGTACGCCTCACAGGCAACGAGGTCGGAACGCATGAGATCGAAAGCGAGGTGTACTACATGTTCGAGGACGGTTCAAAGTCCCCGACACGACACGATACGCTCACGCTGGTTGTTGAGCACGATACTCGTTCCGCGGATTCTGAATCCGAAGCGCGGGAGATCGTGATGCCGGGCTTTGGGCTGATGGTTGCGATCATCGGGATATTATTAGCTTACGCGAGGATACGAATATGAGAAGCATAGAATTTCACGATCGTGAGAAGGAGACAAAGGAGATCCGGGCGATACTGGATAGCCGACCGACTCTGATCACGTTTGTCTACGGACCGATAAACAGCGGAAAGACAGAACTTATCAACCACATAACGTCCGAACTGCCAGATGATTATGTTGTCTTCTACATAAACTTAAGGACCAAATTCCTGGCAAGTTATGATGAGTTCATCGAGTCGCTCTTTGAGATGGAGATGGAGACTGCGGGTGCGCTTAAGAAGAGGAAAGAGACGCTCGCGGAGCTGGTTTCGTCTGTTACAAAGGTTGTAGGTATACCGATAAACAAGGAGTTTCTGGATTACGTTTTCAAGGACAATAGGCCGAAGAATGCTTTTTCATACATAATCAAACTCTTTGAAGAGGTAAGGGCAACAGGTAAGCAACCGGTATTAATTTTGGATGAATTGCAGAAGATTGGGGATGTAAAAGTGAATGGTTCGCTCATCTATGAACTCTTCAACTTTTTCATAGACCTGACGAAGGAGAAACATCTGGCACACGTATTCGTGGCAACGTCCGACTCGCTTTTCATGGAGAGTGTTTACAGCGAGGCGATGCTCGAGGGGCGGTGCAGGTATCTGCTTGTGGATGATTTTGATTATGAGGATACAGCTGCGTTTCTGGAGAAGTACGGTTTTACTGCTGATGAGACGGCTGTTGCGTGGGAATACTGTGGCGGCAAGCCGATATCTCTGGTTGAGCTTGTGAATGCAAAACTGGATGGGAAAGATGTGGGAAGCGAATCTAAAAAAGTATTAAAGATCAGAACAAGCCAGATGCTCTCTATATTTGATGAAATATCACTTGGAAAGATCAAATATTCAGAAAAAGACATAATAAGAGAGTTCAAGAGTTTTGAACAAGAAGAGATACTACAATATGACCGGATAACCGGAAAAAAAATATTTTTAGCCGGAAGAAATGTGTTCTTCATCGACCCGACGCAAAGAACAATTAAGCCACAGTCCCGTCTGAATCTGCTTGCGCTTCGTGAGGTGCTGCGCAGATGAACTTTGATTCCCACTATGACGTCGCAATCGTCGGCGCAGGACCCTCTGGCGCAACCGCGGCAAGGTACGCAGCAGAAGATGCAAGCGTACTTCTAATCGAGAAGAAGAAGGTTATCGGCGTTCCTGTGCAGTGCGCAGGCTTCCTTCCGAAGTACGATGAACTTGAGGAACTGATGCCTGATTCCGATCTTCCTGACACCTTCCGCTATCCTGCGAGTTGCGTCTACACAGAGACGAAGTACCAGCGGTTCATCGCACCGACTGGTGATGCCAAGCAGTTCGACGTCGATGCCAATGTGCTCGACCGGAAGCGCTTCGACCTCTACCTTGCAGAGAAAGCAGTCGAGGCAGGCGCAGACCTCGCTGTCGGCACGAGAGTTACCGCTATCGACGGCAGGTCAATTGAGATTTCAGGGCTGTGGGGCAGCCGCACGATCATGGCAGATGTGATCATCGGTGCGGACGGCCCGGATTCGATTGTGGCAAGGTCTGCCGGGCTTTCTGCGAGCGAGGACGATCCGATGGGGGTCGCTCATGCGGTGGCGTATGATATGACCGGCGTCGAGATCGATGAAGAGGCTATCGAGATGCACTTTGGCAGGAACTTTGTGCCGGGCGGGTATGCATGGATCGTGCCGCACGGGAAGGACTCTGCGAATGTCGGGATGGGAATCCGAAAAGCGATGTGCGAGCCGGGCGTAACGTTTCGGGACTATCTGCACCGGTTCATCAACGAACACCCGATCGCATCCGGGAAACTGAAAGGAGGCGAGGTCACGGCATTTATCGCGGGCATCGTTCCGGTCAGCGGCGCACGCCAGAAGACGTGTGCGGGAAACGTCATGATCGCGGGCGACGCCGCGGGGCACCTGATCGCAACCAACGGCGGCGGGATACCGACTGCGATGGTCGCAGGAAAGATCGCTGGCGAGACCGCGGCGGACGCTGTGAATGGCAGATGCGCAGTCGAGGATTACGAATCGAGATGGAAGCGCGAGATCGGGATGCAGATAGCAACGTCGGTCTATGTGCGGAAGTTGATGGACGGGATGATGCGGTCCGATCCGATGATGACTGCTGTTATGAACATGATTACGCCAGCGCAGATGAAAGCGCTCCAGCGAGGGCAGCTTCCTGATGCTGTGAAGCGGCTCTTGCAGGGGATGCAGAAGAGGATGAGGTGAAGGGGCTAAAGATCATGGAATTACGTAAAACACTACGGCGGCAAATCACGCGAAAGTCTGTGTGATGCTCAATTCGAATCGCGACAGAAAGAGATTTATTGCAAACAGACGGAGGAGCGCCGAGATAAATTCATACTCGCCAGCTGGTGAAAATCAGAGCCTCGAGGAAAGGTTAGCCACCACCTCAGAACTAAAACCCCACACCCAGCCCGGTAACGGGCTGCTGTGAAGCTGGGGGGATGGGATACCAGGCCACAATCGAAAAAGGTGAAGGTTATAAGCCCCGAAATTCAGATAATTCTGGAAGCCGACGTTTTCAGTGTGACGGAAACGCTGCATTCACACCACCGTTAGTCCAATCCTCCGGTCTTGGAATATAGCAGAGAGCTCTGGGACATTGCGAGGTGATGTGAGTCAGAGCGGGCGTCTCAGACCGTAGCATGGTATCAAATGGAGATTATGGGAACTCGGGAGGCCCAATACGCTCTCCCCCGAGTGGGAGTATGCGTTATCAAGCCTATAAACGGCAAGATACCGCAAATGGCGTATTGGGAGTCGGATTCGCCCATAGTACCGATGAAGCAGGGTAATTCCTGTGGAGGGAAGGGGCGGACAGGAGTACGATTGGCATCAGGGGCACATCTGCCACACCAGAGAGGATGGGCTGTAGATGATAACAAAACTGGTGTCTAAGACTCTAAAAGTTCTTATGGCGATAGCCATAAGAGCAAGGGAAGATCCAACATGCAAGTTCACGTCACTAGCACACTTGCTTACAGAGGATTTCCTAAAAGAATGTTTCAGGGAATTAAAACGAGGAAAATCTCCTGGAATTGACGGAGTAACAGTAAGAAAATACGCGAAGAAACTGGACGAGAATATCGCAAATCTGGTAGCAAGGCTCAAAGCAAAGCAGTACAAGCCTCAACCCGTCTTGCGCGTTTATATTCCGAAACCAAACGGTGATAAAAGACCTCTCGGAATCCCCGCCGTCGAGGACAAGATTGTTCAGATGGCACTAAAGAAGATTCTCGAATCTATCTTTGAGCAGGACTTTATAGATACATCGTACGGTTTCCGCCCGAATCGCAGCTGCCACGATGCTCTGAAAAAGTTGGACAAAATCATCATGAACGGTCTGGTCAACTTCGTAGTGGACATGGATATCTCGAAGTTTTTTGACACAGTGGATCACAAGAAATTGATGGAATGTCTGAAGCAGAGGGTCGTGGATCCGTCGCTTTTGCAGTTGATCGGTCGTTTCCTAAAGTCTGGCATAATGGAAGAAGGAAAATACTTTGATACGGAAATGGGTACCCCACAAGGTGGGATTCTAAGCCCGGTTCTCGCCAATGTATATCTCCATTATGCGCTCGACAAATGGTTTGAAGATGTGGTTAAGCAACAGCTACCCAGGTATCGGCACAGCTTATTCGATATGCGGATGCGTGTGTAGTTTGTTTCGAGAAAGAAGTCGAAGCCAGAGTATTTGGGGAAGAACTGAGACGGCGTATGGGCAAATTTGGACTTACGATATCTGAGAGAATTGAGTAAGATTATCAAGTTCGGACGATGCCCCTGCATGGGAGCGAAGAAATATGGCCTGAAATGTGAGACCTTTGATTTCTTAGGGTTTACACATTTCTGCGATACGACCAGAAAAGGCAAGTTTAAGCTTGGGCGGAAGACTTCGCGCAAGAAGTTCAGACAGAAGATGACGGAGATGAATATTTGGCTGAAGCGTATCCGAAATCTTGTCCAACTGAAAGAATGGTGGAAGGTGCTGGAACTAAAGCTGCTCGGACATTACCGCTACTACGGAATGAGCGGGAACATACGATCGTTGCAGAACTTCTACCACCATGTCGTGAGACTTGCTTTCAAATGGATCAATCGTCGCAGCCAGAGGAAAAGCTACAACTGGGCTTTAGTTCAATCGTTTTCTGCAATTTAATCCGCTCCCGAAGCCGAAGATATATCAATCGCTATACACCTGAATCTGTAGAGGATGTGCTTCTGAAGAGCCGGATGAGGGAAATCTTCAAGTCCGGTTCTGTGAGGGGGCGCATAGTAACCTCGGGGCTATTACCCCGGAAAGAGGTGCGCTATGTGCCCTACTTGACA
>PQXF01000021.1:27284-29508 GCA_003194445.1 Candidatus Methanogaster sp.
TGTAGAGGATGTGCTTCTGAAGAGCCGGATGAGGGAAATCTTCAAGTCCGGTTCTGTGAGGGGGCGCATAGTAACCTCGGGGCTATTACCCCGGAAAGAGGTGCGCTATGTGCCCTACTTGACAAAACATGCCCAACTTGCAAATTGAGGTTTTGAGATGAATGCCAGACTCCGGAGCAGAACTCAGGAACCTTATGGTCCCTGTCCACCAGAAGAGTTTGCCGGACGATTTGATGGTAGAACAACACTCTCGGAAGTTTTACAGGATGCAAGATACCAGGGGCAGGTGATTATACTTTCAGGTGCCCGCGGTTCAGGAAAAACTTCATTCATAGAGTGGGTGGAGCACGAAATCCAGAATGAACCGAAATTAAACGGTATCGCGATCAAGAAGACTTTTCCGGATGCGCCGGGTATGATATTTGCCACGTATGTGGATTTGCTTAGAGATCTGAAAGGATATCAGAAATTCGGTTGGTTTAAAAAAGCACTGGACAGTCCCAAGGTTAAAAAATCTATCGGGGCAGTATTGGATGCTTTAGAGAAAGCTTCACCACTGGCAGGACCTGCGAAAGTGGGTGTAGATGCTGGAGCGGCAGTTACCAGGACATTGTTACCTCATGAAACTGTTGACTACACTCAGTTGTTCTCATCGTTTATCTCGGCTCTTGATGCTTTGAGTGACGAGTTGACCTATGAGGATAAGTTTCTTGCCATTCTTCTCGATGATGTTCAGTGGTCATCCGAACCAGACTTCCGGTTGCTGAAATATCTGATTCAGAATCCGCTACCAGCTATCGCTTTCATCATCACTTTTCGGCTGGAGGCAGGGACTATGGCGATGTATGCTGAACTGCGGCGGGAACTGGATAGATATGGTACTGAGATTCCGCTCAGTGGCATGGCTCCGGATGAGATCAAGGATTTTGCTGACCTGAGATATGGTTTGTCGGTAGACGATCAGACCGCAGAGTTCTTACACGAGACGATTGGCGACCCGTTCTGTCTGGTAAGGTGCTTTGATTTATTACGTAGACGTAACCTCGCTCCGAGTCTCGCCAACGCCCGGGAAGTCTTGCCTGAGGCGGTAGAGCCGGCGCGGTCTATTTACTCCGAATTAGACCAACCGTGGAAGGATCGGTTGAATTCCCTCTGCATTCTACGTCCACCGATGTCACTGTCTCTCATCGCCTGTATGCTAAAAGAGGGCGATATAGTACGTTTGCAGGATGAACTCGATCGGAGCGTTGTCTTCAGAAGACTTAAAAGAGAAGAGTATGACTTTGTTCATTCTTCATTACGAGAGTATCGCAGGGAAGAACTGCCAGGACGTGCAGCGGTTGAATTGCATTCTCAAGCAGCAAGGTGTTTTGAGACTTTGAGAGATGGATTTGATGAATGGTACGCGGACCTTTCTCTTGCCGAACATCTCTTCTCTGGGCAGGAGTATGGGAAGGCATTGGAATTGAATCTCAGACTTGGAGATCGACTATACGATCTTTTTGATTATGGTATGGCTTTGCAACTGACCAAGCGTGCAAAAATCTGCGCAGAAGAGACGAACGATAGGGGCATGCTTGCTGCTGCCCTCCACCAGAACGGGATGATCCTGCAGTCCATCTACAGATTTCCAGATTCACTTGATGCCTACAACCAGAGCCTCGAGATTAAGCGGGAGATCGGCGACCTTGCAGGCGAGGCTAGAGTCCTGCATCAGATCGGCATGGTTTATCAGTTGACGAACCGCTTTGACGAGGCACTCGACCTCTACAACCAGAGCCTCGAGATTGAGCGGGAGATCGGTAATAAACCCGGTGAAGCGATAAGCCTGCGGACCATCGAAGCATTGAAAGAAGAGATGCTTAAAAAGAAATAAAAGAAACATCTCAACGGGGGTGCGCATCGAGGTGGCGTGCACAGATCGGAACATCGGTCTATGTGCGGAAGCTGATGGACGGGATGATGCGGTCTGATCCGATGATGACCGCGGTCATGAACATGATTACGCCTGCGCATACGAAGGCGCTCCAGCGCGGGCAGCTCCCTGATGCATGTGTTGAGGCTGCTTAAGGGGATGCAGAAGAGGATGGGGTAAACCTAGGGTGATGAAAAGATACGTCTACCTCAAACTGAATCGGTCTTATTTTTGTTCCGTTTTGGTACTGGGACAAAACATCGCGCCAGGTAGATTGAACTGACTGCCACTGGTTTTTCTTGCACCGCG
>PQXF01000021.1:29756-51538 GCA_003194445.1 Candidatus Methanogaster sp.
GATATTTGTGAAACATGCCGCATTCAGCACGCCACTTATCCATTGTCTATTGCGGACGGGGTGACAAAAAGGAACAGAAATAGGATTAATCTAGTGGGCTGGATGAACGTCTTTTCACCAGCCCAGGGTAAACCCATGTGTTAGCAGAAAAATAACCACAGAGAAACGCGGAGGCGCAGAGCTTTTTTTCACTCTCCGCGCCCTCTGCGGTTAAATTCCCTGTTTACGGGACACTTGCCCGAAAACCGTATACTTTATCTAATCTCACTATCGAATAGTATCCTATCAAAAGGAGGAAAACAACGTGACCGATACACCCATCTCCGGCGCAAAAGCATTGATTAACTGCCTCAAGAATGAAGGGGTCGATACGATCTTCGGATATCCCGGAGGTGTACTGCTTCCACTGTACGACGAACTGTACGACTCGGATATCAACCACATACTTGTGCGGCATGAGCAGGCGGGAGCACATGCAGCAGACGGTTATGCGCGTGCGACCGGAAAGGTCGGGGTGTGCCTGGCAACGTCGGGACCGGGCGCAACCAATCTCGTTACAGGCATCGCAAACGCTTACATGGACTCAGTACCGATCGTTGCGCTAACTGGGCAGGTTCCAACGCACATGATCGGAAACGATGCATTTCAGGAGGCTGACATCACAGGGATCACGCTCCCAATCACTAAACACAATTATCTGGTAAGAGACGTAAACGATCTTCCATGGGTCGTCAAAGAAGCATTTTATATAGCGTCCACTGGACGGCCGGGTCCGGTTCTTATAGATATACCAAAAGACATCACGACCGACGAGTTCGAGTTCACGTATCCAAAAAACACGTACCTGCCCGGTTACCATCCGGATGTCGGCATCGACGAGGATGCAGTGAAACGTGCTACCTCGATGATCCTTGACTCCGAGCGTCCGGTCATCTATGCAGGTGGCGGTGTCATCATCTCGGATTCATCATCAGAGCTTATCAGACTTGCAGAAACGATTCAAGCTCCGGTGACAACGACTCTGCTTGGGATCGGAGCATTTCCGCAGTCCAATCCGTTGTCGCTTCGAATGCTTGGCATGCACGGCACCAAATACGCCAATTACGCAGTGCAGGAGTCTGACCTCCTGATCGCTATCGGAGCACGGTTCGATGACCGGGTTACAGGAAAGATTGATGCGTTCGCGCCATGCGCAAAAGTCATCCACATCGACACCGATCCGGCTGAGATCGGGAAGAACGTGAGAGTCGATCTGCCGGTTATTGGGGATGCTAAAACGATTCTACAGTCGCTAAACTCCCACCTGCAGGAGATGCAAACCAGGTCCGGTGCATGGCTCGGACAGATCGATGCATGGAAGAAGGAGCACCCACTGAGCTACGTTCAGAGCGACGAGGTGATCAAGCCGCAGTACGTGATCCAGGAGATATACAAGGCATGTCCTGATGCGATCATCGTTACCGAGGTCGGGCAGAACCAGATGTGGGCAGCGCAGTACTTCCAGTTCGAAAACCCCAGAACATTTATCACATCAGGCGGGCTTGGTACCATGGGGTACGGATTTCCGGCAGCAATAGGTGCAAAGGTCGGATGTCCTGACAGGACTGTCATCGACATCGCTGGCGACGGATCGTTCCAGATGACATCACAGGAACTTGCGACCGCCTCCAAAAGCAAGATCAAGGTGATCGTTGCGATACTTAACAACAGCTATCTCGGGATGGTGCGGCAGTGGCAGGAACTCTTCTTCGGCGAGAGGTACTCGTATACCGATATCTCGCAGAGCGTCGATTTCGCGAAACTGGCAGAGGCATACAATCTTATCGGGATCCGTGCAGAGAAGCCATCAGAGGTACCGACAGCAATATCAGAGGCATTGTCGGCAGACCGTACGGTTGTCATCGATTTCGTGGTTGATCCGGTGGAAAATGTGTTCCCGATGGTTCCTGCCGGTGCTGCGATCAATGAGATCCTCGAACAGGGGGCGGTTGCATGAGGCATACGCTTGCAGTGCTTGTCGAGAACAAGCCAGGTGTGCTTGCGCGTGTTTCAGGACTCTTCAGCAGACGCGGGTACAACATCGAGAGTCTTGCTGTTGGCATGACTGAGAATCCTCTGATCTCGCGGATGACGATCGTTGTGGAAGGCGATGACCTGGTGCTTGCACAGGTAATGAGTCAGCTTTCCAAACTGATCGACGTAATCTCGATATCCGATCTTCCACCGTCCGAATCGGTTGACCGGGGACTTGCGCTCATTAAGGTTGCTGCCGATACGGGCACAAGAGCTGAGATCATGCAGATCGCGGGAATATTCCGTGCAAAGATCATAGACATTGGCGCAGAAACACTGGTGATCGAGGTCACAGGCGATAAAGGTAAGATCAGGGCGATTGAGAATATGCTCGGCAGATTCGGGATTAAGGAAGTAGTCAGAACCGGAAGAGTGGCATTACATAGAGGAACAAAGACGGTTGGAGGAGAATACAGATGATTGTAAATTTCAGAGTGACACTAGTAGAATCCAAGATATATGTGGATCCGGAAGAGGTTAGAAAGCAGAAGAACGTCAACATCAACTACGACATCAACCTGAAGAACACGGCAATCGTGCCAAAACAGACACCGTTTGGAGAAAAAACTATTTTGAGGGTTGAATACGCGTTCTCAATCAATTACCTAAGCCCAAATGTCGGGCACATCAGATTCGAGGGGTATTCTGACTATTATTCCGACGAAGACGATCTGAATCAGATCAAAAGCGATTGGGATGCGGGAAAAGCCCCGTCCGATGTCCAGAACCAGATCGCAAATACGATGGTTTCCAACCTTGCTCCGCTTGCGGTCACGCTCTCTTCAAAACTCGGGCTTCCGCCCGCAATGCCGCTTCCAGCGATCAATTTCCAGCAGAAACAGGCAGGGAAACCAGAGAAGGTGGAGACGATGTATCACGGGTGAGATGGGGTGTTTGAGTTCGGATATGGCGGAGTTACGCAACATGCCGATGTTAATATGAGTTTTACATATAAAAACTATAATAATTAACTCCATAATAACGAATGATATAAAAGTGCCTGTTAGAGGTGTACACATCTCTGACGGGCGCGAGGTATAATTGGCGGGAAAGGATTGGTAGAATGGTAAAGAATGACAATAAAACTCAAGAAGAGCCTCTTGAAACGCAACTGTGGAAAGCGGCGGATAAACTCAGGAAGAATATTGACGCTGCCGAGTACAAACATATAGTCCTGGGTCTGATCTTCCTGAAATATATCTCAGATGCCTTTGAGGGATTATATCAAAGACTGCAAGAAGGAGAAGGGGATTACGCCGGTGCTGACCCCGAAGACATGGACGAATACAAAGCCGAGAATGTCTTTTTCGTTCCTGCGACTGCCCGCTGGTCATATCTCCAGGCAAGAGCCAGACAGCCAGAGATCGGCAAAGACGTTGACAATGCGATGGACGCAATCGAGAAAGAGAATCTTTACCTCTCTTTAATTCCCTGAAACATTCTTTTAGGAACTCCTCTGTAAGCAAGTGTGCTAACGATGTGAACTTGCATGTTGGATCTTCCCTTGCTCTTATGGCTATCGCCATAAGAACTTTTAGAGTCTTAAACACCAGTTTTGTTATCATCTACAGCCCACCTCTGTGTGTGGCAGATGTGTCCCTGATGCCAATCGTACTTCTGTCCGCCCCTTCCCTCCACAGGAATTACCCTGCTTCATCGGTACTATGGGCGAATCCGACTCCCAATATGCTTTTTTGTGGTATCTTTCCGTTTATAGGCTTGATAACGCATACTCCCACTCGGGGGAGAGTGTATTGGGTCTCCCGAGTTTCCATAATCTCCATTTGATACCATGCTACGGTCTGAGACCCCGCTCGGACTCACATCACCTCGCAATGTCCCAGAACTCTCTGCTATATTCCAAGATCGGAGGACCCGACTAACGGTGGTGTGAATGCTGCCTTCCGTCACAGAGACAACGTCGGCTTCCAGAATCATCAGAATTTCGGGGCTTATAACCGAACACCCTCCGTTGTGTCCTGGTATCCCATCCCCCCAGCTTCACAGCAGCCCGTTACCGGGCTGGGTATGGGGTTTTAGTTCTGAGGTGGTGGATAGCCTTTCCTCGAGGCTCTGATTTTCACCAGCTGGCGAGTATGAATTTATCTCGGCGCTCCTGTGTCCTCTGTGGTTTTCCGAAACCTTATTTCGAAAATATCAAAAATCTTTTGGGGTTTTGGTCACTGTAACGCGAGATAACGCAAGCGTCGACGACAGAATCATTACCAAAGACCCAATAAGATCTAATGACCTACTCGAATTAAAGAATGAGTATTTCAAAGCAACGCGGCGCGTTTTGGTAACACACCACACTTACACTTGCGCCGGAAATAGTACGGATTTACAGACACAAGGACTTGATAACAATGCCTGACATCACACTGATCTGGGACTGCGAACTGCTCTTCGAGAAACTCTTTGTCGAGCACGGGTTATCCTACCAGCGTACCCCCTCTAGCGCCATCGGAACCCCGTTCCTGCCAGGATCAAAGGTCATGATCGTCCCGACCGGCTTTGCGAATACGCAGTACACCAAAATATTGCGCGGCATCGAGGCAAACAAGAGTTTCTTCGACGGTTTCGTGAAGAAGGGGGGCGTGCTCGTCGTCTATGGCGCGCTGGTTCATGAGTATACATATAGGTGGCTTCCGTTCACGCTTGAATACCGGGAGCAGTATGGCGCAGTCGATATCGAGGCGGCATGGGAGGATGATCTGGGCTACGAGTGCTCGTGCATCTTCGACGGCACCCGTGCCGAGTGCGACGGATACTTCACAGAAACCGACGGAGATATCATTCTGACAGGAGACGGGGTGCCGATTCTGATTGCAAAAGAGCACGGAGACGGTATAATCATTGCAACCACTATACACGAGTTTCCCACAGGAGAGTTTCTAAAATGGACAGTAGCATACAAATAAACGGTGCAGATTCGAAAGATACAGGTACGGGCGCGGATGCGTGCGCAATCTGGATAACAGGGCTTCCCGGAAGCGGAAAGACCACGATTGCGGAGAAGGTGGCGGAAACGCTTGGTGCAAAGCACCTCCAGCTGGACCGGGTGCGGAAGGTTGTGACACCTGATCCAGACTACAGCGATAAGGAGCGTGGAATCGTGTATGCGTCGCTTGCATACATGGCGCACCTGCTCGTGGATTCAGGGGTCCCGGTGGTCATCGATGCGACAGCGAACAGACGCGAGTACCGTGATCTTGCACGGAAACTAATCCCGCGATTTGTCGAGGTGTATGTCGAGTGCCCGATCGAGGTGTGCATGGAGCGGGAGCGGGAGCGGGATGCAGGATATGCGCCAGCCAGGATCTATGCGGGCGCGGGGAAAGGTGGAACCGTGCCTGGTGTGGATGTCGAGTACGAGGCGCCGCTGCACCCGGAGGTCGTGGTGCGGAGCGATCTTATGGATGCGGACGGGTGCGCGGACCAGATCGTTAGGTATGTCAGGGAACGCAAGTCGGTGCCATAGACTCGCCCCGGATGCCGGTGATGTGATACCCGTTTTTCTGGATTTCGCGGGTGCGAGGGATTTCCACTTACCGGCGTTGTCTTACGCTCTACTCTCACAAGTATACTACTGATGGTAGAACCGATGGCGCCTGCGCCCCTGTTATATCGTTGCGATGCTGATCAATGCTTTCTGGTCCGCCCATCTTTACGAGTTCTTATCTTGCCATGTCACATCTTTCGATGCCAGGCGACCGCCACAATCGTAGGACTGATCTGACGGCGATCGCAACTGGGGCAGGGGCGTGCGATGTGGGACGAGTAACGACCGTCCGAGGGATGTGGTTTGTCTGCATGGTTCGCGCGCCGGTCATAAGTGTCGGAACAGTTGACAGCCCGCTCATGGGGGATTTTATATAGAATGGTTTCTGATATGTTTTACATGGTTCATCGTTACATTTGGGATGAATGTGGAACGCAGAGCAGTGACAGAATCAAACTGGATGCGGAATCGCTATGTACAGGCCTTGGACTTAAGTCCGGGGTTTAGTGACTTCGAGAGGATATCCTTGTGTGTGGAGGTCGGGTAGGTGACGCGGTCGGAAGATTTTTTGTGGGGTGGGTTGATACCAGAGGATATTGTTAAGTTATCTGCGGACTATTTTTAGGTCATAGATGCAAAGTGTTCGGCGAAAAGAAATAGAACTCATGGCAATAGAAAAAACTTATAAAATGTCAGATCAGAAAGTCCCACCGTCTAATTGGGAAGATTATAAAAGAATCACTCTAAATGAATGGAAACAACTATTAAATGGAATCGATAAAAAGGAAAAAGATTTCCAGATGTTTTTAGAACTAAATCCATCCCTAATACCAGGAGCACATAGTCTTGCTTTAACATCAGGTCATATGCCAATTTATGCTTCTTGTTTCTCTCAACCGGTTCTTCCTGGAATTAAATGTAAAATACCCGATTTTATGTGGCTCTCAACTTGTTCTGATGAACTAAATCCGATTCTTATTGAAATTGAAGATCCAAAGAAAAAATGGTTTAATAGAAATGGTCAACCGACTGCTAAATTTACACAGGCGCATAATCAAATAAATGAATGGAGAGTTTGGTTTTCAAAACCGAATAATGTTAATCTTTTTATTGAAACGTATAAAATAGACACATCTCGTGCTGAAGGAAGAAGAATTGTCCCACACTATGTACTAATATATGGACGAAGAGAGGACGTACTTGAGAAATCGTCTGAGCGATCAGCGTATAAAAAACCAGACGAAACGATTATGACTTATGATAGGTTACAACCAAGTTATGAACAATCAAAGTATTTATGTATAAAAATAAAAAACAATGGATTCCATGTTATTACATTTCCATCTACCGGAAAAATTGGGCCAAATATCATTGAAGAGTGGATTAATCTAAAAGGCTTAGACGAAGCAATAAAAAAGTCCTCAGAAATCGCTGAAAACAGAAAACGATTTTTATTACAAAGACTTCCATATTGGATTGAATGGGCAAAAGATAGTAATGCAGGAATAATTGATGGCGGTGATTGGGAATAAAAATTTAAGGCAGACCACTGCATAACAGCAGGAGGTTATGCGGACATTCACCCCATGAAATACATGAGTTATCAACTGTCTGAAAGAGGATCGACATGCCTAAAAACCCGACATTGTATCTGGAATCTACAATCCCAAGCTATCTGACAGCGCGTCCAAGCCGAGACTTGGTTGTGGCTGCCCATCAGCAGATTACCTATGAATGGTGGCAGCAAGCTCGAACAAACTTCGACATCTACGTTTCCGAGGCAGTTTTGGACGAGATTAGTGCTGGAGACCCCGATGCTGCATCCCGCCGTCTGAATTTAACAGATGGATTGCCAATTCTGGCGATCGACGATGAGGTAGGGTCCTTAGCTATAGAGTATCAACATGAACTCGGCTTGCCACGATCAGCGCAGTTGGATGTGGTGCATCTGGCATGTGCAGTGGTATATGAGCTGGACTATCTACTGACATGGAATTGTGCACATCTTGCAAACGGCGTGGTTATTCATCGCCTCCAGAAGGTTAATACTGCTATTGATCGTGCAACCCCAGTTATCATTACGCCGGAGGAGCTTTTGGAGACTCCGGAAGGAGGATATTGATGTGGAAAGATCCAATTGTTGAAGAGATCCATAAGATCCGCGAAGAGATCGCAAGGCAATACGATTACAATTTAAACCGGATTATAGACCATCTGCGGAAGAAAGAGATGGAGCATGCAGATCGAATAATATACAAAAAAGAGATGATAGTAAGCAGGACGTCCAGTCGCTGACTGAATGCTGGCAAGGGCAAACACCAACACCGCACAAACATGCGTGTCTGTGGCTTGCTTCGCCCACCCCATCTCCGTCCATGCTCGCCCCTACCGCCCGACATCCATCCTCGTGGATGCCCCTGACTTTAGTCGGGGGTCGGTGACTTCGGGAGGCTGTCACAACAAACACGAAGACGACGTGGGTCGTTGGACGTATGGTTTTGGGCTGGGAATTACTCTATGTGTAACCCCATAAAAGTCGGAAAGTCATGATACCACCGGTTTGGCACGGTGCCCAAAACCAACAAGCGACTACCAGCAGATCCCCTCATAAACCCCGCGATCAGGAGTGACCGCGCGTCTACCATCGATCACAACGATCCCATTCATCGCATCAAACTCCCTGTCAAGCGATCCGAACTCGTCCCACTCAGTCATGATCAAGCACCCGTCCGCACCGTCAAGCGCATCTGCGGCGCTCTGGCAGTACTCGACATCAGGGAATATTGCCCGCATGTTCTCTGCCGCAAGCGGATCATAAGCCGCAACCGATGCGCCCGTATCGAGCAGTTTTCGGATCACCGGTATCGATCTTGCCTCGCGTATGTCATCGGTGTCGTTCTTGAATGCAAGTCCCAGAACCGCAATCCTCCTGCCGCGGAGGTCCCCGACCCGCTTGACAAGGAGTTCTATCATGCGCATCGGCTGCTCTTCATTCACCCGGACCACGGCACGGAGGATGAGAGGGTCGTATCCGAGTTCCTCTGCCCTACTTATTAGTGCCTTAACATCCTTTGGGAAGCACGACCCGCCAAAGCCTGCACCTGCGTTTAAGAAGTGTTCCGAGATCCGAAAATCCTTCCCGATCGCAGACATCACCTCGTAAACATCGATCCCGAGTTTCTTGCAGATATTCCCGATCTCGTTTGCGAATGAGATCTTCGTGGCAAGGAATGAGTTGTTTGCGTACTTGATCATCTCTGCGGTTCTAATATTTGTAAGCGTTGCCTTGCAGGGAATTTTTTCGTATAAACGGGCTACCATCTCTGTGGATCGGGAATCACCACCTATCACGATCTTATCCGGGTTCATAAAATCGTACACCGCTTTTCCTTCCCTCAGAAATTCAGGATTCATCGCAATCCCGACATTCTTAAGCCCTCCCCGCGCATGGATAAGCGGAGCAACCACATCTTCCGTAGTTCCGGGAACGACCGTACTCTTGACCACCACGACGTGGTGCGAGTCCGGATTAGCCAGTTTAAGCGCATCTCCGATGCTTTCCGATGCAGAACGTACGATAGAGAGATCGATGCGCCCGTCTTCATCGGATGGCGTGCCAACGCAGATAAAAGTGAGATCCGAACCTGGTATCGCATCGTTGTAATCTACAGTTGCACGCAACCCATTCCTCGCATGTTTCTCCAGAAGTTCGGAAAGCCCTGGTTCATGGATCGGCGGGATTCCCGCGTTGATCGAATCGACCTTCGACCTATCGATATCGACACAGACAACGTTATGCCCAAGCTCTGCGAAACACGCGCCTGTGACCGTTCCGACATACCCGGTTCCGATGATTGCAACATTCATAAAACTCACTTCACCTCGATTCCTATCATCTCTTTCGTCCGCCGTAAGCATCCTCTCGCCATCTGCGATGCAAATATCTTGATAGGGGTGCGCTTTCCGTAAACTCTGGTCTTTCCATCGCGGATTGCATCCAGAACCGACTGCAAATTATGATCTGCCGAAATCTCGGTCACTGCATACCCGATCATCGGCACGATGTGCGCATCGCTCCCTGCAACTGCTGGAATTTTCATCTCCCGCGCCATCCGCTCTGCTTTCCGGTTCGCTTCCCCTGTGACAAACCTCGAATTGAATATCTCGACCGCATCCACATCCAGATCCGAGAAATCCCCGATACCGTGACTCAACCGCTTGAACGGGTGCGGCACCACAACAACGCCGCCAAGTTCCCGGATGCGCGCAATCGTCTCCGGTACCGCCTTCTTTGGCGAAATCTCCTCCCGCACCCCGAGTGCGATCAAGTGCCCTCTGGTTGTCGTTATCTCGACTCCTGGGATCACAATCAGAGGGAGGCCAAGTTCCTTTGCACGCTCTTCGCCAACGGTTCCGCCTTGTATGGTGTCGTGGTCGCAGATCGCAATCCCATCGAGACCGATATCCACAGCATGTTTCAGTATCGAGTCGATCGGCGATCTGCAATCCCGCGAATATGCGGAATGGATATGGAGGTCGAAGTGCATGATTCTCATGGTGCGCCGGAGGTATAAGCATGTATCGATGGGATATGTGCATGGTACGTGCGGTGTCAGGGGGTTTATTGATCGGTAGGCAAATTTCTCGGTTTCATGCCGGAACACGTACTTATTGCAGCAATTCCCGTTAGGCCTATAAACTCAAAACCCCCTCCCGTTGGGCAGTTTTTGAATGCGGAGCGCCAGCGGAGCATCGGCGAAGCCATCAAACTTTTGTGGAAAGTTTTCTTGATTGAATCGAGAATACGAGCATCCGCATTGATATGGACACTGGTATAAGTTGTGGGGCGAAATGCAGTTACAGGATTGCGATGGTGGTAGGGGGTAGCGTCCGGAGATGATTGCCATAAATGAGGGTGTTTTTCGTGAATTGCTGATTCACCCATTGCATCAGCATGTTTAAATAACTTGTCATAAGTTATCATATTAATGCGAGCAAAAGTCAGGTTCCCAAAAGTGATATGCACACAGCACCATGACCCGGTATCCGGATACATATCGACTCAGGAGGAGATGAGTGAAGCAGTCGAGTGCGTCATGAAATACGGCTGTGATGGGTACATGCCGGATTATGAGGGTAAGACCACGCCGTATCGCCAGAATGTCCGGATCGTACCAAAGTTCTTGGAGGGGACGGATCTCGTCCCTATTAAGGATATATTCCTCACGCCAGGAGCACCAGACGCGGTCCATGAGAACAGGTTCAGGCAGCTCATGGTTATGATGTCTGTTGCCGAGGCTAACTACAACGCCTGTGAGCACTCCGGTGTCCAGGCGATAACCGAACTGGTACATCCGATGACAAGCACGATCCATGAGATCATGGAGTCGCAGCAGCACATGATCGATGTAAAGCCGCTGCAGGGGTATGGAGGGGGACTCCAATGATGATGCAAAATCCACAGAGGCAGATGCCAGAGATAAGCAGGAGCGCATGGATATCCAAAACCGCGGTCATAGTCGGAAACGTGGTAATCGGAGATAATGTGTTCGTTGCCCCAAATGCGGTTATCAGGGCAGATGAGCCGGGTTCGTCCATTGCTATCGGCAGCAACTGCAATGTGCAGGATACTGTGGTGATTCATGCACTCTCAGATTCGGAAGTTGTGGTAGGAATCAACACGTCACTTGCACACGGCTGCATCGTGCATGGCCCCTGCCGGATAGGTGAGGGGTGCTTTATCGGGTTTGGTGCTGTTATATTTGACTGCACCATCGGGAAAGACACGCTGATCCTCCACAATGCAACTGTCAGAGGATCCCGGATACCATCAGGCAAAGTGGTACCGGATGGACAGACGATCACCAGACAGGATGCTGTCAAGGGTCTTGAAGAGATCACGCAGGATCTGGCTGATTTTAAAGAAAGGGTTGTCAAAACCAACATGGACCTCGTGAAAGATTACAGAAAACTCGCAGAGGAAGCATGATGGGCATAAATAAATATATCGGCGAGATGGATGAGATCTTCAGGCTCGGATCTCCAGCCGAACTGGAAGAATCCGGGATCAAGCTGACATCAGTTGTCACCGGAAACATTCCCCTGGTGGCACGGGAGTCCTTGCTGCCAATGATGTTTTGGATGGAAGAAAAGGTCATTGAGAAATCGATAGAACTGTTCGGCAGATTGACGAGACCGTTCTACCTTGAGACCATTGTCATCGATCAACTGGAGTTTAAGGTCTTTGAGATATCGACAAGGATCGTTGCCAGGACCAATCCGTACACCAGTGGTTCACCATATTCTGATCTCACATACCTTGATATGTCTACAGGACGCAGGATAGCAATTGAGATCAAGAGGGCAAGGGATATGGGGCATCTTCTCAAGGTGCTGACATAATGGAGTAGTAAGGCAACTCAAAAATATGGGGCTTAAAAATGGAAATATTGAAATTGAAAATATGTCCGAAATGCAAATCGGAATTTGAGACAAATAGTAACGGAATACAGGTCTGTAATGTGTGCGAATACTGGACAAAACATGGTACGGCAAGACTCGATTCAATAACTATCTCTGAATGAGGTGCGGGAATGCAAAAAATATTGAGACCTGGGTTGCATGGGCAGCTGATGGCTGAATGGGGGGTGTTATACCCCCATATCCATCTACACGCTAATCATGCACATAGTCGTGAACCTCACCCCCCCACCCCCCGCATCATCTCCCGCACCCGCACCCCGATTCCTGCGATCACCGCAACCACGAATAGACCGATCATCGAATAGACCGATAGATGCGGGGGGACCACATAGATCACCAGATACGCGAACAGAAAGATCGTTCCGAGCAAGACCGAGACCCCGATCGGGTCCCTTCTGACCGGCTCTCCAGGATACGCTCTCATGCGAGACTCAAGCGTCGCTTTCGCACTCTTTCCAGATGCAGTCGCCCCCTCTGAGATACTAAGAACCCCGAGACAGAGTTTATCTGTAATGATTCCGAGCGCTTCGACCGGATTCTTGCTGAACCAGACCGCGAAGTCCTTGACAGCAAGCGTCGCATCGATCGTCCATTGTGTGCCGCGTGCGAGCGGGTTGTTCACCATCCACATAAAGATCACGCCGCCTTTGCGGTAGAACCAGTCGGTGTCGAGGCTGATCGTATTCTCAGGTTGCAGTTTCTTCTTGAGGACGAGGAAGCCTGCGTACGTAAAGAGCAGTAACTGGAGCGATCCTATGACGTGCCCTGCTGCGTACGGCGCATAATCTGCAATCGCTGCCGGATACGGCAGTATGGTGTAGAGCAGACTCGGATACACCCCGAGAAGGATGCACAGGAACGCGGCTATCCCCATTCCGATCAACATGTTTGTGGGCGGGTCCTTTGCCTGTATCCCCGCGTCTTTTCCGAAGAATGCGAAGTACGGCAGCTTCAGACCGACCGATAGGAATGTTCCGACCGCAGCAATCTCGAGCATAAGGAAGATTGGCGCATTGCCAGCCATCTCTGCGGCATGGATGATTATGGATTTGCTTGTGAAGCCGTTAAAGAGCGGCACTCCTGAAATCGAGAACGCTGCGATCATGTATAGGATCATCGTGAGTGGCATGACCTTGTAGAGCCCGCCTAATTCCGTGAGCTTGCTTTTGCCGGTCATGTAGATGATTGCGCCTGCGCTCATGAAGAGGAGTCCTTTGTAGAGGATGTGACAGAACGCATGTGCAGCGGTTCCGTCGATTGCGGTCTGGCTGATGATACTGGTGCCAGTCATGCTTGCAGCACTTGCCGCAATCCCGACACCGCAGACCATGTAGCCGACCTGACTCACGATGTGGTATGCGAGAAGCCTTCTGATGTTGTTCTCAAGAATAGCGTAGACAACTCCATATATTGCCATGATTGCGCCGAGCCACATCAGGATCGCGAATCCGTCTATTGTGAAGCCTGCAAACCCGCGGGCAAGCACATAGACCGCTGTTTTTGTGGTGAACGCTGTCATGAAGACCGCACCAGTGATCGTTGCCTCAGGATACGCGTCAGGCAGCCATGCATGGAGCGGCGGCACTGCCGCGTTGATGATGAATCCAAGGAGGATCAAGATTGCCCCCGGGGATGCATAATCAAACGCATCAAAAGCGATCGATCCGCCGCTCTCCTGCATGTACAGGATAATTCCGCCGAGCAGAAGGACACCGCCCACGACATGCACCAGAATATACCTGAACCCCGCATCGACCGATGCCTTCGTGCGCCTGTACCAGATGAGGAGGACTGATGCCCACGCCATAACCTCCCAGAAGACGAAGACCGTGATCAAGTCGCCTGCAAAGACGACTCCAAGAGCGCTTCCGATGTAGAGGAACGCGGCAATATGCTCGCCTGCCTCCGTAACACGCAGCGCATAAAACGTCATGGCAAGGGCTGCGATTGTGAAGACATACGCGAAGCACTTACTTAAGAGATCAACCCTCCCAAAGACCAGTTCGTACTCCATGAACGGGTGGAGCCAGTAGACACCCCCTTGCATAAAGTACACATCGAGGATGGCTGCAACCGCTATCAGTAGCAGATATGCCTGCCGCAGCTTTCCTTTGAAGAGTGGGATTAAGAGTGCACCAACGATGAATATCGCGGCTGGTGGCACGGTCATGATATCACCGGTCATAGTAATCCTCCTCCTTCATGACAATGTTATGCCCATACGCCTTTGAACCGAGACCAAGCAGTGCGCATACGATGAACCCGAAGATCGCACTGAAGATCGGGATCTGCTCGAATACGAACGGAGCGTGTTCCTCGTGTTCGCCGTGCTCGGCAGGTGCGGCATGTTCATCATGCGTTACATGCTCCGCGGGTGGCGTAAGATGAATCGCAAATCCGAGCAGACAACTGATGATAAGACTTGCGTAAAGCACGTAAACTAATTTTTTCACGGTTTTTTTGTTTTCCAACCATCTTTCTAAGAACCACATCGTTAGATCCCTCCTCCGGTAACATTTGCAACCGCTATCTCGACGATATCCAGAAACATCCCCGGCGCATCAGGCCATATCCCGATCACAATCGATACGATCGCAGTCAATACAAGCGGCACAAGCATGGTTAGCGGCGCCTCCTTATATTTCAGTTCATGGTCCGGTTTCTTGAAGAACGCGACATATATGACCGGGAAGAAGTATGCGGCGTTTAAGATTGCACTTACGAGCAAGACTGCTATGAGAATCATGCTGTGCAACTCCGCCGCCCCCAAGAGCAAGAACCACTTGGTCACATACCCCCCGACGGGCGGCATCCCGATCATGCCGAGCGCTCCAACCGTGAATGCAATCATCGTGATCGGCATCTGTCTGGCGATTCCTTTCATCTCGCTGATATTCTCCTTCTTAGCAGTCACTATCAGTGCTCCAGCGCACATGAAGAGTGTGATCTTCATGAACGCATGATATGGTATGTGCAGCATCCCGCCTGTGAGTCCATGCGGGGTGATCAGCACCGCTCCGAGTACGATATATGACAACTGGCTTACTGTCGAGTACGCAAGCCGTTTCTTGAGGTTGTCCTGCATCAGTGCGTAGATCGAGGCGAGAATGATTGTAATCGATACGAAATACGCCATGTAGAGCCAGAGACCACTGCCTTGCATCAGATCGACCCCGAAGACATAGAGGATGACTCGAAGCGCTGTGAAGACACCGGCTTTCACCACAGCCACCGCGTGGAGAAGTGCGCTCACCGGAGTCGGTGCAATCATCGCGGCTGGCAGCCACGCATGAAGCGGCATGAACGCGGCTTTGGCACATCCGATCATGAACGTTATGAACAGGATGACAAGTGTCGTCTGTGGTATCGTCTCCATTCCTGCGATGCCAGCAAATGAGAACTCGGTTGTGCCTGTGTAGTGGTATACTACCACAATTGAGAATAGCAGCGATACACCTGCGATCATCAGATACGTCAGGTACTTCCTGCCCGAACTGATCGCCTCAGGCGTCTCGATATGCGCAACGAGCGGGTATGTCGAGATCGTAAGGAGTTCGTAGAACAGGAAGAGTGTGACGAGATTCGCTGAAAATGCGATTCCAACGGCTGATGAGAGCGCTATTGCGAAGCAGAAGAAGTATCTGGTCTGCGCATGTTCCTTGAGCGACCGCATGTATCCGATGGAGTACGATGTCACAAATATCCACAAGAACGAGGATGTGATCGCAAATAGTATCCCGAATGCGTCAACCTTGAATGCGATTGGCAGATTCGGGAGCATCTCAACAACTGTATAGGTGACCACATTCCCTTTAAGTATCAGCGGAAGCATCGAGATCACGAGCCCGAACTTGATAAACGCGGCGACAAATGTCCACCCTTCCCTTATATTCGGGTATTTGCCGAATGCAAGGATCATGACGGATGCGACCATCGATACGAGCACTGCAAGGAGCGGGGTTATTGAATTAATCTCTATAACCATCATGATCACCTCAAGGCATCCCACCCAATTTAAGCAGCTCTACTGACAGCGGTTCAATCACATAGTGCACCGGGTAGTACGCGAATAGCCCGAAGAATACGCAGAGAAGAGCCAGTATCACCATCGGGGCGAGCATCGTTAACGGCGCCTCATCCTTCTTGATATGCTCGATCTCGTGCGGGTGCCCGAACCAGATGTTGTCGAAGACCCGCCAGAAGTAGACGATGTTTAACAGGCTTGAGAGCAGGATGACAAAAACAAATATCCACTGACCTGCGTCCACCGATCCGAGTGCAAGGTACCACTTGCTCGTGAATCCGACAGTTCCCGGGACTCCGATCATCGAGAGAGCAGCGATCATGAAGACTGTGGTTGTCACTGGCATCTTCTTTCCAAGCCCCTTGAACTGGTAGAGGTTTCTGATGCCGGTCTTATAGAATATCGCGCCCGCCACAAGGAAGAGTGCGCACTTCATCAGCGCATGGTTTAAGACATGTAAGAGTCCGCCTTCCATCCCGATCATGTTTGCAAGACCGACTCCCAGAAGGATGTATCCGATCTGGCTGATACTTGAGTACGCAAGCATCCGCTTGATGTCGCTCTGCGCAATCGCGAGAACTGAGCCCACGATGATCGCAAGTGCTGCTGCCCATGCGAGGATGTTTGTCATCCCGGTCGTAGTGATCACGAAATCAGGTGTGAAGACGCCGAACATGAACCGGATCATTGCATACGCGCCGACCTTGGTCATCAGTCCTGCGATGAGCGCGCTTGCTGTCGATGGTGCGTGTGTGTACGCATCAGGCAGCCACGCATGGAGTGGGAAGAGACCGACCTTGATACTAAAGCCCACCATGAAGAATGCGAGCGCAGCAAGAACAACCTTGTTCTGGTAGATGCTCGGCAGGAGGTTTTGCATGTCAGCCATATTCAGCGTGCCTGTGACCGCGTAGAGGTAACCGATCCCAAGGAGGATGAACGATGCCGCAACGGTTCCCATGATCAGGTAGTTGAAGCTTGCGACAACGCCGTCCCCGCGGTCGCCCATGGCAATCAGTGCGTAAGCAGTGAGTGATGAGATCTCAAGGAATACGTAGAAGTTGAAGATATCGCCTGTGATCGTCATACCCATGAGCCCTGTTATCAGGAGCAGGAATACGGAATAGAACGGGGTCGTCTTTCCAGGAACTTCCTTTTTAACACTTTCTTTCGAGTATATCGAGACCATGAACGCGATGAACGCGATTATCAAGCAGACAAACCCGTTTAAGAGGTCGATTACGTATTCGATACCGAACGGTGGGTCCCAGCCACCGAGTTTGTATTGGATCGTTCCTGAGTTGATCACAGTTACGAGATTGTTTCCTGCGATTAAGAGAACCACAAACATCGCTAGCATCACCCAGTACCACGGAAGTCTACGGTCGATCCATCCGACGATTGGTGTCAGGAAGCCCGCAATCAGCGGGACTACGACTGTGAGTATCGGAAGGTGTGTTGCGATGAGTTCAAATCCGGTCATGACACAACCTCCGATCTCTGCTCTCGATAAAATACGTGAAATTCGTTCAAACGCGCCATTCGAGATCTCGATGACCTTGCCGATCCCGATGGAACTTCTGTAAACATGGCTGAGATGTGAACCATCATTGCTCACTCACCTCCGCAACTCCTCTCTGCCGTGCATGTTCCGAAAACTCGGGCTGGAGTTCCTTTCTTGCCGCAAGGATCACGTCCTCCTCGATCGATCCGTACTCATTATAGATTCTGATGATGAGTGCCAGCGCAACAGCGGTAGTGCTGACCGCAACCACAATCGCGGTCAGTATCAGGCAGTGCGGAACCGGATTCGTGTAGATCACGTCAGCTGCGTGTTCCGCATGCTCTGCGCCGTGTCCGCCCACGAGAATCGGAGCGGTTCCTTTTGTGACGTCTGCAAGCGAGATATAGAAGAGAAAGATTGCGGTCTGGAAGATGTTTGCACCGATGATCTTCTTGATCAGGTTCTTCTTTGCGATCATTGCATAAAACCCGATCATCATCAGCGTTACATAGATCCAGTAATTGTACTCGGCATAGACGATATCCAGGATTCCGCTCATTCTTCCGCCTCCTCTGGTTCCGATTCGGGCGGTGAGACGTTGAAGAAGAGCGAGATCATCACAGCAAGCACTGTGATCCCAATCCCGATCTCGACCAGATCGATCAGGTATTTGGAGACCTCGGCAGGATTATCCGGGATGAGCGGAACTGCACCATACTGGAGGAACATACCTCCACAGACGATGCAGATGAGTCCTGTCGCTGCATAGATGGTAAGCCCGGTGCTTGCAAGAATCTTGTCGAGAGCATCAGACATCTTCTTCTTCCCTTCACCGATCCCGAAGATCATCGCATAGAGGATGATTGCTGCTCCGAAGATGACGCCGCCCTGAAAGCCGCCGCCAGGTCCGCTTGCGCCGTGCATGATTACGTAGAGCGCGAAGAGCTGGATGAACGGGACTATGATCCGCACAACCGTTCTGATGATTACGCTCTCCTGGATTCCGCTCATGTTTCACGCCTCCGCAAGAGCAGGATTACGGCCATTCCCGCGGTGAAGATCACTGCAGTCTCTCCAAGCGTATCATAGCCTCTGTAATTGGCAAGGAGAGCGGTAACGATGTTTGTTACGCCAGATTCTGGCAGAGCGTTCTCGATGAAGTACTGCGTCATCGGAGCCTGGTACGCTGGTGAGTTTATGTCGCCAAACGCAGGCAGGTCCTGTCCCGCGTAGATCAGCATCGCGCCTGTAATCACGACCACGAAGAGTGCAAGCGTCTTCAATCCTCACTCCTCCCTTCGGTTCTTGCAAGCGTTGTGATGAATAAGACGGTCGTGATTCCCGCGCCGACCGCAGCTTCTGTGAATCCTACATCGACCGAGTGCATCTCGACCCAGACGATCGCCATTATCAGGCTGTATGCTGAGAGGATGATAATAGCTGATAGGAGGTCTTTTATCGAGATTGCGGCGATTGCGCAGACCACAAGGAAGAATAGCATCGTTATATCAAGTATCCAGATCATCGTTCTTCACCTCCGTCTTGATCGACTCTGTCCTGACCGCCACCCACTCAACCTCGTCATCAAGTTTCCTCCACGGCTCGAGCCCGACATCATACGCGGCTTTTGCGATCGCGTGGGTCGAGGTTGGATTCGCAAGCAGGATGAACATAATGAGGAACAGTATCTTCACGCTGACGAATGTCGCGCCCCCGTAGACGATCAGCGCGACGAGCATCAACCCCTCGCCGAGCGTGTCACACTTGCCTGTTGCATGCATCCGTGAGTAAAAATCAGGGAACCGCACGAACCCGATCGTTCCCGCGAGCATAAAGAATGCTCCAGTCAGCAGGAGCACAACCGTGAGTATATTTGTTATCGTTGTTGTATCAGACATCGTTTTCTACCTCTTTTTAGTACCTCGTCGCTGCTATTGTCATAATAAAGTTAAGAATCGCATACACAAGCGCGATATCGAAGAAATCGGGTCGTTCGTAGATAAACCCGATAAGAACCAGTAGCACGATCGTCTTCGTCCCGATCACACTCACTGCGATGATCCGGTTGAATATCCCGGGCCCCTCGATGCCGCGGTAGAGCGATACAAAACTTGCGATGACTATCAGGATTGCCATCGCCAGAAAGACATTCACCATATCTATCCCGAAGAGTAATGCACCCATATATCAATCCTCCATGAAGACATGAGCAATCCTGCGCTCCATCGCGCCCTCCAGGAGGTCGTCAGCAGGCTCCTTTGCTATCGCGTGGACGTAGAAGACGTCGTCCACGATGTCGATTGTGACCGTACCCGGTGTGAGCGTTATTGAGTTTGCAAGCGCGGTGCGTGCCACATCGCTCTCGAGCATTGTCTTAAACGTGACTACCCGTGGGTCGATAGGCATCCCGGGCGAGAGCGCCCGTTTTGCGACATCGATGTTTGCAAGCACGATCTGGTAGATGAGCCACGGGAGATAAGCGATAAATCGCACGATCTTTGTCAGGGTGTGGTTTCCTGTGCCTGTGAATAGAAGATCGTGGGATGCGTAAGCCACGATTGTGGAACACACGATTCCCGCGCCCACATGGAACGCGTCGAAGTGCGCTGAGAGTAGTAGCCAGAAGGCAAACACGATGGTGTACGTTGCTATGAAATGTTTTATGTTCATGTTGGATCACCCGATGTTGGTATCGTTTGGCACGGTGTTTGTGCAGTTCATTATCTCTCCATCCCTACGAATGCACATTGATATATATTCTGTTGGCACTTAAATTGAACGTATGCACACTGATACTGAAGAAGTGGGATATCGCGCCACGATTAATGTGCTAAACCCCAACTTTGAGACACTGAGTGGGATTTAATTAGCTTTTGATGCCCACTATCGTCAAAGAGGGAAACCCAAAGCTTTAATAAGTCTAAACATCCACGAAGATGTTGATATGCCGCTTCCGTCTGATGCTCATGGCGGCAGTGGTCACGTCCGCACACCGCCGCCATACCGTAAGATGGTCATGCGGAAGAGTGTTACGACGTAGCAAAATTTATATATGGAGGCATTAAAAATGGTACAAATGAAGAAAGTATCAAAGAAAGATACAAAACCCGAACGGGTTGCTGTCCTTGAGGGCCGGATCAGGGAGATCTATGCGGAGTACAGGCATCTACTCCCTGCAGAGTACAAATGGGAAGATGAAAGCAGCCGCTGGACCGAACTGGTCTACTGCATATTCGCGGAACTTACACACCATTCGTACAGGGATGCGCGCAGACTGGCAAACGGTATTTCAGACATGAATCTGCTGGGTGTCGATGACTTGGCTGGAATACCGATAATGGACGATGGCATGGTCAATCCTGATAACTCGCGTGTGAGAACCATAACAGACATCCTCAAAGCGAATGCTGTTGCTGATGACGATATCAGAAAGTCGCTTTCGGCGATTTGCAAGGTAGCTCAGGCAATTCAGGAGAATTACGGCGGTAAGATCCAGAAGTTCCTCAGGAAGTACGGTCATGAGATCGTCAACGAGTTTGACTCGCACGTCTCGTTTTCCGAGGTGAGTAAGGGTGCACAGTCCAGAATCCTTGTGAAATGGATTCAGAACACACTTTGTATGCCTCTTGCATTCTCGAATGTCTATACAGCCAGGTTCTGCGAGAGGAAGGGTGCCAATTACTGGGAACTTGCAGAGGCGGCAGACAACCTCGGGATCAATGGTGCAATGCTTGATGATCTCTTAGAGGTGTACATCGTTGACATAGAGGGGAAGAAGGTATAATCATTGATAGCAGGGGACCTGCATACGGTCCCACTGTTTCACTATTTTTTTCGAGTCTTCCAAAGCGGAATCGAGTGTTTGGAGATGTCTGATCCAACGAGTTCGTAAGAAACACGTGGGTTTGTGCTAAAATTGCGAATAATAATTCTACTTTGTCACATTGATTTTTCGCGATGGATCGACTCAACACATCGATACTAATATATTGGATCGCCAAAAGGTCGAGTACACTCGATGTATGTGCATCTCATTATATCTAGTTAGCAGTGAGAATAAAGTTTCATAATATTCAGAAAGAATGCATGTAACAAACCACAACTCAGAATGGAGAAACTGTACACATACAGCCCCCTTGCAGATGGTCATAACACATGAAACAACAAGATCTAACGTGATTGGCCAAGCTATCAAT
>PQXF01000022.1 GCA_003194445.1 Candidatus Methanogaster sp.
AGTTATGAAACTGTCATTAAACTGATTGGTGGTACGACAACAAACAAAGGTCTGAGCGTGGCAGCACGCATAGATGAGCGAGAATATGAGAAAGGAATCAAGTTTTCGGATGACGATATGGCGCAACTACAACTACAACCACACTCATTGCATCCTAAATGGAATTATTCTATATTATCAAGAGATTCTGGTGTGCGTGGGAGGGGTTGATTTCGATAGGTTATTTTTCGGCAGGCACTTAGTGTTTGTAGAAGGGAAGACCGAGATGGATTTATTGAAAATAATGGGGTGCCCTGAAAAAATCATCATGGATTGTGGGGGGAAAACCAATATGCCCACTGAGATTAAAGTTTTAATGCCACCTTGCATGGATAATGATCCTAGGATGTTGATCCTTCGCGACAAGGATGGTGGTGAAAACAACGTCAGCATTATCCAGAGTTTTGAACATCATATCAACAATCTCTTGAAAGAGTCGGAGACGCCACGCCAGACCTTTCAACAACATCGGGATTTTGAAAACCTTTACACAATGGACGTTCCGGATGCGAACTTTCGTGCCGCTCTGCATATCGCAGCGCCTCCGAGTATTGAGGATCTATACGGGAAACAATTTGTCAGCGAAACAATAGATGGCTATATCCTTGCTCTTGCGATGAATGGGAATGTCCTGAAGGAATTTGCCAAACGTGCTAAAATTACGTCAAATGACATCAATCCGGAAGACGCATTGAGGTGGGCGGTTTGCAAAGGCGTTCCAGGAGTGGCTGATAAGGCAGAGATCACGTTTGATCAAACAAAGGATTATCTCGGAGTCTATATGGCAATGTCAAAGTTTCTTACGGTGAAACGAAGCGAGAATGAGGATGTGTTCTCCGGCATAGTGATAAACATGGCTAAAAAACATGCAAGAGATAAGTTTCAGGAGACTTTTCGTTCCGTCTCAACAGCTTTGAAATTTATAGAGATTGGACCAAAAATGGAAGATCGGGACGAATCTACCGAGAAACGCCTTGAATCTCGACTAAGCCTGTCCGACAGACCTTAATGTAGATCGTCTAACAGATAGGGATATCATCAGATTTATAGAGGGATGAAACATGATCGAACGATTGATTCTGAGCAGTTTCCGGGGCATTCGGAAAGGTGCTATCAAGGACATGGGGAAGATTAACCTCCTTGTTGGTCCGAACAACAGCGGGAAGACTGTTATTTTAGAGGCGCTCTACTGGCTGTCTGTGAGCGGCAGGGCGTGTGGGCTGGATGCGGACACTCTTTCGGAACTAAAGGATGAAGATGGCTTATCACGTCGGGGTCGGGATGCTTTTGTTCCTATAGGAAAGGATCTGTTGGGCTTTCCTCCATGCCCCCGTATCTGGGAACGGCACGGCAAGTTGGAATCATGGGGAGAAGCACCGGGGTCTGTGGGGGCTGGTGCACTGACTTACAATATCCAGCATCTGAAGGAAGACGATCCCTTTAAAACATTCAAACTCATCTCACCGCCGGCAGAGGGGATCAGAGACACTGAAAAATTCGATGAAGATACGTTAAAAACCATCGGCGTCTTCGCACTGGACGACCCGGAGGGCATGAGTGACGTTCTGGCGCATTATCTTCCGGACCTGTATCCGAATGAATTCTCTTCCGATGAGAACATGCACAGACGCTTTGCCTTTACATGGTATCCGGATTTCATCCACTGGGGTAAGAGCCTTGGTGCGTGGGGCGCGGAAGGAACGGTGGCGGATGCGGATTGTGCGCTCTTCTTTGATTTTCATGCAACAGGCGATCAATTCAGACCCGCGTTTGGGAGCGCGATACACAATGTTATCGACTGGCGTGACCAGTTGACCGGTTTATTTGGCGCGGTATTCGACAGTGCAGTTGGCACCGGTGAGTTCAGAGTCGAGATCGGGCAGCGTCATTATCCTTCGCCTCTGATAGAGGGTGCTGTTGAGGTTAGGGGAAAAGGAACGATCCCGATCGATGATTTCGGAGATGGTGCACGACATGCGTTTAAGGTGCTGGCAGGACTCGTGTTACTTGCGGATCGGTGCAAGGATGGGCGAGAAGGGATATTTCTCTGGGAGGATCCTGAGCTTTTCATGCATTCGAAGAGTCTGTGCCGGCTGATCAAGGAGGTCTTGGATATCGTCAAGGACAAACCGATTCAGGTCTTCATCTCGACGCAGAGTCTGGATGTTCTGGCATATATGGCGACGATGATGGAAGATGAGATATGTAATAGGAATGATGTTCGTACATACACTCTTGGTTTGGGTGATGATGGTGTGTTAGATGCGAGTAAGTTCAGGGGACGTGAGTTGAACGATTGGCTGCGATCGGGATATGACCCACGCCTACTGGATGTTTCGAAAGATAACCGTGTTCTGATATGGCATCTCAAAGCGGAGGATGAGGGGGAGTTGCTGTGGTGAGTGTGGCAGTCTATGCTGAAGGACCTACCGAGTGGCTTGTAGCACGTAAACTCTGGAAAAGGAAAATTCTTAATGGAATGGGTTTTTTAGGAGCTGAAGAACGCCAGCCCGGAGACCTGATTGTAGGAGGAGGGGTCGACACATTCTTGAAGAATCTCTTTAGTATAGATCGTGCCAGTAGCGAAAGAGGTGTTTTAATAAGAGATCGTACCCCATTTGATAGAGTTCTGTTGATGTTCGATCAGGAACAGATGCCTAATCTCGAGAAGTATGTCAAATCCAAGATAGAGACACATCTTCGAGAAATTGGAATTGTTTCCAACTTCGATAAGGCTGATGACGAAATTCCCAACGTTTTTACTGGGAATATCCAAACACTTCCAGTTGCCATCCATGTGGCTAATCATGATGGAATGACTTATAAGAAAGGTCCCGATCTTGATGGAAACAGAGATTTTGATGGATATATCGTAGAGTTGTTGCAGAATTTAGAAGACGATCCAATAGGCGTTTCGATTGTGCAGAGAATGCTCAAAGAAACGCATCAAGAAAAGGTGAAGGTGATGCATCAGATCGGTAATCAGAAAATCCCCGATTTGATGAAAGATGACCAGTTGCCAATCAAACGTTCCAAAACCATTCTTTATTCCCACATCACCGCTATGCAGATTGGCAAATCTCACGTCCACTTTTCTGAGAAAGTGGTGGAGGAATCCGACGAGGACAATCTGCGCACGGTTTTCAAATCTCTGATCGCCGCATGGGATTCGCTGAAAAGGGAGGATGACGTATGAAACACGAATTCCACGCCCAGTACAGCCTCGCGCTCCAGCCGGACTTTGCCCAGCAGGAAGCTGTGAACTACCTGACCGATGCGCCAAAGCAGCCGCCGAAACACTGGGACGACCTTGGTGACGTCACCGACCCAGCCGCCCGCATCCGGCTGCTGGCGCAGGCGATTCTAACGCCGTACAAGGACTATGCCCGCGTCGGAACTCATAGGACACAGGGCGGATTGTTGCACGCTATAAATCTGAAGATTCCGGATCGGTTCTTCGAGCAGCAATCCGAGGGCTTCCTTGCGCCGCTCAAGCTTGACCCCACCCTCCCGGACATTACGCTCTTCCCGAGAGGCTCGTGGGCGATCAGTTTCAAATTCAAACTGCAGAAGCCGTATCTCAGCAAGGACGACACCGACTTCTACATACTCGACAATCCTGTCAGGAAGGAGTGGGTCTTTCAGGTGCCCTACATCGCACCGAGCCAGTGGAAGGGTGCGCTGCGTGCCGCGATGGTCAGGCAGCTCGTAGAAGAATCAGGCTCGTTGTCTGATGAGGAGTTTGCGATCCTACGTTTTCGTCTCACGCTTTTATTTGGCGATGAAAAGGGGGAAGAACCGGGCGTGATAAAAGATTTAGCTAAATATCTCGATGGTGCAAAATCAACCGAGGCATCCCACCGTTATCGGCAGGAGGTCCGTAAGCATTTCCCAACCAAAGATGACGAATCCGAATCATTTCCGCACCACGCAGGCAATCTCCACTTCTATACGACATACTTCACCAAAATCAGCATGGAGGTGATCAATCCTCACGATCGTGAAACTGGTGCAGGCACACTGCCGATCTATTTCGAGAGCGTGCCGGCTGGTGCAGACGGGGTGTTCACACTACTCTACGTTCCGGTTGACTGTATTGGCATCAAGGATGATGCTGAGACTGAAAAACAGTCTGCTGAGATGTTGTGCCTGGTTGCCGAGGGTGTGGAGGCGATGCTCGCCGAGTACGGATTCGGCGCAAAGACGAGCAGCGGGTTTGGGACGGCAGGAGACGGTGTGGAAGATGGTAGGGTGGTTTCCAATGCAGAATGGGCTAATGATCTTCCTGAGCCGGAGGTGGCTGCACCTGAGCCGCCGGATGAGAAGTATCTCAAGTATCTCGATGATAGCATGGTGAGAGTGGATGTCCGTGGAGATGACGGGAAGCCGATGAGAATTGCGGAATATGGAAGAAGAGTACATGAAGGAAGAAATCCGGTAGATGGTGGAAGTCAATCTGAGTACAGGAAGTTTATGCGATGGTATGTCGCCCATGGCAAGGCGTGGCAGAAGAATCATCAGAGAGACGCGGCTCCCGCTGAATCGCCGGGGTGGGGGTTCAAGAGCCTCAACGGACTTGTGAAGCAGACACAGGAGCTTGTCAAGAAGTTGAAGAAGATGGAGGGATCGGATTGATCAATAATCCGAAGGAACTTACAAAGTTCAGGGATGTGCTGTTGCTGAGCCAGACGGGTTCTTTATTACACAACCTTGGAAAGGCCACAAGGCGATTTTTTGAGTGGCAGATAAACAGGGATATGGGGTCAGCTCCGCGATTTAAGTATCAACATATTCTACATCTGATCGGGACAGATTATTTCGATTTCACAAATGACCTGCCCAATCTGTGCATAGATCTTCAGGAGACCGAAAATCAGAATATTTTGGATAGTAAAACCGTTAATGCATTGACGAAACGATCATTCAGTTTACCTGGTCCCTTCGATGATCGTTCTTACCGACCAGGGGACATGATTGAGTATCTGGGTCAGGGTAAATTAGAAGATGACAAGTCCCTATATGGAAGTAGTGGTAGATATATAATCAGGATATTTCCAAATGGCTCTCGCCTCACGCATCTCATGAACCGCGCCCACCGCGGTGCTTCCGGCGGTGAAAAGCAAGATATCTATGCTGTTGGACAGACCGACTCAAATCACCTGTACCGAGCCACACCATTTGGATGGGAGTCGAGAGCTCCTACTTTGATTGGTATCGACGATCACAAGCAAGAGATTGAGAAGATCATTCAGAATCATCTTGGATCTGCTAGTACACCGCTGGATTTCGATAACTTTGCCAACAAACTTCTCCGCCCCCATTTGGAGGCAATCATCGCTGATACGCAGCATCCTCTCAACGATGTTACGGTCTGGGACATCGGACACAGTGGAATGGCGTTCTTGCTTACGCAGGCCATTGGACTGATGGCACAGGGGCGATCCATTGATCACGATGAATTGGCGAACATGGAGACTGAGAATACTCTTTTCTGGCGCGTGTTAAGCATACGACTGGATGGGTTGAGGTATCTGGAGGGTGCTTCTTCATTGGCTGATCTGCGAGTGCGCTACCGTTTGCTCCAAGAATCCATGGATCGTGTCCGTAGTGCTTTAGAGGGTATGCCCGTAGCAATTGAAGTATATAGAGATGAAAATGGAAGTTTTTACATCTTTCCTGATCTCCCTGATGAACATTCGCTTACCCGAAGTGTGTGGAAGGTTCTACAATCTAAACTTGCTGTTGATGGAGTTGCTCTAACCTGGTCACTGTCTGGACAACTGGTCAATCACCCCAAGGATGCAGGAAAGTACATAGGCGAGTATATTTGCAAGCAGATCAACAACGAAAGCGAACTTCCTGACTCTCATGATCTGGTAGCATACACCACTCCCTGGTGGACTGCTACGAAGAAAGAGATATGTGTGGTATGTGGTATACGACCGCAGGGATATGGTGCTGACCAGATACAGAACTATCTTAGGAACCCCAAGCATTATTCCGACAAAGCCGAGCTTCGAAAGCTCTGTTGCTTTTGTATGGATAGGCGGCGTGGCGTAGCAGAACGATGGGTTAATCGAGGTCTCCAAGACTCTACGGTATGGATCGACGAAGTGGCTGATGAGGCTGGACGGGTGGCATTAGTGGTGGGGCAGTTCAATCTTCAGAACTGGGGAATGTGGTATCCTAAAAAAATAGATGGCGCTGCTTTAACGGTGGAAACCCACTTAAAAATACAAAACGTTGGAGATACTTTGGAGAATGGTGATGGGGTTGCCATAAGGCGCCAAGGGAGTCACTATTTTGAATGGGATATGGAAAAAAAAGTGCTTGTAGGACGGACGAAAGTAGATAGTATTCCAAAATTTAAACAAGAAAAGTTCCCCTCTTTAAACAAAGCAGTTGATACTATCGAATGTGAAGGAACTGATTACAGGATAGTGCTATGCGAACCACATGGAAAAACCATAAATCAGGAACACACTATAATCGGTTTCCAATTCCTCGCTGAAAATGAACATGCATTGGTGACAGTTGGTCAAAGAGCCGCCAGAAAAATAGAAGATCTTTTTTTGTGGGGTAATGATAGTAAGTGGTTTGCAGTAACTGGGTGTCTAAATGTCTATGAATGCCCGGATTTCGATGAACTGGCAGAGTCACAATCCTTCGCCCGCATCCGCCGCGTCTGGGAGACTACCAGATACTTCTGGCAGGACATCCTGCCGACAGACCAGGAAGCAGAAATAAGCGAATCTGTTTGCGGCAGGGAGCTTGATCGCGATACACCTGGACCCCACAGACTGGAGATCAGCGGAGGCATGATCCCAAAGAAACCCAACGACACTCCTGGTCCCTATCACGCATACACACTCAGTCTCGGAAACACCAAGCTCAGCGTGGTCTGGGACCCGAAGAACCAGCGATTCACCACCGCCCACAACCTCAAGTATCTTGCCGAATCGACACGACTGGGAATAGACGTCGAAGGCTGGCTTAAAACCCGTGACGGACAGAAAATCGAGATTGAAGAACCCACGGGCTACGGCTCCCAGAACAAGATATGGGGCATGATCAGGATAGATGCTGATGCCGTAAAACCAATTCCCGACAGCACCTACACCCCCGCGATCCCAATCCTCGCCGAGCCCCGCACCTTCATGGCTCTCGTGCCCGCGGATAAAGCCCTGGACGTCGTTGCCGCGATAAATGAGAAGTACGAGCGTGAGATGGGTAAGGTGCGCAACCGGCTGCCTCTGCACATGGGTGTTGTCTTTGCCCCGTACAAGACGCCGCTTCGAGCCGTAATGGACGCGGGACGACGAATGCTTAAGCAGAAAGCATCTGCAGAGGGTGCTGTGAGCTGGGAAGTCACAGAGAAGGAATGCTTCGACGCGGATGCCGGATCGCTACCCGAAGCTCTGCGCAATGACCCGCACTTCGCCGCATACGTCCGCCTCGAACTCGAACTGATCCGTGGTGGTCGCAGTGCAGTCTGGCATGTGCCGTTGCGGATGGGTGACGGTAGCACACCTGACTGTTGGTATCCGTACGTCTTTGTGAAGCACGACAGAGATGGAAATCCTCCTGACGGACGCAAACGAATGTTCGAGGCGCCCTGCCCCTGGAACGAGAACAAGCCCACACGGCTTGTTCATGCAGAAGACCTGCGGTGCCGGTATGTCGATGAAAACGGAAATAAGAAAGCCGGTGACACGATCTACTTCACCCCGGCAACGGTGGACTTCCAGTGGCTGGACACGAGCGGACGCCGCTTCGAGATCGCTTACGACAACAACGGTGGCCGCCTGAAGATCCCGCGGCGCCCATATCTCCCAAACGAGTTTGAGACCCTTCAAAAGATATGGGGTACCCTCTCTGACCATCTCACATCCACCCAGATCCATGCGTTTCGAGAGATGATCGGGACGAAGCGTGAGGAGTGGGGGATTTCCGAAGAGAGCAGAGGGGAATCCGAAACATTCAGACAGTTCTGCCGCGATGCAATCACTAACATCGAGTGGAAGAAGTGCAATGGCAAATACCCCTGGAAAAGAGATGCGGGCATATCCAAGCATGACTGGCTGGATGCGTGGGCAGACTACGCAGTCCGCGGCTGGTTGGACGATACAATCGAACTGTACATGCAGATCATGAAAGAAAAACCGAAATACGAAAAGGAGCGATCGCCATGAGCACAAAACCAAATTTTCAGACGCATCGCTACCTGCTCCAGACCATTGATCCGGTTCACATCGGGACCGGTGGGATGCGCCTCGGGCGGGTGGATAACAGCATCGTGCGGGAGCCTGGAACCAGACTGCCAAAGATACCCGGAACGAGTCTGAGCGGCGCAATCCGGCATTACGCGGCATATCGCTACGGCAAAAGGGACTGCGCAGGCCAGGCCGGACATTGTGGCAGACCCACCTGCCCGATCTGCTACACATTCGGGAGCATCTCCGGGGAGGGGGAGCAGCAAAAATCCTTTGCTGGCGTTGTCTCCATCGGTGATGCTCGCATCCTCCTCTTTCCAGTCTACTCGATGGCTGGACCGGTGTGGGTGACGAGCCCTTCCGCGCTGGAAGACCTCAGCATCAAGGGTCAGACTGTGAGCAAAGATAAGGCCAAGGTGGCATCGGGTCTGATCACACATGAGTATCTTAATCTGGGATGGCTGATGGTTGCGAAAGAGAGTGGGCATTTGGAACTGGACGGACTTTCCGATTTACCGGATCCGGTCAGAAAACGCATCGTTTTAGTATCTGATAAGGTCTTCTCGCAGGTGGTGAACAGCAACCTGGAGGTGCGTACATCGGTTTCCATCGATCCGGAGACTGGCGCCGCAAATAAGGGTGCCCTCTTCACGTACGAGGCAATTCCCCGCGCTGCGTTCCTGTGGATGGATGTAGTGGTGGATGATTACCGAAGGGCGTTTCCTGCGTACGATGAGCTTGAGGGGTGGAAAAAAATCCTGGATGATGCCAAAGCCAGTGATGCGGGTGTCTTCGATATCCTGAACAGGATTGGAGGTTTCTTACGTAAATACGCTGCTCCCGTGAATAACAAATCTGGCGACTACGAGAAAGACTTTGGAAATGCCAGAGTTAAAATGTTAGGGTATATTCAGGAAGAGAAAACGCAATACAAGGCGGCAACTCTTCGCGACAAGAGGTGGAAAAATGCAGAAACTGATACTCCGGCCGACGTCGTCACCGCAGGACTGGAATGGGCCGAGCATCTTGGCATCGGTGGAATGGGCACGAGAGGGTTCGGGCGCATCCGGATGATAAACTGCCACAAGGTGGGATGATGGACACAATACTCAACATGGATCAGTTGGCAGCAAAATTCTCCCAGCAGATTGTATCGGAAACCGTAAAGGAGAAAAAGGGCAAGGAAAAGGAGGGCATAGCTAATGATCTCGATAATATGGTCACCAAAACCCTGGGCGTACTCCAGGAACAGGGCGTTTACGCTGTGATGCTCTTTCTATTCTCGCGTACCAGCGATAAGGCGAATAGCGCACATGTGATCCGCAGCAAACTCATCGCGATGTTAACCGAACTAAAGGATGTCCGTGCGTTTTTGGATGCCGCCGCCCTGAACCCGAAGGACGACAAAGAAGTACTGAAGTTCTACAGCGACAAAGTGATGGACGACCTCGACACCCTCTTCCTCGTCCGCGATCTATATGAGCAGACCCTGATCTATGCCAGATTCGGCGCGAAGGCTGCTTTAAAGGAAGAGTGAAACGTATGGCATGGGATCGTCACCGTGTCATCTTTAGACTCAGAAGCCCGCTGCATGTGGGATATCGTAAGGTTGGCAACCTGATGCAGACCAGGCACTACGTCCACGGCAAGATCCTGTGGGCGGCGCTCACCGCCAGACTCACACGTGACCATGACAACGGTGCTGATGGGCAGGCGTACAAGACGACTGGAGATGATGTGAAGAAGCATTTCCGCTTTGGGTATCTCTGGCCCGCGATACCATGCGGCGACACGGTTAGGAATTGGGACGACGTAAAGACTTTGTTCCCTTCTGACTGGAATGGTGCGGATTTAGAATGTCTCAAAAAAATCTTTCCACACCCAAAAGTCCTGAAGAAAGACGAGCCGACCTTTGATTACCTTTTTCTGGATAGTTACGCGAGTACCGCCTCATCCCCGCACAGCCGTGGGGCGCTCGAAGGTTCCCTGCACGACACCGAGTTCATCACCCCTCGCACACGAGATGATGGACGGCAGGTATATCTGGCAGGTAGCCTCTGGGTAAAGGCGGAGGAGCTACCAGAGAAACTGGAAAGATGGAAAGACAAACTTAACGACCTCAGATTTGGCGGAGAAGGGAGTTATGGGTGGGGGCGTGTACAACAGATATACTGCGCCATCGAAAGAAACGATCCCATCGACCCTACCGGATTTTCATGGTCCGGCCCAATCCCGGCGCACGTCGAGGCGGAGGGGGCAGAACAAATGATCCAGGGACCCATAGAACCGCTGGTCGGCTGGGAGATGCAGAAAAATGGTGGACAAAAACCCGGGGAAGCGACTATCGCTTTCATACCGGGCTACAGTGCCGGAACTGGTACTGCCAAATTTGCCATAGGGATGTTTGGTGTATGGACTGTGAAATATGAATAATATATTTCATCATATCAATACATTTTTATTTGGTATCGATTTGCGATAATCGCGGCAAGGGGTACAAACAGGCGGGATTATCGCAGAGCTACGCAGCGCGGAGAGTGAGTGAAAGGTGAAAGCACCTGTTATTTTGTAATGACCAATCTGATCAGGAACACGCGTACATTGCTGCCATAAGGGGCATGACCATCTTGTTTTCGGTTGCACATCCGTTGATCATCACAGAATCGATACGAATGTTCTGTCAGCGGGTGGGTGGAATTGCAACCAAAAGAACGCGAAAGAGTTTGTGAAGACTCTTTCGCGAACTCTTGTGGTATAATCAAACTCACCGCGCGGACTTTGCGACCCGCTCGAGGCTCTGCTTCTGGTTGATCGAATAACTCCGCACATCATACGATGCAGCAGCCATGATCTCATCAGCGAGACTCGTTATCATAGATCGCTTGCTCTTGAATGCGGAACGGCGCGCCCCTTCGGCGATGAACCGCAGAGCGATATCCACTCTGCGCTGGGGTGCTGTGTCGACAGCCTTCGGCACAGCGATCCCACCGTATTTGAGACGGACAACCTCTTCCCGGGGTCCCGCATTGGCGATGGCGTCGACGAGAGCCTGTGCCGGGTTCTTCCCGGTCTTCTCGTGGATGACATCGAATGCGGATACGACGATGCTATAAGCACGCTGCTTTTTACCGGTGTTTGCCGCTTTCTGCATGATCCTGTTGATCAGCCGTTCAACGATCGGTACATCAGACTTGTTGAACTGCTGGCTGCTGTGTTTGCCGCCGGTATGAAGCACGATTCTCGGACTGAGATCTACATACCGCCTGATGCCCATATCCATAGTTTCGACCTCTGATAAATCCCATTTGCCAAATAACTTATCCATCGGATCACCTGATTGGTTTCTCTCTACGCCCGATCACCATCTCGCGAAGCGTCACGTCGTTTACAGCGGTCACCTTGAACCTGACACCAGGCAGGTCGCCCATGGAACCTGACATCATTCCGCCGATACGCTCAACTGTTACCTCGTCATGCTCATCGATGAAGTTGATCGCGCCGTCGCCCGGACAGAATGCAGTAACCTGTTTTCCATTCTTGATTAGCTGTATCCGGACGCACTTACGGATCGCGGAATTTGGCTGTTTTGCCTCGACTCCGACCTTCTGAAGCACGATTCCACGCCCCTGTGGGGCACCGCTGAGTGGATCTGCTTTGATATTCAGGCGGAGAGCGCGGCTGCTGTAGTTACGATCGCTCCATCTGGATTTCTTTCGGTCTTTTTGTAGCTTGCGAGCTGCATATTTTCCTTTGCCCATGTTATTCCTCCTCTCTTGCTCTCTCGGACTTAAACCTTATCTGATTATCACGTCGTCGATGTTATGATGTCGCTGCGCGAGCATCCTCATCTTTTCGATGTTTCTACCATCCCTGCCGATCGCAAGCCCTTTCTCGTTTGGGGGAACGTCCACGTACACGATCCGCCTTCCGCCGCGTACCACCCGTTCGACTCCAACCACCTTCGCGGGCTGCGCCGCGTTCTTCATAAACGTTTCGAGGTTGTCGGTATACTCCACAATCTCAACTGGCTTGCCGATGGATTTCTTGACCCTGTTTATATGTTCACCGTTTCTGCCGATCGCAAGCCCCATGTCGCCGGTTCTGACCACATACAGTACCCGATCACCCTCGTCGATACAGTCTCGTGCCGTAGCTCCTGTGAGACTCTCAAAGAGCGCGATGTACCTGACACCTTCTGTGGTAAGTCTGATCTCACCCACGCTTATCACTCGATCCCGGCTGGTGCCTCTACTGCTTCTGATAGCTCCAACGTTTCCAGCGTATCGGAAGCTTCGGAAGTCTCCGGCGTCTCTTCAGGTTCGAATATCGCCATGATCCCTGAATCCCCGGGATCGAGGATGGTTAGCGCAGCAATGTTAAACGGTTTCCCGCATGCGATGCCGAGGTCGATGCCCATTCCAGGATATTCGATTATCGATGCGTTAGAATCCAATATCTCTGCCCTAATAAGAGCAGGGCAGTTCGCAGCAAGCACAACCGTTGTCTCGCTGTTATCTTTTACGGCATCCCTGCTTACATTTGATCCGATGAGAACCTTGCCGGATCTGATTGTTTTTCTCAGTGCTTTATTTAGATCGATGTCCATTCATTTCAACTCTTTTTTTTGAACTGTGGTTTTATTAAAAAGACTGGTGTGTCACTCTACTTATGCGTTTGGTGTGCATCCACAGCCGCCGCAACGATTCTGGCAACCCCATGTTGATCCCAGTTCCCTGAGTTTATCACGAGATCGTACACCCCGAGATCATTGATATCGATGCCATAATATTCCTCATACCGCGCGGCTTCGCATAACTCCCTCTCCAGGATCCCTGTAGCAGCATCAGAAAGTAGTATCCCCTCGCGATGTGAGACCCGTGCTGTCCGAACGTCCTGCGGAGCTGTCACGAATACAGCGAGATCAGGCTCTACCATCCACGCCGAGAGCCTGCCCTCTATAATCACGTCCTTCTCCTCGCTTCTTGCATCCGAGGCGATCTTCTTCTGGAACCGGTCAAGCTCCCGGTCGATCCCCTCATCATCCGAGGCGGATTCTCCAAACTCCTCAAGCGTCAGCCCCTTCTCTTTTGCCATTTTCCGAAAGATGTCGCCTGCCGAGACGACCTCGATACCGATGCGTCTCGACAGGATTTTGGATACCGTGCTGGTTCCGCTTCCGGGCAGTCCACTTATCGTGATGATCATTAAGTATCCGGATTGTCTCACAGATATTTAGTCATGTCGGGAGTTGGGTCAGATACCCCTGATACACGCCAGCATACCCTTCTGTCCCGCTCGCAAGCCCCATGAACAACAGTTGCACAACACGCGCACCGCGCTTCAGATTAAATCCCGCCTCATTAAACACGATGAGCAGGCACTCGCTCTTTCCCTCGTAGCCGGCATCCCAGACCGCGGTCTCGACGCTCACTGCAGAGCGTAGGAGGCTCGATCTCGGTCGTGCGATCGCGATCGCGTCCTTTGGGATATGCACAATCTCCCTAGAAACGATCTTGTAACTGCCAGTCGGGAGATATATCCAGCCGTCACCATCGAACGTTAGTTCGGTGCACTCCGATAGCACCCGTTCGCTGTTCTCGAATGCGATTGCACCGGCACCTGTGCTGACACCTGTGCTGGTACCTGCACCAGATCCGGAACCTGCGCCTGCAAACGCAAAGATGCGATCGACTGTGAGTTCGCAGCCGTTCACCTGTATCTGGGTATCAGGGTTGATCATATCCTCAACAATCGGAGGATCAAGCTTCATCAGTTCGTCAATTTCATTCTTTGATAGGATCATCGTGGTTCTCCACCAAGCTGCGCACCAACAAGCGAGTCCGCGGTCGATATAAACGCATCTGCCGCGCCTTTTGGGATTGCAGCACCTGAAGCGATGCTGTGCCCGCCACCCCTGCCGCCCGCAGACTCAGAAGCGATCCGCAGCACCTCTGCAAGATCGAGTCCGCTTGCGACCTGGTACTTCGTGCCTCTGGCTGATATCTTGATCTTGCCATCACTATGGTTAAGGACGATACATGGCTGATCCGGGTACAGAAATCCGGTAACCGTGCTTGCGATGATGCCTGTGCCCTCCGCATCATCAAGCATCAGGTACTTGATATGGTCCCCGTGCAGGATGGATGGCTCGGCCGCCTTCATCTCGCGGACAAGGGTGCGCTGGTAATCAACAGCCGCTCTTCTGGCATGGGGAACACCTGCCGGATCCCGAAGGCATAGCGAGAGTGCAAGTCCCGGATCGTTTAACCGTGAGCACGCATGCAAGCATGATACGAAATCATCGACGTTCGGGATCACCTCACAGCGCAATGTGTACACGTCGCCGATGAGATTTTCTATGACATCCGGACTGCTCCTCTGCAACAACTTCAGTACAAGCGCTGTTGCAAGTTTTCGGAGCTGCGGCTCGGCAAGTTCGCTTAATCTTCCGCTGCCGCTCACGCCCACTTCATCGAGAAACTCGCTTACCTTCGCAGCATCGCCAGTAATATCGAGATAGAGGTCGATGTTCTGTTCGAGAATATCAGAGACGTCCCCATCTCCGATCCGAATCCCTTTCTTCACAGATATGATCTTGTTCTGCACGCCATCTGTGAGTATGTCTGCGTTCGCGCCGATCATCAGTTGCTTATCCCCAATCGCGCCTGCCATGGCAAGCCCCGATAAGTCAATATTCTCGCTACTGAGACCTTTCGCAACCGCATAGACCGCACCGGACGCTGATAGCTCGAATGCGCCATCGATCCCTACCAGATGCGGGTTCACATGCGGGCATGCCAGATCGCCGGTTGGCGTGTGGTGATCTATCACGAGAACGTCGCCTACGACCTCGGTTATGATGTCGGAATGTCCGCTTCCCATATCACAGAAGACCGTTAGCATCCCCTCATGGTGATCCGCATTCAACCGGTCCGCAAATCCACGATCAAGCTGGCTGATGATGGTTGTATGGAACCGCTTCCCGAGTCTTAAGAGGGCATGACAGAGGATGCCCGCTGCTGTTAGCCCGTCCGCATCGTTGTGCGAGATGACCCGCGCTGCATTGTGGGCAAGGATCGATTCCATTGCGTCACGTATCTTTAATCTTTCAATCATGTTAGAACCCATATTCTCCGATCAGTGGCACGAACACGACCCCACCTTTCTTCTCATTCGATATCACGTCGTTTTTATGAATCAGGTACAGTTCCTGTGTATACTCACCAATTGGGATAGTCATCCTGCCGCCACGTTTCAACTGGTCAACAAGCGGCTGTGGGACGGCAGGAGCAGCGCACGCCACTGTGATGCAGTCATAAGGCGCATGTTCGGGAAGCCCGAGCGTGCCGTCGCCTGCGGTGACGACGACGTTTTCATATCCTGCATCTGTTAGATTCTGCCGTGCAAACTCCGCAAGCTCGGTGATCCGTTCGATTGCGTACACCATACCGCCAGGACCGGTGAGTTCCGCAAGCACCGCCGCATGATATCCGGAACCGCCACCGATTTCGAGTATCTTCATCCCCTTCTCGATCTCGAGCAGCGAACACATAATCCCGACTATATGCGGCGCGGAGATCGTCTGACCGTGCCCGATCGAGAGCGGATAGTCTTCGTAAGCCTTCGCCATATCGCTCTCACGCACGAAGAGGTGCCTGGGTACGTTCCTCATCGCAGCAAGCACCTGCTCACTGATGTGATCGCCGCCGATCCGTCGCTTCAGCTGGCTGATTAATCGTTCATGCAATCGTTCAAAATTGGTATTGGGCAACCGTATCGTGTTTAGTATCGTATCTGTCATCGTATCCCCACATAATCGCGCAAATCCGCAATTCCAAGTTTCTTACTTATTTTATCGATCATACTGCCGTCTATGGCACGTCCGAGGTCGAGCTGGGTGTAATAGTATAATGTTCCAAGAAGTCCCATCCCGTCAAGCCGTCGCGGCGAGGTTATAACGACCACGTCATCGAAATACCTGATCTTCCCGATCTGGCTTATCCTTCTGCTGAATTCTATATCCTCGAGAGGGACGTTTTGGTATCCACCAATCTCGAAATATGCATCCTTCCTGACACAAGTGTTAAATCCCGGAAGCGTCGGCTCGAGAACCTTGTCCCGCATGGTCAGGTACTGGTTCGTGACTTTCTCGGCAAGTTTCGCGGATTGTGACTGCTCTGAAAATCTGAATGACGCGGAGAATGCAACCAGGTCCCTGTCAGCAAACCGATCGCAGAGCCATGCAATGTAGTAACATGGTAGAATCGTGTCTGCATCGATGAACATAAGATACCGCCCTCTCGCGTGCTTTGCACCGCAATGCCTGCCTGCACCGATGCCTTTCTCCTCGCATTGGATGATTACATCCGTATACCGCTCTGCGATGGACATGCCCTCATCGGTACTCGCGCCATCGGCTATGATCAGTTCGTAGGATGTGTTCGTGTTCTGGGTTGCAATCGATGCAAGCGTTCGTTCGAGATAACTCTCCTCATCAAGAGTTGGAACGATCACCGAGACTTCGGGGTGCATTATGGAAGTTTTCATCGCAATGCTTATAATGTGTATGCTTGGCTTGTTCGGCCGACCACCGGACTTTTGCAGAAGCGCAGCCATTCGATCAGGGCTTGCAAGATTACGTTATCACCTGATGCACATTTGCGGAACTTCGTAAATTCTTGTCTTCGATAAGATGCTCGTTGGAATGAGTATTCATTTCGGGGTTTGGGTTTTATTTTTTGTCCCAAAGCCGGAAGAGCCGAAAGTTTAATTTAATCCGCACACCTACTCATCAGAAATGTCTGTAAGAACAGAAGATGGTGTGATCATCGGACTTGAGATTCATGTACAACTGAATACACTTAATTCAAAGTTATTCTGTTCATGCGGGCTTGATTATCACAACGCGCCACCAAACACCCACACCTGCCCGGTCTGCCTCGGTCTGCCCGGGTCGCTTCCGGTACTGAACAGATCTGCTGTGAAGAGCGCCATAAAAGTTGCTCTTGCTATGAATTGCGAGATTCTACCACAGACTCAGTTTTATCGCAAAAATTACTATTATCCGGACTTGCCAAAGGGATTTCAGGTCACGCAGTACGATTATCCAATATCGATCAACGGATACCTTGCCATCGAAGGCGATGAGGGGCATGGGGTCAGGCGCGTCAGGATCAACCGGGTCCATATGGAAGAAGATCCTGGAAGACTGGTGCACGAAGGTACGATCGACCGGTCGAAGTTCACGTTGGTCGACTATAACCGCGCCGGTGTGCCGCTGCTTGAGATCGTGACCGAGCCAGACCTCCGAAGCCCAAAAGAGGCGCGGAGATTCCTGAATAAACTCAGGAACATCCTCGAATACCTCGATGTGTTCGACGGGGATCTGGACGGCGCGATTCGTGTGGATGCGAACATCTCACTTGCCGGCGGCGAGCGTGCTGAGGTTAAGAACATATCCTCGTACAAGGGCGCGGAGCGTGCACTCTCATTTGAGATCGTGCGCCAGCGAAATGTGCTGCGCCGCGGCGAGGTTGTTGTGCAGGAGACGAGACACTTCGATGAGTTGCGCGGCGTCACTGTTTCGATGCGGACGAAGGAGACCGAGCACGACTATCGTTATTTCCCGGAGCCTGACCTTGTTCCGATGCGGATTATGGGCTGGGTGCCTGCGATCAGAGAAACGATTCCGGAACTTCCAGAGGCGCAGCGTATACGATTCCTTAAGGATTACGGCATAACAGAGAACCATGCCGCCGCGCTAACGCTCGATCAGAAACTCGCAGTGTTCTTTGAGGATGTTTCCGTCGCAATCGACCCGAAGCTCAGTGCTCCGTGGATCGTTGACGTGCTGAAAGGGGAACTTAATTATCGCGATCTTGAGATCGGCGCATTCAAGACCTCGGATATGATCGAGATCCTGAAGTTGTTTTCGGATGGTGTGATCACCGAAAATGGTGCAATCACAGTCATACGTACGATTCTTGATGAAGGCGGCACACCCGCCGGGATCGTGTCTGAAAAGGAACTTGCGAAGGTGAAAGAAGACGTGGTCACGTCTGCTGTCGATGAGGTACTTTCCGAATGCACTGATGCGATCAATGATTACAGACGCGGGGAAGCGAGAGCACTTAATTACCTTGTCGGGCAGGTGATGAAGAAGACGCGCGGTCGGGCCGATCCACATGATGCGAGAACCAGGCTACTCGAAAGGTTGGACTCCGATGAGCAGTGATGAAATAACCCGATCGTCCGGATCACGGGGAACTGTTGTTTATAGTGGTGTAAGAGTCGCAATAACTCAATTTGGATTCGGAAAATCCGGTTTTTATTGAAAAAAACCTGCAAATAAACACGAATGAAACAAATTGTACGAATCGTACGAATGTTATTTGATATTGCGGTTGGGCTTAAGGGGGTCCAGTCTGACCCGGGGTGTCTTGTGGAAAATTGCAAATTAGTTGGGAGATGTTACCAAGTTTTAGGAGATTTTAGGTGGTGGCATCTATTATGACATCCATAAACTGGAAAATGTCACGGATTTACCGATGTTGATCCATATAATTTGTTTATTTATTACAAGCATGCTTGCTACCGGTTTGTCAGGCAACCAGTGATCAGGACATTCGAGCAAGTTGATAGTCCAACCCGACCAATACATTAAAGAATGATTAGAATTTACTATGTCAATACAACACAACAACTGATATGGATGTGCTATTATCGTAGACGAACTGGATGAACAAATTCTTGAGGCAATGTCCGATGGCATTGGCGTAGGGCCCAGACTGACCGAGCTTGCCAGATATGTCGAAGTTCCGAGAAGTACAGCAAATTTACGCGTTCGCATGCTCATGGAGCGGGGTATTATAACAGGTTATCGTCCCGAAATCAACTGGGAAGAACTGGGATACCGCATCAATGGATATATCGGAATAGAGTGTCCGAAATCTGCTGTCGATGATTTAATCGAGTTCTTGGCGAAGCAAGAGTGGGCTTTTGGAGCATGGGAAGCCACAGCCGGGAAATATGGGTTGTTCGTGATGTGTAGATTCAAACAGTACAGCGAGATCGAAGAACTGCAGACGTTCGCTAAAACCGTGCAGGGAGTTAGGGATGCTGAGCTATTTCTTCTTGGAGCATACACACCATTTAAGTGAGCTAATTCTACATTATTAATCGATAGGTATATGGTGGGTGATCTATGACTTTAACTAAGTTATGGAACTTACGCCCATCCAGACCGAGATATTGACGACACTCATCAACCTCTACCATCAGAAGGGGAATGGGGTGAAAGGAGAGGAGATTGCCGCTGTGATCGACCGCAACCCGGGTACGGTGCGGAATCAGATGCAAGCTCTCCGGATGCTTGGGATTGTGGAGGGCGTTCCAGGTCCAAAAGGCGGGTATCACCCAACCGGGCAGACGTATGACATTCTCGATATCAGTGACCAGCCAGCCAAGACGATAACAAACATCTACCGGAATGGAAAACTGGTCGAGGGTGCAACCGTCTGTGAGATCATGTTTACTACTGTGCAGCACCCGGACACATGCCACGGCAGGGTCAGGGTCATCGGCGATATCCGCAAGTTTGACAACGGTGACATCATCAAGATAGGTCCAACGCCACAGAACAAACTCGTGATCAGGGGAAAGGCGATTGGAAGGGATGATACAAGAAACATCCTGATCTTTGCGATCTCGGATCTGATCATCCTGCCAAAACGATCTGTTAAGGAGTGTATCCGCAGCGGGAACGTATCGATTGATGTGGATACAACGATTAAGGCTGCTGCGAATATCCTTCTCAAACACCGGATACGCGGCGCTCCTGTGGTTGATGCAACGGTTGTTGTCGGTATTGTGACGCTGGAACAGATCACAAAAGCCCTGGTATCGGGATTGACCAATCAGAAGGCGTGGGACGTTATGTCAAGAGACCCTATCATCGTCGACGGTGATGTTCCAATCCCGGATGTATCGAAACTCTTTGACCAGCACCACACAAGAAACATCGTCGTGGTCATCAACGGAAAGCCGTATGGCATCATATCAAGGGAGGATATGGTCCGTGAATCAACCACAGTCAGCGAATTGGTCATCGCGCCGTCGTTTATGAGCGCGTGAGGTGTGGGGTTGGCGCCTCCCATACTTCCGACAGATTTTTTCGCGGTAACTACATATCTTCTGATCCGGCATCCCAATACTATAAAGCATATCCACGATTAGGTACACCCACCCACAAAATGACAATCGAAGACGATATCAAGAACATAGAAGACGAGATCAGGAAGACGCCGTACAACAAGGCAACATCCCACCACATAGGGCGACTGAAAGCAAAAATCGCAAGACTGCGGGATGAGGTGCAGAAGCGGGCAGCATCGAAGTCAGGCGGCGAGGGATACGCCGTAAAGAAGTCAGGACACGCAACCATTGTGATGGTCGGCTTTCCATCGGTCGGGAAATCCACCTTGTTAAACGTCCTCACAGGAACCGAAAGCGAGGTGGCTGCGTACGAGTTTACCACGCTCGATGTGATTCCCGGCACACTTGAGTACCGCGGAACCCAGATGCAGTTTCTCGATGTTCCGGGACTGGTCAGGGGTGCTGCGATCGGGCGCGGGCGCGGAAGGGAGGTGATCTCGGTGATCCGAAATGCTGATATGGTCCTTATAATTGTGGATGTGTTCCAGTTGCAGCAGTATGATGTGCTCGTAAAAGAGTTGTACGATGCAGGGATTCGGATCAATACCGCGCCTCCGCGCATCACAATCTACAAGTCGGATCGAGGTGGGGTCCGGGTAAATAGTACCGTTGATATCGATCTCGATAAGAAAACCGTCCAATCAGTACTATCCGAATACAAAATACACAATGCAAACGTGATCATACGGGCGAATATAACCGTTGATGAACTGATCGATGTGGTTATGGGAAATCGCAGGTATGTTCGTGGTGTAACTGTCGTAAACAAGATCGATCTTGCGGACGCGGCAACGATTGCAACGTGCAAGGAGCGTTTTCCTAATGCGATCATGATCTCTGCGGATGGTGGTGTAAATCTCAATTCCTTAAAGGAGCGGATATATACCGAATTTGGGTTCATACGCATCTATATGAAGCCGCAGGGGCAGCCGGCTGACATGGACGAGCCGATGATCATGAAAGGCAGTTCGACTGTGGCGGAGGTCTGCTCTACCATCCACCGCGATTTTGTGAGAAAGTTTCGGTATGCGCAGGTCTGGGGGGACTCGGCAAAACATGCAGGGCAGCATGTGGGTCTTTCGCACGTGTTAAGTGACGAAGACGTTGTGACCGTTGTTGTGCGGAAGTGAAATGCTCACAACGACGCCTGGGGGTTTTCAGGTAGTGTCTCAAAGTTTTGAAGAAATTCCTGTCCGTTCACCTATTGTATTTCGTTCCAGCTGCCCATGCCGCATCCGTTACTTGACCAACTCCCGAGTACATCAATGTTCACGTTGTAAAACCGATCTTTGAATGAGACATTGTATGCGTTGCACGAGTTATTGGATTCCACAAGCTTCCACGTACCCCGTCCGTGTAGGTGTTCCCCTTTGAACTCTACGCTGCCATCGCTGCGGAACGTTAGATCGTCACTGGCCCATGTGCGGTTGCTCGTGTGGTAGTAGCTACCTTTTGCCCTTATCGGGTATCGCACGAACCCGTTCCTGTACTCTGACGCAGTCGGTATATCCGGATCGCCCACGACCCACGATATAACGTCGCAGTCGCTCGAAACAACGTTGCTAATGTTATACTGAACCACGAAGTCAGTCACATTCCCTGGAAGATCGAATAAAAGATATGCGTTTATGGTGTCACCGTCTGAAAGTTTATGCACCGGTTTCATGGGATTTGCGTCGGTGTGTGGTATCGTTTTGTATTTCCTGCCGCGCGTATCCATTATCCACCAATCCGCAATTCCGGTCTCGATCTCTTCGCCGCCGGTCGCAGTGATCATAACACGGAGTTTGATATGCCTCACACTTACTTCCAGGCGCCGATCAGTGCCTTCATCATAGTAATGGTAATTCTTAACCATCGTACATGTTACGTTCAGTCCGGACAGGTTCACAGTCTCATTCATATCGACGGTTGCATCCGGATCCTCATGCCCTATCGGCGCCGCTTCCGGTTCTGGCTCAAACTCAGGCACAGTCCTCATCTTCGCCCCTGACTCGTCGATAGGCTCTTCATCATAACTACCGCTTAACTCATCACCCGCATTGGAAAGCGTCGTGTTCGTGTCATTGCGCGCGTCACCGCCGGTCGCATTCTCTGCGTCGTTCGAAGTATCATCGATACATCCTGACATCGTTGTAATCGCTATAATCGCAAGCAATGCCACCAGAAACATCACTGTTGTTCTCATTATTTCGTACCTCTCCAATAGATATGGGGTATGTCACCCCTATTACACCACCATTAAACCCCCGCATTATAACATTATCGACACTCTGCTATCAGGGCGAATTCCAGTATTATCGTGTCGAGTACCACCACCCGTTAGCAGGTAGTTATATTTGTTGTTTTATACGCCATATTTGGAAGTAGAGGTATCCGAAACTACCGATAAAAGAGAAGTTTTTAAGTATTGACCCCTATTTATTATAGATATTATGCCAGAAAAAACATCCAGATTATCAGGATTCTACAAACACACACCAGAAGAGCGACTTCGGATTGTTGGTGAGTTTTCGGATCTGACCGAGGAAGACATCTCGGCACTTACCACGGATTTAGATCTTACGCAGGCAGACCGGATGATCGAGAACGTCATAAGCACAATCTCCCTCCCGGTCGGTGTCGCAACCAATTTCATGATAAATGAAAAGGACTATCTCGTCCCGATGGCTCTCGAAGAGCCGAGCGTCGTGGCTGCTGCGTCCAATATCGCGAAGATCGCGAGAATTAAGGGGGGATTTCGCACATCGAGCGATGAGCCGGTGATGATCGGGCAGATACAGATCGTGGACGTCACCGATGCTGAAGCGCTTCGAGAGAACATCCTTTCCAGAAAGCAGGAGATTCTCGAGAAAGCAAATGAGCAGGATCCGTTGCTCGTGAAACTCGGGGGCGGGGCAAAGGATGTGGAGATCAGGACGATCGAGACTGCGGAGGGGGCGATGGTGATCGTGCATCTTCTCGTGGACTGCAGGGATGCGATGGGCGCAAACGCGGTCAATACGATGGCAGAAGCAGTCACCCCGATAATCGATTCATGCTGCTTGGGAAACGGCAGGGTTCTCCTGCGGATCGTCTCGAATCTTGCGACGCACCGGCTCTCGCGGGCTCGCGCAGTCTTTGATAGGGACGCAATCGGCGGGGAGGAGGTTATTAGGGATATTGTAAAGTCGTATGCATTCGCAGCTGCTGATCCGTACCGGTGCGCTACGTATAACAAAGGGATCATGAACGGGATCGATGCGGTCGTTCTCGCAACAGGAAATGACTTCAGAGCTGTGGAGGCAGGAGCCCATGCTTACGCTGCACTCTCCGGCTATAAACCGCTTATTTCGTGGAAGAAGAACAGCGATGGTGATCTCGAGGGCAGCATAGAACTTCCGATAGCTATGGGAATTGTCGGCGGGGCAACATCGTCCAATCCGAAAGCAAGGGTCGCCTTAAAGATTCTTGGAGTTGCGACTGCAAGGGAGCTTGCAGAGGTGGTTGTCTCGGTCGGTCTGGCGCAGAATCTCGGTGCGCTCCGGGCACTTGCAACCGAAGGCATCCAGCGCGGGCACATGTCGCTTCATGCCAGGAATATCGCGATCATGGCTGGCGCAGAAGGTGAGATGATCGACAGGGTTGCCGAGATCATGGTTGCCGAAGGGGTGGTGCGCCAGAACAGGGCAGAGGGGATTCTGGAAGAGATCAGGGGTGGCTGATCAATTTAATGACCGATACAACCCAGACCCACTATCAGGTCACCTGCACCGATTATACCGACTATTTAAGCAAGCCCGAGCCTGAGATTGTGCTCATCGGAACAGCGCACGTCTCCAAAAAGAGTATTACCGAGGTAAAAGAGGTTATAGCAAGGGAACGCCCTTCCGTGGTTGCGGTCGAACTCTGCCCTGGCAGGTATGCCGCGCTCAAGGGCAAGAATGAAGATGTGTCGGCAAAGGATATCTTAGGCAGCGGAAATATAACGCTATTTCTTGTCCATTCCCTTCTCGCATACTTCCAGAACAAGATCGGTGCTGATATGGAGGTGAAACCCGGATCCGAGATGATAGCAGCCATCGATGCCGCAGAAGAACTCGGGACTGAGATCGCTCTTGTTGACCGGGACATTCAGATAACGCTTAAGCGTTTTATCGGAAAACTCGGGTTCTTCGAGAAGATAAAGATGCTTGGCGCATTGGTAGGTGCGCTATTCGGAGTCGGAGGGAAGGACATCAACATAGAAGCCATTACTGAGGAGGATATCGTCACCCAATTGGTTTCAGAACTTAAAGAGTTCTCGCCGACCACGGCAAGTGTCCTTATCGAGGAGAGGGATGCCTACATCGCAAAGAATCTTCTCGATCTCAAAGAGAAGGGGACTGGAAACGTGGTTGCGATCGTTGGAGCGGGACACAGGCAAGGGATCCAGGAATATCTAAAACATCCTGAAAAACTGCCCGACATCAACAAATTGCTTGAGATACCAAAGAAACGGTTCAGCATCGGGAAGATTATCGGAGTTGGTATGATCGCGCTCGTCCTTGCGATGTTTGCGCTGGTCATCACGACCTTATCGTTCGATGAGTTTCTTGTCGCATTCGGGTGGTGGTTCATCATCAATGGCGTGTTAAGCGGGCTTGGCGCCGCGCTTGCTCGCGGGCATATCTACTCGGTATTGACTGCATTCAGTGTTGCATGGCTCACCTCGTTAAACCCGATGATCGCCGCGGGCTGGTTTGCCGGCGCAGTCGAGTTAAAGATGCGAAAACCATCTCCGCACGACATACACGATATTGCTGAGGCAGAGACGTTTCCCGATCTGATGGGGAACAACCTCTTCCGCGTGATACTGGTCGCAGCGCTTGCGAATCTCGGAAGCGTCGCAGGCACGTTCATCGGTGCGTGGGTGGTGGCAACACAGTGCGGGCTTGACATCGATGTGATACGGGCTGGCATCACCGGTGCGCTTGGAATTTAGAGGCGGTCAGGGGATGTTACTGGCTGCATAAGTCTGAGCCGAATGAATGGGTGTTTAGCGGATGATCACAAAATCAGAAGGAATATGTAGCACGATAGTCAAGATCACAAAGTAATGAGGCGAAACCATGTTAAGGCATTTTACGCTTGAGTATTGGATAGATGAGAGCTGGTATGTCGGCAGGCTCAGGGAAGTTCCGGGGGTGTTTAGTCAGGGCGAATCGCTTGAAGAACTGGAAGAGAACATCCGAGACGTGTACAGGCTGATGATAGACGAAGAGGGTGGTTTTGGCATTGCCGCAGACTGCCATCATGGCTAAGGAACTGGGAGTTGAGGCGTGAAACGGCGTGATTTCATACGAGAACTGGTAGACGCGGGATGGCGGCGCGTTCAATGCGAGTACCGCGCCGATGTGAAGTGCAGAGGTCTGCGAAGTCACTGGCATGGGTTATGAGGTCATGATGATTTCGGGAGAAGTTTTTATACCAGTAATGTGTAATTGGTAGTATTCAGACAGAATAAATGGATGTTTATCAGATGACCACAAAGTCGGAAGGAATGATGATACCGGGCAAACTGAAATGGTATGCCATACTCACACTTGCACTGTGGCTCGCGTTCTCTGGCGTGGCGGCTGCCGAGCAACTCTACGTCAACGAAAGCGGCTGGTGGCGGGAGGCGTGCGCGTTCAATGCAAGCGATGCGCCGATACAGGCGGCGGTCGATAACGCCACCGCGGGCGACTCGGTCATTGTGTGGAACGGGAGTTACACCGAGACTGTGGTTGTGGACACGGCGCATCTCACGCTGGAGGGTGAGGGTGCGGAGGTGGTGAGTGTGAGCGCGAAAAGGGGATGGGATAAGGTTTTTGAGGTGACTGCGGGTTACGTGAGCATTTCGGGGTTCAAGGTGACCGGAGACACGGGTTTTTATCTACACAATGCCGATCACTGTGGCATCTCTAACAATAACGCCTCGAACAACCGGTGGGGCATCTACGCGCATTCTTCGAACGACAACATGTTTGTAAATAACCTTGTGAACTCGAACAGCTACAAAGGCATCTACTTGGGTTATTCGGGCAATAATACGCTGATCGATAACACAATGTCTGGAAACTTATACAACTTTGGGGTTGGTGGTTCCACTCTTTTTCACCACACTCATAACATAGACACGAGCAACACTGTAGATGGAAAGCCAATCTATTACTGGGTCGATAAGAGGGATATGGAGGTTCCGTATGATGCTGGCTTTGTTGGAGTCGTGAACTCCACGAACATTACGGTCAGGGATTTGACACTGACGAATAGCAGACAAGGTGTGCTATTTACATACACTGAAAATTCGAGGATAATAAACGTTAACACATCAAACAACGTCTGCGGAATCTGGTTGCGGTCTTCGAGTAACAACACGATGCAGGATAACATAATAAACTCGAGCGACCACTGCGGCATCTGTCTGATCTCTTCGAATGATAATACGCTGGCAAACAACACCGCAAACTCGAGCAGCAGCCGTGGCATACTACTAATATCTTCGAGCAGCAACATGCTGACGAATAACACCGCCTCGAACAACGATTGCGGCATCTACTTGGAATCTTCGAACGGCAACACGCTGCATAATAACACCGTGAACTTGAACAGCTACAAAGGCATCTGTATAGAGTCTTCGAGCAACAACAAGCTCATGAGCAACACTGCGAACTCGAACGACGGACATGGCATCTACATGCTTTTTTCGAGCAATCATAACCAACTTGTAAATAACACCGCCTCGGAAAACAGGTATGGTATCTATCTGGGTCATTCGAGCAGCAACATGCTGCAGAATAACACAATGTCTGGAAACTCATATAATTTCGGAGTTGATGGCTACGATCTCTCTGACCACATCCAGAACATAGATACGAGCAATACCGTGGATGGAAAGCCGATATATTACTGGATCGATAAGAAGGATATGGCGGTTCCAGACAATGCAGGCTTTGTTGGGGTTGTGAACTCCACAAACATCACGGTAAGGGACCTAATATTGACGAAAAACCGTGATGGGGTGTTGTTTGTATACACTGATAATTCGAAGATAGAAAATGTCACCGCTAATTTGAACAGCTATGGCATCGATATGTATTATTCGAGTGGTAACACACTCATGGACAATACAGCAAGCTCGAACAATTTCCACGGCATCTACCTGAAGTTTTTGAACGACAATAATACACTCACAAACAGCATTGCAAACTCGAACGGTAAATGTGGCATCTATCTGTATGCTTCGAGCGGTAACAACATTACCTGCAACTGGGTGCAGAACAACACAGAGCAAGGCTTTGATCTACGAAACACAGGCAATAACATCAGTTACAACAACATCATCGAGAACGGCAACTACAACACAGAGACCTGTGGATGGGAATGGCAACTTTATAATGTGCAATCCAACTCCATTGAAATAAAGCACAACTACTGGGGCGCCGGAATGAACAACAGCACGATCGATGCAAGCATCTACGATGACGATGAATCGTCGTACTTGGGTGAAGTCGAGTTCTACCCATTCGAGACCGAGCCAGTCCCATGCGCCCCGACCCCGGAGGTGCCGCATACATTCACCACCACAGACGCCGTGATCGCGCTCCAGATTGCATCCGGCAGCCGCCCGCTCGACATGCGCTGGGACGTGAGCCGTGATGACCGCGTCACCTCGCTCGATGCGCTCATGACCCTCCAAGCAGCGGCTCACGCGATAGACCTGTAGCCTAAGTCTCAGGGACTGTCACACAAAACCCGCTGCCCTGCACTCTTTTTCGGCTGATCGCGCACCAGAGCATCACCAGCAACCATCTCTACGAGTCAGACAACCCGCAATCAAAGTATCTCATGGCATACCGATATATCGGCCTTCCCAGCCAATCTCTCTTCCGAGCGATCTCACCGAGTTTGGCAAGTGCCTCACTCTTCCCGATTATTCCTCTCATGACCAGTACTTTGAGAATGATCGGTGAAAGAAGTACTGCATCACCGATCTGTTTTTCTATCTCTCCGAGAGCCCTGAAATCATCGGTCAACAGATAGTCACACCCGCCACCATCGATGATCTCAAGGCAGGATGCTTCTCCGGAATCGATTCTACTCGTCATGAATCTCTGATAATCGGACGCATTCAAAACCCTCACCGAGTCAATATTTTCCAAAACCTCGGGTTGCAGCCCTACCATGGGTGTCGTCAAAGGTACTCATGGCATCAAGTTCACCGACAACGATATCGGTCACAACCACGTCAAACTCGCTTAAAACCAGTGACAGCAGAGATGCCGATGCCAGCGAAACAAGAGCGGATGTATCAGCCACGAGCGATATCTTCCGCAATTCTATCGCTCCTTTCAAGTAGCCTCTTACTAACTTTTGTCGACTCTGCGTTCTGCCGCCCGATTATTACCACAAGTTCGTTGTACGTCAGTTTATCGTCCAGGTACGACTCCACAGCTTTCTCCTTGAGCTGCATAGTGGTTTCAACTCTTCCGAGATATTCAGAAAGCGCACTCTTTATTACGTTAGTACGATTCTTATATTCGAGTTTGGCAAGAATATCAGTCTTTTTGACCAATTCATCGGGAAGTCGAAGGTCGATCCTCGTAAGTCTGGTCATCACCTGTACATTGCACGTACTCGGTATAAACTCTTCCGTGATGGGGTGCGCAACGCTTCCGCATTCCAGATCGCAGCCGGCAGACGCCCGTCCGACCCACGCTGGGATGTTAGCGGCGACAAGCGCGTCACATCGCTCGACGCTCTGATGATCCTGCAGGCGGCAGCTGGGAAGGTAGATTTATCATAACTCCTGCCAATAAAATGAAGCATCATTTGTAGATGCAGAGAATGTTTGTATAATAACAGCAAGGGAGGTATGACAAGAATGGAGACAATGCACAAGATTCAAACACTTGGAGACTTAATAAATCTCGACACAGAAGACTGGTTAATTGATAAAACGCTCAGTAAACTCATACAATATAAAACAAATAAGATGGAGCGTGAATTACAAAAATTAGAAGATTCTATGAAGAAATTTGAATCGAAATACAAGATGAATCCGAAAACGTTCTGTAAAAAGTTTGAAGAAGGTGAATTAGGGGATGATATGGACTTTTTTGAGTGGTATGCTCTCTATGATATGCACAAGCGGATCCTGCAGAGACTGGATATCGCAAAAAGAGGGATATGTTGAGCATACGCAGATATTTCGATGAGTTACAACTATATCTTGTGATCAATCCCATTGTAAAATCGGTTGAGGTTGTAAGCGAGGAAATTGGGGGACAAGAAGGGTATTTAAGAGTTATAATTGGATTACCCGATGATAGCGTGATACACTGCTTTGAGTATGTGCTATTTGATGGATCGATCGGAATTTCAAAATACAGTTTTCATTGGCAGGACGTGACAGGGAATTTAATTTGCAGGTGGGACAATGATCCACATCACCCCGAACTGGATAATTTTCCCTATCATGCCCATACAAAAGATAAAGTGAGTGCGTCAAGTGAGATGGATATTAGAAAAGTTCTGAGCGAAGCGAAGGCTGTTCTTGAGTAGCGAACAAGTAGGTAGAAAAATACACAAGAATCGCGCGGACGAGGGAGCGATACGGATGGGTCGCGACCGTAACGTCGCATCTCTCGACATCCCCATGATCCTGCAGGCGGCGGCAGGCAGCACCGTAAGATTCGAGGGTCGGTTCGGGCACCCCGCTTCTATTGATTGTGAGTGAACCATGTAATGCATCAGGGGTTAGCCAAGAGCGCAAACGAGAAAGACACGTCCAGGGGTTGACATCCCCCCTGAAATCGCAAATCTATTAAGTTACACCACCTGAATAGATGCAGGTGATACAATGAACATTATAGGAATATCAGGAAGCCCGACAAGGGATGGAAACAACGAAAAGATGATCGAGATGGCGCTTGCCGTGGCAGAGGATAGGGGTTTTGAAGTAGACCGTATCTTCCTCTCGGAGCGTGCCGTTTCCCCGTGCACGGCATGTGGCGGCTGCACGAAGAAGAAGGCGTGTACGATCGAGGATGGCATGGCAGATATATACCCGCTACTCGAAGATGCCGACGGGATCATTGTCGCAACGCCCGTCTACTTCGGATGCATGACCGCCCAGCTAAAAGCGCTCTTCGACAGAACTCTCATGCTCCGGAGGCAGGGATTTCTGCTGTCAGGCAAGGTCGGTGGTGCGATCGCTGTCGGCGGCTCTCGCAATGGTGGACAGGAGAAGACTGTGCAGGCGATTCACGACTGGATGCATATACACGGGATGATCGTGGTCGGCGACAACAGTCATTTCGGAGGGATCGTGCAGGTGCCGGCAGAGTCCGACGAGGTCGGGATGCAGACCGTTACGGATACGATCAGTAAGATCTGTGATGTGCTCGAGATGATCAAAGGATGATGACCGCAGAGACGAATACGAGGGAGCCAAAAGGGATAAAGCCGCGATTGATTGCATGGGAGATCACTGGTGCGTGCAATCTCAAGTGCAAGCACTGCCGCGGATCATCCACTGAGAAGCCGGACCCTGATGAGTTATCCACAGACGAGGCGTTTCACCTGATCGATGAGATCGTGGATTTTGCAAAGCCAATACTAATCTTAAGCGGGGGAGAGCCGCTTATGCGCAAGGATGTCTGCGAGATTGCGCAGTACGGTACCGATAAAGGGCTTCGGGTGGTGCTCGCAACCAATGGCACAGCCATGACCGCAGATGTTGCGCACCGGCTCAAAGGTTCCGGGATCGCAAGGATCAGCGTAAGCATCGATGGTGCTGATGCGGAGACACACGATGCGTTTCGAGGGATGCCGGGCGCGTTTGATGGCGCGATACGCGGAACATCAGAGATTCGCGCCGCCGGCATCAGTCTGCAGATTAATACCACGATATCAAAGAAAAACATCGACCAGATCCCAAAGATCCTCGATCTCAGCATCGGTCTCGGCGCAGATGCGCTGCACATCTTCATGCTCGTCCCGACAGGGCGCGGCAGGGAGGAGGACGAGATACCTCCCGACGAATACGAGCGGATCTTGAACTGGTTCTATGATCAGCGGAACAGAGCCGGAATCCAGTTAAAGGCGACATGTGCGCCCCACTATTTCAGGATCATGCGCCAGCGTGCAAAGGAGGAAGGGACCACGGTCAGTGTTGCGACGCATGGTTTTGAGGCGATGACGAAAGGTTGTCTTGCAGGCACCGGGTTCTGCTTCATCTCGCGAAACGGCGGGGTCTATCCATGCGGGTACCTGCCGGTTCTTGCAGGAAACATCAGGGAGGCAGGTTTTAAGGAGGTATGGGATCATGCGAAGGTATTTGAGGATCTGCGTGACGAGAGCAGATTGAAGGGGAAATGCGGCATCTGCGGGTACAAACGGGTCTGCGGTGGCTGCCGTGCTCGTGCGTATGCAGCAACAGGCGACTATCTCGCGGAAGAGCCATACTGCACCTACAATCCGCGGCAGGTGCGGACGGCGGCGCAGGGTGACGAGGGGGCGGAAGATGATGTTTGAAATACCGTTTGAAGCAATTCCAGCCGTTGATCTCAAGGGCGGCAGGTGTGTGCAACTGGTGCAGGGAAAGCCGGGTACCGAACTGGTCTCGCTCCCTGATCCGGTATCGATTGCCGGCGAATGGGCGAGCCAGGGCGCAAAAACCCTGCATCTGATCGATCTCGATGGCGCCATTCACGGAAAGAGGGTAAACGCCCCAATCGTTCGCGATATCTGCCAGCAGTGTGATGTGCCGGTCCAGATCGGCGGCGGCATCAGATCGATTGAGGATGCCCGGGATCTGCTCGGAATCGGGGTGGATCGCGTGATCGTGAGCACCGCTGCGCTTAAGAATCCTCGGTTTGTCAGGCAACTCGCAGATGAGTTCGGAAGCGAGCACATCATGGTTGCGCTCGATTCAGCAGGGGGCGAGGTCATAATCGAGGGATGGACTCTGAAATCGGGACTAAAGCCTGTCGATATCGGGATGAAATTCGAGGAACTCGGAGCAGGGAGTATATTATTCACGAATGTCGATACGGAAGGGTTGCTTGGCGGGATCGATATCACGCCGACCGCGGAACTGGTGCAATCGGTCAGCATTCCTGTGATCGCATCAGGCGGCATCACCACGCTCACTGACATCGCTGCTGTCAGGGATGCGGGCGCGAAAGGCGCGGTCATCGGAAGCGCGCTCTATCTCGGGCGGTTCACGCTCGCAGAGGCGATGCAGGTGTAACCCGAGTTGCCCGGGCACTCCCGACACCCGGATCGCAGCCCCACCGTTTCGATATATTTATCTGGTTTGTGTCATATACTATTTCCCAATGCCGAAGAGAGTTATGATCGTAGATGATGCGGAATATATGCGGGAGATGATCGGAGACATTATAGAGAATTATGATGCACTTTCCGGGTATGAACTGGCGGGAGTTGCCGCCGATGGCGAGGAAGCGGTCGTAAAGTACCGCGAACTGGTGGATGCGGGGCTGCGGCCCGATGTCGTGACTATGGACATCGTGATGTCGAAGATGGATGGAATCACTGTGATCAAGGAGATCAGAAAGCAGGACCCTGATGCACGAATCCTCGCAATCTCCGCGCTCGATTCGCCGGATACCATCAACCGGGCTATGAAAGCCGGAGCAACCGATTATATCACCAAGCCGTTTTCTCTGACCGATCTGATGGATAAGATCCAGCATGTCGCAACGACTGCGGATGAGGCAGGGGATGTGGAAGATGAATGTTTGCCTGCCCGCGAGAATGTGATTGCCGGAACAGTCGTCTCCAGCGACGGTGGCTATGCAGTTATAACGGTGCAAAATGCCGCAATCGAGGCGATGTCGGATTATGCGGTCGATGACCGGGTAAAAGTCCACATAAACCCTTGGGACATCGAGTTGCGTACCGAGCCGGATAACATGAGAAACCGACTGGAAGGGACGGTTCTGGAGATTATCCCCTCGATTCCGGTTTCGCAGGTAAAACTGGACTGCGGATTTAACCTCTCTGTGGACGTGCCCTCAAAGACACTTTCGGAGTTGCATATCGCGGTCGGTGACCGGACTTACGCCACCTTCGGCGTGCTCTCTACCCAGATCACACGGTGACCTCTCCAATCCTGATCCGCGCAACCGCCGCCAGAACCGCCTTCTTGTGAATCTCTGCTGATCTATGAATCCCACCGCGAGTTCCGCGCACGGCGCGACACGGGTACTGCTGCACAAGAAGTCCTGCCTTCGAAGGCGCATCAGCAACCGGAGTGCCCACGAGCTGCGACGCCACCCACCAGCTTGCACCGCAGGGCGAACCCCTGATGACCCGGACGTCTGATACAACCCCATCAACAACAGATATCCAGAACTCAGGTCTTCCGAGAACCTTTGTGAATTCATCGATGACCCGATCTCCGCATGGGACGAGCGCGCAACAGATCTCGTCTGCATGGATATGTATCCGGTACCGGTCCCTGATCTTTTCGAGTTCGGATGTGTCGTTCCCTGAGACGATGATCGCACCGGCGCCCGATTCTGCTGCGCATGCTGCGAATGCTGGTGTGAGATCAGGGTGGAGTGCAAAGATAATCACCAGATCAGACGTCAGATCAACATCTTTCGTATACGGTTCGGTATCCTCTATGAAACCGGGAAGATCCTTGGGGATTGGAACTTCTATTGCCTCAAAGTCCGTCCGCTCCCCAATCGTCCGGATTGCACGCTCTCCATACTTTCCTCGCGAGACCACTGTGACCGAGATCATCGTTTTGTGATCGGTCCGGGTGGCTATTAACTTGACCTCGCCACTCGGTTCGGGTGGATGGTGGTATCACATAAGACCGACGATCCCTCCGATACGTTTACATCAGCAAAGACGCTTACTTTACAACATGGAGATCATATTCGATGACATCGGGAGTTATCCGCTTCCACAAGGGCAGCGAGAACGTGTGCATCAAGCATTCGCTGACGGGCAGTATGGCAACCCTGTGGTGACCGAAGCTATTCGCGACTGCATGCGCCAGAAGATCGCAGCAGGACTTGATGTCCCGACATATCCACAGTTTCAGGATATGAACCAGCAGTTTATAAGGATCATTGACGATCCTGAGTGTAGCGAGGCACCTTTTCTCGTCAAGGAGGGGTCGGCAGAGATAATCGAACTCGCTGCCATCGAACCGGTTGCAAAGGAGTATCTCGAGAATACCGGGGAGCGGTTGAGGATCAGGGTCTGTGTCACAGGCGCAGTTGAGCTATACCTGAAACAGTTTGGCAGCGCAGTATATCCGGACATACTGGACCTCTGCGCGAGAAGCGTTGATCGGTTCGTTGCAAATGCACTCTCTACGAAGTCGTCGTTTGATGTGGCCGTCATCAGCATCGATGAGCCAAGCATCGGGATCAACCCTGAGATCATGTTCAGCGACGACGAGATCATCCACGCGCTTAACCTCTCAGCGAGATCCTCATACGTCGATACCCAGATACACCTGCACTCGCCGATTCACTATACGCTTGCATGCGAGTCAGATTCGATCAATGTGGTCGGCGTGGAATCCGCTGCAAACCCTGATTACCTCGAACTGATCGATAAAGGGGATCTGGAGAAATATGACATGTTTTTGCGCGTCGGTGTTGCAAGAACCGATATCTTTGGCATGACCGCCCTGTTAAACGAGAAGTACCAGACCAACGTCTGGAAGGATACGTCCATGCTCCGCGAGATCGTGACCGCGATGGAGACTCCGGAATTGGTCGCAAAGCGGCTCAGGCACGCTTACGATCAATTCGGGGACCTGATACGGTATGCAGGACCTGACTGCGGGCTTGGCGCATGGGAGTATCCGGACCTTGCACGGGGACTACTCAAAAACGCGGGGGAAGGCATCACAAGCTTTAAGAAGAGTTTGCGACAGTAATTCACATAGTTATAGTTGGGATGAAAGTTACCCCCAACAGAATGATCAGAATGATTATCCCGGCAAATGCAGTTTTGCTCCATGCGAACACTTTTTTACCGTCAAGGACGCTAAATGGCAACATGTTGAAGAATGCAAGCCAGAGATTGATCAACACACCCAAAATTCCGATCTCTCCGAACCCAACCCCTGCGAAAGAGCCGCTCATGCCGATAAGCGGCATAAAAGCCAGCGCCAGCAGAACATTCATGAGCGGACCTGCAGCACCGATGCGTCCGATCTGCTCTCTTGTGGCATAGTTTCCGTATATCCGCACCGCACCCGGCGCTGCAAACAACGCACCCACCAGATATGCCAGCCCGACCGCGAACATCAGCATGGAAGAGCTCATCCGGAACTCTGCCCACATGTTGTACCGCTGTGCAACAACCTTGTGCGCGAGTTCGTGCAATAGGAACGACACTCCGACCGTAAGGAGTGATAAAATAAACTTATAGATCACGAGTTCCCCGAAAGGGTCGGGTCGGGCTGGACCCCGTGGATCTGCTAACACAAGCGCGAACGCATACGATATCGCGATCCACGCGATTGCAAGGTGCTGGATCTCGGTGCTGCTGGTTCGGATATGAGTTCTCTGTCCCGGCTCCGGAGTCCCGATGGTATAGATTCGCGAGTCCATTTCTGCCATAATATATTATGGTCGTGTCTGATACTTTAATGGTTTCTTTCCAGGGGAGGGTCCCAAGTTACGCGGGTGCCCGCCAGATCCGAACACCCGCGCAAGATATCCGATCCCGAAGGGTCAGATAACCTTTAAGAACATATAGGCACAACTGTTGATGCGAGTCCCGATGTGGTAGCGGATATCCTTAGGGCTTGCGGAGCCTTAGACCCGGGTTCGAGTCCCGGCCGGGACGCTTATACGGAGAATAAAACATGAAATGGCAAGGAGCTTCAAAATGCAAGGAAAGCGGCGGAAGGATTGTTAGGTCTCGTGGAAAGCGAAAGTTCGAGATCGGGCGCGAACCTGCTGACACACACCTCGCGCCGGTGCGCAGCAAGAAGGTGCGCACCTTTGGCGGAAACAAGAAGATACGTCTCTTCCGGTGCGATATAGCGAACGTGACCAATCCATCAGATAATACAACCCAGAAATGTAACATCGAGACCGTCGAGGGGAACCCGGCAAATCAATACTATACCCGGCGGAATATCATCACAAAAGGGGCGATCATCAAGACAAATTTGGGCTCGGCGCAGGTGACCAACCGGCCAGGACAGGAAGGAGTTGTCAACGCTGTGTTGATATGAACACGGCAGGAAACCCTTAATATGCATGAATGCATTGAGTCACTGGTGCACCACGACGATACCCCAGTCCTCCGGATTCCCACTATGATTAGCTTTGGAAGGGCTCGTAGCTCAGCTAGGCAGAGCACCGGGCTTTTAACGCCTGCGGCGTTGCTGCTGCGTGCAGAAACCCGATGGCCGAGGGTTCAAATCCCTTCGAGCCCGCTAATGCCCAGCCCTTGTAGGCTGTGGCATCGATGGATCGCTCTTGGCGATCCATTAATGTCCTGTCCTTCGGACAGTGGCATCGATGAAAATCGCTTCTGGCGATTTCCATTACGACACGATTCCGTGGAGGGGTTCAGATAGAATTCGACATATCCAGCCACATAATGGTTCCGAGACATCGGATACTTGATGATGATGAGGCAGAGGAAGTATTGAGCAGATACGGCATCGAAAAGGAGAAATTGTCCAAGGTCATGACAGTTGATCCGGCAATCAAGGAGATCGGTGCAGATGCAGGCGATGTCATAGAAATTACGAGAAATAGCGAAACTGCTGGCGAATTCGTGTTTTATCGCCTTGTAATCGAATGAGGGAAGAATGTTAGACCGAAAAAAACTATCCCGTGCATATTTTACCAAGAATAAGATTGTGCAGCACCAGATTGACTCGTTTAATGAATTCGTAGATCATGGTCTCCAGAAGGTCATTGACGAGATGGGTGTTATCGAAACCGAAGTTGGTGACGCCAGCAGCGGTACAAAAACGTATGTCCGTCTCAAGACGGTCTCGGTTGGACATCCGGTGGTCAAGGAGGCAGATGGTGCTGTCGATCGGTTGTACCCGTCCGATGCGCGGCTGCGCAATCTCACATATTCGGCACCGATCAATCTCACGATGACCGTCGTACAGGACGGGGTTGAGAGCGATCCGAAGAGCGTAGAGATCGGGGTCACACCGATCATGCTGCGGTCGAAGGTATGTAACCTGTACGGGCTAGCGGATGCGGAGATACAGTCGCATGGCGAAGATCCGCTTGATCCTGGCGGATATTTCATCACGAACGGCACCGAACGTGTGATCATGACGCTTGAGGATCTTGCGCCGAACAAGATCATGACCGAGATAGATCACAGGTACGGGGACCGGGTCGAGATTGCGAAGGTGTTTTCGGAACGGTATGGATATCGGGCGCTGACCGTTGTTGAGCGCGGGCGCAAATCGATACTTGAGGTGTCATTCCCGTCGCTTCCCGGGCGCATCAATTTTGTCGTGCTTGTCCGTGCACTCGGGCTTGAAACTGACAAGGATCTCGTGGACGCGGTATCAGATGATCCGGATATCAGGGAATTTATGAAGGAGAATCTTGAAGAGGCGGTAAACTTGGGAGTGTTTACGCAGGAGAATGCGCTTGAGGAACTCGGAAGCGTCGTTGCGACAAGGCAAGCAAGAGAGTACCAGACACGGAGGATCGGCTACGTCCTTGACAGGTACCTGCTTCCACATCTCGGCAACGCGGAAGCGGATAGGATGGTAAAAGCTTATTATCTGGCAAGAATGGCTGAGGCATGTTTTGAACTGGCCACTGGTCGGAGAAACGTGGACGATAAGGATCATTATGCAAACAAACGGCTAAAACTCGCAGGAAATCTGATGGAAGACCTCTTCCGGGTTTCATTCAACCGGCTTGCAAGAGACATCAAGTACCAGATCGAGCGTGCGAGTATGAGGAAACGGGAATTGAACATCATGACCGTAATACGCCCGGACGTACTCACACAGCGCATCGTTTACCCGCTTGCGACTGGAAACTGGGTTGGCGGGCGCACAGGTGTTGCACAGTTGCTCGACCGCACCGATCAGATATCTTCGTTGTCCCACCTGAGAAGGGTAATATCGCCATTGTCGAGAACACAGCCGCATTTCGAGGCAAGAGATCTGCATCCGACGCAGTGGGGCAGATTGTGCCCATCCGAGACTCCGGAAGGTCCAAACTGTGGTCTTGTGAAGAACTTCGCCCAGATGGTGGAGCTATCCACAGGAATCGAGGATACCGAAGCGATCAAGAACGAATTGTATGCGTATGGCATCAGTGCAGTATGATAGATGAGAGGCATAATGACAGGCAAGGTATTTTTAAATGGTGAACTGGTCGGCACCCATGAAAGTCCGGCAGAACTGGTGCGGAAGATCCGGATGGGGAGGAGGCAGGGTACAATCGGGGGCCAGCTCAATGTTTCGCTTCAGGGGCATGATGTGCTCATCAATACTGATATGGGCAGAGCCCGGCGCCCCCTGATCATTGTTGCAGGTGGCAGGCCGCTGGTCACTGAAGACCACATCATAAAACTCGAACAGAATAATATTACGTTTGACGATCTTGTATCAGAAGGTATAATCGAGTATCTCGATGCCGAGGAAGAGGAAGACGCGTTAATTGCGGTCAATGAAGACGATATCACGCCGGAACATACCCACATCGAGATCGATCCGGCATTGATCCTTGGAATATGCACGGGTATGGTTCCGTTCCCTGAGCACAATGCATCCCCGAGGAACACGATGGGCGCTGCAATGGTTAAGCAGTGCATCGGTATCTCGGCATCGAACCTCAAAATGAGACCTGACACTCGTGGGCACATACTCCATTATCCGGAGCGTGCGCTCGTGAACACTATGACCTCACGCGCAATCGGCGCAGACAACCGGCCCGCAGGTCAGAACTTCATCGTTGCAGTGCTATCGTTTGAAGGTTACAACATCGAGGATGCGCTCGTGGTGAACAAGGGCTCAATCGAGCGCGGTCTCGGGCGCAGCCACTTCTTCAGGACGCTTGAGGCAGAGGAGCAGCGGTATCCTGGCGGGCAGGAGGATCGGTTCGAGATTCCTGACGCCGAAGTCAGGGGTGCAAGAGGCGAGGAAGCGTATGCGCACCTGGACTCTGATGGCCTGATCAATCCGGAGACTGAAGTTCGTCCCGGAGACGTCCTCGTCGGAAAGACATCCCCTCCGAGATTCATTGAGGAGCCTACCGGGCTTGCGCCACAGGAGCGCCGCGAGAACTCAGTTACCATGCGGTCAAACGAGAAAGGAATCGTGGATACAGTCATCATGACCGAGTCGTACGGAACCCGCCTTGCACGTGTGAAGGTCAGAGACCAGCGGATACCAGAGATCGGAGACAAATTTGCATCCCGACACGGGCAGAAAGGAGTTATCGGATTGATCGTGCCCTACGAGGATATGCCATTTACAGAACAGGGGCTCGTCCCGGATCTGGTCTTAAATCCGCACGCAATTCCGTCGAGGATGACGGTCGGGCATGTGCTCGAGATGATCGGCGGAAAGGTTGGCGCGCTCCAGGGAAGAGGAATCGACGCCGATGCCTTCTCAGGTGAGACTGAGGACGAATTGCGTGATGCATTGGTGGCGTGTGGTTTTGCAAGCACTGGTAAAGAGGTGATGTACGACGGCGTCACAGGCGCGCAGATCCAGGCGGACATATTCATCGGAGCCATTCTATATCAGAAACTCCACCACATGGTTGCGTCCAAGATCCATGCAAGATCGAGAGGACCTGTTCAGGTCCTGACACGCCAGCCAACCGAAGGACGTGCACGAGAAGGTGGTCTCAGGTTCGGAGAGATGGAGAGGGACGTGCTTATCGGGCACGGCGCAGCACTATCCTTAAAGGAGCGGCTGCTCGATGAATCTGACAAGGTGTCTGAACTGGTCTGCGGACACTGCGGGATGATTGCCACGTTCGATCGGAGGAAGAATATTGCATTCTGCACCAACTGCGGTGCCGAAACCGATATCTATCCGGTCGAGATGAGTTACGCGTTCAAACTTCTCCTCGATGAGATTAAATCGCTCGGTGTTGCGCCGAGACTTGAATTGGTGGACGCGGCATAAGATATCGTGTAGTTCAGAGCGTTTTGCCGGTGCGGATCGTGCCGGCACATTTGTATTTAGGTAGGAAGATTATGGGAATTTCTCTGAATTATTGTAATTGCGATATCATTTCTAAAAAGGAATCCCTACACGTCTCATGGGGTACCGAAAAATAACCTATCGAAATCAGTCCGTCTCAGGCACACCACCATCTCTCGATAATATAGAATAATGGCTCTCTGGTAATTCGAGTTGAAAGTATCTCGTAGACGAACCTTGCCGGTATGCCATTGGGTGCTTAGAGCTGGCTGCCGATGCTGCGCATCCACGAATATTAAGGCGGAATAAATTCGTATCAGTCATTCGTTCATTCGTGGCTGTGAGCGAAGCGATCAGCGCCGGAGGCATAAAAACTGACAAAAATAGAATATATTCTCAAAAAACCTCCTGAATCAGAGTGGGGCGATTTGGATACAATGTGCAGTCTCTTTATAAGTGTTGATCACTGCAACGAGATACCAGAGACCCAGAATAATTCTATTTGGGGTGCAATGAGTGTTGTTGTATTTGTAGTTGCGCCATATCGTCATCCGAAAACTTGATTCCTTTCGTATATTCTTGCTCATCTATACGTGCTGCCACGCTCAGACCTTTGTTTATTGTCGTGCCACCAATATAGTTTAATGACAGTTTCATAACTGACCAGAGGCCGTCCCCTCCAGTTAATCAAGGATGAAACCGCCGCTCTCAAACGACGCGACACCGATGCCTGATGTTCCGCCGCGCCCTACAGCGATTGCGATATCCCGCACGCTCATGCCTATCTCGTACAACCGGTTCACAGCCATGCCCGCGGCAAGTGCTGCCTGCGTGCCAGTGCCAAGACCGACGTGCGAAGGGGAATCTTGCTCGATGTGGATGCGGACGCCGCAGCCCTCCGGGAGGATCGCTCTCGCGCTCTCGCGCATCCGGCCCGTCAGTTCAGAGTCGCCTGCGACGGTGATCCCACCCACCCTTTCTGTCGCTTCCACCCCTTCTGCCGTGATGCGGATGCCTGGCTCTCCGATCGTCAGCCCGATCCCGCCATCCACCCGCCCGATCGATGCGTTGAGGTCGATTAAGGTGATATGGAGACGAGAGGGTGTCGTGATCTCGATCGTCATGGGGTGTCTTCTGGAATCCATGGTAAAGATGTTTACGGCTCCATGGCATCGGGCTGTCGCGTCTTATGGTGTGATGCCCTGTGAACGATAGGCTTATGATTCAGAGAAATGATGGTAGATATACCAAACTCGTGAGGTGGTAAAAATGTATAGAAGATGGTTGGACCCATTTGAAGAACTACACAGGATGCAGGAATGGATGAACAGGGCATTCGGAGACTTCGGACCGATCACTCCCGGGAGATTGCTGCCATCGGGAACTAGCGAGGAGACGATGGAGGCCATGACACCGTCCATGGACTTGCAGGATATGGAAGATAAGGTCCTGGTCACCGCCGATGTGCCCGGTGTTGACAAAGGGAATGTCACCGTGAATGTTCGTGGCGATATGCTCGAGATCACGGCTGAGAAGAAGGAAGAGAAGGAAGAGAAAGATGAGGGGTACATCAGAAGGGAGCGCGGCTACTCCAGATTCTACCGCAGGATCCCGCTGCCGGCTGAGGTGGACCCAGCCAAGGTCGATGCCACGCTTAAGGATGGTGTGCTGCGGATCGAGATGGTGAAGACTGCGCCCTCGGAAACGAAGAAGATCGAAGTGAAGTGATCTTCTTCTTTTATTTTTTTATACGGCATATTCATGCGATGCGTTAAGCTTGAGCATGCAGCCCATATCATTCTCTGAACACTGTTTTACAGTCTTATCGGCAAATTTGATGTTGATGCAGTCGATAACAGACATGAAAACTCTGGAGACTTGGTACGTAAAACTCTCAAAAACAGTGGCGGTAGCCACGATTCTGAAATTGCTTGGTACGTAAAACTCTCAAAAACAGTGGCGGTAGCCACGATTCTGAAATTGCTTTTTCATCGACAGTATAAGCACTGCGATAGCCAGGTCATGTCTGTTTTTTAATTTGTTCTGGTCGGTTGAAAACATGATGCCAACCCGGCAAATACAAATATGATTGGATGGGTGTAATCAGTGAAACCGGTGTTAATCTGTGGCTAAAATAGTATCAACTACAGGTTAACGCATATGGACACAGATTGTCAGTGTAAACGATTTTTCAGATCGATAGTGATCCATTCTAACAGTTGTGGTTGCGTAAGACAATCCGACGTTCCCAGAAAATAAAAAAAGACTCTCTCGCCAGTTTACGACCTGCCACTACCAAGACGGTACGCAAGCAGCAGAACAGATACTGCGGCGATGGCTCCGAGACCCGGAGAATTCTTTTTTGTACTCTCGCGGCCCCGACCTTCCGGAACGCCTGTCGGCTCGGCTACCGCACGCTCGCCTCCAACACGCACATTGATCGTCTCCCACGTGTTCCTATCGATGTCTGATCTATCCGCAATCTCGAACCGGTATGTGCCCGGTGCGATGTCATTGTTTGCATGAATTGTGATCCGGTATGTCACAGACTTTCTCATATCAACCAACTTCGTCCCACCGTTGTCAACGATCGATATGCCGTCCGGGATCGATCTGTTGTTTATATCCACGTCGGCGTACTGGGATCCTACGTTCATGAGCGTCACATCGAAGGACGCTTCGGACCCGGGCTCGATCTCGACTACGGATGGCGTCTCTGTGAACGTGATGATATCATCGGCAAAGGTCGTTGCATGGCAGCCCGGGATCGATGCGACGATCAGGATGCCGATTCCGAGCAGTGTGATTCTGTTCATGGGTCTGCCTCTATTCAGGTTCTCTTCTGCCTCTCGATGAGTACGATCGCCATAGTTAGCAGTCCGATGACTGCGAAGACTGCCTCAAATGCTGGGACATTGACCATGGAGTCTGGCGCGGTCTGCTTATCTGTCGATACCGGTGCTTCTGATGTGATGCCGATGATCGCCGTGCTTATACACAGGATCGGTAGTACGATTGTTGTTCGGTTCATTTTGGTACTTCCTATAATTTTATATTCATTACAGTCTCTTCTTCATCTCGATAATGATCGCTGCTATCATCAGACCGATGATCGTTAAAGCCGCCCCGGGCACGGGTGCCGGCATAGCTGCATCTGCCGGTGTCATGGAACCTGGTGTGGCGGCATCTGGTGTCATCTGCCAATTGTCCGGTTCCTCGCCCGTATCATGTGTCTCTTCTGCATGGATGGATGTAGATACGGATAGGGACGCTGACATAGTGGTCTCCGCTCCCGCCGAAACGTGGACTGTTTCTATGTAAACATCATATCCGGATTTTTCCAATCGGATTGTGTGTGAACCCGGCGGAATACCGATAAGCGTTCCCGGGGTCTGGCTCTTGTATTCATCATCGAGATAGATTACCGCGCCTTCGGGGGACGAGGCGATACTGATCGAACCCTTGGTAGCCCCTACACCATCTGAATACTGGTAAACGAGTAATATAGCTTCTTCCGCAGGTTTGGATATATTTAAAGCTTTTATACTAATTATAAGACCCCGTTCTTGAGGGTCGATGCTTTTTGTAAATCTTCCGGTATCGTGAAGGTGAATGATCATGCTATCAAGATCCGTTCCATCCTTTGATATGACAACCCATGCTTTAGTCCCGGTGAGGTCGATCTGTACGAGTTTGATTACATAACCTTCCTGTAAGGCCCACTGTCCGTTTGTATAAATCGTTTTGCTTTCGCCATCGATCAAACAGACCCCGCGGCGGTCAGATGAACCCGTGCCGGCACATCCGGACGGTGCGACCAGTAGAGCCAGCATAACCAGCGCAACTGCTATCGGTGGTATGTGCCTCATTGTCATTTTGGTCAACATGGTTTTTGTCTCTTTATAGTCCTATATTCGCAGCCGCCGCCTGCAAGATCATCAGCGCATCGAGCGAGGTGACGTGCCCATCGCCGCTGACATCGGCTGCATCGCTGTGTGTGCTGGTGGCTGCGATTGCAAGCGCGATCGCGGCGTCAGCGGGGGTGATCCGGTTGTCGTGGTTGAGGTCGCCTTTCGGCGTCACAGGTATCGGGAATCGGTAGAGGTAGTGGTCATCTCCGGTTGCTTCCTGATATCCGGGTATCCTCTTGTTCGGATCAAAGGAACAATCATCTATATTATTTCGATTATCCCGCGGCGTAGTGAAGACTGCCCAATCGGATTCGCCAGTCAGATACTTTGTCCCGCCTTTATCGACATTGAAGTAGCAGACCATCTTGATGGGGGGATGATTCTTGATCGATTCATACGTCTCCTTCACCCATTCTCCTTTCTTTGTGTTGTTGGATACCCCTTCCTCGACACAAACGTCCTCTATTCCTGTGCCGCTCTCGTAGCGTATGTCATCGAGATAGATCATGCAGCCGTCCGGGTTATTTGCTTCACTGACACCCCAGTAGAAGCCACAAACTACGTTACTCATATCCCCTTCGGTCAGATCATCGACGATATATCTCTGCCAGATGTTTGTCAGCGTAACAGTGCCTGTCGTAGCGCCTGCATCACCTGCTGTAAATTCTACCTTCTCTCCGCCGGATTCGCCTCTTGCCCAGAAGGTCAGATTATCAGCGCCTGTTAAATTATATCCACCCTCCTGCCAGCAGATACCAGCCCAGCACTCCTCTTGCGAACATTCTGCCGAGTAGGTTAGCTTAATAGAGGTATTGTCACCACATGCGATTCCGAGATGGGGGTCTGAGCAGTCATAATCGCAGAACGTTATGTCGCCCCAATCACCCCACCATCCTGATGGAATATAGTGATTGGTCCGCGAACCGTTGTTGGTGTAAATATAAAATTCCTTAACAGGCATGCTATCCACGACACTGGACGATCCGATTTCAATTATCGCATACGGCTTTTTGGAGATGCCTGGGTGATCATCGAACCGATCCAGCATCGGCTTGAAGATGCCGTCAAAAGCGGTCCAGTGGTCCCAATCCGCACACGGAACTGACTTTCCAACGTTGTAGCCGTCGATAGCCACCCAATCCACGTACTCGTCTCCCGGGTAGTATTCTTCTGCCCCGTACCCGCCAGCAGACCTATCAGGAACATCGACACTGTTGACACACCAGACCCACTGGATGGCATCCGGAGCAGGTCCCTCGCTTTCGAAGATGTTATGCACCCGTTTCCACGCGTCCGTGTAGGATGCCGGCGATCTGTTGCACCATGGATATGCACCCGAATGTAGATTCATCTCATGAGCGAACCTGATAAAAACTTGCTTTCCTGTTCCGGTTCTGCCATCCACAGTCCAGTCTTCGCATGTCCAGTTCTTCAGATCTTTTGCATAATCCTTAAAATATTGATCGAGCGTTCCGTTGTTTATCACACCGAGGATATCATCGTTGTCGCTTCCCCATGGCTCTATCGACAGAAGTGGTGTGTTTCCATTCTGCCACAGGTTATCCATTTGTGTCTCTGGGATGGGGGAGTGTTCGTCAGGCGAAAATCCCTGGAATACGACGACTATGCTATGTTTCTTCCCGCTCCATTCTTCGAATGATCGCAGGTCTTCCATGTCTTGTTCTGACATGGCTGGGTTGTAGGTAACGCCCAGCAGAGTTCCGTTATCCGGGATAAATGTGGCGCTTGCCGGGTTCACATACATGCAGGTCATGAGCGCCGCGGCGGCTGCGAGCATCAAGATCATAAGTACCTGCTGCACATACGTCTTCGCTGGCAAAACAGTTTGGAGTTCATTGCTCTGGTTACACCTGTTCACAATAATCACATCCGCAGTGTCATTCATCAAACCGACCCACTCCTATAAAAATTTAACCGGCTATATATACTGCAACGTCCCTGTTAAGCTGGCACTCCCTTTTACATGAAGCCATGACCACATACATACCACAGATGCCGCAAACTATCACCGACCCCCCAAAACCGCAGACAATACATCTCCTTCTGCTCCTACTGCTCCTGCCGGGTCAGGCGTGCGCCACCACCGAGATCACAGTGCATCGCGCAGATTACGACGGTTGTGTGCTGCTTGTAATCGATGGTCTCGGCGGAGCATACTGTTATCCCGAACTTACGCCCCGTGCGCTTGACAATTCAACACTTCGAAAAGCAGACTGCGCAAACATCCTCGCGATCGCAGAGAGCGGCATGCGTGTAATCGATGTGCGTGCTCCGGTGACAAGCACACTTCCGGGACATTCGGTCATCGTAACCGGACGATCGGATGCAACCCCCAATACGGTTTCAGGCAAGACGACGATCTTTGATATCGCGCACGAGAACGGGTATTTCTGTGCAGGCGTGATGGAAAACGGAGATTTTAGGGAGATGTGCGATGAACTCGATATAATTCTGCACATCCGGAAGAACTCGATCAAAAATCCTGGAATCAGTATCAACACCAGTCCTTATGGTCACGAAGACCTTTCACAAAACGTTGGCGCACTGATGGATGAATGGAGCAATATCACAGAGTATCTCGGCGATAAAGAGGGAGCCCCCAGGTATGTCGCATACAACCGGTGGGCTGTCGATGCAGCGGACGCAGTCATAAAAAACCTGTGCGAAAGTGACGTCCCGTTTCTCCTTATCATCAACCTCGCTGCTGTCGATTCGGCAGGACACCATCTCGGCGCGTCCGGATATCTCGAGGTGATCAATGGCACCGATGACACGATTCCCAGGTTGTACCGGAGATGCGCCGACCACAACCTGCTCTTCGTGGTGACTGCAGATCACGGAATGGGCTTTGCTACCTCCGATGCGGCGCATGGCGGGCATGTATCCGATAAATATGCGAAGTATCCTGAAAGCCAGCAGATACTGCTTGTTTTTTCCGGAATCGGGATCGGGCGGGGTGTTATCGCAGCGGCAGGGCAGGAGGATATCGCACCGACCATACTCTGCCAGATGGAGCTTCCCGCCGTCTCGTACGACAGCTCGTGCGACGGACGCCCGCTTCCGGTCGGCAGGTATGCAGATCTGCGTGTAACGACCGGATCGGATGCGGATGTTTGGTTGCGTGGTTGCGATGAGGTCGTCAGAGGCACTTCGGATTCCGAATTTATATTCAAGGGTCTTGGCGTCGGTTGCAATTACACGATTCGGGTGACGCGGGACGGGAAGGTCGATGAGCATGAGATGTTCTTCGATTCTGCCTGTGTTGTCGATTACTCCGCCCTGGGGGCGTTTTCGGTGGCAGCGGATACGTCGGAAGCTGGAGAAGATGAAGAAGAAGAGTATCAGGCGGACTCGGCAGACGGGACCGGGGGCGGCAGTGGGACTGAAACATACACAAAAATACTGCGCATTGCGATACCGATTATTATCATAAATCTTGTCGGGATATTTTTGATCATAAAAATTATGAGGGAATGATTCATGAAAACGATAGCAGAGATTAACCAGAAGATTAAAGATGGTGATGTAACCGTCCTGACTGCAAAAGAACTCTGTGACGCTGTCAGGTCTGGCAAGTCCGTAAGCGTCGAAGATGTCGATGTCGTAACAACCGCAACGAGAGGTATCATGAGCGGAACTCTCGTGATACTATCATTTCCTGTTGCCGATCCCGGAGTCTTTTCCCGTGCAGAGCAGGTTTTCCTAAACGGCGTCCCTGCAAACGCGGGTCCATGCCCAAACGAGCATCTCGGCATCATCGATCTGATTGTTCACGGAACAGCAGAGAGGAATGCTCGATACGGCGGCGGACATCTCTTCCATGACCTGATCAGTGGCGCAGAGATTGAGGTGGCAGTGAAAGCCGCCGGGACCGGAAATGAGACTGGGACTGAGAAAAAGAGTGAGAGCGGGACCGGTGCGGAGATCACCACAACCGTCGATATCGACGACATCCCTTTCGCACGCATGTTAACGACCCGCAGCGCATACCGGAATTACAACGCATTCGTAAATCCGGGAGATGCGATTTCCACGATCTTCTCTGTTGCGGATTTCAAGGGAAACTGTAGCGAAGCGGCATTTGGCGGATGTGGAGAGATTAATCCGCTCGAAAAGGACGCAGGAACCATTGGAGTCGGGACGAGGATACTGCTAAACGGTGCTGTCGGGTATGTGATCGGGGAGGGCACGAGAAGCACACGCGAGCGGCGGAATCTGTCCCTGTTTGCGGATATGCATGAGATGGATGGTTCGTGCATCAGTGGTTTTGCCACATCTGCTGGTACCGACATCATCAATTCGATAGCAATGCCGATACCGGTTCTAAGTGAGGATATTCTGTCCCGTGCGTCCAGGCTCGATAGTGAGATCGAGCTTCCGGTCGTGGACATCAGGACGAGAAAGGAGATTGGAAGAACCGATTATTCGCAGGTCTGGCGTTCCGGCTCCGAGCCACGGGTGACGTTTGAACTGTCACTGTGCGTCCACTGCAGCACCTGCAATGTGTTGTGCCCGACCGGTGCGTTCACTGGCAGCGAGGTGATCAATGATCTCTGCTGCAACTGCGGGCACTGCGCATCGGTGTGTGTGGGAGACGCGTTCGCTGCCGAGATGGGGGCGATTATGCTGCGCGGGAGGAAGATCCCGGTTACCCTGCGCCATTCAGACCGTAGAGGAGCGATCAAGCTGGCAGATGAGCTGAAACAGAGGATCGAGCGCGGATCATTCCTTCTGGCTGAACCTGTGCAGAGGTTGGGCGAATCAATTTAACCACCACAAAATTTCTCAGCACTCATGGAATTCTTCGAAAGCCCATTCCCACCTGGGTGAAATGCCCATCTTGTGTAAGAATACTGGTGATTCCCATCTCTGTCATGACCACCATTGAGGTTAGATCGGTAAAGGATATTCCTGGTTTATCTTGGAATTTTATTCTTAATCTTTTTGCTTTCTCGAATCGCTCTTCGGTGATGCGCTCTAAACGGAGATAACCTTCCTTGATAGCGAGGTCTATCACATCAAGCGACTCCTTAGCTTCTTTGAACGATAATCTCCTAAAAAGAAGGGTAAAAGTCTCATCCAGGATATAATCCGTCGTTTAGCTTACACCCCTCTGATTTCTCCAGGAAAAGTAAAACTTGCTGAGCTCTGTATGCATGGGCTCACGCTTATTTATTAGTACAATCCAGCCCCACGTGTCGATGAAGATTTTCAATCCTGTCCCCCGTAGAGTATTTCGTCTATCCTATGGGCGAAGGGTTCAACCGACACCCCTTCTGTGTATTTCAGAATGGGATCTTTTTTGGGGTCTAATTCCATTTCTTCGCCTCGTTTTTGTCAAGTAGGGCACATAGCGCACCTCTTTCCGGGGTAATAGCCCCGAGGTTACTATGCGCCCCCTCACAGAACCGGACTTGAAGATTTCCCTCATCCGGCTCTTCAGAAGCACATCCTCTACAGATT
>PQXF01000023.1 GCA_003194445.1 Candidatus Methanogaster sp.
CACTGCTAACTAGATATAATGAGATGCACATACATCGAGTGTACTCGACCTTTTGGCGATCCAATATATTAGTATCGATGTGTTGAGTCGATCCATCGCGAAAAATCAATGTGACAAAGTAGAATTAAGCGGTAATAAGTAGATCCAAACAGATACTTTACAGCAAACTATAATGGCCCGAAAACACCGGAAGAGATGGATCAAGAACATTGCCGCGCAGCAGATACAGCGGCTCTTCGAACTTGCCGAATTGATATCAGAAGCGCGTCCGCTCTTGTGCGACCGTTACGTATATATAGCAAGACGGATCGGGATGCGGCATCGTGTACGCATCCCCGCGCACCTGAAGCGAAGGATGTGCAAACACTGTGGGAAGTACCTTATTCCGGGCAGAACATGCCGGGTGAGACTAAACGGCATCTGCGTGGTCGTGACATGCCTTGCCTGCGGAAAACAGACCAGATATCCATACCACCATGACCGCAATCATACTCCCAACAAAGAACGAGAGTGAATCTATAAGGGAGACCATCGACCGCATACGAAGCGTCTGCTCCGACCAAATCGTTGTGGTCGACGGGCACTCGACCGACGGAACCGCTGAGATCGCAAGGCAGATGGGTGCCACAGTCATATCCGACAACGGGAGGGGAAAAGGGGATGCGCTTCGGGTTGCTTTTGAGTACGTGGACGATGATGTCGTCTTCGTGGACGTAGATGATACGTATCCGGTCGACCGCATCCCTGAATTTATCGATGCGCTCAAAGAGAACGATCTTGTGATCGGCGAGCGCACGGAATTTGTTGCAGGTTCGCTTCCGCTCCTGCTCAGGATCGGTGACTGGATGTCAAGGACCGCGTTTCTGGTGCTGTACGGTGTGAGACTCGACAATCTTTCAGGATTCCGCGGCATTACAAGGGATGCGATCTCGCAGATGAAACTTGAGTCTGACGGCTTCGGGATCGAGACCGAGATCACGGCAAAGTCTGTGCGGCTGGGTCTGCGGATCAGGAAGATTTCGATAGCATATTCGGTACGGGAAGGGGACTCAAAATTCAATCCGGTCCGGGATGGGGTTGCCGTGGTGTGCGCGATGGTGCGGTACCGGTTCTCGCGGGGTCTATCGCGCCCTCGGGTTTAGAGGGTACTTGACAGTTCCGCGTTGGTTAAAATCCGGGATTAAAGCATGGAATTTAACCGCGGTCTGCAAAGCAACGCCGAAGGCCGAACGAGAGCGGGGTCGGAGGGAAAAACTCTGCGTTCACTTACGTAGCACCAGGATGTACCGCGTCAAACTCCGGTGAACACGGTTTTTATATAGTCCGGTCACAACAAATCCAATCTCATCAGCACATAGTAGTTCAAAGTCAGAGATCACTACTGCATGCCCGCCCACCTTCATCACGCGATATATCTCCGGAAGAGCATTCTTGTAGAGCGATTCGATGGATTCTGCCCTGACAACGGCAGATCTCCCATAAGGTGGATCAGTGACCACTGCATCGACCGACCCGTCCTTGAGCGGCAGATTGCAGGCATCCCCTGAAGCCAACTGGTACTCAAATCCGTGAGATCTGAGATTCATGTCCGCTCCGCGTACCATCGATTCCTGCGCATCGATCCCGAGTACCCGGGCGCGGATCATGCCTGCTTCGAGCAAGATGCCGCCGGTTCCGCAGAATGGATCGAGGACAAGATCATTCGTGCGGATTTCGCAGAGATTTACGATTGCACGAGCCATATCCGGAGAGATCGCTCCCGGATAGAAGAACGGCTTCTTATGCGGCAATCGATCCCAAAACTGCCTCCGGTCTATCGATGCAAGGACTTCCCCGAAGACGCATGAATCTTTTGTGACGATTACACGGAACCTGTGATCAGGATTGGATAGATCTACCTTTGCCCCACTATTTCTTTCAAAAATAACCTCACCGATGAGCCGTTCCATGCGGGTGGACTGTACAAAGGAACCTTGTATCTGCTTTACCCTGACGCTGAATGTTTCGCCTCCGGGCACGGTTATCTCTGCGGCTCGAACCGATTCAAGGATGCTTGCCGGAAGCGTATCGCACTTAATGACGACTGAGACGATATGATGCGTCATCGCAAGTCTTGTGGACAATCTTTTTGATATCTCGAAGGGATCGCCACTGATCTTTAATAGCAGGCACTGTTCCAGGCTCTTTACGAAGTTATGCTCGATATCGAGCGCACGCATACATGCGAGCACCTCGCTTTCTGGCAGGATCTCATGCTCACCAGAGAGTTCGAACGCCAGTAACGGCTTCGCCGTCGACGCTTGCGTTAACGGCTTTGTCGTCGACGCTCGTGTCGTCGTCTTCATAGCTTCAGGTTTCGGTCTTGCCGCCGGCCCGCGGCGGAGCATGTCGCTTGTGCTCGCTTGTGCGGATCAGGTCGGTTATATGAGAGATACTGTACTCTGGCACCCCGCATGCCGCAACCTCTTCCGCACTGAGCCCCTCATCAACAAGCATCCTTAATATCCGGTCGATCTCCCGGTACCGCATCCCGAGTTCCCCTTCATCGGTCTGCCCTGCCCAGAGTCTTGCAGACGGCGGTTTTTCGATGATCCGTTCCGGAACCCCAAGTTGCCTGGCAAGTTCGAACACCTCGGTCTTATATAAATTGCCGAGCGGCTCCATGTCCACGCCTGAATCGCCGTATTTCGTGGCATATCCAAGAAGAAGCTCTGTCCGATTTCCGGTCCCGATTACAATCCGATTCAGAAGATTTGCATAATAATAGAGCACGCACATCCGGGTTCGTGCGATCAAGTTCCCGTTTGAAACGGCTGCACCCAGATCGTAGTCGGGAATCACACCCGAAAATGACTGCAAAATATCGCTGATCTCGATCACCCTGTACTCGATTCCGAGCCGATCTGCGATATCGATGGCATCATCCGTGTCCTGTTCTGGTGTGAGATCTCGCACAGGAAGCAGGATGCCGAGCACGTTCTCCTGCCCGATCGCGCAAGCGGTTAGATATGCCGCAACCGTTGAATCGATGCCGCCGCTAAGCCCGATGACTGCTCCGCTTGCACCGGATTCTTCCAGCTGGACGCGGATGAATGTGCTGATCGTATTCTTGATGTGGTCCGGGTTCATGAGTGTGCGGGGATGTGTTGATTTGCGGTGCCGATGCTGTGGCTTTTTAATTTCTTCCGGGTGGATGGGTTATGGCAAAGAAGATTAACCACAGAGGAACACAAGAGTTTTTAACTCCCTCCGCGTTCCTCTGCGTCCTCCGCGGTTAAATTCCCTGTCTGGTTCCGGTATATCCCGGGCCAGGCAGTGCCGGTATATGTGAAGTCTCATGGCAGTGTTTTGGCTATCTGAGTAGTTACGACTGAATATGATTGACCACCGCTCTTAAAGTTTTTAGGACGATTGGGTGTCGCATTATTGGACGTGTGCGTAGATCTCGCCTGAGATCTCTTCGATGCTGCCACTCCCATCGATCGTCGTAAGTAGCCCCAGATTCTCATAATAATCGATAAGCGGCTGTGTCTCTCTTTTATACACCAGGAGACGGTTCCGAACAGATTCCTCGGTATCATCATCGCGCTGGTACAGTGCCCCGCCGCACAGGTCGCACACCCCGCCCACCTGCGGCGGATTAAACGTCAACTGGTACGTAGCCCCGCATTCACATACACGGCGCGCCGATAGGCGGGCGATCAACCGGTCGTCCGGCACATCGATGTTGATCACAAGATCGATTCGCATGTTAAGTTCCGAAAGAATACGGTTGAGCGCATCTGCCTGTGGGATCGTCCTCGGGTAGCCATCGAGGATGCCGCCTGATGCGCAGTCTGGCTTTGCGAGCCGATCCTCAACAATCGCAATCAGTACCGAGTCAGGGACGAGTTCGCCCCTGTTCATGTATTCGGAAGCACGGTCTCCGAGTTCTGTGCCTTTTGCTGCCCGCAGGATATCGCCCGTGGAGATGTGGGGGGCATGGGTCCGCTCTGCAAGCAACTTTGCCTGCGTGCCTTTTCCGGACCCGGGCGGTCCAAGGAGTATGATGTTTGTCATGCGCCTCCGAAGAACTGTCGCATCATCGGATGCATCTCCATCATCTGCTCGGATGCGAGATCCTCATACAACCGGTAGACGATGCTTACTGTGAGAAGAAGTCCGGTACCGCCTGCGCCGCCGACCGTTCCCAGCATCGATGCTACGAGCGTGAGCGCGCCGATCAAGGCTCCGCCGATGATCGTCACCTTTGGCACGTACCGTTCCATGACTCGCTCGATGCTCTGCGGGCTTCGTCTGAACCCGGGAATCTGCATTCCGGACTGGAACACATTCTGCGCCACGTTCTTTGCACCCATGCCTGTAGTCTCGATCCAGAAGAGCGCAAAGATAATTCCGCCAACGATCAACATCGCGGCATCACAGAGTACATGGAGCATGATCTGCCACACTTCCGGTGACGCCATTGCAAGTTCCGGTGACGAATACTTCGCAGCGACGAGTGACGGGATCCAGTCATGCGGACTGTGGATCGGTGCGAGGTAATACATGATCCCACCAAGCGGTGTACTTTCGCTGAATTTCCCGAGTATCGTGATCCCTCTACCAGATAGCAGCATCCCGATCATCTGGATGTTTGCCTGAAGCGCCCGCACAAGGATCATCGGAAGCACGCTTGCATATATGAGTTTTATCGGGAATCTCCCTCTTGCACCACGAACCGCGCTATGCGCAAGCGGGATCTCTATCCTGGTACTCTCCACAAAGACGACGAAGAGGAAGATGGTGATGGTTGTGACCAGCGCAAGGAGTCCTGTATCTACCAGGATATGGATCATGTCTGTTGGAAGTCCTTCCTGCGCATAATACACCCACCGTGGAAGCATTCCGATCGGAATGATTTCACCTTTCGGTGGTATCCAGCTGAACAGCCCTGTGATGATCTGCTGGGCGACTCCGGCAACGATGAAGAGCCCAACACCTGATCCGATACCCCACTTGGATACGATCTCGTCCATAAACAGGATCAGGACTCCGCCGACACATATCTGGAATAAGAGCAGGAGCACGATTGTAGATGGGTCGACGCCAAGAGCGGCCGCAACGCTGGTCGATGGTTTGATATATCCGCCGAGCACTTGCGGAAGCGCCTCGAATATAATCATCGCGAAGACGAGCAGCTTCTGTGCACCCTGGAATAATGCTTGATCATGCGGATCGGACATATCCAGATTTATGACCTTTGCACCGACAAGCAGTTGCAGGATGATCGAACCCGTGACGATCGGACCGATCCCGAGAAGCATCAGTGTTCCGCCCTGTCCTGCAAAGAACGCACGGTACATATGGAACATATCGACCGATTCAGGCGACATGCCGAAGAGCGGGACGTTTGAGAGCGCGAAATATAAGGCGAGAATGCCTGCAGTCCATGCAAGCTTCTTCTTGAGATGCACGTGCCCCTCAGGACTTGCGACCGCTGGCAATTTGGCAAGGACCGGTTCGAGAGCTTCTCTGAAACTCATTGCAACACCACTAACCACCTAATCAAGTATGGATCACTGTTCCGCCTGCGTTCTCGATCTTTGTGATCGCGTTTTTAGAGAACGTTGATGCGGATACTGTTAGTGCCCGGTTAACCCTGCCGGTGCCAAGAACCTTGTCGATACCAAGTACGCTAACATCGATATGCACCGCGCCATCCTTCTCTTCGGCAAACCCTGCGCGCAGCAGTTCAGGTATCCTTGAATCGAGTTCGCACACGTTGATGGTGTTCGTGCTGACAATAATTTTTTGAGGGCGTGTGAACCCATGCTTCCCATACGTATATCCGCGCAGCAGTGCTCGCGTCGCATGGTGTTTGCCTGCGCCACACTTACCGCGTCCGCCCCGGTTCCCTGCACCTCGCCGATTCTTGTGAGTGCCTCCGCCACATGTGCGTGATCCTCGAAATTTCTTTATATTCATCCTTGCTTAACCTCTGTATTTATTTAATTATGTGCGCTAGCGGCAATAAATTTATGTAGACGTTGGTATTAAACCTGTTCATGAGCTGCCGTATCCATCAATTCCCCACGGGAGTGCCGGTAATCTCTGTTTTCAGAATTTCAACCCTGCGCATCGGATATATGGCTTTTATACTGCGATAAACCTTTGCGGAAAGCTTTCCGTTCACAGCCTCTTCGATTAACTTCTCGAAATCAAGTTTCCTTGCGCGATCGTGGATGAGTTCTTCCACCTTATTGCGTACCGCCTCGATCTGGCTTGTTTTTGCACGATGCGTCGTGAAACAGGTTGGCTTTATCCGCATCCGGTACCCATCCTTCGTATATACTTCCAGATTTGCATCGATGCGTGACGTCTGGCGCTTGATCAGCGATCCGATATAATCATTGGTCATCTGGTGCCCGGTGAATGATGTGCCTGCCGTATCTCCGCTCACATCAGTGATCTTGAAATGTAGTTTGGTGTTCTGTTTCGAGAAATCCTTAACCATATCGCCGACCGTGACACTAACCGTCCGACCGATCAGCTTCTCTGGCGCATCTGCAAACGTCTCGCATATAACCGACCTGCCAAACATCTCAGGAGCTACGACCTGATACCATTTCTTTGTCTTCCAGCGATCGGTCTTTCTTACCGTTTTTCTTGCCAATGTTTTTCCTCCGAATGATGGTTATATTGCTACTTCGGGATTATAAAGATTATGTACTATGAAACCAATTCGGTCTTATGCTGATGGAATTGCTGACCCTCATATTGTCCGCCGTTTTCCTGGCGTATTCGAGCGACTGGTTCACCGGCGGCGCATCAAGACTCGCAAAGGCAGTTGGGGTGTCAGAGTTCCTGATAGGGGTGACCGTGGTGGCGGTTGGAACCTCGCTTCCCGAGATTGTCGTATCCGTGTACGCAGCCTACACAGGCAATCCTGAGCTTGCCGCCGGAAACGTAGTCGGAAGCAACATCACCAACGTCGCTCTGGTGCTTGGCGCGGCATGTATAGTCAGCCCCATAGTGATCGATCGCAGTATTTACCGTGATGTGAAGGTCCATGTCCTTATACTTGCAATGGTATCATGCTACTTCTTATACGCGGGCAGGCTTACATGGATGGCGGGACTGCTGCTAATCATAGCGTACGGGTGGTACATCCGGGACGGCTACACCAGACACCGATCGACACACCCGGTTCCTGAGATTGGTGATAACAGGAACGATATCGTGCGGCATATAGGGCAGACCATTGCAGGGGGCATTGGCGTGTTCGTGGCATGTAATTTCCTGTTGGATGCTGCCGTCGTTGTCGCATCAGAACTGGGAATCTCTAAAACGGCCATCGGACTGACGCTGGTGGCACTCGGCACGTCGCTTCCCGAACTTGCAGTATCGATCACAGCCGCCCGGAAGAAGTGGGGTATGATGATTATTGGAAATGTTATCGGAAGCAACATCGCAAACATACTGCTTGCCCTTGGGATCGGTGCTGGATTCTGCACCATTCCGCTGGCAGATGCAATCGTGGACAACCTCGTCGTGATGGTCTTCCTGGCGATGGCTATGGTGATATTCGTGAGATATCGCGGGGTATTTGACAGGAGAGTCGGCATCCTGTTTATAACGGTCTACGCGGCGTTCATTGCGATGATCTTTATGTAGGGGGCGTGCTTCGCTTCAGAGCGGGAGGGATGTGGTGCACAACGGATGCGAGGTCTCGTTTAAGTCACTGATGTCAGCACGAAGGGGGTATATGGGCATCAGGGAGGGCGCAATGTAGGGAGATACGTTTTGGTGTGCTGCAAGGGCTGCCCCATCTTCTTCCATCGCCATCATCAGCACAGGAGTTGGTGGTGCATACCGGTTCATCGCTTCAATCTGTGATCTTGCCCCGTGTCCACATCAAATCCGACGACTCCCGAAGTCTCTGAAAACGCAAAGTGCAAGCGGCAGCCCGGCATAGTCCGGGTCGGTGACGCATATGGTTTTGTATCTCAATTCACGATTTTATCCGAAGAATCCCGTAGGATGTCTAAAGCATATTCGAATCCATGTATAAGTGAGGCACTGCCTGAAAAAGAGATGGCTATGTATCCACAGATGACGGCGAATGCCGCGAATCTCAAACCCAGAACGATTCGCCAAGTAATATCGCGACAGGCAGCCCTGCCGTCTTTGCAAGTGTCCATGCGCCCGGAATTACCCGGTCAGCCTCAGAAGGGGCGGGCGAGTACCGCGGTATTCCAAGATTATCGAGCAGTCCGTGCGTCAGCTGACCCATCGGCACCTGCGCTGATATCTGCTCGCCGAGATCGCCCCTGTGGCTGAGGACCATGAGCAAAGGCATCCGGTAGAGCAGACTTAACGATGCGAGCGCATTGATGCTGTTTCCGAGACCCGAGTTCTGCATGATAATCGCAGGGTTCGCGCCTCCAAGGTATGCGCCAGCGCATATCCCGACACCTTCTTCTTCTCTTGTTACCGGAATGTGAACAATATCAGGATCGGATTCGAGCAGATCGAGCAGACCTCCTAAATTGACGCAGGGAACGCTCGTCACGAAATCGATGCCTGCTTTTTTAAGAGCGCGGTAAGCTTTCATTGAACCCATCTTTCGTATTCACGACTGGATTTTCACCATCTCGCATGCAACCTTGATCAACCTGAGCCACGTGTTCAGTGCGGCGCGCAGAGCAGTAACATCTTCGGCGTCCACGACGATACGCAATACCCCGCCATCCACCGACAGCGCTGCCCGGCTCCTCGGAAACACCTCCATGGTCTCTGGCAGCAGCGCATGATATACCATGGACGCACCCTCGCCAAAATCGAAACTAAACTCTGCTCTATCCATTCTCCTTTTACTTAATTTTTTAAAGGATTACTTGGCAAGAACCTGCTTGATCCGCACAGGTCGTTCCTTCACAAGGATGCGGTGCCCGCAGTAGGGGCACCTGACACCGCGGTATTCATAGTTGATCTCAACAGGTTGCTTACAGTTGACGCACCGGTAGCCCATCAGACCTCCATCGCCGCATCTCGCGCTTTCTGCTCGATAGCACGTTTCACGGACCGTGAAACAGTCTTCCCGATCGACGTGCTCGGAAGATATGTTCCGCCTGCAAATGTGTGTCCGCATTTTTTGCACTTCCAGATTCCGGTGCCGATGCGGCGCACAGACGAAAACCCGCACTGGGTGCATTTATGCTTCTCATGCATCTTCTCTTCGATATCAGCGACGCGCTTTCTGATATTCCTGCCATACCGCACACCGAATCGGCCTGCTGACCTCGTTTTCCATCCTTTAGTATGTTTTACCATTAGTTAGACCTCTAAGAATTTTTCCCGTATCTTGACTGCCGCAGTCCCTGCCATATCGACCACTCTCATGACCTGATCGATAGTGAGCGGCTCTATACCACTCTTCTGCATCCCTGAGATACCGCCATCGGAGTTGGTGATGACTGTGTACACGGTTCCTGCCAGCTTCCCTTCCTCAAGCGATGGATCGAGAAGCAGTTCTCCGCCAAACTCGATCGCAGTGACTGCAACAGGAATATCCCTCACCGGAAGCGGTGAATCTTCTCCGAGACCGTATCTTTCAGCAGGCAGTGTTGTGCTGAGCAGTGCTGCGATGCTGCCAATGGATGCCGCATCGATGATGTTGCCACCGTTATTCAGCACATGGATGTCGATAAATATGATCCAGACCTTCTCGCCCTCGATCATGCAGAGTTTTTCGAGATCGATCGCTTTTGACTCCCTGATACCGCGATCCACGACTCTTGCAATCTCTATTGCACCTTCTCTCGGAGGACCTGCCTCATATTCGGGAGATGCCATCGGGATCAGTTCGGCATTGGTGATGATCACGCCCACGTCCGGCGTGTCCGGAAACGGCTCACCCGGCTGGATCTTTATGCCGACTAAGATCTGCGTATCTCCAAGTGTCACAAGAGCGGAACCCTCTGCCATCCCTGCAACACCGGTCTCGATGGATATGTCCCGAAATTCATCAAATGCACGCCCATCATCCCGCTCACCCTTGAGTACCAGATTAAAGAGGTAATCGCGGTGGATCTCTGCCATCACATCATCACTCATCTGCATCACCTATCTGTGCTTGGGGTATAGCGTCTTCATCATTCTCGGCGTATTCCCCGCTATACTTCTCTATAAGTGCCTGACGCTGTAACTTGTATACTTTATCACATCCGATTTTAGCCAGTTTGAGTGCTTCGTAAAATTCATCTCTCGTCAAGTGTCCATCCATCTGAAGATGTGTGATCTTCCCGCCGGCAGTCATGGCGACCGGCACATCTGCCTCTCCGAAGTTATCCTCTTCTTTCATCAGGTCAAGCACGATCTCGCCGTCTACCTTTCCGACAGCACATGCACTGATAAGACCTCTCATCGGGATGCCTGCATCCGCAAGCGCCAGTGATGCCGCATTGATGCCCGCGGTTCTGGTACCGGCATCCGCCTGCAACACCTCTATGAATATATCGATTGCGGTCTTCGGGAAAAACTTTGTGAACAAAACGTATTCGAATGCGTCCCTGCCCACCTTCGAGATCTCTATACTTCTTCTGCTATGACCCGGTCTTATCCGATCGTTCACTGAGAACGCAGCCATATTATACCTGTACTGTACGACCGCTTTGGTCATATCCTGCCTGTGTCTCGGATGGAGCTCTCTTGGACCATATACCGCAGCCATGATCTTATTACGTCCCCATTCAAGGTAGCAGGACCCATCAGCCCGATCAAGTGGGCTGAGCTTTATTTTTACCGATCGCAGCTCATCAACACGTCGTCCGTCGAGCCGCTTTCCATCTATAATAAAATGTTCTGGTTTTTCACTCATTATTACTCCTCATCATTTCGACTTTCGTGTACTTTGCCATGCCTCGTCTTCTCCTTTGCTTTTAAGAATGCCTGCACACGCTCGGTCAGTCCTGGTGTGTGCGCATTGTCTTCGATATATTTGACCGTCTGGATTGCCAGATCGATGCAATCACCGCTTCCGTTGATCCATATCCGACCGTTCTGCCCGACAAACATGTTACACCCTATCTCGCTCTTCAGTAGCCGGATCATTGATCCGTTACGGCCGATCACACGCGGCATCTTTGTCGGATTGATCGTAACGATGCGGCCATTGGATAAGACCCTGAGTTCCTTCTCTCGAAGCGTAAGTTCTACTTTCATGCTGGCGTCAACAGACGCAACCATCGTTAGTATACAGTCCCCGACCTTGAGATACTTGCTCATGTTTTCGGAATCAATCCGTCGTGGATACTGAGATATGTGCAATAATCCCTCGTACGGCGAGTTGATGTCAACGACCCAGTTTGAATATACGACCTCTGTGATAATCCCTATCACCCGGTCGCTGGCGCATGGAATGTACTTGCCTGCGAGCGGGATCACGCTGATATACCGTTCTCCTACGTTCAAGAGTCCGTAGACCGAGGCACGCACCTTATTGCCATGTACGTACGTACCACTGCCCGACATCTTTATGTTGTCAGACACCACGTCCCCTGGAATTACAATAGTTCTTTCCATATCATTACCCAATCTATTTCAAAAGTTTGGTTTCCGCGCTACCCTTCGAGAGTCGGTTCACAAGACCGTAAAAATCAAGTTGGATACCTGCAGGAATCTTGATAACACCGATCCACGACCCGTCGGCCTGCCACTCCTCTTTTACCAGTTCGCCAAACCCCATAACATCTCCATACGATTTTGCAGCGTAATCTGCCGGAATCCTGACAGCGACCTCAACGGTATCGAACCTGATCGGGATGATCGGACGTATTGCATCCATCGTTGTGTTGACCAGTTCATCGATGCCCTTCATCGGATCGATATTGATGCCCGCCTCCTCCATCGCCTTCTCAATCCTCGAGACCGGATGCGGTGCCTTCGTCTGCGGATTAAACGCGCCCTGTGCAATGATGCTTACCACCTGCTTGCGCTTGTCCTCGATGATCTGCTTCCGCTGCTCCTTCGTGAGATGCAGTTCCCCGTGCTTCACGATATGCTCGGCGATCACAAAGATGTCGGTCGTCTTGAATGTCCCCTCCACACTCTCCTTGCTCGGGTGATCGCCGCGGCTTGCATTCTCAAAGACATCCTCAACAGCAAGCATTGCAGCCATATCCACATCCTCGCCCTTGCGAAGCGACAGTGCAAGGTCAGGATCGACCATCACCTCAAAGTGCTTGTCGCCACGTTTCAACCGTGCCGTTATCGCGCTATCAAGCGTAACCATGGCTACTCACTATTATCCCCACTATCGACCTCGTCCTTCGCTTCGGCATCCTTAAACTCCTCAACGATCTCCTCGACATATCCGAAAAGCTCATCCTCTTCGAGTTTCTTGAACTGCCGATCCACGAGAGCTACAAGCCCGACCTCGATCGTGCTCACATCAAACGTGGTATCTGAGACCTGATAGAGTGCTCTCAGTCCAAGGCGGATTGCACCATTCATATCAAGGTCTTGTGTATACTCACTCTCGAATATCTCCATAACCTTTGATCTGCCAGCGCCGATGGCAGTCGCCTTATATTCAAGCAGCGCGCCGCTCGGATCGGTCTCGAATAACCTTGCACGGTGATCATCCACGCCCGCAATCAAAAGAGCGGTTCCGTAAGGGCGCACACCGCCAAACTGGGTATAGGTTTGCTTGTGGTCGCAGACTTTCTTTGCAAGGACCTCTATCCCGATCGGCTCGTCATAGTACACCCTGTTAACCTGTGACTCGACACGCGCACGGTCGATTAGCGCACGCGCATCCGCAACCAGCCCTGATGTCGCCGCACCGATATGCTGATCGATCTGAAAAATCTTTTCGATCGATTCGGACACGAGTAGATGGCTCGCAACCCGCTTATCCACCAGCAGCACAACACCGTCATCTGTTTTAATACCTATCGCAGTTGTGCCCCGCTTCACTGCCTCCCTCGCATATTCTACCTGAAAAAGTCTCCCGTCCGGGCTAAACACGGTTATTGCACGATCATACCCCATCTGGGGTGCCATTTGCATTATTAATCATCTCCTTTCTTTACGTTTACTACGTGATGAATTATGTGTGTGCGTATAAAAGGTTTTTCTGGTATGAGTACTTCCGAAACTGCCGAGTTCCGAACACGATTTCCAGCCACAATCACCTCGCGAACATCCACCGAAACGATTCCGAATCCACTTAGGGGTTGCCAGAAAATAACCTATCAAAATACGTGGCATTCACACATTCACACATTCGTGATAAAACCGGGACAAAAACAGCATCAGTAGATCACGAATAAACGAATCACATGAATGCCAGAGATGTGGACGGTCACCGAATAACTTTGTTACTTTATTTTTCGTCAAGCACTTAAACAGCGCAAAGACATGCCACCCGTCAGTAAAATAATCAAATTTCACCAAAATTCGATCGCGTTCCCCATAAAAATCCTGCGTACAAGGAATCATGTATTCCTTTGCAAATAGCTAATTTTAGCGTGTAAGCCGTGATAGAAACGACCTGTTTCAATACATTCAAACAGTTATGCATGATGCATTGTAGTATGAAAAACGACGATCTCACAGCAAAAGACTTCGAACACGTTCATATCTTGAATACTTTCTTCATTCTGTATCCGGTTTCGATGTTCCATCGTTTTCTATACTCTTTTGGAATCTTTTTAGTAAATTCATTTACTGAATTGAATTTAATATTTGTAGCAAATACAAAGAACTTCTTGTCGTCTTTTCCCTCTCTTCTTAAAGGATCGTAGTTCTTATTGGGTACGAGAACAAGGTAAAATGCAGGACTGCTCTCATCCCTGAATTTGTACTTTATAACCCCAGGAACCTTTCCTTCAGCTATTTCGAGGTCACGAAGGATTTTTTTTTAATCCTTTTATTCAGTTTAGCGGGTACAATATAATTTATGTCTGCTGCATCGAGTGCTATGATCGATTGTAGATTAAAGAACTCCCAATCCATCAACACCGTCCCGATAGATACTCCCAAGCTGATCTATCCGGTTGATAACACCTTCTATCAGTGTTCCGTAGTTCTTATTCAGTGCTGTGAGATTCATAATATCCAGCATCAATTTACAATCCCACGAGATCGGCCGTGAGGTACGAATAGCCCCAACGACGTTTCCGTTCTTTGGCTGTATGCCTACAACGTCTTTTGTGTTCTTATCCCCATAATACGGTACGTTATGGAAGTCTATCGCAATATCCCGCGCCGTTGATGCTCCTCAGACTTTTGACGTACGCCGGTGTTGTTAACGTCCTCTTCTCCGCCGCAATGCATGGGCTTCGACCCGAAACTGGACGGACTGACATCCCGGTGGTCTGCTCATTTGCCCCAGAATGGATCGTCCTTCCGTTTGATCTCCAGAAATTCCGAAAACGTCTCGGCCTCATCAGGAGATAGTATATTAGACAGTTCCTGCTCGACCATCTGTGCATGTTGTTCAGGAATGTCCACAAAGAGCGTGTCACCTTCCTTGATCTGTCGCCCGACCGTGGGACCTTCGATTGCTACAGCAACCTCGTCGCGGTACCTCGCTTCCCGCTGAGCCTCTCCATGCTCCTGAATCCCTTTTATAGTCCCAACCTGTGCGCCATCGGCACGCATGATCCCAACCCCGGTCCTGACCACCCCGCCAATGACCCGCACTCCGACAACCGCGGGATTGTTCTGCCTGAAGACGCACCCCTCCATAAGTTGGAACTGCCCGGGTCTGATCACCGCCTCTGAAAGCTTCTTCTCGACAAGCTCCTTCTCAGTTGATATCCAGTCCTGATAATCCTCGAGCAACCGGTATATCACCTCGCTTTGGAACAGTCTCGTGCCCGATTTCTTAAGCTCATCTATGGCATCGGGCAGCGCATCTACACGAAATCCGATAATCGTCCTGTTCAGGGGATCTTTACTCGTTTCAGCCCCGATCACGTCTCTTCTTGAGATATCGCCGATCTTGGCAACTCTAATCGGGATGCCGGCATTCGTTAATTCATAAGTCACTGCTTCGAGCGATCCTATAGTATCGGCGCATACAACAACACCATCCGAATCGGTCTGTATCTGCGCTGCATCAAGCTCGCTCTCTATCTCGCTAACGATCTCATCAACATCGCCAGACGCAACCCGAATCGTCGATCCTGCGATGGCATGTGCCAGATTCGGTGCTGCGATCTTGATGCCAGCAGCGGCTGTCAGATGCTTCACGTGATCGAATGCCTCGTTTGACCAGATCTCAGTCATCGGCTTTGGTTTTAAGAGTGCACGAACCTTTGTTGTGACAACCGGCTGTCCGCCGACCACGATCGTATCGCCGACCGAAAGTTCACCATCATAGAGGATCGCATCGACAGTTGTCCCGAAACCGCGGGTCTCGTCGACCTCGAGAACCGTGCACACCCCTGCTTCGGTTGTACTGACCTGCAGATCTTCTTCAAGAAAACGCTGCGCAAGACCTAACATAACCATCAGCAGATCGGGGACACCTTCTCCGGTCTTTGCACATATCGGAATCACGCTGATGGTTGTCTTGAAATCCGATATGCGGTCGTACCTATCTGCGCTGAACCCGTATTCATAGAGCTTTCCGATCAGTTCATACAGTTTACGGTCGAGTTCCTGCTGCACATGCTCCACCTGCTTCTTGTACCCTTGAATAAACGGCATACTCTCGTGGGTCTGCCAGCCATGGATGCGGTCGATCTTGTTCGCTACGACCACGAAAGGAGTCTTGAATCGCTTCAGTATGTTTAAGGATTCGATGGTCTGCGGCAGGAATCCTTCGCTTATATCAACGATCAGGACTGCAAGATCCGCAAGCGCGCCACCACGGCTCCGAAGCGTTGTGAACGCATGGTGCCCGGGAGTGTCGATAAAAAGCAGTCCCGGAACGACGAACTTCCCTGAAAAGATCGGTCCACACGCGTTTACTATCGCATCGATCGGCACCTCGGTCGCGCCGATGTGCTGGGTGATCGCACCGGATTCCATGTCTACGATCGTGCTGCCTCGGATTCTGTCGAGCAGTGTGGTCTTCCCGTGATCCACATGCCCGAGCACGCACACGATTGGGGTTCTAAGCGTCATGATTGCAGGTTGTTAAATTCATTCTTCTGAATGTTCATAAACCTTGTTCATCTGTGGGCACTCGGCGAGCCGTCACGAGATGACCGGATCATTCGGATCGGGTGGTTTGTTCCGGTTTCTGTAGCCGTGCAGGGTCGCAACAACTTTATTCAGATGTCAAGTAACCTACCCCATGTAGTTGCAAAAGTCTTCAAAGATCGCCGTGCTAACCCATGCTAAAAAATATGCACAGCAGACGCTTTGAAGACGATGCATACGCGGGTGCCGGGTGCAAGTCGCAGGTCCTCATAAGACCGCTTTGTCAGCGCAACCACAAAGGGAAGACCCACATCGACTACGGCCCTGACGATCCCGCCCATATCCTTAACCTCCGTTATCTCTCCGGAAAACGAGTTTCTCGCGCTTGAGTCGATCGCTTTTTTTGAGATCAGTATGTCTTCGGGTCGGATCGAGACAGAGACATCTCCGGATGCAACTGTGCTGGATACCACCGAGATTCCATCGATACGAACCTCGGAGATGTCGTCATGAACTACCGATCTTCCGTGGAATAGATTCGCAACACCCACGAAGTCTGCGATGAATTTGGAATTGGGTCTTCTGAAGACCTCATCAGGCGTACCCACCTGGATGATCCGTCCGCCGCACATCACAGCGATCCGGTCACCGAGCGCGAACGCCTCTTCGAAGCTGTGTGTTACATGGATCGTTGTGGTCCCCATGAGTTTGTGTATCCGCGCCAGCTCCGCGCTGAGCCGCTCGGTTGTGCGGGAATCCAGTGCAGAGAGCGGCTCATCTAACAGCAGCACTTTTGGCTCCGTCACAACCGCTCGAGCGATTGCGATGCGCTGCTTCTCGCCCCCACTGAGCGTACCCGGATACCTGCCAAGTAGATGCGAGATTCCAAGAATATCTGTAATTTCATTCGCTTTCGCTTTGATCTCGCTTTTATCAACCTTTTTCTGACGCAGCCCAAATCCAATGTTTCCTTCCACAGTCAGGTGCGGAAAGAGCATATAATCCTGATAGACCATGCTAATCTGCCGGTCCTTCGGCAGAACGTTCGTTACATCAGTCTTGTTCAGGAACACTTTGCCGCTATCCGGGCGGTAGATGCCTGCAATCGTCTCGATGAGGATCGTTTTTCCTGCACCGGTGGGACCTAATATGATGAAGTATTCTCCTTCGTCGATCTGCAGGGTCGCGTCACTCAACTTGAATTCGCCAAGGTCATTGGATACATTCTCAATTCGAATCATTTATATCACAGCTACCCATTTTTAGTCTCCAAACATCTTCTCAAAGATCGCTACATACGTACCAGGACAGAATTCTTCAGCCACATTGGTGCACCACACCTTCCCGGCCGTTGTGAGTGCAATCTTCGATCCATCCGACTCTATCAGGCCTCTCCGCTCAAGACTCTCTATCTGCTCCGGAAATACGTCTGTAAGCTCCACACCAAAGAGTTCCCAAAACGCATTCTTACTTACTTCGGTTGAATGAAGGCCCCATATCATATATTTGTGCATCAGCTCTGCTGCAGTAAGCTTCGCACAGATATTGACCGGGAACTCCGCGTTCGCACTCTCGATCTTCTCGATATAGCGATTTATGCCCCTTGTATTCCCGTACAGATATGCTCCGAGAAATCCCCCACCAGAGGTTCCGAGTGCGAGGCAGTCCTGGCTCCCAAAACGCATCCTCGCGTAAAGATGTTCTTTCTCTGGCAATGTGAAGTGAACAAGATTCTGCTGCCGGTATCCCGCGTTTTCCAGCTCACCTATCGCAAGAAGATACATATCGATCTCGGTCCGATCACCGGATCTCGGCGGTATCTCGCCTGCCGCGATCTGCTTTGCAAACGCTGTTCCTCTGGCAACAAACAATGGATTCGGACTGATGCTCTCAAGTTCCAGTTCAGCTGCCTGACGTAGATCCATCTTCCAATCGTCCATGCTCTGCCCCGGGAGGTTGTACATCAGATCGATATCAATGTTCTCGAACCCGATCCCCTGTGCGGCACGGATCACAGAGATGGCTTCCGATCTCGTGTCTATTAGTGTGAGAATATCCCGTATAGAGTCTTTGAATGTCTGTACGCCAAAACTCAGTCTATTGACGCCATTTTCATAGAGCGCTTCCAGTTTGCCTTCTTCAGCGTTGTGCGTGGTTGTTTCCACAGTGATCTCCGCATCACTTCTGATCTTGAATCGCTCCTTTAAGAGTGTTAATATATCTGTTAGTTGTTCCGTTCGAAGCGAAGTCGGAGTTCCACCCCCTATGTAGACCGATGCAAAGGAACCGGATCGGATATATTCAGTATCGGAGTATCTCACAATCTCCTTCTCGAGCGCGTCCAGATACCTGTTAGCCTGCGTCTCCTCCAATAAACCTCGATAGAAGCAGCAAAAATTACACAGTGAGTCGCAGAACGGAATATGTACGTACAGTGAACTTGTTTTATGCCTGGTACCTTCTTCGGATAGAAACTTGATCATCTCTTCTTTATCGCCCTTGTTTTTTCTCAGAAATAATGGATACGAACCCAAAGGACATAATATCTCGAAACCTTTTCTTTTACTGTACATATTGTATATCATATTACTACACCTATAGGGTGATCGAAGTGTTATGAATTGTGCGATCGTTGTCTGGTACGAATATTGTTCCCCTTGTGATATGTTTTGATACTTCAAAAACCGATCCCCGCCCGAAGGGCATTTCTTACTCGCAAACTTTTCGCAAAAGTTTGATCAAAAACCGATCCCCGCCCGAAGGGCATTTCTTACTCGCAAACTTTTCGCAAAAGTTTGATCAAAAACCGATCCCCGCCCGAAGGACATTTCTTACTCGCAAACTTTTCGCAAAAGTTTGATCAAAAACCGATCCCCGCCCGAAGGGCAGTTTTTACTCGATTTTTTGTGAAAAAATCGTGTGAAAGAATCGTGTGAAAGAATCGTGTGAAAGAATCGTGTGAAAGAATCGTGTGAAAGAATCGTGTAGAAGGGGCGTTAATATAGTTGAGTGTTCCTGGCATATAGTTCAAAGATATATAACGATACGACCGATATGATAATCATAATCGTTGCAGCAGCCATTGCGAGATCAAGATCCCCGCACGACATATTCAGATACAGCGATATCGGCAGGGTTTCAGTCTTCATCCGTATTGCCCCGGCAAGCAGCAGGGCAGCTCCGAACTCCCCGATACCTTTGCACCATGTTATGATCCCTCCGGCTATAAGCCCGTTCTTTGACATGGGAAGCGTTGTCTGCAGGAATGCCTGCATCGGATTGCAGCCAAGCGTCTGGGCAACATATTCATACCTCGGACTGATCCCTTCAAACGTTGAACGCATGATCAGCAGCATAAATGATATATTCACAGTGAACTGTGCGATGATAATTCCGTACGGCGTGAATACGAATTTTAGCCCGGAACTGGAAAGCCATGCTCCAAAGGAAGTTGTGCCAAAGATGAGTAGAAGCCCGACTCCAGCCACAATCGGCGGCAATGCAAGCGGAAGATCCACTATCGTCTGGATGAGCGTCTTCCCGAAAAAATCATAACGTGCAAGCGCGTATGCTGCCGGTATCGCGACCGCGATGCACATCAAGGTGGATATTATGGATGTGATCAAACTCAATTTTATCGCAAACCTGATCTCTTTGGACGCGATACTTGCAAGTAAGCTCTGCAAGCTCGTATGCGTAACAATACCTGCGAGCAGCGATATGATAAAGATGGCCAGAAGCAATGTAACTGAAATCGTGACAATCTTAAGCGTTGATACCTTGGTTAGCATGTGCTTAAGACTCCCCCAATTTCCGGGGGGTCTTGTCCTTAACCTCATCGATGTGCTGATCATCCACCCAGCCGCTCTGTATATCGGACCTGTGATCGAACTGATGCACGAAAGGCTTGATATCCAGAAGCGGCGTCCCATCAAGGACATCAACATCGCAAATCGCAAGCATGTTATCTCTGACGCTATCAAGTCTGACAATAGAGATTCCAATATGATTCGGTCGTCTCGGATGCCTTATCGAGAAGATTCCTTTCTCATTATCCCCTATAAATGGTTTTGAGATCAACGAATAACCTTCAGCGAGATGGAAATGATAGAGGAGGATCAGATGAGAAAATCCGCCGATGTCTCTAAGTCCATCAGCGTATTCCGGAAATATCTCCACCACGCCTCTCGCCCCGCCTGCAAAGACTCCTTGAATCGGTGTATCTGCAGGATCAGTGAATGGTGAATGTATGATCCCTATGGGTGTGTGTGTTATAATAGTCATTGCTGTTTGCCCTCGTATTTTTCATCAGGATATACCGTGAAACCATGTTTCTCAAAGATCGCTTTTCCTTCAGGGGACGCAACAAAATCCACAAACTTTGTTGCAGCATCCGTCTTTTCGGAAAACAGGAGCGTGCCGACTGGAATGATCTTTATAATGTTCTGTTCGCGGGGTATCTCCACGAGTTCCATCTTTTCACTGTCCACGACCAGATCCTCCCAGATTATCGATGCGTCCGCCTGTTTCATGGACGTATAAACAATGAGTTCGTTCACGGTTGCGCCGCGGGAGATGGTATTGTTCGCAACAGCATCATATATCCCGTTCTTCTCTATTATCTTATCTCCCAGTTTTCCGATCGCTGCTGCCTTTGGGTCTCCGAGTATAACCGTAACTCCAGGCTTTGCAAGATCGACGAGAGATGTTATTCCCGCAGGATTTCCTCTCGGTACCGCTATTACCGGAACATGATATGCGATACGCTGCTCATAATCGGTGATTCCTTTCTCCTTTGCAATATCAAAGTAATATGTTGCTCCGGGCATGTAGACGTCCCCCTTTTGTAGGAGTTCCATCTGGGAAAGGAGCGTATTTGAGCCGGCGTAGTTATAGTCTATTGATATGCCATACTCCTCTTCGAATAGTGATCCGATCTCATCCATCGGCTTTCTCATCCCCGCACCACAATAAACAAGGAGTGAATGTGGTCCTTCTGTCGCCGGGTGCGTAAGTTCCCCGGAGGTTTTATTAGTCGTTGTAACAGGTTCCTGCGCCTCTTCGATGCATCCAAGTGTGATTGCGCTGCAAAATAGAATTGCAACCATCAATATTGCTGTTCTTTTCATTATGAGTCCCTCGGTTGTGGTTGTGTGTCACCATCACGAATTATGAGCGTACTATAGCGTTTACGAGACCGGTATAAATACATTTCGGGCTTAAATGCGATAAAGTCAAATAAAAATAGTTGACCAGGATATCTTGATCGGAAATTGCGTGGCGCCAGACACTGACCCCAGGTTCCTGCCGAAACATCAGCCACAGACCACACCACACATACCACCCAAGTGGTGGCTAACCTTTCCTCGAGGCTCTGATTTTCACCAGCTGGCGAGTATGAATTTATCTCGGCGCTCCTGCAATAACATATGGCTCTTTGCTTGCGTCCAATTTTTCTTCCCCAACACCCAAAGATAATGGATCGTTCAATTCCAAGATTTTGACCGATTTCTGCAAGCGTGTTTTTACTTTCGAGTCTTTTCTTCTTGCGTATTATCTCACCTCTGGTTTTGCAGCCCGATTTTACCAATAGATCAACCAATACTGCTTTCAATACCGCAGCACCAAGGGTTCTAAATATTTCTTGATCTTCGCAGTCCCGATTTCGCTGTTTTTGTTCGAGCGCATAAGCTTTACGTGTCAAAGCGCGATTCAAGAGATGTTTGTCATCGAACCAATAACCAACTTTTTCCTCGAGTGTCATAGTGTCCACGCCAGTACACCCTCTAAATATCATTATCTCCCTTCTTATATACTACTATCGTCTCCACTCACACCAGAACCGATCGAACAGCAAACAACAGCAAACAACAGCAAAAAAAGAAAAACAAATATGGGCGCGTCCACCGCGCCCATATCATCAGTACCGTTTCAGTACTGCGTTAGATTGTACTTCGTCTTCATCTGCACGTACGAGTCCCAATCCGTGATCTTGAGGAGCTCAGTCATCTCCTCCATCAGCGGCGCCCAGGTGTCGTCCCATTCCTCTGCCATGTTCCGGAGTCGCCCGAGACCCTCGTCCCAGACCATCGTCTCACGGTTGTCCTGTAGGCAGACGAAGAGCTTTGCAGCACCTGCTTCGGTCTTGTCGTGCATGAAATGCTCGATGCAGTGTTTTGTATCCCAGCCTCGTGTTACCATTTTTTAGCACCTCACCTGTCGTTACTCTTGTGCATATCAAAGCTCGGGTACCTGACGTCGTAGCGGTTGATCATGTACTCGACCCGGAAGATGATCGCTTCTACAGCGCCCTCCGGAGTTCCGCTGTCGATTCTGCCTCGCTTGAAGACCTCCGGATACCTCCGTTCGAGTTCCCAGATCCGGTCCTTGAACTGTGGGATGCTGGTCTCGCCACGCATCGTTGAGAGGAAGAGATCGTTTGTCGCAAGCGTGCAATCCGCCATATCGATATCCTCCTCAGCCTCCGCAATCGCCTTTAGGCGGGATGCCCACTTCGAGCTTCGCTCTATCGTGTGGTAGACGAGATCCATGTCACCATAGACAGTCTCAAACTGGATTCTCGTGTGGCATGCATCGATCATCTTTCTGTATAGTCCTTCTGTTAGCATGTTATCACACTCCTGTTACCGCGTGTGCCGCTGTTTCTGCCCACTGGTAGACCATATCGCCCGGCGCAAAGAATAGCACAATCAGTGCGATCACTGCGATTGCCAGTACAAAGGTGTACGTAGAGGATTCAACAAATGCCTCGCCTTTTGGCTCGCCCCAGTACATCCGCATGACGACTTTTGCATAGTAGTATACCGAGAGTGCTGAGTTTAGCACACAGATTATCGCAAGTCCCAGGAGCCCTGCCTCAATCGTTGAGAGGAAGAGCACGAACTTACTCGTGAATCCGAAGAGCGGTGGAATACCTGCAAGCGAACAGAGCAGTAGCGCAAACAAAAACGCCGTCATCGGAGCGCGTTTCCCAAGACCGTCATAGTTCTCGACATGGTTCGGATCATCGACCTTGTCCTTTGACAGGATCATGTATGCGATCGCTGCAACAGCAATGAAAGCGGCAGCCTTTCCGATTGCATGTGAGAATGCGTGCATCAGCCCACCTGTAACTGCGAGGTTCACGGCTGAATCAGGTGCATTCCAGTATGCCACTACCACGAAGACGACCGCTATGTATCCTGCGTGTGCGATCGAGGAGTATGCAAGCATCCGCTTGACACTCGTCTGCACGACTGCAAGAATATTGCCAACAGTCATCGTCACGACCGCAAGGATCATGAATGCGATATACCAGTCCACTTTCATCGCAACGAGTCCGACGATGAATAGCCTGAATGCAGCAGCGAACCCCATCTTCTTTGATCCTGCAGCAAGGAGTGCTGACACGATCGACGGTGCTCCCTCGTAGGTGTCTGGCGCCCACATGTGGAACGGCACAAACGCCATCTTAAACCCGAATCCTGCGATCAGCATAACCATCGCAAGCAGTATCGCAGGCGTTGCAGCCAGACCCGGATTCGCTCCGAAGACCGAAGCTATCGTATCGATGTTCGTCGAACCGGTTAGCCCGTAGATGTAGGATATACCAAAGACCATCAGTGATGAGGACAGCCCTCCGATCAGGAAGTACTTCAGAGCCGCCTCGATCGACTTCGGATCGCGTTTGTCAAAGCCAGCCAGTGCATAAGTCGAGATACTGGCGAGTTCGAATCCGATGAATAGTGCCAGCAGGTCCTTTGACATGGCAACAACCATCATTCCGACGGTTGCAAGCAGCATCATTGAGTAAAACTCATCCTGACGCGGATTGTCGCCATACGCTTTCAGCGCTGCGATCGCAACGAGAACTCCAACGATCAAGAACATCGCGCCAAATATCTGCGAGAATGGATCGACCACGATTGCGCCGTAGAACGGTGCGGAATCGAATGTGGCGGTCAGGTTCCAGTCTTTGAGTATAAGCCCGAGAGATGCAAGCAGTCCGACAAGGGTTATGTATCCGAGAATCTTCTTCTGCGTGATAAAGAGTCCTGCGAGCAGCACTATCGCTGCTGTAACAATCAGGAGTCCTTCCGGAAGCAGTGCTGTGTAGTCTACCATGGTACTGCACCTCCTGGGGGTACATGAATTCCACCTATCGGCAGAATATCACCGCTTAAGAGGAAGTATTCGGTAGTAGTCTGCATCATATCTATAATCGGCGCGGGATAGATGCCGAGTATGACAAAGATGATCACCCAGATCGCAAGCGGTGTGAACTCATACCACTTGATCTCCTTGACATCTCCGAGGTACTCGTTGTACGGACCAAACAGCGTCCGCTGCACAGCCCATAGATGGTAGCCGGCAGTAAACGGAATGCTTATTGCTGCAAGAATCACGAAGATCGGCATCGTGTGGTAGCTTCCACTTAATATGCCGAACTCTGCCACAAATCCGCTGCAGAGCGGGAGACCAAGTGACGCAAAGAATCCTGCAACCATGAGGATTGCAAGCTTCGGCATCTTCTTGGTGAGCCCGCCAAGGTCATCGATGATCCTTGTGTGCGTATGATGCTCGATCACACCGCAGCAGCCGAAGAGCACGCATGTGATGATCCCGTGTGAGAACATCTGGAACATTGCTCCAGTGTGCGCCACAACTCTAGCTGGATCCATTCCTGCAAGAACGCTTGCTGCAACACCAAGGGAGATGAATCCCATGTGCCCGATACTCGAGAATGCAACAAGCTTCTTTAAGTCCTTCTGTGCGAGTGCAGCAAACGGACTGTAAAGGATACTCATTAGCCCGAATAGCGCGATTAAGTAGATGAACCACGTGGATGCAACTCCCATCATCGGCAGCAGTACCCGGAAGAGTCCGTAGCCGCCCATCTTCAGCAGCACGCCTGCAAGTATGATACTTCCGATCGTCGGCGCCTCAACGTGCGCATCGGGAAGCCATGTGTGGAATGGCACTGACGGCATCTTCACCATGAATCCAAACATGATTGTTATGAAGATGAAGTCGAGCCAGTACTGGCTGATTGGAAGAATTCCGTCCTTGTATGCGTTAACCAGTGTCGGTATATCGAATGTGTAGAACCCTGTCGAAGCTCCGTGGAAGTAGTACAGCGCAAATATCCCAAGCATCATCAGAACGCTTGCGATATGCGTGTAGATCAGGAACTTAATCGCTGAGTAGTCCTTTCTGGGTCCGCCCCATATTCCGATCAAGAAGAACATCGGAAGGAGTGTGAGTTCCCAGAATACGTAGAACATGAAGAAGTCCAGCGACACAAATACGCCGATCAATGTCAGATCCATCAGAAGCAGGAGTGCGAAGTACTGGTTTGGTCTCTTGCCCTCGCTCCATGAGTATATTGCACAGAGAGCGCAGACGATCGTTGCCAGTAGCACCATTGGCAGACTGATGCCGTCCACACCGACGTGATAGCCGATGCCGATCGATGGCATCCATGTTCCGGATTCCTCAAACGCATAATTCGTAATCGTATTGAAGTTCGCATCATACGTCAGGTACATCAATATCGAGATTGCAAGTGCACCAAACGATGATACGAGTGCAACGCCTCTTGCCTGTGCTGTAGTCTTTGTGAGCAGAGATAGTATCGCTCCTGCGAGTAATACCAGCATGAGAATTGTTATTAATCCCATATTAACCTCCTCTGATCATAATGACCAGTATCATCAACATGCTCACCCCAAAGATAACCGCGGTTGCGTAGTTCTGGACAATACCAGTCTGAAGCTTCCGTGAGACCTGTCCTGACTGGATCGTAATCCAGCTTAATAGGTTGACCACCCCATCGATTACGTACCTGTCAAGCACATCCCAGAACGTGAAGACCGTCATGATGATCTTCTCTGCGATGATGTCCTTGAAGAGGTAATCGAGGTAGTACTTGTTCCAGAGGATCTGGTAGAGTGGATTGTCCTTCTTCACATACTTGCTCACATCGATACGGTTCTTGTAGTAGACCGTTGTCGCGATTGCAAGTCCTGCGATCATCAAGAGGAGCGGTAGGTAGATCACCCATGATGGTGGGTGTGCACCGTGGTGCATCAGGGTATTTCCACCGAGATGTGCGATCTCATGGAGGTTAAGACCTGGGTATATGCCAGTTGCTGTGTGCGTCTCATGCACAAATGTCTCCTCAAGGAAGTGCCAGAAGTCCTTTCCACCTCCGGTGATAATTCCCAGGAAGATTGCAAAGAACGATAGCACGACAAGCGTCGTCTTCATCCAGAAGCCGCATTCATGCGGATGTATTGCAGGATAGCTTCTTGGCTCTCCTGTCATCGCAAGGTACCATGCCCTGAATGTGTATGTGGCGGTCAGGATTACCCCAAGCACAAGGAATATCCATACCATGTATCCGAGATCCCCGCCGTGAGTTGCGTAGATGTACGCGTCCTCGATGATCCGGTCCTTGCTGTAGTATCCGGCAGTTAACGGGAACGCAATCAGTGCAAGCGCACCGGCAAGCATCGCATAACCGGTCCACCGCATTCCCTTTAAGAGTCCTCCCATCTCCTTAATGTCCCGAATGTTTCCGATTCCGTGCAAAACAGAACCAGACGACAGAAAGAGGAGGGCTTTGAAGAATGCGTGTGCAACAAGGTGAAAGAGTGCGTAGGCAACTGAAGCTACTCCAAGCACTGCGCCGCAGCCGAGTATCGCTATCATGTAGCCTAGCTGGCTGATTGTGGAGTACGCAAATATCCGCTTCAGGTCGTTTACCACGAGTCCGAGTGTCGATGCATAGAGTGCTGTAAATGCTCCCATGAATGCCACAATCATCAGTGCATTCGGTGCTGCAAGGAATATCGGGAATGCCCGTGCGATCAGGTAGACTCCAGCCGTAACCATCGTTGCAGCGTGAATCAGTGCGGACACTGTAGTCGGACCTTCCATCGCATCAGGAATCCAGACGTGCAGCGGGAAACCCGCGCTCTTGCCGAGCACACCACACATGAATAGTATACAGATGATCGTGAGCGCACTCACGCCAAAGAGCGCTTCATGGCTTAAGTGTTCAAGGTTCTGGAAGATGGCGTTAAACGAGATTATCTCTGATGTTATCCCCTGCTTCACCATGATCGTGTACATCATAGCAATTCCCAGGAGGAAGAGACAGTCTCCGACAGCGCACGACATCCATGCCTTCTTTCCAGCCGCTGCCGCCTCTGGCTTGTGCCACCAGAATCCGATCAACAGGTACGAACAGACGCCAACCATCTCCCAGAAGATGAAGAGCTGGAGCAGGTTGTTTGCCAGTACCAGTCCGAACATGCTTCCTGTGAAGAGTGCGGTCTCTGCGAAGTAGACGTTCTTTGCACAGTCATGCGACATGTATCCGATCGCGTAGAAATGGATAAAGAACGAGACGAACGACACCATACAGACCATCGCAAGCGATAGTGGATCTACTACGAATCCGGCAACGATCCCATCATAGAACCAGGGCCACGAGTACTCCCAGAATCCGAGATGCTGAACATACACGTTGTACAGACAGCCGTACGAGATTATCATCGAACCGAAGATCGAGAGCGTCGCAAACATCCCGCCCTTACGCCACCAGTACTTTCCGATGAGTAGTTCGAGAAGGAACCCAATCATTGGCAGTAAGACGATCCAGTGTGCATACATCCTGAAATCTATTGTAGTCAGGTTTGGATCCATCATTACCACCTCAGGAGCTTAATGTTCTCGATATCGATCTTTGCACGCAGCCGGTAGACCATCAGTATGATCGCGAAACCAACTGCCGCCTCAGCCGCTGCAAGCGCGATTGAGAATAGCGCAAAGACCTGACCCGATGCATCGTTGATGTGTGTCGAGAATGCGATCAGGTTCATGTTCGCGGCATTAAGCATCAGTTCAACGCACATCAGAAGCCTGATACCGTTGCTGAGCGTCATGATGCCATAAGCGCCGATTGCAAAGAGTATACCTGCCAGAAGCAGGTAATATTGTAGTGGGATCATGCTGCCACCTCTTCTTCATCCTCTTTTGCGAGGTATATTCCTCCGATCAGTGCAGCGAGAAGCACGAGCGCAAGCACCTCGAAGGCTACTACATAAGTCGTGAATATCTCTGTTCCGATGGTGACGATACCTGATGAATCATTATCGGTGAAGGTCAGCGGCTCTTCGACCCAGTAAGTCCCCATGACTGACATCCCGACAACTGCCAGAAACAGCAGTGCCACGACCGCGTTCAATATCTTGTTGATCATTCAGATCGCCTCCGTGCAGTCCAACTGAAGCGTAGCGGAATGTTGGACGTTTTTACTCGATTTTTTTGGAAAAAAATCGGCGTTCAGAATTTTATTGATCATTTGATCTCACCTTATCCTCCGACCTCTCGTGTAGTCAGCATCACCGCGAATAGTACCAGTATACCGATAGCTCCAATATACACGAATATCTGGACGATGCCAACGAATGCCGCGTTGCTCAGGATGTATAGCATAGCAACCGCAGCGAACGCTCCGAGGAGATATAATGCGCTGTGCACGATCTCCTTTGATGCGACCACCATAATTGCTGTGAATATCAGTACTACCGCAAGCACCGCAAAGACAATCATTTCAAAACTCTCTCCAAGTGTCATTTATATCACCTTCATATCATTGAGAGTATCAGTAGCAGTGCCACGAGCCCGAAGGCGATGATCTCTACTACGTAGTCTAACGGTTTCATTTTTGATTCCATTGTCAATCCTCCTCGCCCATCAACTGCGCAGGACCGTATATGATCGCGTACCTGTCAGGCGATATTGCCTCCGTATACTCTTTCGTCATTATAAGCGCATCATTCGGGCACTGATCCACGCATAGTCCGCAGAACATGCAGTGTCCGAAATCGATCATCGGGAACCAGCGTCCGTACCTCACAATCCGAATCGCACGTGTCGGGCAGGTGCCGGCGCATATCCCGCAACCGATGCACTTGTCTCTGTCGAGTTTGTGCATGCCCCGGTATCGATCCGATACTTCCGTCGGAACCTCAGGGCAGAGCCTTGTCACACTCGGTCTGAATGTGTTCTTTATCATCTCCTCAAAGTTTTTGAGTACCATTGTGATCACCTACCAGGGCCATACCAGCCCTAACATTACTGCCCATATCAGATTCACCATAGCAAGTGGCAAAAGAATCTTCCACCCAATCGATGTGACCTGGTCTATCCTGATTCTCGGAAGAGCCCATCTGATCATGATGACAAACATCATCACGAGCACCCATTTCACCAGGAATACCCCGGCTGGCAGCAGCCCGAAAAGTGGGATGTTTAAGTTAACGATAAACTGGGGTATCTTCCAGCCTCCAAGGAAGATCAGAACCGCGATACACGATCCAAGCACCATGTGGATGTACTCAGCGAAATACGCAAGTCCAAACCTCATGCCGCTGTACTCGGTACCCCATCCTGCGATCAGTTCCTCTTCTGCCTCGTTCTGATCGAATGGCACACGTCCCAGATCCGCAATCAGTGCAACTCCGAAGATTATGAATCCCAGAGGCATTACGAATGCGAACCAGACGACCGATCCTTGCGCCTCAACGATATCAACGATGTTAAGGGAGCCTGTGACGATCACAACGCTTATGATTGTCATTCCAAGCGCAACCTCGTATCCGATCATGCGAGCGATGTTTCGGAATGCGGCAATCACAGAGAACTTGTTGTTTGATCCCCAGCCTGCCATGAATATTCCGATGATGCCGATCGCGGATACCGCCTCAAGATAGAGGATGCTAATATCGAACTGCGTAACTGCAAGCGGATAAGTGGTTCCGTTGAAGATAAACGCCCCAAACGGGATTGCGATGATCATCAGGAGTGCTGACCCAAACATCAGTACCGGCGCGGCAACCCAGACAGGACCGTCAACCTTGTCCGGTTTTATGTCCTCCTTTGTGAAGAGCTTGATCGCATCAGCAATCAACTGGAGCAGACCATACCTTCCACCGACGCGGTTCGGTCCGATTCTGGACTGAATGTCGCTTGCGTACTTTCGCTCAAGCCATACCGCAAACATCGCAGCGACCATCATTCCACCCATTGCACAGAGTCCGATGACTCCTCGGATCCAGGGACCCCACCAGTTTTCGTTTCCAAGTATGGTGTATAAAATTCCAAGTAGAATGTCCATCTGTTCTTCTAACATTTTTTACCTCCTACCTGCTTATCTGTCAGCCTCACTGTTGCACGAGTCCATCGACGCTGCGATCGCCGGGACGTCTGCAATATACACATTCTCAAGCATCGGTGGCAGCCCCTGCATCAGGGCAAAAGCCGGTCCTCTGATCTTGACGCGATATGGCTTGTCTGTGCCATCGCTCACGATGTACATAGCCATCTCGCCTCTCGGATCCTCGATTGGCACATACGCGTCCCCTGGTGGGACTCTCATCGAGGGAGTTCGTCTTCCGTAAGGTAGTTCATCAGGGAAGAGCGGTCCCGGTTTCATCTGGTCGAGTGCCTGCTCGATGATCCAGCAACTCTCCTGGATCTCGTTCACACGAACCATTACCCGGTCGAAGATGTCTCCGTTCTCTGCGGTCTGCACCTTGAAATCGATATCCGGATATGTGAGCGTCGGATAGACCTTGCGCACATCGTAATCGATCCCTGCCGCACGAAGTGCAGGTCCTGTGAGACCGGCTTTCATCACATCCTCCTTTGTGAGGGTACCGATGCCAACCGTCCTCATCTTGTAGGTGCGGTCACTTGAGAAGAGTTCCTTGTACATCTCACACTTCTCGCCTACCATCGAAAGGACGTCAATCGCCTTCTCGCGCCATCCATCAGGAAGATCCTCGCGCACGCCCCCGAACCGTGGGAAGCAGTGAGTGATCCTTGCGCCAGTGATGTCCTCGATCAACCCGAGAACATACTCTCGCTCTCTGATCATGAACAGGAACATCGTAACAAAGCCGAGATCGGTTGCGTACTCGCCAGTCCCGAGTAAATGGCTCTGGATTCGAGAGAGTTCCTGCATGATCACCCTGATATACTGTGATCTCTCCGGCGGTTCGATATCGAGCAACCGCTCAACTGAACTGACATAAGCCTCGTTATTGGAGAGTGATGCGAGATAACAGATCCGGTCCGTTACCGGAAGCCCCTGGATGTATGTCATGCTCTCAAGGATTTTCTCGATTCCTTTGTGTCCGTAGCCCATGTATAACTTTGAGTCCCTGACGGTCTCGCCACTGAGTTTGAGATCGATCAGAAACGGTCCCGGCTGGATTGGGTTCTGCGGACCGATATGAAGCATCATCTCAGTATCATCGAGCTTATATGCCTCTTGCTGTGGCTCATGGATGTATTCGGCAGCCAGTTGCTGCATCCGTTTCTTAACGTCGTGTTTGTTAACCATCTTGACCACCTACTCCAGATAATGTCGCTCAGAGGGCCACGACTTCCATTCGAGAGGATACTTCTCTTCGACAACGCTTTCCTGATCATCCGAGTACGGGTACTTCGCAGTCGTCTGCGGAAACTCCTGATAATCCTTACGAAGGGGCCATTCGCCCATCATATCGTCTGATAATACTAATACGGTCATCTCAGGGTGTCCATCGAAGTAGATGCCCATGAACTCATAGACTTCTCGCTCGTACCAGTTCGCATTCCACCAGACCGGAATAACGGTGTCGATCGATGGACTGTCGTCCCGCGGGACTGCTGCCTTCAGCTTCACGATCACCGAGTGATCGTACGATGCGATCATGTATGCCACCTCAAACTTCCCATCTTCCGGGAAATCGAGGCTTGTGATACCGGATAATCTGTTGAATTGCAGATTATCTTTTAAGTACGAGCAGACGTCAACGATCTCTCCCTTGTCGACGTTTGCACAGACCATGTGCGGCGGCTGCGAATCGATCAGAGCGTCCGTAACAGCGTCCGGGAACTGAGATTTCAACGAATCGAGTACTGTTGTTCCGTCCATCTCATTTCACCCCGTACATTGTCCCCTTGTCGGTCTTCGCCTTGATCTTCTTCTGGAGTTCTATAAACCCCTGGATCAGTGCCTCAGGCCTTGGCGGGCATCCGGTGATATAGACATCAACCGGGAATATCTCGTCGATGTTCTGCAGCGTGTTGTATGATCTATAGAACGGTCCGCCACTTATCGAGCAGTTGCCCATACAGATGACCCATTTTGGCGAAGGCATCTGTGCGTACAATCGTTTCAGCGCGGGGAAGTACTTGCGGACGATATATCCACTGATCACCATCACGTCCGCATGTCGCGGCGAACATCTCGGAATGATTCCGAATCGATCAGTGTCGTAGTGGGAACAGCCCGCGGCGATCATCTCGACGCCACAGCACCCCATCGGCTGGGTCATGAACCAGAGCGAATTCTTCCTGCCCCAGTTTATGACATCCTGCGCCGGCGATTTCTTGAGAAACTCATGAATCGCGCCCGTCGTGGTGGTTATAACCTGCACTGGTGTTCTAATGTCTTTTAGCATAATAACCTCCTTTTCAACGCATCCACGTGAATGCGCCTTTCTTCCATGCGTAAATATCTCCGATAACCAGTGCGATAATAAGGAATATGGTCATCGCACCAACTGCCAATAGGGTAAATCCTGGAATCTCGCCCAAAACTACCGAATTCTTGTAACAAACAGCCCATGGATATAAGAAAAGAACCTCGACATCAAAAAGCACAAAAACGATCGCAAGTAAGTAATACGAAACGTTGAATCGCACTTGTGCTTCACCTATCGGATCTTTCCCGCCCTCGTAGGTCGTGTTCTTGAATCTGGCAGGGTTTCTCGGAGTGATCTGCTTTACAATGAACAAGATGACGAACGGTATGATCAATGCCAAAATGAGCATCACCACAATCGGTATGTAGTCCTGTATCGCATCCGTCATTGTGTCAACCTCCTAATCATATCTTCAAGCCTCCTTTAGTATACGCTTATGATATCCGGTCATAATCGACCTATATTGTCACGTTTCTATGACTGTACCATAGTATAAAAGGTTTATCATATCAAGATGCGGTCAACTTGTCGGACGCTGTAGCGGATTTCGGGTGATGGGAAAAAGGTTAATAGGGGATGTGTTTCTCTGGCAAGGCACTGTCAGTTTTTCCAGTGAAGTCGTCATGCCCCCTGATTCTACTGCCAAGTGCGCAGATCTGCGCGGGGGTTGAAAACGGTCTCGAAACTCTTGCACCCTCAGCGTTCGGCGCTGCTTCGCAGACCGCGGTGATAAATCACCTGGATATTCAGACAGTATCCTATCGAGCATATCTTATATTAGGGGTTACCCGCTCCCGCCGACCATCGCGCGGCTTACAAGAATGTGTGGCGAGCCATCGCTCACAGGCACTGCCTGCCCGCTCTTCCCGCACCTGCCCGAATGAAACGCGAGATCGTCTCCGACCGCTGCTACGTTCTTTAGTATCTCAAGCGTCTGCCCGGAGAGCGAGACATCCCGCAGCATCTCACATATCTCACCATTCCGCACCACATACCCGAGTTCGGCATTGAACTGGAAGATTCCCTCACCTGTGTTGACCTGCCCGCCGCGTGATCCTTTGAGATAGACTCCATCCATTAGTTCCTCGATTATCTCCTCAAAACCCATATCGCGGTTTGTGATGAACGTGTTGCTCATTCTCGGTATCGGAATGGCGCACCCTTGCGCACGCGCGTTTCCGCCGCCACTACCAACACTATCACCGTTGTCACCACCACTGCTGCCACCAAGCCTGCCTGCGGTCTCTCGCGAGTGCAGATACGAGGTGAGCACGCCGCGATCGATCAGCGTGGTCCGTTTCGCAGGCACACCCTCCGCATCGAACGGATAGTGTCCGTACTCGTGCATCGTCGGGTCATCGTAGACCGTGACGTGCTGCGATGCGATCTGCTCCCCTATTTTACCGGCAAGGATCGAGGAGTTCTCAAGAACCAGATCCGCCTCTGCGGCATGTCCGACCGCCTCGTGGATGAAGACACCTGCAAGTTCGGGATCGAGCACGCATGACATGATCCCGCCCTCTGGCTGGCGTGCATGCAGCAGTTCTGCCGCAGTTCTCCCTGCATTCTCTGCAAGAGCGAGAGCATCGTGTCTTTTGAACAACTCATAACCACAGACGCCGAATCTGCTCTTCCTTCCGGACTGGTATGTCGCGCCATCAGATGCAACCGCAGTGATGCCAAAACCGGTACGAAACATCTCGTGTTCGAGATCGAGCCCTTCCGAACTCTGGTACCGGACTTTGGCGCATGATTCGGAGTAGACCGCAGTTGTGCTGGTGACGCCATCAGTACCTGCGTGCCGCTCGATATCCCTGATCAGTTCGATCTTTTCCTCGATCGGAACATTTCTTGGATCTTCTTTCACGGATAACTCAGCCGGCATTACCGCTTCTCTGATTGGAGCCAGATGCACCGCCTCTCTCGGAACGGTCCTGTTGATGCTTGCAGCGAGTTCCTCTGCCGACCGGAGTGCCTGATCAAGGTTTGCCAGATCATCCGTCGTCACAAAACCCCATGAGCCCTCCAGAAGCGCACGGATGCCCGCGCTGCTCGTGAAATTGTTTGTTATCTCCTCGATCTTTCCGTTATCGAGCACGATGCTGGTGGAATACCCGGACAGGATTCGGATATCGTAAAAATCACAATGCATAATCTATCTCTTCTTTGCTGATGCGCATATATCTTTGGGGTGTATATGGGGCTGATTGCGCTGCTGCCCCCTACTTGCAGGGCGAATGATGAGAAGGATACGATATATATAGTGTCAAATCATTAAAGAAGTGTTTGTACTTCTAAATATGACTGGAATGTGGTAACATGGTCAGGAGATATGTCAGGCTGGCGTTTGTAAATCTGCTTTTGGTGGTCGCATGTTGGGCTATTGTCTGTTATTACCATCCAATGTTGCCTGAAAAGATTCCCACACATTTCGGTTTTCATGGACCGCCTGATGAATGGGGAAGCAAAAGCACGATATTCGAGTTACTACTCATTCAGACGGGATTGTTTTTATTTATTTTCATACTATCACTTCTGGTTAAACGCTATCCCAAAATCTATAATTTTCCTGTTGACCCGAAACTACTGTCTCATGAGGGAAAAGAAGAGTTGTATAGTCAGACCCGTGAGTTTCTTCTCGCAACCAGTATTGGCATTAATCTTCTTTTTGCATACATCACAGTTACCATAATCAATGTGGCTTTGGGCAAATGTGGCGGTGTAAATGGTTACATTGTGGGCCTTCTGATTGGTATTCTATCGGTAATTATTATTTACTATCTTATCAAGACAAACCAGGTAAGAAATTGAAAAAATGCTATCAGATGCGCCGACCGGGAATCGAACCCGGACTTGGGGCTTGGAAGGCCCCAGTCATAGCCATTAGACCATCAGCGCTTTCGTGGTATTCTGGTACTCTTGATACGTGAGGATTTAATACTATCGATCGTCCGGGGTATTGTCTTGCGCGGCACCGGGGTCAAAACTCACATCTCAGTGCGGTGAATGGTACATACCATTTTTGGCGAGGGATCAGGAGGTCATCCTGTAGTGAAATCTGTCTCCATTACGTCCCCTACTGCCAAATCCATTCGGTTGCCCCTCCATTATGTTATCATTTCTCTCAGGAATCGTATCTGAGATGCCGCAATCATTCACCTCACAGATTGTTCTTTATGGATTCTCTGGAAAGAACTCTGCCCAAAATTTCATTGAAATCATCAGGCACCTCCATGTTTGCGAAGTGCCCGGCACCGGGCAGTTCGACCAGTTCAAAGTCCGGGTTCTCTCTTAAAACCGCCAGCGTAGTATCCAGATTCTTGTTAATCTCCGTGTCCAGACTGTTCCTGATCAGCAGCATTGGGATCCTGTGTCCGGATATCGTACCGGTGTAATCGTAATCAGCGATGTTTGCTGTTATCAGTTCAAGGGCATCCTTTGACACCGTTTCGTACATCCCACCAAGCTCTGCTCTCACCGCCGTATCTTTTGAACCGGTTTTGCTTACCAGCCACCCCATACCCTTCGGACCGAACAGGCGGATCACTATCGAAAGCGGCCACTGAATAAACTTGGAAGCATGAAGCTTGAGCGTCGTTCCGAACGTGGTAAGCGATCCGAGCAGATCAGAATCAAGTTCTAACAACTTGTACCCCACCAATCCACCCAGTGAATTGCCCACAAACTGCACCTTTTTAATCTCCAGATGCCGCAGAAGCGCCTGCACATCCAGGGACAGTTTCTTGACCGTATAATCTGCCCGTGCCGGATATATGGGCGCGGATGAGCCGCCATGCCCGCGCAGGGATACCAGCAGCACGCGATAATCCTTTGCAAAGAACTGCTGCTGCAGTTCAAACTGGTGCAGGTTCGCGCCCAGTCCGTGTACAAAGACCAGCGTCTCGTTGTTTTCTATTCCGGAAAGTGAATATTCGATCCGGATGCCGGTATTCACCCGGGCATTCTCGATTTTCATCATTTGGTATCACCTTTTTAAGATTTTACTGGTGTCATGTGCAGCATCCCGAGCATCAGGCAGGCATAGCGTCCCAACACAAAAGCCAGACAATTCATCACGTGCAGTGAGATTATTTCCCCGCGCAGCCTTCATTGTGGGGTTGTGGTTGTAGTTGTGGTTGATCATTTTATTCACTTCCTTTTTTGCCATAATCCATAAACAAGAAGCAATATGCCGGCAACAATAATTATCGGCAGGGTCAAAATCACCAGCAGTCCCATGCCCCATTCGGCTTCAGGGATATATTCAAGCATTATTGCACCTGATAGGAACAGAACCACTGCCAGAGCCAGCAGCCATGAACCCAGAGCCAGGGATTTATTCTCGATCTTTCGTATAAATACGATCAGTAATACAAGCATGGCAGCTGCAGCAAACAGCGGAAGATATTCTACCAACGAAGCATAGATATCCTGAATACCCGGCTCACCGTGTTCAAAAGCATATAACCTGCTATCAGATGCACTCATGTACAATCTGCCATGGGACAATACAGGCTGAGATACAGCATATCCGAATGTCCTGCCTCCATTCCATACCTGTTCACCCGTATTCTCATCCAACACAAGCAGGTTTTCATTTCCGAATATCCCGACATAGACCAGACCGCCGTAAACTGACAGTGGTCCTGAACTGCCCTGACGTCTCCAGACCAAAGAACCGTCATACGCATCCAGGGCTACCACATCAGACCCGGCAGATGCGAATACTTTCCCGTCACTAACAGCATAGACTTGCGGACATGAAACATCTGTGCTCCAGATAGGTCTACCGGTGCCAAGAGAGCGTGTAGCAATTTCATCATCAAGTCCGAAATAGACCAGATCATTGTAAACAATTGGGGTTCTTCCACTTAAACCGAAATCCATATCAATGGAATAGTTCCAGATTTCCTCACCATTTGGTGCATCAAGGGCAAATACCCGGGTAAATGTCTTTTTGTCAGGTGCAAGCCCATCCGGGTATTCCGTCTCCGGTTCAATAGGGATATCTTCTCCCATGCCTTCTATGTACTCTACCACAAGTTCATTTGGACCTTCCATCCCCCTTTCAATATATTCGACCTGTGCAATCAAAATGACAGTACCTTTGCTTACAGCCGGAAAGGCTGAATCATAACTGACCCAGTATTCTTTATCCATGGGTTCTTGCCAGGGCTCGAACGTATATATCCACTTCAGCGCACCGGTTTTGGCATCAATAGCAAGAACTTTTCCTGCGTTGTTTATAGTTGTATAAACGGTCCTGTTGTATAATACCGGGCGTACCTCTGGTGCTGAGTTGTATTCATCCTTGTACGGCTTAAGGTCGAACTTCCATGTCAGGACATCGTCCCCGAAAGCATAGATAGCCTCAAAATCCGATGCAAACACCAGACCTTCTGCATATGCCACGTGATCATGGAGTTCCCATGACCCACCTGTTTCATGGCTCCGGATAAGCTTGCCATTTCGCGTATCTATGGCGCCGATCGTTTGCTTTTCCCATGATGTGTCCCGGTCAGTTTGAGAAGATTTATAAAAGATTAATTCGCCTGATTGCGATACAACAGGCAGGAGTATGTTTCTATACCCCCCGATGGAAGATGACCAGACCCTCCTTAATGGAGGTCGTACACTCTCACTATACGGATACTTGCTTTCAGGACTGATTTCCAACCTGAGATCATAGAATTCAAAGTTGTCATGATCGGAGCAATCAGCATTGCACCCGGATGAAATGGTAATGTTATTTTCGCCGGAATATAGCAGTTTTGTGCTGAAATAGATGGTCACATTTCTGGGTAGATTGTCCTGCTCTTTGGCTTCTATATAATCATTCAATTTTCCCACTTCATCTCCATTCACATACACCCAATCATAGAACAGTCCGGTTCCGGCAGTATCAGTGGGAACAACACTTTTTGTGGTCAGTGTTATACTTGCGGCGTCACCATCGATCCTGTCAGGAATAAATGTTTTTGTGTAAACCGTATCCTCTGCATCAGTCGGCAATAATTCAGGTTTTACGCCATCACCCAGGTGATGGTGATCTGCATCTAACACATATACGGCTGCACGCTCTGAGTTCAATTGTCCCGACACCTCATTATCAGGTAGAGCACCGCCAGTCATTGTGATAATGGTAAAAAAAATGAGCAGAACCAGTGCCCTGAATGATAGAGTTTTTGTTGTGAACCAAATAGTTTCCTTTGACATGTTCATTGCCCCCTTTTTATCTTACAATTTTCCCAGTTTCACTGCGGTCTTATAAGCCAGCAACTCTTCAGCTCCTGCCATTGTCTGGGATGTTGTAAACCTGACGTTTACTATTGGCATCTGCATCCAGTCTTTTTGCATCATCTATCATTCTGCTCATGGCTTCTGCCCTTTCATCTGCAAGCATCTCCGAATATCCGTGTAGTTCGCCTCCAACTATGTTCTTCAAGCCAGCCATGATCTCTTTTCCGACCTGCTTGGCTCTCAATAGTATTTCCAAATATGATCTCTGCAGTCTCTTATATCTCGGTATGTTCTCGGTTGTTGTTACTACCATTCTCATCTCCTAACAATAAGCGTCTGGTAACGTCGATGCAACGCATTCCTGCCCGATCCGGATTGATCCATGCTCGATTGTGATTCGGTACTCCCGGGCGTCTGATCGATGCTGCGCAGTATCGGTACTCTCGTCCTCTCGGGGTGACAGTGCTCTCTTCAGGATGTGTGCGAATGGGCGTTCATCCGGTTGCTGTTCATTGTTGTGGGGGTGGGCGTATTTGTTCATGTTCTTTATCTCCTTTGTTCGGATAGGTCGATTAATAGACTTGTCTGATTGTATAGATGTAAGTAATAGTACTTGAACATTTCGATTAATCGATAGATATTGTGATAGAATGCAGTACCTAACAACAAAATGTAAACAACGATGTAGGTATTTTCCGGAAGTGCGTATTCATTTTTTCGTCCTCATTTGTAGGATGTACTTACACAGAACTCTTCAGAGCGAGCGATCTTTAACCATATAAAAAAAAGTTAAAAATCCGCAAACGTTATCTATCATCACGAGAAAAATGTTGGTAGGCGGAATGTATATGAATGGAACTATTCGGAATAATATTAATTTGGGATCACATGTTGCAATCGTATTAAAAAAGGACCAGAAAACAGGTAAACTTACAACAGGAGTTGTTCAACGCATACTAACAAATTCTCAGACACATCCACACGGAATTAAAGTTCGTCTTGAAAGTGGTGAAATAGGCAGAGTGAAAGAAATATTAGATCGAAAAGCGTAGGTAGATTTTTTCAAAAAACTTGGCTTTTGTATATTTCTCTTCCTATGTTGTTTTCATTTTTATTCATCCCATGGGGTTGATCATTGCAGAAAACAACACGAAGAATTCCACTAAGATCGCAATTATGCCTTCCGTTTTGCCATTCATACCTCTCCTCACCTTTCACGATATCGTCGTGACGATCCGCTCCTTGCTTAGATATCTGGTCAGGTAGCTTATGAGTGCCAGTAAAAGCACAGCCATGATAAGCATTGCCCCAACCATAACCCCCGAAACCACATGTCCTCCGCTAATCACATTCTTATTAGCAAGCGAGAGCGCGAAGAATATCGCAACAAATATCGAGATGTTCATGATCTGGTTTTCACGCATTCCGAGCAGTAAGTGACCAAAACCCAGGAGACCCACGGCAACAGCTATGAACGCCGGTACAACAAGAAAGATATGCAGGAGAACGGCAGGCGATGGCAGCAGCATCGTTGTCGCGAAGATATTTGCGATCACTGTTATCAAAGCAGCCGCCAGCAGTGCTATTAGGTAGGCGGGAATGGTGACGCCAAGTACTTTTCCAGCCCATATCTGTCTCAGGCTGAGCGGCGTGCACAGCAACGTTTCTATGATACCTTCCCTCTTCTCATTGAAAAAAACCTTTCCTGAGAACAGGTATGCCGCGAATATACCCAGCATCAACACGAAATAGAAAAGCAGGTTATTAAATTGGTCAAACACCAGAGATTCCTCAGCCGTCATGATAACCGGTGCAGTCATTACGCTGAACCACAGGGCAAAGAATATGCCCACAAGCATCTGACTTCTGGTCCTTATAATTCCATTTATCTCTTTCTCGGAAACGATAAGTATTTTATTCATTCGTCTTCCCTCCCTTGTTTCATAATATCAAGATAAACCGCCTCCAATGACTTCGTGGCATTTTTCACCTCTTCCACTGCTATGCCATTTGTTACAAGCATTGCGAGAACCGTCGAGGGACTCTCATCATTTAATGTGACGGTTACCCTTCTATCATCCCGCTCGCAATCGTATGCGCGATCCTGCGAAGTCAAGAGATCAAGTGTCCGCTCTGCATACCCTGTATCGACGAGGGTGATCTCGATAACTGGTTTGTCATGCGACTTTCTCAGACCAACGATTGTGTCGCAAGCCCTTATCCGCCCACCCTCAAGTATCGCGGCATTCGAGCAGACCTTTTCGACCTCGGAAAGGTCGTGTGTGTTTAAAAATACGGTCATACCCTCATCTTCCGAGAGCCTGAGTATCAGGTCCCTGACAATCATCCTGGACTCGGGATCGAGGCCAGACGTGGGCTCGTCAAGGAAGAGGATCTCGGGATCGTGGATCATTGCTCTTGCAAGCCCGAGTTTCCGTTTCATACCTGTTGAGAACCTGCCGGTCTTCTCGTTCCTGCGGTCAGAAAGTCCTGCGAACTCGAGAAGTCTCTCGATCTTCTCAACTCTATCTGACTCGGGAACTCCGTAAAGCCGTGCGTAGTATAGCAGATTCTGGTATGCGGACAATCGCTCGTATAACCCGTTGTTCTCCAGAAGAACCCCGATCCTGCTTCGGAGATCACTATTGGAATCATCGGGTTCCTTTCCGTTGATCAGCACTTTTCCTGACGTTGGCTTCAGGAGACCGAGCATGATCCGCATCGTTGTCGTCTTGCCTGAACCGTTCGGACCGAGATATCCGAATATCTCACCTTTGCGTACCTTGAAACTTATTTCATCAAGTACAGGCACTTCGTTGAAGCTCTTTGTCATGCCCTGTATCTCGACCGCATTCATATAGCGCACCTCCCGCGGTTCTGTGGAGTGCGTCTCGTATCCGGTCTTGTACTCAGGACATTCACAAGCGAGGGCAGTTTTCGCAGCCGGATGATCCTTGATCTCTTTTTGTTTTTCATCTTTCTCACCTTCTTTATTCAGACTAGTCTTTTTATCGACCTATCTGATTATACATGTGTAACTGATGATACTTAAACCTTTCGATTAATCGGAAAGTATTATGATAATATATAGTGCTTTAACAGGATCGCAAATCGGTTATAGATCGTGTTGCCCGATACAACGGGTAAATATGGAATCGTGGATATGAGCTAAATACGGCAGAGCCGTTACTTATATTAGTTCCAATCAGTCGTCATTTCCAATAATATTATCCGTTTGCAGTTCAAACGTATCCCGCACACCGTTGACCTCCACTGTGTAAACACCTGCTTTCAGTCCGACTACGTCTGGTACGACAACTTCCTCAAATGGCGTCATTACCTGTGCACACATTGCATCGGCAGGTCTGGATGTGGTTATAGTGACGAAGAATGTATCTCCTTCACGGCTTGTCGTAACTTTGTCAACTTTCGTACAACTATCAGGATGTTCGCCTCTTGCAACAACATGTATCTGGACCGGAAATGATTCAAGCAGCAGAATTTCAATGTTATTTACGTTGGCTAAACTGACTGCCGCGTCCTTTGCAACCATCTTTTCAATATTACTCGCCCAGAAGGTGGTACTCGGAGCAATTTCGTTGCTTGACCTGAGTTCACCAGTTACGGAAACCCTATTACCATTTTTGATCCCTTCTACGCTTACAGCGGGTCTCTCTGTCCCGTCATCTTCCACCATCAGGTCATACCATACCTCCAACACTTCCCCATCCGAAGTCAATGTAAAGCAGGGGCAGTCAAGTTCACCCAATGCACCCACATCTCCATAAACGTTGACTTCTGTTTCGTACACCGGACTTTCCAATAGTTCTGAAACACTCAGATCCCGCCCGGATCCTGGCGCCGATGCAGGCGGAGGGTTTTGCGTTATAGTCTGCGTGGGCGTTGGTGTGGAAGTGGGCACGGACGGCGGCGTTTTCTCCCCGATACACCCGGTAGATATTAAGACTGCTACGATTGTTACGATGGCTATCAAGCTCGTCAGGGATTTCTTTTTTGTTGTTTTCATAATTCTCGCCCCGGTTTCATATCCTTTACCTTACTCGACCTGCCGCCGTAATCGACCGGCCTAATGTCAAAAGTACAAGTGATAGTACTTAAACCTTCCGATTAATCGAAGAGTGTACAACCCGGAAGCCCGGTTCGCAGACAGTGGACGCTTGAGCGGAACAGAATGCAGAGGTTCGAACATGAGGTCTCAGATGTTGTTGAACTGCACCTCGATTCCTTCATCGATCGTGATGACCGCACTTCGCCCCTGCGACACCTGTCCGACATTCACGATTTCAGTTCCCTGCCTGGTCATCTCACCCTGATCCTCGTGGATGTGCCCGCAGACGATCAGATCGACTTTGCCGATTGCACGTGCAAGCGCATCACTTCCCGCGTTTCCACCCGGTATCCGGTCGAGTGTGTTCTTCGGGGGCGCATGTGATAGCAGAACGATCGTTCCGCCGCCCTTATCCGCCCGGATCAGGATATCATCGAGCATCGCTTTGATCTCCTCTTCGGATCGCTCGAAGGGCGTGTCAAATGGTGTCGGATTCGATCCGCCGATGCCTGCGAATGTGACGTTTTCGATAGTATGTACAGCACCATCCAGATTGACGGCTTTTGATGCGTCGAGGGTTGTGAGGATGCTTCTCTGATCGCAGTTCCCTGGAATCGCAAGCATAGGGCATCCGAGTGGTTCGAGCAGGTCGAGCAGTTCATAAGTTAGTTCGTCGGGTCCGAAATTGGTGATGTCACCGGCGATCAGTGTAGCATCGATACTCCCACCCCGCTCTGCCTCACGCACAATGAGTGGAACGTGCACATAATCGCCATGTGGGTCTGATATCGTCAGTAGTCTCATAAGTATGCCTCGATTGATGATGATGGCACGTCTGTCTTATATGTGTTACGGAGAACAATCGAAAAATATTTCGATTGTGCCGATCGATGCCGATTCGCCCCATTGTCAACGAGACGTTATGCTCACAGTGCTATAATTTTATCGCTCCTGCCGCCGCCTGCAGGATCATTAGAGCGTCGAGCGATGTGACGCTGTCATCGACGCTGACATCCCAGAGCGGGTCGGGCGGGTGGCTGCCGACTGCGATTTCAAGCGCGATCACGGCGTCTGTGGTGGTGAATACCGGGCGATCTGGTTTGTCGGGGGCGCACGTAGCAGGTTGTCCGAGTATCGGCAGGTGCGCTACTATGCCATTGCCATAATCGTCCCACCAGTCATAGATGCTTGCGTTTATGATGTTGTTGTCGGTTGTACCCCACCAGTTGTTGGTTGCATTGACCTTGTCAGACTGGCAGTTTTTGAATTGGTATTCATATCCTCCACTCGTAGTGTTGTAGCCACCGTTTGCGATGATGTTGTTGTAACTGATGTTGTTGTCTCTACTTCCACTCACAAGCTGGAATCCTGCATACATGTTGTCATGCACCCAGTTGCAGATGATGATATTGTCGTCTGCATTGCAGAAGTGGATGCCGCATCCATTACCTACTGCGGTGTTATTGGTAAGCGTGTTGTTGCTCGAAGAATCCAGATAGATTCCGTCGTGGCTATGTGAGGCAGTGTTTCCTGATACGTTACAGTGGTCAGCGTTGCGGAGGTGAATCGCTGCCCCGGACTTGGCGATCGCCGTCGCAGTGAACCCTGATATATTCACGTGGTCCGCGGTCACCTCAACGACATGACCAGTCGACGATGCCGCCACTGTCACCATACCTGCACCCTCACCCTCAAGTGTCAGCTGTTTTGTAATATCCACGTTCTCGTGGTACGTGCCGTTCCACACAAACACTGTCTCGCCCACGGTCGCGTTATCGACCCCGGCTTGTATTGGCGTCATGCTCGCGTTGAGCGCGCCACCATCGCGCCACCAGCCAGTCGTGTTGACATAGATGTCTGGCACAGAGTAGCTATCGATCACACCCTCATAAACACGATAATTCTCCTTTGTGACCGTGACATCCAACGCCCCGGCATCCGGATCGATCGTGAACTCAGCCAACCCTGATGCATTCGTCTTCGAGACGTCATAAACCTCGCCACTCTTCATGATACAGACGGTAGCATTCCGAACCTGAACCGACCCGTTATCGTAACCGATTTCCGAGACGCTGATCACAAGTGTCTGCTTTCTGGCAGGGATCTGTGATGGCATCAAGATTGAGAAGTTTCTCGGCGTCTCGGTCCGGATCGGAAGTTCCGGATCTCCGAGGAGATTTATTGTGTACTGGAGCCACCGCATCGCAGTCTCGTCTTCCTGCGAAAGAGGGATGTATCGTACCTTTGAGTACCCTACTACCTCTCCGAGACGGTATGCGCTTTCGTTGAAGGTTATGTTGAAGAATTCCCGATCGTATAGATCGGAGGGGCCTTCTCCTGGAGGAACTTCGGGATCGTACCATCCATATCTGCTGTTTCCGATGTATCCAACAGATCCACCGTCCTCGTTGTTCATGTAACGCTCTGACGCTGAATCCATCTCAAAATTGTTCGAATAACAAGATATTGTGTATAATATGAAGTTTCTCGGTGAATTTGTCAGACTACTAACATCAGAACGCCCTATCCATCCGGAACCAACACTGAAACCAGTATGCCACCCCACGGCTTTCTCATAAAAATATGCCAATCCTCTCCTACATTCTGTCACGTTTCCTCGGTCGACTTCCCGCATATTTGAGTTGAGAAAAATCCCAAATTCCTGTGGTTTCAAGCGACTGGAGTTGAGC
>PQXF01000024.1:0-16795 GCA_003194445.1 Candidatus Methanogaster sp.
GTGATCGAGCACCAGTTCTACCGCCTCCGGCACCATCTCCACCATCCTCCCTGTGAAGTAGAATGTGCACCGTATGTCGGTTTTTGCGTAAACGTCGAGCAGGCGGGGGAGTCCGACTTCATAGACCTCTCTTGCGGTATCAGGACTCAGCCGGTTAAGCGGAATCGAGAAGCTCTCCACGTCGTTTGTCATGAGGAAATACATGAGATTACTATTTTGTTACGCATATCATAAGAGATGATAGTCTTCGGTGCAATCTTGATAAAATCCTGTCCAAAATCCCATAAACCGTTGAATATAATTTATCCATATAGTCTCTGCAACAATGATACTAATTTTAATTCATTTAATTCACTCTCCCATCAATAACCTTTTCTGTTCTTGGCTGAATCCCATATAATCGTGTTTTTCCAACATCTTGATAACGTGTTCGATATCATTCGCGCCAAGTATACCAATATCCCTGCAAAGAAGCAAAAATGATACAATATCCAACACATTGGCGCCTAAATCCTCTGCAAACTCCCCTACTTTTTTATCGTTGGAAAGAAGAATTGAATTTGTCTTCAAAGCATACCAAATTGACTCTGATTCTCCTTTGCCGAGCATCGCTGATTGGATATCCTGTGGTATTTTATCTACGGATACGAGTTCTATTCCCTCTACTTTTCGAACAAAATCATGGAAAAACGGTGCCTTTGCAAGTTCTTCAAAGACTGCATGCGTTATATATATCTTGTCTGCCGCAAGCACCTCATAAATAAGATTAGTGCGCCCGATTTTAAAAAGTGCGCTTAGAAGGTCCGTATCTGCAACAACACGCATTTAACTGCCCCGAAGCATACGTAACACGGTACGCGCACGATCTTTTTCATTTGGTATCGATGTTCCAATCACAAGTTTCATCCCATGATCTGAAATGATCTTTTTCATCTCTTCGATACTTGTACCGACAATCTCTGCAGCCCTGCCAAGCGAAATCTCTTCGTTTTCATAGAGTTTGCATGCTATCGCTATCCGCAGTTCCCGGTGAGCTGAGAGCAGTGTATTGATTGCATCTGTTATGAAATCATTTTTGTCTCTGTACCACCCCAATTCAGAAATCGCATCCAATTCTTTTGCTATGTGGGGGGATGGTGTAAAGCTGATTGTTTCAGACATGTTACATACAGTATAACTACTGGTTTATTTAGGTTATGTGACAGTCGCCTCACAGTGTCTACCGGTGGTGCCCCCGATTACATCCTTCGCCCGTTTTAACTCCCGAATCTGCTCATTGAGATCCATCAGATCAAACGCGCGATCCGGAGAGTGATCATACCCATGGCAGCCGATCTCGTGCCAGTGATCGAGCACCAGTTCTACCGCCTCCGGCACCATCTCCACCATCCTCCCTGTGAAGTAGAATGTGCACCGTATGTCGGTTTTTGCGTAAACGTCGAGCAGGCGGGGGAGTCCGACTTCATAGACCTCTCTTGCGGTATCAGGACTCAGCCGGTTAAGCGGAATCGAGAAGCTCTCCACGTCGTTTGTCATGAGGAAATACATGAGATTACTATTTTGTTACGCATATCATAGGAGATGATAGTCTTCGGTACAATCTTGATAAAATCCTGTCCAAAATCCCACCTTTCGGTGGTGCCCCGACACATCACCAAAAGGTGTCGCAGATTAAGAAGGGGGCGGTTACCCGCCCCTCCTCATCTCAGAACGGTACGTGAGACTTTTACCTCATACCGCTCAAGCATTTCATAACCCTTTCTGTATCGGGCAGCAGTTTGTTTCTGTGGCATTCCAGTCGTCTGGTTTCAGTATTCATGCACATAAACTATCCTTTAGTTTATTCCATCTCGTTTTATACCAGTCGCTCAGTCTTAGAGCCTTCTGTCTGAGTTTCCTCAACTTGAAGTACTCAGAATCTAGATATGGGTTTTTATCCATCTTCAGACCGATATGTCTGATGATCTTTGTGTCTGAGAAGAGTTTTAGCCGGTTCTTCTTCGTAGAAAACACCCAGTTCCGTGACCCAACACTGTGCCAGTACCTTCTGACAATCCATGTCTTGGAATTTTTATCCGGATGTCTCCTCTTAGCCCATCTCCAGAGCATATTCCACATTCTGTAATCCAGATTGTTGAATACCTTCTTAGATACAACTGACCGGTGATAGTTCGACCAACCAGTGATGATGGGGTTCAGAGCGTCAATGAGATTCTCCTGTTTCCATGCTTTAGCCTTTTTGATAACGTCACTAATCTTTCGAGTGACCTTCTCAATCGACTTCTTAGATGGCTTTATCAGGAGTTTTCCATTGTATTTACGGAAGTTCCAGCCCAAAAAGTCAAAGCCGTAATCGATATGGGTAATATGAGTCTTCTCATCCGATAGTTCCAGACCACGCTCCGTCAGGAATTCTTTAACCACTTCAGCAAGATCCTTAGCAGTCTCTTCTGAGTCTGCGGTAACAACAAAATCGTCCGCATATCTCACGAAATTCACCTTATGGGGATTATATCGACACTTATCGATTTTTCCATTCTTGCCGACGTGATATTTGGATGCAATGGCTTCTTCCATCCCATCCAAAGTCATATTCGCCAGTATCGGGGAAATAATTCCCCCTTGAGGTGTTCCTGCCTTTGTAGGATTCAGATGTCGATTATACACGAATCCCGCCTTAAGAAATTGCGTTAGGATAGATTTATCCATCGGAATGTTGTCCAGAAGCCATTCATGGTTGATATTATCGAAACAACCCTTTATATCTCCTTCCAAAACCCATTGTGCAGAGTTTTTCTTACTCAGGCAAATGAAAGCATATTCACACGCATCTTGCGCGCTCCTATATTTCCTAAATCCAAATGAACGTGGATCTGCCGAGCGTTTCTGCAATTGGTTGTAACGCAAGGGTGTACAGCGCTTGCATCGCCCTATCGTACATGGTTGGGATACTTAAGGGTCGCTTCTTAGTCGTTCCAGGCTTCGGAATATAGACTCTTCTTAACGGCTTTGCTTTATACTTCTTATCGGATAATTTAAGAGCAGCGTTCATTTTGGAGTTCGGTGTTATCCACTTCGCTCCATCAATTCCGGCTGTTCTCTTACCCTTGTTCTTAGTTACGCTCTTTACTGCTAATAACTTCGCATAATACGAGTTGGTTAATAGATACTGCAATCTTTTGACCAGATGCCATTTATGTTCCTTAACTGCTTTTGTAATTCTGGTTTGCAGCCTGTTAACATATTCTTCAACCTTTTTCCAGTCGATATCAATCCACTGGAGTTTTGGTCGAGTGTCTGTAAGTCTCTCGCCTTTTAAGTGCGTAATTGAACTACTTACATTCACAGGTTTGCCTCCTTGCATACAATGAAACACCAATTTGGCAAGTCAGCACCCTCTCGGGTCAGGGCAAATTTTGAACCCCTATACATCACATTACAAGATATCATTCGCTTTTTACCGAATCCTCTACCCCATAAGCCATCGTTTACCTTCACAGGGTCCCTACCCGGATATTCCGGGAGTTTAGGGGGCTTACCAAGTTCTACATCACAGATAATTATAAACACTTTAGAAGCCATCTGTAAGCCGGAAACCGTTCGTCCATTCACTATAACGTCACCGTAGCCATTATAGTCTGATTCCATACCTTTTGGTCTAAGCGTAACAGTCCGTTTTCGCTTATTGTCATTTAAGACTCTTACAATGGTTCGCTTTACGCTCTTCATGGTGTTTTTATCCTTGCAGTTGATCTAAATCGGACTTTCAGATTTTCCACGTTGTTCCTGCCGGGCTTACTACATGGGCGTTGCCATCCACACATTCCGCGGTAGGATTGCCCCGAATGGAAGGGGTAGCCAGTGCGGCAATCTGTGATGTAACTTCTTGTCAACAGACGGTGGCATGACGTACTCCATTCTCAGTAATCGTCCGTCATTCATCTTTATGCACCTCTTCGATATATCGTTACATGCTCTTTCCACCATAAGATTAAATTTCTGTTCGTGTTTCAATACCTTCGCCACATTGTTCGTCAGTATAACCCGGCTTTTAGCGTTCATGACCTTAACGCACACTTTGCAAGTAGCAGATATGTTCGCGAAACATTAAAATTACTACCGCAAAAAACCAGACCTGATTTTAATTCAAGAAAGGGGGTTTGCGGACAACAAAAATCGGCAGTATCAATGTTGGTTGATGGTGAGGGTATTGACATATGAAACGAAGAAAATAAAGATAGTGGAGCGATTATCTTCGATAAAACAGTCTGTTGAGCGGAAAGGGCGTGGTAGAAAGAAGAGTATGAAGAACGCGCTCATCGATTCTTCGAAAGCGATTCATGAGGAGTACAGAACCGTGTTCTTGTTTGAGGATGATGGCGACGTTTTCAAGCACTCGGTGGATCCCAAAGCCGAGAAAGCGCTGTATTCTACATTCGGAAAGAACGTTATCATCACTGATATGCACGATTGGATCTCGGAAAAGATTGTAAAGATGTATATCGCTAAAGATTTCATCGAGAAGGACTTCAATTGGCTAAAAAATTTGATGTTGATCCCAATCAAGCCAATATTTCACCGGAAAGATTGTCGGATAAAAGTACACATCTTTCTATGTGTTATGGGGCTTGTGTTCTACAGATATTTGCTATGGAAACCGAAAAAGTCGAGTGAACAGCTTTCAAACATGGAAGTCATCGAAAAGCTGGAGAACATCCAGATTGCGCTGGTGAAATCAGGAGATCGTGAAGCAAAGTTTGTTTTCGAGACCACGGACGTGGATCAGATGAGATTGTTTGCGGTGTTACGACTGGGTGATGTCATGGAGGGGGCGAATCTCTGAAGATGGGAGGTGGATTATTCAGAATCTGTTGGTGGCAACAAAAAACGGGTGGCGGAGCCTTCGTTTTTATGCAACTTTCAAACTAAGGTTCAGCTCGCAGCTAGCGGCGAATGAAATGAGAATGCAGACGTCAGCGGCGATGACCGTATCACATCTCTCGACGCACTCATGATTCTGCAGGCGGCGGGAGCTATCAATTTGTGCGGGCAGCGATGCTTGCACGACGAGCCCCGCGGATGCTCCCGACTTCAGCAGTGAGTGGTGTGGATGGGGGTTTGGGATACTGCCATACTGGGCGCGGAGGTCGGGCGTGGCGGACGTCATCGGAGATATTGCAGATCCTCCGATCTCGGACCCCAAGTTTTGAATATCTGAAAACAGACCGGTCAGAACCAGAGCACCAGACAAAGTGACCACCTCCACGGTGGCGAACCAATAAATATCATGCCGCGCATCATACATCAGAAGGATTCACCATGCCACTGAACATCGGAATGCTACTGATCTGGATATCATTCGCAAGCTGCCTCGGCGCTGTAATCTATGGGGCATGGTACTATTTCAGCAGAAATTCGAATATGTGCCTTGCATCCAGAATATTTGAGATAATAAGTCTTGTTACGTGCACTCTTTCCGCTATGATGCTTATGTACTATCTGCTGGAGGTAAGGGCGTACTACCTGTACGTGTATCGATTTTCCTGCGAGACTTTCCCGCTGCTCTACAAAGTATCCGCATTCTGGGCTGGACAGGAGGGCTCACTCTTTATCTGGGCGTGGTTTACGCTTGTGTGCGTGGCACTGGTGCGGATACGTGCTGATAACCGGATCAGTGAGATCGTGAGGATCACAGGTCTTGTTGTGGCGGCGTTCTTCCTTCTACTGCTCGCCATCAGAAGCCCATTTGCGCTCATTTATGGGGTCGATAACCAGACATGGAACCTCCTTTCAACGAATACCGACATCTTTGCCGCCCCCTACTCGGTGATCGAGAGTTACCATGCGCAGGGAATGAACCCACTGCTCAGAAACCCGTGGATGGTGATCCACCCGCCGGTGGTCTTCTTCGGATACGCTGCCTCTGTGATACCGTTTGGGGCTGCTGCTGGTTATCTCCTGACCGATGACCGCCAGTGGATGAAGATCGTGGAGCCGTGGAGCAGGGTTACGTGGCTCTTCATGACGCTCGGCATCGGAATCGGCGGGTTCTGGGCTTACGAGGTTCTTGGATGGGGCGCGTGGTACTGGGGCTGGGACCCTGTGGAGACGTCTTCGCTTATCCCATGGGTTGTCCTGACCGCGTATCTACATACACAGTTTCGGATGAAACGGAACCATGAATACGGACTGCTTGCGCCCGCGCTTGCGATGCTCTCGTTTATTCTGGTCATATTCGCAACCTTTGTCACAAGGAGCGGTTTGTGGGCGTCACAGCACGGATTTGCAACATCGGTTGAGGCGCAGATCATCGGCGTGTTTCTGGTTGGATTGTTCCTGGTGTCTGTTTATGTGGTGCAGCGCAGATACCGGATAGAGTCTGATGTTGCGCAGCCCCGATCTCTGTAATCAAAAGGTTCTTTGCTGATAATGGATACTATATAACCACACCTCTGCGGGGGTTGCCAAGCCAGGTCAACGGCGCAGGATTTAAGCTCCTGTTGTGAAGACATTCGAGGGTTCGAATCCCTTCCCCCGCATTCTCGTCCTCTGCCTACCGTCACAGCCCGAACTGCTCCCTTATCGCGCGCTCGCGCATAACCTCGTACCCGAGATCCTCGATTACCGCGCTGATGCGGTTTCTCTGGGCAGCGTTCATCGACTTCCGGTCGAAGTATGCGAAATCTGCGTTCGATTTCAGAAGTGCGTCGCGGATCAGTCCGTCATCGAGATTGTCCAGTTGATACTTCGGGAAGTTGTGCCCGAATGTGATCTCGGTCTCGAAGATCAGCTTTGTCTGCCTGTGCGCATAATGACCCCCGCCAAAACCAACCGCGACCGGATAACCGGACGTGCGCTCCGCCTCATCCGGATCACAATTTGAATTTGGATCTAAATTCAGATCTAACTTCGAATCCAAAATTGTATCCAAATTCAGATCCAGGTCCAGAATCGCGCTGGCAGCGATCCTGCCTGCACCCGGATCGACCCATTCGGCTTCGGTGCTGCCGATCTCGATGTAGATCGATGGTACCGCAAGCGCGGTCGGACCGTGGTGGGTCGATTCCATGGATACATCGTAACCGGTATCAGCATCCATTGCAAGATCGCGCATCGAATGAAGAACCGGTCGCAGTAACTGCGGCGCGGCAGGCGCAAGTTCGCGAGGATTTCCTCCGAATTTCGCATCGCCGACATTTCCTGTGAAATGGGCGGAGAATAATCGCTTGCTGCTGTCGCTCTTGTGCTTCGACGCAAAGATGATCATGTCTGTCGGAAGCCCGCGCCTTTCCAGTTCGGAATCGATGTGATCGCAGAAGATGTGGAGTTTATCGACCTCGACAATCCTTGCCCGGTCCGACTCATAGACGTCCCCCTCGCGGTCCCAGTCGTGCATCGCAAGCAGGTTTTCTTTGATGTTCATGCTCGCCAGATCGGGCGCGGAACATACTATTGTGGTTTTTCTGTTCATGGTTTTGTGCCTGATCGAAAATTTTGTGGCGGGATATCATAAACCCCCTTATGGTGCAGGACTCGTATTTCGCGATTTTCACGCTTTTCCCGCGCACTCGGGAAACTGTGTTCACGCCTTCCTCGGTCTCGAAGTAATTCCCGCGGAGACCGCAGGATGTGGTTTCCGGAGTCTCCTGTGGTTCGTGTGCGTGATTGTGTTCACTTTCGCCCTGCTCTTGGAGATAAGCTATAATATGAAGTGTGGGTTATGATGTATGCGTGAAATGGAATCTCAATCGCGATTTGTCACAAAAGTACATCTGCTGATAGGTTGCGCGGTGTTGTAATTGAGGTAGATTGAACATCAAAGAAAAGTTTATCCACAGTTTAAATATTTATTTAATGGAATAAGAAAAAGAATGCGATTACAAATTAGCTGGGAGCGAATGGTTAGATAAATTATCTAATAACACAATGCAACAAAGAATGACGTTGAATCATGTTGGTAAATACACCGCCGAGTACAGCAACACCGAGTTTGAAAAGAATGAAATCAACATGGAGCCAGCATATCACGCGCTACGGAAATACTTCGGCTACACCGAATTTTTGAATCTCCAGGAGGAGGTCATCCAGGATATTCTGCTGAAAAAGGATGTTTTCGTCCTGATGCCAACAGGTGGCGGCAAGTCTCTATGCTATCAATTACCAGCCATTCTATTAGGCGGTGTAACGATTGTTGTGTCTCCACTCATCGCCTTAATGAAGGATCAAGTTGACGCTTTGAAGGCGAATGGGATTGCCGCAGCCCATATCAATAGTTCTCTTAGTTTTGCTGAGATGCAAAACGTAAAATTAGACCTGGCAGAGAATATGATCAGTATTCTGTACGTGGCTCCGGAAAGACTGATGATACCCAACTTTTTATCTGCTTTGAAGCGTTTGAATGTCAGTTTGATCGCTATTGACGAAGCTCATTGCATCTCCGAATGGGGGCATGATTTTAGACCCGGATATCGTCAGTTAAAAGTGCTTAAAGAACATTTCCCGAAAGTTCCTCTGATTGCGCTGACCGCAACTGCCACATCACGAGTGCAGGAGGATATTACAACACAACTAAGATTGTCCGATCCAAAGACATATAAGGCAAGTTTCAACCGAAAAAATCTGTTTTATCAGGTTAAACCAAAAGATAATGCATACAATCAGTTACTCCAGTATCTAAAGGGTCGTAAGAATGATTCAGGGATAATTTATTGTTATAGCCGCAAATCTGCTGATGATCTGGCAAACAAACTTAAAAAAAATGGTTATCGTGCTTTGCCTTACCATGCAGGGTTAAAATCCGATTTAAGAACTGAAACACAGGATAAATTCATTAAAGACGATGTTGAGATAATTGTAGCGACAGTAGCGTTTGGGATGGGGATAGATAAATCCAATGTCCGTTTCGTGATCCATTATGACCTGCCGAAGAACCTCGAAACGTATTATCAGGAAACAGGCAGGGCTGGAAGAGACGGAGAAGAAAGTGATTGCATCATCTTCTTCAGTCGTTCCGATATGGGGAAAATATCGTATTTTATCGAGCAAAAAGAGGATGAAACAGAAAAACAGATCGCGTATAAAAAATTACGTGATATGGTCGCTTTCTGTGAGAGTGGAACCTGCCGCAGGAAAATTTTATTGGAATATTTCGGCGAAATGTATAATGAAACGAATTGTGGCAATTGTGATACCTGTCTGCATCCGAAAGAGACGACCGATGGAACGATTATCGCTCAAAAGATCGTGTCGTGTGTCTCCCAGATAGGTGAAAGATTTGGCGTAAATTACATAGCTGATATTTTGTGCGGTTCGAGAATTCAAAAGATAGTTCGCAATCGGCACGATACATTAGCCGCTCATGGCACTGGAAAGGAGTACTCAAAAAAGCAGTGGCAGGTTTTTACAAGGGAACTTGTTCAGCAAGGTTATCTGAAGTCGGAAGGTGACAGATACCCGATCATAAAACTGACTCAGGATGGTTATGATCTATTATCTGGAACGAAAGGGGTTTTGTTGACAAAACCGGAAGAAGAAGTTAAGATAATACAAAAAGACGTTGATGGGAGTTTTGATCACGATTTATTTGAAATTTTAAGGAGTTTGAGAAAGAAACTTGCCGATGGTTCCGGGATGCCGCCGTACGTCATCTTCCACGACTCGAGTTTGATAGAGATGGCGACATATTTCCCGCGAAGTCGATCAGACTTTCGGACGATCGTCGGCGTTGGTGAAAGTAAGTTGGAGAAGTATGGAGAACCATTTTTAAATGAAATTATCAATTATTGTGAGAAATGCGGACATGCTCCACCTTGTCTCGTCAAAGAAGAGACGCATTCTGCTAAATCCGGGGGACACTCGGTAAAGGTGATTCAAAAAACCCATCCGCGAGCGTATGCGCCGTGGACTGAGGAAGAAGATGAAATGTTAATCGCCGACTACAAAGCTGACAAAACCATCGAAGAGCTTATGGAACTATTCGGACGGCAAAGGGTCGGAATCGAGTCGAGATTAGAGAAATTGGGGCTGCTTTCTGATATTTTGTGCGGTTCGAGTGTTCAAGAGATAGTCCGCAATCAGCACGATACTGTAGCCACATATAGTGCTGAGAAGGAGTACTCAAAAGAGCAGTGTCAGGCTTTTACAAAGGAACTCGCTCAACCTGATTACCCGAAGTCGGGAGGTGACAGATACCCGATCATAAAACCGATCCCGGATGGTTGTGATATTCTATCCGAAACGAAGGGGGTTTTGTTGACAAAACCTGAAGAAGACGTTAGGATAATACAAAAAGATGTTGATGAGGGTTTTGATCATGATTTGTTTGAAATTTTAAGGAGTTTGAGGAAGAAACTTGCCGATGATGCTGGGATGCCACCGTACATCATATTCCACGACTCAAGTTTGATAGAGATGGCGACACATTTCCCGCAAAGTCGATCAGGCTTTCGGAAGATCACCGGCGTTGGTGAAATCAAGCTGGAGAAATATGGAGAACTGTTTTTAGAAGAGATTGTTGGCTATTGCGAAGAGCGCAACATCGAACCAAAACCGATCGGCATACGTAACCCTCCTGCTGAAACAATACCATCTACGCTACAAGAAACGCTGAAGCTTTATAAACAGAGTTTAACAATCGAGGAAATCGCCCGGAAAAGGAATTTAACGACCGGTACAATTGTATCCCATATCGGAAAACTTATTTTATCTGGTGAAGAAATTGATATTAATAAATTGGTTGATATTGATAAGCAAGAGCATATTGTGGGTGTGATGTCGATCATAGGTAGCGAGAAATTAGCACCTATAAAAGAGGAGTTGGGTGATAATTACACTTATGAAGAAATATATTTGGTGAGGGCATATAAAATAAGCAATCATGGAATGCCTTAGACTTGTCTTCAAATATCCCCGGCTTTCGTTTCATTCCGGATCAAAATTATCCGGCAGCAACGAAAGACAAATGCGAAACTGCTTTTTTACGCATCTTCCGAAACCGCGGGCAAGTCTCACACCCTTCCCGTGTACTCCACAGCACCACGGCACATCAGGTAGATGCCCGCGTATCCGGGAACGGTATTCACGCCCTCCTCGATCTCGAAGTGATTCCCGCGGAGATCACAGGATGCCGGACTTTCCGCCGCAACCGAGATCTCTGCATCAGAGAAGACAACAGCGTCGTTTAATGGATCGAACATCTCGATAGTCTGTAGCGTCAGTGGAACGACCCTCATGCTCGAACCACCGTGTAGGGACGTTGGAAGCCGGATCAACCGCTTTATGTCGCCTGTTACCGGCTCATCAACGCTTGCTCCGATCTCTTGCACCGCCTGCAATCTCAACTCATTCCAGAACGATTCCGGGATATCCTTAAGAAAACCGGTGTCGCCATTCCTGATCAGTTTGATATTCGCATCATTCCCTGCGTTGATCAGTGCCTTTGCTCTCGCCTTTCCAATACCATCGAACTTCTGCAGTATCTTCAGAGCATCATCCCGGTCACGCAAACCCTGTAGATACTTAACAATCCAGCGATTGGTCTTTGCCCCCCATCCGCCGCTCTCCTCGCTTAGAATCTGTTTCAGTGAAAGCCCAGCCCCGCTCACATAATCCACGATCTCCCGCCGTTGTGCACTTCCGAGTGTACGCACCCTCTGATCGCGCACATGGATATGGTACCCGCGCCCGCCAGAGAAGACAACATCAATCAGATCCTCCGAGAACCCGAAGTCATCGGTCAGAAAATTAAGAAGCTTCAATGTCTCGTCCTTGACATTTGCAAGCATCGCAGAATATGACTTCGGCGCATCCGGGAGGTGGTCGGCATCCAGATCGAAGATCAGGTCGGCTCCAAGCCATTTTTTGTCTGCCATCGTGCCCGCCTCGGGACGCTCGTAGTACGCAACCGAGAAGAATGCGTGCGCAGGAGCCATGCTCCGCAGGTATTCAAGCGCTTCCGGTCGTGAGTGGAATGATTTGTGCCGGTACATCACGATCTTCGGGAGCGCGTCGAACATGACAAAACCCCATTCCCTGCTCTCGAATCCGGGCGGTAGCTGGATCGGGTACTCGAGGTAATATTCCTTGAATTTCTCTCGCAGGAAGTTTTTTGTGCGTTCGTTCATTTCATCAAGTTTTGAGAGTTCATCTTCGACCACTTTTGTAATCTCCTTAAGAGGTTGAAGATCTTTTCAGTATCAGAGACGTTACTTTCCTCTATTATCTTAAGCATATCCTCGTTTCTCGTAAAGATCCAGTGACGATCTTATCTTACTGCTTTTTGTATGTTCCTGGACCAACTTGGCTATTTTTCTTGAGAACTCCCTGTCAATAGAGATACCCGGATCATAAGCCTCTTTCAGAATCCGGCACATCTTTGCAAGCGTCTCAATATCCTCGATGTAAGGTCGCAGAAATGCGTCTGGCGACAAGATATCATAGATATCAGAGACTTCTTTGAAGAATTTATAATATTCACGTCTCTTTTCCTCGTCCCTGAAATGTTCCGGCACGGCTTCGACCGCTGTATCAGGGATCTTACCATCGATGAGAATAAGGTACTTTTCCTTCCCATCTTCCATTAACTCAGCGAAAAGAACTTTTAACACATCTATATCGCGAATAACCCCTTCAATATCCTGCGAACTGTTCGCGCGCATCACAACATGCGACATTCATCACGCGGAGGTATATGGCGATATGGGGGTGGTGTTCGGATCAGTTCCCGATCTCAAGCACTTGCATGCTCCCGACCAAACGCCGAGATCGCGCTAAGAACCTCCCGGATTTTATGTTAAGATTTATAAATGTGTGTGATCGATAATACACCAACTAACCAAAGGTTGTGCAGGAATGGATACAAAAGACACGATATATGCAGCGTTGATGGTCGTATCAGCATTTGTGCTGACGTTTAGATGGCTCAATTACCTGGAGAACCAGGATCCCGTGATCTATGTCTCTGCGATGATATTGGTTGCTGCGCTTGCCGCGATGATCATGAGTGCGGATGCGCGGCTCAGGAGGATCGAATCCGAGATTGAAGCGAAGGAGCGATCCTTGCGGATCAATATTCAGGGAATGGAGGAGAATGTGGATCGCAAACTGGATGCCATGACCAATGAAACCAGAGCCAACATAAAAGAGATTACAGGCAGATTATATCGATAAACAGCCATGCGAAAAGCGACCATTAACCGAAAGACAAATGAAACAGAGATAGACCTGACGTTTGTGATCGAGGGAACCGGTAGATCAGAGATCGACACAGGCGTTGTCTTTCTCGATCATGTGCTGGACTCGTTTACGAGGCATGGGTTGTTCGATCTCACCATCCGCGCGGCAGGGGATATCGAACTCGGCGATCATCATCTGGTAGAAGATGTCGGCATCGTGCTCGGGCAGGCGATAGCACAGGCGCTTGGGCGACACGCGGGGATTGCGCGGTTTGCCGATGTCAGGGTGCCGATGGATGAAGCGAGTGCAAGCGTGATCCTCGACCTCAGCGGGAGGAGTTACCTGGTCTTCGATGCCGGGTTCTCTTCAGACGTGGTCGGCGATCTCACGACCCAGATGGTGCCGCACTTCTTCCACTCGCTAACCACGAGTGCCGGCATCAACGCGCACATCTCAGCAAGCGGCGAAAACGACCACCACATAATCGAGGCGATCTTCAAGGCGTTCGGGATTGCGCTTGCAAGGGCTGCCACGGTCAGGGGGTATGAGGTTCCAAGCACGAAGGGCGTGCTCACTGAGCATTGAGATTGGTGACAATAGATTTACGGTCATTGATTGATCCGCAGAGTATGGTCCTCACGCAAGCCTATGTGCGCGCTGATTGCTTCGATGGTCATGGGTCGTGCATACATCTTTTCTGGCGGTTTAAACCGACAGAAATGAATCACAAAAGGAAATCTGAAGCCTTAAGGGTCTCGACGGCACTGAAGCCTTTCGTTTTTCTGAACGTCATCCGATGGACAAAGTTGCTCATCGAATCCGAAGGGTCTATCATTTCAAAGTTTAGTCCTTCAAGTGTCTTTCGCGGGATTGTTACAGAGAGAATGGGCTGTTCTTCCATATAGCCGGTCTGAGTGTTCAAGATACTCCCCATAGCATTGACTATCACCATTTCGATGGGCAGTAATGCAAACAACTCTCTTGCAACTCGTAACACACAACTACAAACGTAATCTTGATATAGCTCGTAGAATCTACCTTTCGGCATCTGTTTTACCGAAAGCTTGCCACTTTTCAACAGACTCTTGGCTTCTGAAGGGATAACCTGCTCACTGTTTACGTGCAGAGTTACTTCAACGAGGGCGCTACTCTCGACTTGAAACTCGATAGACGAGCCAAGTTCGCTGATGTCACTGAACGGGTCTGTCTGTCTGATTGCATCTATATATGCCGCGGCAATACCCGCGAGTATCCTGCTACCAACTTCACGGGCTGCCCCCCAGTCCGCATACTCTTGCTCGTATGCTTGCAGAGCCTCTTGATATTCCTTTTCATCTGTTTCTCTTGCCTCTCTAACATTCCTGACCAACTTGTCTCGATTGGACTCTGCACGCCCCAGTATCTTGTCGAAAACACCCGGCTTAAACTTATCCAGCTTGGCTTTAGCTAATTCTTCGTGGCTGTTAGATTTTGTCGGTTTGATAGGCGGTTCGGAAGATCGAATTTTTTCCCAGTCCCAAGTGTTGCTACATTCCTTATGAACGGAAAGCAGCAGGTCAATATAATTTTCATATACCTGAACTTCGTAGGCAGCTCGCTCCAGTTCCTGCATTTTCTCAAGTTGCTTACGCTGCTTTTCAAGCTCACGCTGTCGTCGTTGGGCATCGCGTTCTGCCCGACGCATTTCCGCTCGTATAGTGCGTAGAGTCCCTTTCCACCCCATCTTTTGCCTCCAGTTCTTTTGTATTTCTATTGCCTGTTCGAGCATAAAAACTCATTTGTTTTTTCGATAATTGGCGCGGCGACTGTGTGGTATCTCTGGCACAATCGCGATGCAATTCGTGGCTGTGATGGTGATTGCTGTTTTCCGCCAGAATAATGTCCCTCGAAACCAAGAAGTTTCAGATATCGTATCAAATCTCTTCTTTTTTTTATCGGTCATATCCGAGGTATCAAACTGCCCCCATGATCGCCAGACCGACGCCATCAACCACAGGTAGCGGTAAATTGAGGTGTATTCTGAGCAATATCCATTCTTCGAGTACTTCCCCCAGTTCGTCTCGACATGACTCAAGGGTACCGCTATTCGCATAAACACCATCAAATCCTGGTATTTCAGCATAGAATGTACCATCATCGGGCAGAATCTCGTATCTGGCTTTTTTCATCGCTGCATGAGCGTATTTTGGATAGTGTCCCATCCTTATTTATCTCCTGCAATTTTACTTGGTTTATTCTTTGGCTATTCAGATCGACATAAACGGGGAGTTTTAATCATTTCTGAAATCCAGGGTAGTTTCTCCATACAAACTTAGTCCTTCATTTTCATCAAAACTTGCAAAAAAACTCAGTGCAGAATAAAAGTTATATACCTTCTCCCACATATAACCAGCGCATGGATGAAGAAAACGAATTCCATGAACAATTCGACGCGCTATTCAGGACAAAGAATGAGTTAAACATTTTCGATTTCGATTCTTATGATTGGGGATGTCTGCGATATATGCTGGAGCTCCGGATATTTCTTAGCAGACTACGAAAATGTGGAATACGGTCAATTGGCGGATTTTTTAGCGATGTTCTCATCTGGCTCACTGCAAAGGAAGAGCTCAGGAGGTATGACGGGCGAGACTACACTGCTGCATCGATGATCACATTTTTCCTCTTCGTAAAACTGGCAAGAATGAAGATAGAAGAGGCGCTTGCTTTTCTTTCCTCAAACAAGTCGTGGATGAAGCGTATAGGTTTTGAGAAGGTGCCGGCAAAAGGGACTGTAACAAAGTTCAGAGAACGGATGGGTTGCGATTTCAATCGTTTTTTCGAGGATTTGATCTCTTGCATTACTGACGACATGGATTTTGGGAATATAACGAGATTTCACGTCGTGTTGTTCACAAAATGTTATTTTGGGAACGGTCACTTTCCGCAAATCAGTAGATCAATAGAATTGAATAAGTTAACACGATTTAATAATGAAATACAGCAAACCGCGACTAAATGGGCTGGATTTGACCTTATGCTCTACGTTCTCTATGGTTTGGGCATCGTTAACATTCTGGAAGACATGAAGGTGGAAAAGAGGGACAATTGCGTCTTCACACCGCTGCAAATCAGTATTTTATTCATCGTCAAGGCAATACTGGGTTTTAAGAACGCGTACGGTGTGGATGAAGAACTTGAAGATGATCTCTTCTTGCAGATGGTATGCATGCTTGACGGGGACAGAATACCGAGTAAAAGTACGCTTGAAGAGGATATTTGGAGATACAAGGAGGAAGAACTGCAAAAAGCATATCAAACAATTATTCAGTGGATGGGAATACTTGGATTCACAACTGGCGAGATTGTTGCGTGTGATAGCACTAAATTATATGTGGATGGTGATACTTACGAGAACTCTGGCGAAGTCTACGATTATATCAAGAAAGAGACTGCGAACGGCTACAAACTGTTTGTGATGTATGATGTTGTGCATCGGATACCAATTTACTTTGAGGTGCACCCCATGAATGATGCAGATGGACCCAAATTAACGAAAATGATTGAAAAGTCGATGGAAATTACCGGAAGAAGAATAAAAAGGATGTACGTCGATCGTGGATTTTACGATGAAACGAACTTC
>PQXF01000024.1:18059-19808 GCA_003194445.1 Candidatus Methanogaster sp.
GATTGTGGTTCATGTATAGGAGATATGTGGTTATATAATCGGATAATATCCGATCTATTTTCGTGGTAAGTCGGTGGTTATTGTTCTACACCACCCCTCCAGGAAACTACATCGTTTTTTGGAATAATCATTGTTCCTGATAGATGCCGCCACACGACTCTCATTAATGCTTTCGTACAATTGCACCGCACTTAACTTTTATTCACAGAATCGCAAGTATCGTGCTTTCATATCCTTAATCCCACAACAGCCAGCGCGCATATGTAAACATCCGGTTCACCTGTCGATGATCGCGTACCTCTGTGAACCCCTCTGATCGCATCGAACTTTTTATCCGAGAACGCCGGATTGTCTTGTGTAAGCACAACTGCCAGAATGGACCGCTATTGATCTACAAATCTATTTTTACCCTTAATCTGTGTTCATCTGCGTTAATCTGTGGCTGATAAAAATTTAGCCACAGATTAACACAGATTACACTGATTCCACCAATCTGCCCGTACTAGTGTTGCCGGACTGACGCCATATTTTTCAACCGACCAGACGAAATTAAAAAGTTTTTTTTTATATTAGCCAGTTGAACCGCCCCTCCACCCAACTAACCACCCAGTAACTGCCCTGCATCACAATGGAATGAAAGTGCTACGGACGAGCTGGAACAACGATTTTAGTTTTGTTCTGGTAGATATACTATAACTCACGCGCCCACCCCACACCATATTTACCACCACCTAACCCCATATTCAACTGTTGCATCTCGACGGGATCCTTATTTCAATCTCCTCAATATCCCCGGACCAACTAAAAAAGCCAACAGTGCAACTAAAAAACTCAACACTCCAACAATGAGTATGAGTTTCATTATATAAAGTTGTATATTATTTTTTCTGTCATCTACTGTTTTGTGGATTATTACCTTAACATCTTGAGATGGATTGTAATCAACAGGATAAAGAAAAGATAGTATGTCAAGAAGACTGAAACCTGGTCCTAGTGTTTTCCCACCACCCGGTTTTGCAGGCATTCTCAGGCTATTGGTACGGCTGCTTCTCAATTCATCCTCATCCTGAAATCTGTAGGTATATTCTACCCACACATCGTATGGTTCCTCACACTCCATGCTAATCTCTTTTTCAAATTTTTCGCCCTGGTCTAAGTTACAATGAAATAGACCGTAGGTCGACATAGTAACCCCCATCCTGCTGTTTACTTCAACCATAGCATCCACAGAAACTGCTGCAGGATTCTTATGAGGATCTGCGGGTCTCACCATGGGATTAAATATTGCAATACTAATTATAGTATTATTGATTTTTGTCAATTTGACAATCGGTTTCCGTTTCACTACAACGGTCACCCTATCTGTACTTTGGTCCCCATCATTATCGATTACTGTGAGTTTTACGCTCTTTTTCCCGGTTGTGGCGAATCTATGAGATGTCACCTCTCCTTCTGCAGTCCCATCAGAAAAATCCCAAATATATCTTACAATACGCCCATCCATATCATAAGATGCTCCAGCATTGAATGCCACGTCTTCATAGAGCGCTGTCTCTGGCTCAACTGGTATTATCTCAGCGATTGGAGGATATTTTTTCTTCCCATAGATGCCTTCTACATAATTCCCACCTTTCGGTGATGCCCCGACACATCACCAAAAGGTGTCACGGTGGCATGACATACTCCATTATCAGTAGTCGTCCGTCATTCAGCTTTATGCACCTCTTCGATATATCGTTACATGCTCTT
>PQXF01000024.1:22329-44329 GCA_003194445.1 Candidatus Methanogaster sp.
GTGCATATCCCATGATGTGGATATCTATCTGATTCGTCTCAATTATTGAACACCATACCCCACAAAACACCGATACTCCGTGATGGTAGAAGGTAAGTCTATTTTGATTCACCGAAATTCGGGATAATTACTTTTTGTAATGTTTACAGTCTCTGAAGGAGGTGTGATATACTTTGGTTTTTTTCGTTCGTTGTCGTAATATTCCTCGCAATCGCCATAGAATATTTCATGCAGTCTATCTGACCTGCATTCCAATTCGACCCCGCCACGCCCTTGAAAAATACCATCTACATAAATAGGTCCATTGACATTGCTGCCATCCTCTGTAACCGTGATTATGCTGATCGTTCTACCTGGTATCTTCGTATAATATACTACTTCACATTTGTTCGAGTCAACCGTTATGTGCAACGATTCTGGCGTCTTATATCCTACAAAACAATCCCCAACCTCCCCAAAACTCACTGTAAGGTTTGTGCCTTTGTAATATTCATCTTCAAACGATCCTTTTCCTTTGAAAACGTCATTTACTTCAATGTCTCCATCGACTGGTTTTGTTGTTATGTTTATTATGTATCTTGGAATGTGCACATAAATTCCGGAAATGTTCACATCTTTCGTTATCTCTTTAACAGAAATCAAATCTGGTTTATTATATCCCTCTATTTCCCCAAATGAAATTATATTATTTGAGTTCTCATAAACTTCTATTGCGCCGCGCCCAACTCCTATGCTCGTATTATCGACAAATATCTCTCCTTGATCGCCGTGTATTTTCCCATCATTTGATGTTGTTGTTATGTTTATTGTGTATCTTGGAATGTGCATATAAATTTCGGAAATGTTCGCATCTTTCGTTATCTCTTCATAAGTTAAATTATAATGTATATTCACTTGTGTAAATTCCCCGTCATTTATTTCATACGGAAATTTACTGCAAGGGTCTTTATGCACATAATAATCTGAATTAAAAGGTCTATCACAATCAAATTCATCAAAAGCTTTTTTAGTGTAATTTGGTGGTGCTTCATCATCACCAATCTTCCAAATTAGTTCTGGACCGGATTCGTCTAAAGCAAACGCTATATTAGGCAAGAGTAGAAGGGGAACTAGCAAATATAGATAAATTTTTGATTTTAATTGATTTGTCATGCAGCTCCACCCCCTTCAAGTTTCACCCTTCTTATTTCTCTGCAATCTCGATCTTTCTCGGCAGCCCTTCCCTCGCGCCAACCGCCCCTATGCACTTCGCGGCAACAAAGTTCCCGAGACGCCCGCACACACCGAGCGGCTCATCGTTCAGCAGCCCATACAGAAACCCGGCGCAGAACGCATCCCCGGCACCGGTTGTATCAACGACCCTCACAGCAAACGAGGGGATAGAAACCTCCGCATCCGATGTTCGGATGTAGCATCCGTCTCCACCGAGCGTCACCACAACAATCTCTGCTCCGACCTCATTTAACTCTCCCGCGCCTTCTCTGTAGCCGGACTTGGTAAGCATCTCTATCTCATCGCGATTTAGGAAGACAACTCTGGCATTTGAGATGATTTCCTTGAGTGCATCAAGCCCTCTCCTGACATAGAGCATCCCTGGCGCAAAGGAGATCTCGGCTTTCGATCGGTCGAGAATCTTGCTCTGCACATCGATTACGTTTTCGCCGACAAAGGAGGATAGGTGCAGGTATCTCGCACTTTTTGCATAAGATATGTTATCTGGTGTCAATGAGATCGCATCGTTCACACCGGGATGCACATACATCGAGCGCTCGCCACCTGGATCGACAAGCACGATCGCGCTGCCGGTTCTGCCACGGGCAACCTCGATCCCTCGCGTGTCCACACCTTCTTTTACCATCTCGGAACGCAGGTACGCACCATCGGCATCATCTCCAACCCTTCCGATGAACCCTGTTTTTATGCCGAGTCTGGTGAGAGCCGCGATGGTGTTTGCAGCAGAGCCGCCCGGCTGCTCGCTCACAGAATAGACCCCAACCTCCTCTCCTGCCGCCCCGATCAGCTCGACGAGGTAGAGTTTGTCGATATTCAGTGCGCCGATGCCGATGACCTCAACCATGCGCCGTCCCCATAGTTTTGACATTCCTATAGGTATAATTATCACTGCTGGCAACCGATCCATTGAGTCCTTTGAGCAGTGGATAGGGGTAAACAGCGCAATCAATACCAGTCATGCATTGTTGAGCGCAACCATCATATCCTGCACGAATGGCTCAGCCCCACCTTTGTAACCGGTACGGTGTGTTTCCGTACCGTCCGATTTGAGAAATACAATTGAGGGCACTCCAGGACGGGGGTTGGTCGGCGTAGGGGAGTTGTATTTTGCAGCAAGGTCGCGGCGTTCATCTGCATTGAATTTTATACACACGAATTTATCTGCCAGATTGATCACATTCGAGTCTGTGTAAACAACCCGATCCAATTCCTTACAATACTTGCACCAGTTGGTATAGATATCGATCATAACTGGCTTCTTCTGCGCCTGCGCAATCTCCATCCCTTCCTCATACGAGTACCACGTAATCCCGGCTTCCGGCGTCTCCGATGCCGATGGCTGCGGTGGGGCGGTAGGGTCGATACATGCGCCCATGAGACATGTGACAAGCGCAACAAGCACCATCGATGCAAACATTCCTCTCTTCTTCATACAATCACTTCTCTTGACCATTTGCAGGTGACCTCCATTAACCTTATCCATGTAGAACCCCCACGTAGTCGCAGACGATACCGGCGAGGCAAAAGATGAACACGCATGGAATGGATGAAAAAACCATTGGATCGGCACTCCACGATCTGAAAAGTAGAGATACACCTTATGAACGTGTTTTGAGTTCGATGTGCACCTACCCGCACCCGGTTGCAGTGGCGGCGCACCAGCAGTTCATCGAGACGAATCTCGGCGATCCCGGGCTCTTTGCCGGAACTGCGGAGATTGAGCACGAGGTGGTACGGATGATGGGCACGCTCTTTGGAAACCCTGATGCGCACGGATATGTCACCACGGGCGGCACCGAGTCGAATATCCAGGCGATACATGCGATCAAAACTGCGCGCAAAATCCGCGAGCCAAACATCATCGTTCCGGCGTCAGCGCACTTCTCGTTCGATAAGGTTGCCGACATCCTGGGGATCGAGGTACTGAAAGCAGACCTCGACACAGAGTTCAGAGCTGATATCCAGGCAGTTGAGGATTTGATCGACGGAAACACGATAGGGATAGTTGGAATTGCAGGAAACACAGAATTCGGGCAGATAGATCCGATAAGGGAACTTTCGGATCTTGCATTATCAAAAAACCTATTCCTGCACGTCGATGCCGCATTCGGAGGGTTTGTGATCCCATTTCTTACCGAGAAGTATGAATTCGATTTCACACTTCCCGGCGTCACATCAATCGGTGCTGACCCGCACAAGATGGGGTTCGCAACGATACCATCGGGAGGGCTTCTGTTTCAGGATTCCTCCTATTTGCACAGACTATCTGTAGATACGCCATACCTGACAGTCAATTCCCAGCAGACACTTTCAGGCACGAGAAGCGGAGCATCGGCTGCATCTGCGTATGCGGTCTTCAAGCATCTCGGAAGAGAGGGCTATGAGAGGATCGTGCGGAGGTGCATGAAACTCACGCATGAACTGGTTGCGAGGGCTTCCGAATTCGGAATCGAGCCGCTCATCGATCCAGTGACAAACGTGCTGGTACTCGATGTGCCTGATGCCGATTCTGTGCGCAGCGCTATGAAGACGCGCGGATGGGATGTATCGATCACGCGCGACCCGCGTGCGCTGCGTCTGGTGATCATGCCGCACCTCTCCAGCGAGAACCTGAACCTGTTTGCAGACGACTTCGCCGATGTTGTGAAATGAACGAGTGCGAACTGATCGATGATCTGATCCGGTATCTCCGCGGAGAAGTTGTGGATTTTTCAGGATATGAGGTCGACCTATCCGGTCTCACCGAGTTTGAGCGAAGCGTCATCAAGGAGACAAGAAAAATCCGGTACGGCTCGGTTGTCACGTACTCCGAACTCGCCGCAAGGATCGGAAAGCCAAATGCAGCGCGGGCAGTCGGAAACGCTCTTAAGAATAACCCTCTGCCGATCGTGATCCCGTGTCACCGGGTGGTTTCGAAAGGCGGGATCGGCGGGTATGCCTTCGGCGTCGAAGCGAAGCGGCGTCTGCTGAAACTCGAAACCGAAAACCCCGGGAACGCTACTGCTGCTCAGGGAACTCACAATAAATAAGTTACTATTGTCTCAACAACTTAATTTTTAGACAACTTTATAATTCAGCCCGCCCCACCCCCAAATAAATTCGGGGGCATCCGCTGTCTCGAACTCACGCGTCAGGTGATCGTCCGCCTCATGGTTCGCTGCCCGCCGCCTGCAGGATCATGAGTGCATCGAGCGATGTGACGCTGCCATCGCCGCTGACGTCCCAGCGTGAGTCATATTCGCGGCTGCCAGATGCGATAGCAAGCGCGATTACGGCGTCTGTCGTGCTGGTTTCGCCCCCTATCTTCACCCTGTAGTGATCAGCACCGCCCCAGTTTCCGGCATTGTCCTCCGCTCTGACATGGAAGTACCAGACGCCGTCTGCTACATCGGTATATGATCCTGAGTTCCCAGCGGGTTCGCATATTGTATCCGGCGTTGTGGTGGCTGATTGGTCGAAGGTGTAGCTGTAACAACTGATCCCGGAAGTGTCGGATGGAGTCGTCCAGACGAATGACGGATCGTTGTTAGTGTACCATTCATCATCATCCGGATGCGTTGAGGATGAGATTACAGGTGCAGATGGGTCTGCTACATCCACCCGAACCACATACTCACCACTCTCACCAGTATTCGTTGCAGCATCATCGATCTTGATTTTGATCCTGTTCTGCGTCCCGGAATCCTGATTGAACGGGACAGAGCCAGCAGTTATCGTCTGGTATGACGTGGTGCCGTCGCTTCCGGTGCAGCTTGCAGATCGCCAGCTGCTCCACGATGAGCCACCGTCTGTTGAGTACTTGTAACAAGCGGTTGAGGCATCCAGGCCCGCGGTGTTATCCGCAGCCCTGATCGTGCAGTCAGGTGTCTGGTCTGCGACCCAACCGGTTGGGCTAAAATCTCTCCAGTGGTGTGGAGCAACGTTATCGACGGTGAATTCCCATAATATCATCGCCTGATGCGCCAAGGTCATCGACCGCAATCACTCGCACCACCCATCTTATATAAAAGACATGTTGTGATATAAAATACAGCCTTCTACGGTGTCTATTCCTCCTTGCATATCGCTCCTTTTTGCAGATCTCCTTTCTCATGGCTTTTCCAAATTATTCCGCAACAAGTCCAAAGTCTTCTTGAGAACGCACCCTTGAGAAGTCGAAGAATGTTATGAGTCTCATCAATCGTCGCGCGACAGCGATATATAGCATGGTGCGGAGATTTTTTTTTATTATGTCTACGAATTAAATTGTCGCGACAACAGCCTTTCATCAGGTTGGATTTTTACCAACTGGCGAGTATGAATTTTGCTCGGAACGCTCATGCGATTCGTAAAATTCGTGCCATTCATGATGTTAACCAGATTTATATATACGATCCACTGAAATAAACTATGATGAGTATATTAATTTTTGGGGATTCCTCCACTCTGGTCCACAAGCTGCGACCAGCTCAGACCAAAGCGCGAGAGATACGCGCTTCCAAGTATCAACGTCACTGAGTTCTTCACGAGATGATCGAACCCGGCAGCAACAAGCCCGATAGCCGAGTCTATTCCGCCGAGACTGAATATTGTAGTCAGTGCGATCTCGTATGGCCCTATCGAACCGGGCGTGATCTGAAAAATCTTTGTAAGATTTCCGACAGCGATTGCAAGGAATACGATCGGGATCATAGAACTTGATATAGTCTCTGAAAAGGCGTTTAGTATCACAAAACAGGTGAGGGTATCAACGAGCCAGACCAGAAGCGATCCTGCGAAGACGATTATAAAGGCACGTGGGTTTGTGGACACAACCGCGATCTCCCTGATGAAACGATCGATGACGCCGCCAATCGTTGTACGAAGTTTCAGGAACAGAACCAGAAGTCCGAATACTGCCACTATGGTAAGTCCTGTGATCGTGAGAATATCCGTGGTCTGCTGGTCAAGCAGCATCCCCCGCAGCCCGAGCATGGCAACACCACCGATCATGGCGATTGCAAGAACGTCGAATATCCGCTCGACTGCAAGCGAGGAGAAACCGGTGATCAGCGAAATATTCTTCATCTTTTTTAAGAGGTATGCGCGGGCCACATCGCCGAGCCGTGCTGGCAAAAACACGTTTGCAGACTGACTCACCGCTATGCACCCCACCAAAAAATTCAGATCCTCCTTCACCCCGATCTGCGCAAGAATCTGCCGATACCGGATGCCGCGCAGGGGCCAGGAGATCAGGTAGACCAGTATGGAAAGCGCAATAAATGCAGGCGATGCGGTGCGCAGCGTATCTACAATTTTTGCCCATCCGATAATAGATGCGATCAAAAACAAGATCAGGATCGCAAGGATCGAGGTCAGGATGATCTTACGCTTTGTTATTCGCATTAGATCCAAGCTCCCGCCGCAACCGAAGAATCGCCCCACCCATCCCGACCACATCCCGCTTCAGATCGACTTTGGTCGCGCGCCCCGGCCTCCATCTCACAGGAAACTCTGCCACCCTATAGCCGGATCGCTGTGCCCGAACCAGTATCTCGGTATCCCAGAACCAGTGCTCATCCTTCACCTGATCCAGCAGGTCAAGGAGTGGACCCCTCCGAAATGCCTTGAATCCGCACTGGTGATCGTATAATTTTGATTTAAGAAGCGTCCGCACCAGAAAATTAAATCCACTGCTCGCAAACCCGCGTTTTGCCGACCGCACAGCATCGCTCTCATGCATCATGCGTGATCCTGTCGCGAGATCGTAGCCGTCACGTATCTTGCCGATCAGTTCTGAGAGGTGCAACATGTCAGTTGCGAGGTCAACGTCGATATAGATGAGAATATCGCCGGATGCGAATTTGAATGCCCTGTTCAATGCACTTCCACGACCCAATCGCTTGCCACTGTGCAGATGCTTCACGTAAAGGTGTTCTTCTGCGAGTTTTTCCGCTATTCTATCTGTTCCATCGGTTGCGCCGTCTTCTGCGATGATGATCTCGAAGTCCGAGGTTATTTCACGTAACGTCTCTGCGGTCTGTCTTACAGTCTCTTCCAAGTCCTCTGCTTCGTTGTATGCAGGGAGTACGAGTGAAACTTCGGTCATCGATATCGGCTTCCTGATGTATGGTTTCCTATTGTCCGGTTAGATGCTGGCGGGTATTAAAAAGTTACGGAATCCTAAACTTTGAGACTTTTTATTATCTTCTGGAATGGGATCGGAAAACCACAGAGAGCACAAAGGACACAGAGAAAACAGCAACTCTCTGCGCACTCCGTGTCCTCTGTGGTTAATCTTCTTCGCCATAATCCAAATCCCCGGGAAAAAATTAAAAACACACATGACCTGCTCCGCAGTGCTTATACTGTCGATGAAAAAGCAATTTCAGAATCGTGGCTACCGCCACTGTTTTTGAGAGTTTTACGTACCAAGTCTATGAACTTCCGCATTCATGCCTTCGGCACCGTTATATAGAATATGCACCCGCCGCCAGGATTATCCTCGATCCGAACATTCCCATTATGCGCATCAATCACACTTTTCGTGATCGCAAGCCCGATCCCGCTGCCTTTTATTCCGCGCTTCTCCTTTCGTACGAAACGCTCGAATACCGATTCCTTCTCATCATCGGGTATGCCATCCCCGTGATCAGAAACCCCAAATACCCAGTCGGGCCCTTCACCATCGAGTGTCAGGGCGATCGTTTCGTGCTCGGGACTATACTTGATTGCGTTGTCGATGGTATGCAGGAATGCATTCTTCAGGAGTTCGGTCCCGAGTACAGGAAATCTCTTGCCAGTCTGGTACTTTATATCGATCGTTATATCACGTTCTTCTATTTTCCCCTCCAAACCCCTGAGTATATCAGACAACACCGCATTCAGATCGATCTCCCCAAGATCACTCCTGGAAACTCCCCCTTTTACTTGCGAGTACGTTTTTATATCCCCGATCATCTCGTCGGCGTTCATCGCGGCATTCTCTATCTTATCTATAAATCTTTTGACGGTCTCATCGTCCGACTGTTTCCTGATAAGCCCGCTATAGCCGACAATCACGGAGAGGGGGCTCCTGAGATCGTGGCTCATGATGCTGACCAGCATCTCCTGAAGTCTGTTTGCCCTAGCCAGTTCTTCGGCGAGTCGTTCTTCGCGCTGGTGCCGCTCTCGCTCAGCCGACCTCTGACCATGCTCTGGCATGTATGCCCCCTTCAGTGCCGTTCGTATATCGCTTCATATTCCCTTATTCCCTCCACCACCCTGTCGGTGGTGTGCGGAGAATCTCCTGTGCAGCGTGATCTGGCATCGGTCTTTCGAGCGAGTGAATGGTGATCGCGGCTTTAATAATGTCTCACCGAGCCTGCGCTACTCTTCTTGCAATATCGTCCCCGACATCGGTGGTGCCCGACGATCCTCCAAGATCGTACGTCTTTACAGTCCCTCGAAGCAGGTTCGCCTCGATCGCACCAACAATTGTGTTTGCAGCGTCGCGCTCGCCGAGTTGCTCGATTAACATCGCGCCAGCCCAGATCGTTGCGATCGGGTTGATCTTGTTAAGGCCGCGGTGCTTTGGCGCACTCCCGTGTATCGGCTCAAACATGGAGACACCGTCCGGGTTGATGTTCCCACCCGGCGCAAGTCCAAGTCCGCCCTGGATCATCGCGCCGAGATCGGTGATGATATCCCCGAACATGTTAGGCGTTACCAGCACATCGAACCACTCAGGGTTCTTCACAAACCACATGCAGATTGCGTCCACGAAGTTGAAATCGGTCTCGATGCCGGGATATTCGCCTGCGACCGATGTGAAGATCTCTCTCCAGAATCCATAGATGTCGGTCATCACGTTTGCCTTGTCAACAGACGCAAGCTTCTTCTCCCGCGTGGATGCAAGTTCGAATGCGTAACGGATCACCCGCTCAGTTCCCTGCCTGCTGATCAGTCCTATCTGGTAAGCGATCTCATCAGCGTCACTCTCGACATCCAGACCGAACTTCACATGATATAGATTGCGCACGATCTCAGCGGTACCGCGGCTCTTGCCGGCTGAAGCTCGCCCGCCGACGCCGATGTACAGGTCCTCGGTGTTCTCCCGCACCACGACAAAATCGATATCTTCTGGTGTTTTATCCTTCAGCGGAGTATCGACCCCTTTCAGAAGTTTAACAGGTCTTAAATTGATGTACTGGTCGAAATAAAATCGGGCATTTAGTAAAATCCCCTGCTCAAGCACGCCTGGCGGGATACGTGGATCGCCGATCGATCCGAGATAGATCGCATCGTATCCGGAGAGTTCCTTAAGAGTATCCTCTGAAAGCAGTTCTCCGGTATCCAAGTAATGCTCTGCGCCATGCGGATACTCTATCCAGTCTATATCGAATCCGTACGCCTCTCCTGCCGCATCCAGAACCTTCTTGCCCTCTGCGATGATCTCCGGACCGATGCCGTCGCCCGGGATCACTGGAATCTTATACTGTGCCATGTTTGTTCCTCAAGAGCAGGATTGGTATCGGGATGTTAAATCTTTTGCGGCTGGGGTCTGTCACCTTATGTGGTGTTTGACAGCCCCCAAATGCACTATCCGAATTTCTGGTACGTTACTGATCACTGTATTATCCGGAGGGGACGCGGAGAACATATAGCCCCAGTCTCCGCGGTCTCTCACGCTCTTCAGCGAGGCTATATCGAATAGATTCTCAGACAGTACTCCTAAGGTTTACGCAACTCTGGCGAATTGAGCCACAGCCCGGACACCTTCATCGTTCCATTAAGCTCCTGGAAGACGACCTTGACAGTGACATCAGCAGGCTCGTCAGTGAACTTCGCCTTGTAGTAGACGAGCGTGTACTGGTCCTTGCTCTCCGCTTTCCAGAATTCCTTGGAGACGTAGTCTCCGATCTTTGATCTGATGGCTGCGTTCGTCTCATCAAAGACCGCCTCGGTCATAGCGTTCTTCATCGTCTGATCGAAATCTCCGGAGTACATGGCGTAATCGTCCTCGTTCATCGCCATAAGGATATTTTCAGCAACCGGATCGGCGTATTCTCGCACCTCTTCTAACACTTCATCATCGACCTCGACCCCGCTTTTTTCCATGCACCCGCCAGAGATTGTGGCAGCTACAATTACCGCCACGATCACCGCGCACATTACAATTCCACTTTCCATATTTTACCACCTCGCTCCGTGTCTTGTGCCCTATAACTCATTCCCCTTCTCGCTTCAGCACCCTGACATGGTCGCCGCGCACCGTGACCGGTATCGGCACCATCGCCTCAAAGAGCTCGACCGTGATCTCTTCATGCGCCTCATCGACCCGCTTCACTCTCGCCTTCTCGCCCTTGAACGGTCCTGAGATGAGTTCCACGATGCTGTCGACCGATATGCCAGTGACGGTCGGTTTCGGCGTCAGGAAATGCTCAACTTCCTCGATGCTGGATTCGCCCTGCACCAGCGATCTTGCATGTTGCACCATCTGGACCGCCTGAGCAAGTTCGTCGCGGTCACCTGACTCGACCAGTAGGTAGCCGCGCAGTTCATCAGGCACGAGTATCGCGCGTATATCATAATGATCCCTCTGCGCAAGTTGTGCGAGTATGTTTGCGACCGAGCGCTCCTGATTCGCAGTAGTCTTCACCACATAGACAGATTCTTCGCTCATAGATGCACCTCCTTTAGTGTCTCGTAGATTGCGCCTTTCGGCGTCAGTGTGCTCTTCTTCAGTTTGATTGTGTCCACATCCATCGTTCCGACCTCGATATCTGACAGGTGCTCGATCGTATCTCTAAGTCTTATTCGCGCCCCTTCCGGGTTATGTTTTACTCGTGCAAGGGTCGCATGTGGGGTGAACGGACGCTTCTCGCGCTTAAATCCAAGTGGCGCAAGCGACGACTCCACCTCTGCGTATAACCTGGTAAATGTTTCCGCGGGATCCGCTCCAATATAAATCACCCTCGCATAAGCTGGTTTCGGAAATGCCCCAACCCCATGAACTCTTGCTGTGAATAGTTCGGAGTTTATGTTTGAAAGTGCATCTTCGATCTTTGGAACCTTTTTTTCGGGAACATCACCAAGAAACTTCATCGTAATGTGGACCTGCTTCGGATCCACGAGTTTTATGTTCCCTTTGAGTTGCTGCTGGATCTCTGCGATCGTGTCTATGAAAGAATCCGGAAGATCAACAGCGATAAACGTCCGTATCATGAAATCACCTAAGTATCAGGTAATAGTGTTGTAATCTTTCAGATAGATAAAGATTGTTACATTGCCTCGAAAATCCGGTTATTCCAGTTGTGTTTATTTACTACGGAATGAGAAGCATCGCCGTAGGCAGTATGCAAGGGTTTTGCTAGGTCTCTGTGAACCATTGCGAACTCTCTCGGTTTTCCTTATTTGATTCCGGCAAGTCATGATCGAGTCAAAATTCCGATTGAAACTATGTCAACACCCAAAGACTTGACAGCCCCGGTATTCCACAAGTCGTTATGAGTGGCTAAATAAAGTATCATTACAAACACCTTATGTGTACTATGCGTATCCTGGCGGTGCACAGAGATATTATGGCTCAGCACTCACAGGATACAGCTTGAATTACAAGTCTGCCGATATGGACGCCGATCCGGTCTTCTTGCCAGGAACGGTCAAGACAATAGACCAGGCAGAACAACCACTCGACTTCGTCACATGCGAACACTCCTGCGACACCCTCAGCGGTTCGATAGTCCTGAACAACAAGACTCATACCCAGCACCGCCATAAACTGCGATTTTTTATCCTGAAAAAGGGATTGGTTGATCGATTCGGAGCGTTGCGCCGAGTATTTCCGATCTGATTTCCGAGAAGGGGTACGTCGATTATGCGACCTATGCGATGCACAAAAGGGGGCTACGATCTGTAAATTATGACGCGGCATCGCTTGCATCAACAGACTCATTAAAGTGAGACGCACCAATACTTACCTGAGATGACTATATCGCAGGCACACAAACGCTACGAGTTCAAGCGGCAACTCGAAGATATGAGGCGCAGGACCGGCAGGGGCACGGAACTGATCTCGCTCTATGTCCCTCCGGACAAGCAGGTCTCTGACGCGGTTGCGCAACTCAGGAACGAGCACGGACAGGCTGCAAACATCAAATCGAAATCGACACGCACAAATGTGCAGAGCGCGCTCGAATCGGTTCTCGCACGGCTCAAGTATTATCCGAGACCACCTGAAAATGGGTTTGTGATTTTCTGCGGAACACTCGACCTCGACGGACACCGGACAACGCTGGATACCGTGATCATCGAGCCCCCTGAGCCGATCACCTCGTACAAATACCACTGCGACTCGTCCTTTTATCTGGATCCGCTCGAAGATATGCTCACCGAGAAGAAGACGTTCGGACTCCTTGCCATCGACCGTCGGGAGGCGACCGTGGGGCTGCTGCGCGGCAAATCCATCGAGGCACGCAAGCACCTGACATCATCGGTTCCGGGAAAGCAGAGAAAAGGCGGTCAGAGTGCAAGACGGTTTCAGCAACTGCGCCTCATCGCGATCCACGATTTTTACAAGAGGATAGGCAATAGCGCAAGCGAGATATTCCTTACCATTGATCACAAAGATCTCGAAGGCGTCCTCATCGGAGGGCCGTCCCCAACAAAGGAAGAATTTTTTGAAGGTGAGTTTTTCCACCATGAAATACAGAAAAAGATCATAGGGTTGTTTGATATCGCATATACGGATGAGTCTGGCCTTTACGAACTGGTGGATGCAGCCTCTGATGCGCTACAGGATCTGGAGGTTGTCAAGGAGAAGAAGGTCATGCAGCGGTTTATGCGGGAACTGGTGAGCGATAAGGGGCTTGCCGCCTACGGAGATCAGCAGGTGCGTGAGAACCTCGGGATGGGTGCTGTCGATCTGCTGCTGATATCCGAAGACCTGCGGAGGGTGCGTGCAACCGTTGCGTGCCAGAACTGCAATTACACCGGAGAGAAGACGATAGAGGACATATCAGATGACACTTTAGGGAGTTGCCCTGTTTGCGGCTCTGATCTCAAAATTGTGGACACTGTGGACGTTGTCGATGAATTGACAGAGATATGCGATCAGATGAGTACGGGCGTCGAGTTCATCTCCACCGATTTCGAGGAGGGTGACCAGTTGATGAGGGCATTTGGTGGAGTTGCCGCAATTTTGAGGTATGATACAGGGGTGTAAGTACCTTACGACCTGAGAGTCTGGTAATCCGAATTACGTATGGTGGTATGGCTTTTGCAAGAGATGGGTTTACGTTCTGAAAGTCAAAAGTCGACTGTAACTATGGGATCGAGGCGATGGTATGACATCACCGGAAAGATGCAGTCCCGCGAAACCTCTTCGCAATTATATACGTCTCCGCGCTTGCCTTGCGTGACGCTTCAGGCGAGTGGGCACGCACATTCTTAAAGACCGACCGCACCTTCCCCAGGTAATCAGCGAAGAGATCGCCATGAAACGCCTTGACAACGAAATGTCCTCCCGGCTTTAAGATCTGCTCTGCGCACGAGAGCGCTTGTTCGGTCAGGTCGATCGATCGCGCATGATCATAACTCCAGTCGCCCGAAAGATTGGGTGCGGCATCGCAGAGCACGACATCTGCGTTTTTGACCAGTTCCTTGATCCTGTCGACCGTATCCTCTGCCGTAATATCGCCGACGATGGTGATCACGTCCTCGATCTCACGGATCGGCTGGATGTCAACGCCTACGACCGTACCATCGGCTCCGACGAGTTCCCGCGCCATCTGGAGCCAGCCGCCTGGAGCAGCACCCAGATCGACGATATTATCCCCCCGCCTGATGACATGGAACTTTGAGTTGATCTGTTTCAGCTTGTACGCTGCTCTTGACCGGTAGCCCTCCTTCCTTGCCAGCCTGTAGAAATGATCATGCTGATTGCGTGCCATTGTTAGATCATCGGCGAGTATGCCACATAATATGAACGTATGTGTTTAGCTGAGGTGGAAAAACCACGAGATTACACGAGATTAACACAGAAATCTTGTGGAAATCCGTGTAATCATGTGGTTGGCTAAACCAGTACTTCCGAACGGGTGTAGTTCCGAATAGAGATTGCCATGTAAATACGATATAAGAATGGTTCTTTTAGAGAGATTATCAAGAATGGGCTAAACTTTATCAAGATATTATCAGATTGAAGCTCAAAAGCTATTTGGAGTTATGTGAAACTGTCTTTCATAGGTCTTTCTCGTTCGGAAGTAGGGGGTTTCGGAACTACTGTAAACACGTACACACTGCTACGATGGACTCGGGCGACTGCACGCTTACCGTTGTTGCTGTGGATGGATCAGGAAACAGCAACCAGACTGCGACGATTGTGGATATCAACAAGATTCCTGTCGCAAACTTCACTTATTTGCCTGGAAACCCGAAAACCATGGATGCGGTTACTTTCGATGCATCAGCGTCCTGTGATCCGGATCCCAAAGGGCATATCGTTGCATACAGCTGGAACTTCGGAGATATCGGAGACGGGAACAGGACAACCGGAACAGATGCGATGATAACGCATTCTTATGCAACGGAAGGATACTATGTCGTGAGTCTGACTGTGACTGATGATAAGGGGGCGGCAGGTTCGATGATTCGGATGATATCGGTAACATCACCCCGCGGCGATCTGAATCATGACGGAGTGATCACATCTGCAGACGCTGTGATTGTGCTTGAGATGGCTGCCCGCGGCGGATGAAGTGAGGAGGCGGACATCGATGGCGACGGCGTGGTCACGTCTCTCGATGCGCTGATGGTGTTGAGTGACGGGGCGGGACAATGATTTTGTATTCACTTCAAAAAGTATGGTAAAACGCATCTTCGGTCTTTCTAGAAAATATGCATAAAAATCCCAATCGGTGTTCACCGATGTTAATCTGTGGCTAAAGGTCATATCAGCCACAGATTAACACAAATTACACTGATTTAAGACAAGATCTGCGTAAATTTGTGAAATCTGCCTCTACAATAATTATCATAAATCACCAATTTTTTAAATAGTGTCTCAGCTACCACTTAATTTGAAACGAGTACCAGACATCAAACACACGAACATGAACGAAACACTGCAGAAGACAAAGCGCGTGATCGATGCGATTGCAGAACACGGAAGCATCCTGATCGCGTTCTCTGGCGGCGTGGACAGTTCCGTGCTCGCATCTGTCGCGAAAGAGAGCGGTGCAGATGTGCTCGCAGTGACTGCCAACTCGGAGCTACTCGGGCACCGCGGACTGAAGGATGCCGTAAAGGTGGCGGATGAGATCGGGGTAAAACATGAGATCTTCGATTTCGGGATACTGAGGAAGAAGGAGTTTGTAGAGAATTCACATAACCGGTGTTATCACTGCAAAAAGCATCTGATTCCGGAACTTGCAAAAATTGCATCTCGAAACAAGATTGAGACGATCGCAGACGGTACAAACATAACAGATATCGCAGGAGATAGACCCGGCTATGCTGCAATCAAGGGTGCAGGTGTTTTCACGCCGTTTGTCGATTTTGGTCTCGGGAAGCCGGAGATCAGGGATATTGCCAGGCATTTCGGGCTATCTGTTGCAGACGCTCCTTCGGAATCGTGTCTTGCGACTCGGATTCCTTCCGGCACAGTGATCACAGTCAAGCGTCTTTCTCGCATCGAAGAAGCGGAATCGATGCTTCGTTCGCAAAGCTTCTGTGGCGTTCGGGTCCGGGACCGTGGTCGCCTTGCATGCGTCGAGGTTCAATCTGGTGACGCTGAACGGTTTCGGGTTATACAGGAGGATGTGGCGGCTGCGTTTGCGCGGATCGGTTTCGATCGCGTGGTGCTTTCGAAGCTCCGGTCCAGGACGCTGTGAAGGTGAGTTGCCGGATCAATCAGTGAAACATAAAACTTTTAGCCACAGTCTGCGCCAGCAAAGGCGTCGCCATCAACACCGATTTCACCGATTCCGGAAGTCCGACCGTACCGGTGTTTGCAGGATTGGCGCCGTGTTTTCAACCGACCATGGGAACGTAAAGAGACTTAAGAAATCCTTCAGCATCCCGAGCTTGGTTGTTTTCCAGTTGTATCACTATAACTTCCCCTAAATTCTTCTTCGCCTCTTCGGGCGTATGTCCGCAACTCGCAACATCCAATTCCGAGCAATATGCTGTGAACATTCCCCCTTCTTCACACACTTCCACGGTATCGATCATCTTTTTCACGAATCCGGCAATGATTCACCCGACCCTGTGCGGCATCTCCGCACCATCAGGTATCGAGTGGATATACCGCTTCCGAAACTCAGGGTTTCGCATCATGCAGTAATCGGCAGATCCTTTGTACGCAGAGTGCTTCCCGATCCGCTTCCATATATCGCCAAGCGGCTCCTCCCGCACGTTCCCAAACGATAGTGGCGTGTATGCACACGGTAGAACGTCGCCTGCCGCGGTCACATGCATCCACCGTCTGCCTGCAAAGCAGCCGAAGAGATCAGGTCCCATGAAATATGGAAACGCAGTGACCCTGGGGCCATCCTGCTGCCGGTTAATCCTTTTCTGGAACTTTGTGAGTCTGACAACATCGTTTTTCGTGATCACCTCATCCTCGTGATCCATCCATCTGCCAACAGCGATGATCTCGTAGATCGAGAGCTCGTGCACTCCGAGATCGCAGGCAAGCGAATAGAATTCATCCAGACTGTCGATGTTTGCAGGTGACACCACCACGAACATATCGACAAGCATCTCCGAAAAAATAGCGTTTTTAATGCCGGCCATGGCATCATCGAATGCACCGGCGCGCCCGCGCATCCGGTCGTGTTCTGTCGCGTCCGCACCATCAATACTAACCCTGACCGCATACATGCCAGCACTCTTCAGTGCGTATGCCATCTCCTCTGAAAGCCCATAACCGGACGTAAACGATGTCGCAATCGCCCGCTCCTTGTCAACATGCGCGACCATCTGTGGGAGATCCTCCCTCATCATCGGCTCGCCGCCGTCAAAGGATATTAAGTATGTACCGAGATCAAGCGCCTGATCGATCACACTCTCGATCTCATCGCGCTTTAGTTCCCTGCCCCCTGCGATGTCGGATGCGCCGCAGTGGATGCAGTTGTTCGGGCATCGCATCGTGATCCCGACGGAGGTCTGGTCCGGCACCCGCTTCGTAAGCAGTGCGCCAACCTCTGCCGATATCATCCGGTCAAACGGGATGCTCGGTACCGGGGGAACCCATGTCGAGAAGATGATCTCTTCTTCATCGCTCCGGATCGGTTTTTCGTCTGCAAATACCTTGTTTATCTTCTTTAGAACATGTTTTGCGGGCAGGGACAGCGCGCCCTCCGCATCGAGCCGCACCTTGTTGTCATGCACAGAGACGTTCAGTTTCAGGAGGGGGTTTTCGTAAACACGCATTGTGGTTATTGCAGACGCTATTGCAGGTTAAGTCTTTTCGTGGGGCGCGGGTCGGACTTTCTAACAGCTCAGTACTTCCGAACGGGTGTAGTTCCGAATAGAGATTGCCATGTAAATACGATATAAGAATGGTTCTTTTAGAGAGATTATCAAGAATGGGCTAAACTTTATCAAGATATTATCAGATTGAAGCTCAAAAGCTATTTGGAGTTATGTGAAACTGTCTTTCATAGGTCTTTCTCGTTCGGAAGTAGGGGGTTTCGGAACTACTGCAGCTACTGTTAAAGTAGAATCTACTGCTAAAGTAGATCACCAAAAAAAGATGATGAGTGTTCAATCGTCCGAATCTTCATGACTTTCCTGATCAGCAAGTTTCTTTAATTTTTCTGCCATCTCAAGCAGTTCATCGTCCCGGATACCCAGCTCTTTGGCTTTCTTAATGAGTTCCCGGGCTTCTGTGAGCCTTTCCTCCGCAAGCAGAATTTTTCCGAGATGCCGGTGTGCTTTCACGTTATCCGGCTGGATCAGGAGAAGCTGTTTCCATTCGAGTTCGGATCGGTCGGGATCCCCCATCTCGAAGAACAGCCGTGCAAGGTTCTCCCTCCCAAGTACATAGTTCGGATCGAGGCTGAGCGCAATCCTGTATTCGTGTTCCGCCCCCTGTTTCTCGTCGAGATCTTCCAGCAAGCTTCCGAAGTTGTTGTGTGTTGCCGGGTTGTTCGGATCGAGGCGGATGCTTGCCTGGTATTCGTCCCTTGCAATGTCGAGTTTTCCCTGAAGCTGATACACCATACCAAGAAGCATACGTAGGTATGGATCAGCGGGCAACTGCCGTATCAGTGCCGTAAGTTCGATAGTCGCTTCGTCGTACCTGCCCAGGTTCTTAAGCGTTACCGCAAGGTTCTGCCGCGTATGTGTGTGTTCAGGATTCTCCGCGAGAATGTAGCGGTACTCGGCTTCTGCTTTTGCATACTCCCTGCGCCTTGCAAGAACATCTGCAAGATTGACTCTGGCATGGGTGTATTTGGGATCGAGGAAGATTGCACGTTTGTAATACTTCTCTGCCGCATGGAGATCCCCGAGTTCCTCCATGATCACTGCATAGTTGTTGTTGATGGCAGCATTCTTCGGCTCGATCCGGAGCGCCTCCTCAAGAGAGTCCTTTGCCTCATCCAGCCTGCCCAGTTGGTGCAGCAAATCTCCAAGATTCGAATGGAACTGTGCGACGAACGGGTTTAAAAAGATGGCGCGGTTGTATTCCTGCTCTGCCACATCAAGTTTTCCGCGTTCGTGCGCAGCAATCCCGCGCCTGAAACGGTCACCCGGATCATCTCCGAACAGGTTTAGGAATCCCGCCATGACTACAGAACTATATAACTATGATTCTATTTCTTCTTCTTCCGACTCTCCACCGAGCAGCGAGTCTATTGGGGTGGGGCCATAGTTTGCAACCGCTGTGTTAATTTGGGAGATGTCTCCTGCTATCTCACCCCCTCGAATCGACCGCCTCTTTCTGAGACCTTCCTCTCCCGGGTGAAATCCGCTACCTCCGGTTACGAGGAGTTTCTTCCGTTTAGGTCCTGGAAGCGTGCCTCGCATCGGAAATCCGCCTTTATCCGATCCACCTGTAATCTTCAGTGTGTACCCGGAAAGTCCGACCGTGCTTCCATCAATCTCGCTGCCGATAGTTTTTCCCATAAACTTATTCGCTGATGCGCCCGATACCTCTATCTGGTATGCTTTTCCTGCATTCGCATCTGAAACAACAACTCTGAAATCCGCCATATTTTGTTACTCCTTTAGTCTCACTTCGCCCAAGAGGGTTATATAGGTTGCTGCCTTGATACAACCATGGACGTCAACGCAGACTTGCACATCCATTCAAAATACTCGATGGCGACGTCTAACAAGATGGACATGCCAACGATTGCACGAGAAGCGGCAAAAAAAGGTGTACATCTCGTAGGGACCGGGGATTGCCTTCATGCAGGATGGATGGAATCGATCAAGAAATTGCCTGAATCTGACGGAATATTTTCGCTTGACAACACCTCTTTTGTGCTGACCGTAGAGGTGGAGGACTCCAGAAGGGTTCACCATCTGCTCATCATCCCATCCGTATCGAAGGCAGAGGAGTTACGTGAGCGATTCGCGGACCATTCCCACGATATCGACACAAACGGACGTCCTGCGGTTCGGTTGAGCGGCACAGAGATCGCCGAATATGCACGGGACGCTGGCGCACTGATAGGACCGTGTCACGCGTTCACGCCATGGACTGCGATGTACGCATATCATAATTCACTTTCTGACTGCTATTCCGATCTTTCGGATTATATCTCATTTGTTGAGCTGGGATTGAGTGCGGATACCTCTTATGCTGACAGAATATCCGAGTTGCACCGGCTAACCTTCCTCACAAACTCGGATGCACACTCGCCATGGCCCAATAAACTTGCCAGGGAGTTTAACCGGTTTGAGATGCCGGAAATCACGTTTGATAATCTGGAAAGTGCGATTCTCAGAAAGAATGGATGTAAACCGGTATTAAATGTCGGGATGTTTCCGGAAGAGGGAAAATATAACGAATCCGCATGTATACGGTGTTTCAAGCATTACGCGCTTCCGGATTGTCTGGCAAAAAAGTGGCGGTGCAGATGTGGCGGAAGGATCAAGAAAGGCGTACATGACCGGGTAAACGAACTCGCTGATCTCCCTGCACCCGATCATCCGGACCACAGGCCGCGATACCTCCATCTGATACCACTTGCCGAGATCATCGCGATAGCGATCGGGCATTCGAGCCCGCAGACCAAAGCGGTACAGGCAGCATGGAACACGCTTGTTAAAGGACCGGGAAGTGAGATTGCGGTGCTGGTGGACGGCGACCTCTCCGACATGGGCGGCGTGGACGCGAAGGTTTTGGATGCTATCCGTGCGTTTCGGAGTGGAGAGGTGATCATCCATCCGGGCGGAGGCGGGAGATATGGGACGGTTGAACTGCCTGATGGTGCTGGCGTTGGCGTCGCGGGTGTCACGGTCACAGGACCAACCGGGACAGTACCTGACCAGCGAACGCTGTTCGATTTTTAGCGAGACCGGACAATGAAGCTACTGATCATCGGATACAGCACCAGATACCTCGTCTGCGCTGGAAAACGTGCTGGCTATACCGTGTATTCGATGGATCACTTTGGAGATACCGATCTACTGAGGTGTGTTGATAAATATGCTTGTTTCGACGAGATAGCGGACAATGATGAATTGTTGGATACTTTAGATCGCTTGGATTGGGATTTTGATGCGATCATTCTCGGTACCGGGTTTGAATATGCGGATCTGGAGCGGGAGGGATATCGCGTACTTAATAACCCCCCCGATATCGCAAGATCGACCGGCAACAAGAAGTCGTTTGCAGGAAAGATGGGGTCACTTGGGTTCCCGCACCCCCTGATCTACGATATCGATGATGATTTCGAGTATCCGGTCATGGTAAAGCCGGTCTGCGGTGTTGGGGGAATCGAGAACAGACTGGCGTACAGCAGAGAGGAGATCTCGGGATGCGGAGACGATCTGCTGATACAGGAGTATATCGAAGGGATTCCTGCAAGCGTCTCTGTCATCGCAACGCACGAAGACGCTGTGGCAATAGCTGTAAACGAGCAACTGATCGGGACGCGGTGGCTTTCTGCACAGAGATTCGCATACTCAGGGAACGTGACACCTTTTAGAAGCGAATACGACTGCGAGATGCGCGAGATTGCAGTTCAAGTGGTCAAGAGATTGGGGCTTGTGGGTTCAAACGGTGTTGATTTCCTGATCACGGATAGGGGTCCGGTGGCAATCGAGGTGAATGCGCGGTTTCAGGGAACGCTTGATACCGTCGAACATGTCTCCGGGATCAGCGTATTCGATGCGCATGTGAAGGCATTTTCGGGGGAGTTGCCGGAGATCGATCCTGATAACGAGAGCGGAACCGGATTTGCAGGAAAGGCGATCGTCTTTGCCGATCACGATATTGTCATCGACGAAACGATCTCGAAACGACTTGCAAGAGAGCCGATCTGGGATATCCCGGAGGTAGGATGCACGATTCATGCAGGAGATCCGGTAACGACCGTCTTTTGCACGGGACACACCCGGGAGCAGGTGCTGGATGGATTGAAGGCGGCTGCCTGGCGGATCAGGCGATCGGTGTGAGATGGCGGGGGATGGTGCAGCCGTAATCGAGGCGCTCATCAGGCCTGCCGCTGCCTGCAGGATCATGTCAAGTAGGGCACATAGCGCACCTCTTTCCGGGGTAATAGCCCCGAGGTTACTATGCGCCCCCTCACAGAACCGGACTTGAAGATTTCCCTCATCCGGCTCTTCAGAAGCACATCCTCTACAGATT
>PQXF01000025.1 GCA_003194445.1 Candidatus Methanogaster sp.
ATTATTTATCATTACCTCATATATCAACGTTAATCTTCTTAGATATATAGCAGTAAAAATTTTTTTCCAAATCAGCACATTCAGAAAGTTACGTTATTTACGATAGTTAAGATACGTGAGGGGGGGGAGTGAATGGTTACCTATCATGCTAAAAGCACAATGCATCTTGATGGTATTCCACCACTGATTGTTCTCTATCCTATCGTTAATATTACGAAAAGTTTACTATAGCTATCGGTATCCTTCTGATACCCGGATATTCTTTTCATGGTCAGATGTCGTCACTGGTTCAGTTTGATAGGTGTTGTTTTCCATTACAAATCAGTCTGTGAGGAACCTGCCGATCCTGGGGATGAAGTCTTTTTTGCGTGACATGATTTTTGGGATAAAACACTTATCATCCTTTACAGTCACCCCAAAGGCCTTTTCAATAATCTTCGTGTTACCTTTGACAATTATCTCTTCCCCATTTTTTTCCACCGGATTCATTATCAGCATAGCTACCATGCTGTAGTGCTCTTCTTGGCAGAGTTTTTCCATCTCTGACTTAATATCCGGCTCAATAGACGCAAATTCCCCTTTATCAAGAATCATTATTTGATTAACACCTATCTTCTTTTTATTAAAATGATAGGTCTTGAAATCCTGAAAAAGGATATCCCGTGGAGTCTTTCCCTTTAGGTTTATGCTCGACGCCAATAATTCTTTTCCGAATGTCATCAGATCAAGATCGGCAATCTCAGCCAATTTATTGGCTATTTCGCGATCTTTCCCTGTAGTAGTGGAAAGCGTCAAAAGCAGTGTATCAGACAATATCCCTGACAGAAGGGCGCCGGCAATATCCGGTATCATCTCAATCCGGTGCAAGAATATCTGACCGGCCACTATGGTACAGGTGCTCCCGATCGGTTCGTTATAAACCGTAATAGGACCTATGGTCGAGATATCTCCAACCCGATGGTGGTCGATAATCTCCAGAATATCGGCATCTTCTATACCATCAACAGCCTGTGATATTTCATTGTGATCTACCAGGATAACCTGCTTTTGGATTGGCTCAAGGAGATCACTCCGGGTTACAATACCGATCAGATGATTATCATCATCAACAATCATTAAGCACCGATATTTAGATTCCAGGATCTTTTCTCTTACTTCGTTTACAGTAGTTATCAATCCAACCGTGGGTACGGTTTTTGACATGAGATGTGAGATAGGCATACATAAATTGACCAGCCTGGCTGTAGCGAACGTCCGGTGGGGCGAACTGATTATCAACACCTCTTTTTCTCTGGCCAATTCCAGGACTTCTTTACTAACCGGATGATCTCCGGTGATGATAAGGGCCGAGCATCCTGCCTTGATCAGATCCATTTGTACATCGGCCCTATCCCCTAAGATAGCGATATCACTGTGCCTTGTCCTGTTGATAGTGGTTCCTCTCTGGGAGGCAGCAACAAATATCTCTCCTTGAAGCGATTTCATTTTTCCTGTATTGGCCATGATTTTTCCATGCAGAGCAGACATGAGGTGGCTCAGTTCGATAGGAATAGCTGATAAATTCTCCATCTCCAGTCGTTCCACATAGTGGACAGCCAGATCCATCTTGTCCACAATGCCGAGGAGTCTGTTTTCCGCATCCACCACAGGAAAGCTTTGGATGTTTCTATCCTTGATCAGATAGCCGATATCCATCATGGTCTGTTCGGGCGAAACGGATACTGGTTTTTCAATATCCATATCCTCCACAGTGGCAACGACACTGTCAATCCGCACCGGTGTCTCCAGATTAAACCTCTCAAGAATGAAAGTTGTCTCCTCGTTTAATGTGCCGGCCCGACAAGGGACATACAACCGCGTTTTATCCAGATGGTTCTTAAAGTAGGCATACCCAATAGCGGAACAAACAGCATCACTATCCGGTGCCCGGTGCCCAATGACCAATACACGTTTCTTTTTCATAATCATGTCATTTTTCTCTCGAAAACAGACAGATGAATACCGTGGATTGCGGGATTATTCAGCATATGTAGATTGAAGATCCCGGCAGCAAACTGTGGAAAATGCGCTTGTTTTTGTGGTTCAAATCAAGGGCAAGAGGGGTCTTCTAACGGGGAGCATTCATCCATCTCAACAGATCAATTAAAAGCTTAGTATTAGGGTTTCGGTCTTTGATGAATCTGAACCGTAAAACGATCAAGCCCACCAAAAAGAGAAGTCCAAAAACTAAAAGAAGTATATCCGGGACATAACTCATCATGACATAGCCTTCGGCCTGGGATAACCGGGGGGTCATCTATAATTAAAATACTTGCCATCATACTCTTCCCGTATAGTGTGACCCTTAAAGTGGTCTGAAAAGCAACCGGCCAGCCCCTCCTCAAAAGTCTCAACCCGCCTTGGAACAACATGTATCTCACACTTAGGAAACAGCATATTGAGCAACCCGAATAAACCGTAATCAGGCTCTGGTTTGTTGGTTACAATCACTATTTTTTTCACGGGTTTATCCTCCTCTTTTTTTCGATTGCTGATTTTCAATAACATTCTTGAACCACATTAGTGTTACAGTATTATTAGGGGAGGGTTAAATTTGTATCAAATTTTGCGGTCATATCCTCATACGAATGACAAGGACATCAAGACGATCAGATGCATCCTCAATAACGTCTGAGATTTCGGTAATCTGTCGCACGAATCTTTCCAGGTGGATCTTGTGGATAAGGGGAAGTCCTGAGTGGTATATAGTCCTCATGATGGCGCACTCTTTGTCGTCGATCTCCGATTCCATAATGCCGATAGCGGTGATCTTTTCCCGGATGGTTGCCAGATTGTCAGCCCCATGCAAGGTTTCAAAAGGCGCAAAGAGCCTCACCGCCTCCTGAAAGATACGGAACATTTTTACAATGGTCTCAAAGATTTCGTGCAGGGTTTGCTTGTAATCCTCCGGCACGTCAGGGCTTTGGTATACCACGACGTCAGAAGCTTTCTCGACTTTATTGGCGATTTTATCCACCAACCCTGTCATCATATAGATATCTTTTCGTTCGATGGCGGGAAAGGCTCCGGAGTACAGGTGCTCGCCGATCTTTCTATACAGTATATCAGCCTCGGTTTCAGCAGAGTCACAGTTTCTATGAGTCGATTCACATCTGGCTCTATCACCCTGAAGGAATGCCTCGAGACAACCATTGAAACAGCCCAGGCATCCCCCTACCTTTTGAACATGCTCATCAATGACTTCCTTAGTTTTTCTTTCCTTTTCGGTAAACATGTAAGATACCCTTTTGCCGCGTCATATGCTTTATCAAACCGCCTTTGGCTTTTCAGAAAAAAGAATCGATCCAATTCTCCGAATCAACTTATTAAACCACATCATTGTTACAGTTTTATTAGGACAGTATTAGTCCAATGTTAAAGCTAGATACCTAGCCCGGATAAACCGGAACGTAACCATTCACACCCCCCTCCCACACCATTAACTTACTGAAATTAAAATGATAAATGACGTATAAAAAACCCGTAATTGCCATTTCAAAGTTTTGGTCTAATTAATTGAAAATACAGATATTTTTTATGACGGCCACATCCACTGGTAAGATAGTTTATTGATTTTACAGGAATTTTCTAAAAGTGCTCTAATAGCATATATCTTAATTAATAATTACGTAATGTTTACATTATTTATCATTACCTCATATATCAACGTTAATCTTCTTAGATATATAGCAGTAAAAATTTTTTTCCAAATCAGCACATTCAGAAAGTTACGTTATTTACGATAGTTAAGATACGTGAGGGGGGGGGAGTGAATGGTTACACCGGAACAGTGTCTTTGTTTCGCAATGACAGTAACTGGAATTTTTTGAGAAGTTACTTGGAGCGTTGCCAAGTATTGGAGTTGGCGAGGTTGGTGTAACTGTAACGAATATCTACAGAGATCACAAGAAATCGCAATTTTTCCCAAGTTAAAAAGGGCACCAATATTTTTGTTTAGTTGAGGCCATTGTGCGGTATCCGAGATACATGGAAAAATAATTTGACGTTCAACCGACCTACCAACTTAATCGCTTTTTGATTGAGCAAACGGCAGAATCTTTCGGCGGCTTTTCGATGCTTTTTGCTTTCGATCCAATCTAATACCACGAATAGTGTTTGCCCAATCAGCTTAACGTATCCGGCCCTGGTTGTAATCATATCAAGGACTGGTTTGATATCCCTGTGATCATCATAACAGGCTCGAAAAATTTCCACTAATCGCTCTCGAGAATGAAAGGCCATAAACTGCATGAGATCATAGAGCTTTTTCTTCTCCAAATCAGACCGACTCATGGGCTTTCCTTGGAGGATATCAAGAATGGAAATCTTATCAGGTATAGTGGACAATTTACATTCAAACTGCGCTATGTCGTTGCTTTTTTCTTCTATTTTATTGCGAAGGTTCGATATTTTATTGTCCAGGCGTTTGTCCTTCCGCCGAGCAAGTTTGCCTTCGGCTATCAATATCTCTCTTTCCAATTCCTGGACCTCTTTTTTGAGGCCCCGGATAGCCTTTTTGATCAGAGGAATATCAGGGTTTTCAACTAAAGGTTGTTGCTCAAGCTCCTTAATATCATAGCCGGGATGGTAGTCGAGGTTAAATCGGGCCATCATCTCCTTGAAGAAGTTTTCCGAATCGCCCCAGCGTTGAAGCATATAGTAGGCGATATCGTATAAGGGCCTGGAGGTATTGTTTGTATAAATACCTATTCGTTTTCCAGTCTTTACATCTTGGATAACCACGAGACGCAAGGTCATTGAAGTAGGCGTGGTTCGGCCATCTTTTTTAGCAGTCTGAATAGTCTCTTTGACTGTACGAACATCTTCCGCCACAAGATATTTCTGATCGTCAAAGAATAGCCCGATAGAAAAAGACTCCTCAGAAATACGGGCAAGAGATTTATCTCCTAAATATTTGGCCCAAGTAATAAAATCAGCCTTTTCACTTAGATCGCTGAAAAAGTGAACCCCATACCCACCACGATCAAATACTAACATGGGACGCGAAATTCCTAATTCTATAAGCTTATCGGCAGCACGTGAAATAATAGGGCGGAAGTCTATCTCGTTGGACTCAGTGAAGAAGAATAGGGGCTTTCTCTGAAGATCAGTAACCGCATAAAGCTCATTACCACGCATAGCTAAACGTCTTACAGTAAAGTACCCCTTGGCAATGACCTTAAGCCCGTAATAGGGCAAAAAATGGCCATCAATAAAGAATACTTCCGGATCGATTTGTCCCTGTTGAAGAAGACGCGTAGCAAATCCATCAACAAGGTCTCCACTGAGGTTAAATTCAGCCATCCGGCCCAGAAGGGTCCTCATGGTTTCTTTATCCGGGCTTTTGTTCATGCCGGCAAGTATCCCCAATTCAGGGGCATTAACCAACTTAAGGGCCTCAATAGATGGGATGCTGAGATTGATGCTATGAAAAAGGGTGGCAAGAATTTCCCAACTCTGATAACCGGCCCCGGGCCTTAAAGGAAAAGGAGACAAAAGTTCTTCAAAATCTACCTCCTGTAAATATAGATTATGCATTAGACCACCACAAAAGCTGTTTGGTTCTCCTTGTTGCAATCTCTTGATAAGCCGTTTCTCTGTTTCCCTTTCCCCTTTTGGCGCAGCCTCCTTTTCTGATTCCTCACTCTTCTTTCTAAGCTCAGGGTCTCTTTCAAAATTGAGTCGCAGTTGTCGGCCGTCATAATCTTCTTTGTCTATAGATTCAGCTATCTCTGCCAGCTCTATAAGCTCTTTTTTGCCTGGCCGATTCTTATCTCTTCTATTGTCCGCCTTCTCAGTGCGAATCCGTGCCACCGAGCTACGTGAGATTTCTATATTGAGGTCTTTGGCAGCTTGATCAGCAATGGCCTGATCAGTCCAGTCAGGATATTGTCTTTGCAGTTTCTTGATGTGGGATCGAATTTCATTAATATACTTATAAGGTACCTTAAGTCCCCGATTATCTTCAAAAATTGCCTCCAAGCCCAGGAGTCTTTTGGTCCGTAGCAGCTTAAAAACGGTGTTGCGGTGAAAACCACAGATACGTCCAGCCTGTTTCTGATTACAAAGCCCTCTTTCCACAAGTTCAATAGCAGCCACCCTTCGTTCATTAATATCGTCTGTATTGAACCGTGCAACCGGGGCATAGTTAAAAAACACTGCCTTTATCAGATTTCCTTTCAAGTCATTTTCTTGAAAAATTACCAAGTTGCCGACTCTTTCGGATTTGATCGCCATAATGAGATATGATACCGAAAAAGTTTTCAAAGTCAAGCAAACTGCAGAAAAAATATTATCAATAATATCAGTAAGTTAAAATTTAGATTTTTCAGCATGCACACGTTTACTTGAGAAATGGCCTTTTAATGATTTCAGCTACTTGAATAATGCCATACTGATTTCTTGTGATCTCTGATGTTTCTGAATCTGGTTTAATGGTTTGTGCAGCTTCATTGATAAAAGGTTGGAGGGGTGCAACAATTGTTTCAAAAAGATTAATTTCATTGTCTTCTAACATGGTGTTTATCTCCTTCCAATTTTGTTTATGCTAACACACCATAATTAGAACATTTATGACAGTGGTTGTCTATAGTAAATATTTCGTATCATATCAAGTAGTTATGATTCTCCCTTACAAAAAGCAAATACTATGCCGAACAGTATTGGTTTCAAAACGTACCTCCAGTATGTCAAGAACATTATTTCTTGCGGTTTGAAGCATTCCCTGTTCCACTCCCTGCTGCATTCCCTGCTGCATTCCTCTTTCAAATCCTTCTTGAATCCATTCTTCTGCTATTGTTGGCATGATTTCACCTCCTTCAGAGGGAAAAGCGATTTTTAACGCCTCTTTTATGTTTTCCCTATTGATCTTGTCCGTACTCTTTGAAAGGTAAATAAGGACCGTTTGCAGATATTCCATCCCTGACTCCTTGTCGGATAGGTCCTTTAAAAGCTTAAAGATTTCGGGAAGCTGACCCCGGAGTTCTTCAGACATTATATACTTAAAGAGCAGCATGGTGACCTTTAGCAACACCATGCCCCTGATATCATCGTTGCTGTACCTGGTCAGATCGCAGACAAGATAGCTGAAGTCCGGCACAAAAGGCGCTAATGCCCTGGGATGTTCAAACATGCCGGAAAACTTCCTGGATATTTTCCAGTTAACAATTCCATGATACAATACTACCGGGATAATAGGAGGCAGCTTCTTTAACTGTCTCTGCCTACAGGCCTGCTCCCATATCCTTACCATGTACCGCAGAAGTTGAAAGGCAACCTCTGAATCAGGGAAGCTCTTGTGCTCAAAAAGCACATATACATAAGCGCCGGACCCATCATGAAGATCCACTTCATAAAGGAGATCGGAAAAATGGGTGGCAAGCTCATTGTCCACAAAGGAATCTTTTGTAAGATTGATGCTGTTTTCATCCACGCAGGCCAGGACATCCGCAGGGAGATAATTCCTCAGGAAATCAGCAGCCACCTCCTTTCTGGCGAAGACTTCCTTGAAGAAACGGTCATGGGGATTAGTGATCTCAGGCATAAGGTCTGATCCGACATCCGGCATTCAACATTTGTTTTTCCCTCGGTAATGGCACTAATCATATTCTATAAGCAGCGCATCAACAGGTCAATATAAACACGGTGGAAGTGAAACAGTCCCCCAAAGTCGGAGGTCGGAAGGCAGGGGTCACCCCGGTTGAATTTCCCTCAATCAACAATCATCAACCCAAAAAGGGATGCCCCGGTGGGTAATGAAAAATCTCACGCAAAGACGCAAAGTTTTCCAGCATTTAATAAGGCCGAGAATTACCAAAGCCTTTCTAAAATCAATGAGCGAATAGGCCGATATTAATTAAAAATTTAAGGAAAAGATTTATCACGAAAGGACGAAAACACCAAAGGGAAGTCTTTGGATGGGCTAATGAATTGCTAAAAGATGAACATCGAATGTTGAATAGGGGAAAAGACTTATGACCTGGAAGAAAAGCTGGTAATTATTGCAGGAGACGGTATATCAGTATACTTCAGCCTTTAACCTTCGACCTAAATAACCGTTGAATGTTCGGTATTGGATGTTCGTTTTTCATTCGATGTTGGACGTTCCCTGTCTGCGTGCGGACACGCACAGGCAGGGATGTTCGATATTCGACGTTCATCTTTTTTTTGTGTCTTGTTTCGTGTTTTCATACCTTGGTATTTTCGTGATTGATTTTAAGTAGTTTCTTAACCGCACAGATCTAAAAAAACCGGTATTAACCATGGAATCCACCGCACAGCAACCTAGTGTCACCATGATCAGCGGCCCTGTAGTACAGGCACGTCCTGCTCACAAATTTTCGATGAACGAGATGGTGGAGATCGGTGACGAACGGCTGGTGGGTGAAGTCATTGATCTTGACGAGGACCTTGCCACTATCCAGGTCTATGAAGACACAACCGGTCTGCGGCCGGGGGCGGATGTATATGCCAAAGAACTCCCCCTGTATGTGGAACTCGGACCAGGACTTATGTGTGAAATTTTTGACGGGGTCCAGCGTCCCCTTGAAGTGCTTCGAGGGAAACGGGGAGACTTTATACACAGGGGAAAGACAGGAACAGCCCTTCCAAGGGACAGGGTATGGCAATTTACCCCATCTGTAAGGCCCGGCGCCACGATCTCACCAGGCGAAATTCTGGGTGAAGTGCCGGAGTCACAGCTCATTACACACAGGATTCCGGTCCCTCCCGATGTGCAGGGAACTTTGGAACATATCGTGCCCAAAGGGGACTATATACTTGATGATGTCATTGCAGTAATCCGGTCCTCTTCTGATAAAATTCATGAACTCAAACTTTTCCACAGATGGCCGGTAAGAAAAATCCGCCCATACAGGGAACGGCTGGTACCCTCTGAGCCCCTCATAACCGGGCAGAGGGTAATAGACACCTTCTTCCCCCTGGCGAGGGGTGGTACTGCAGGCATACCAGGGGGCTTTGGGACAGGGAAGACCGTCGCCCAGCACCAGCTTTCCAAGTGGGCGGATGCGGACATCATAGTCTACATCGGCTGCGGAGAGCGGGGAAACGAAATGACAGGAGTCCTGGTGGACTTGCCTAAACTGCTGGACCCACGGACCCGGCGCCCTCTCATAGAAAGGACCATTCTTATTGCCAACACTTCGGATATGCCTGTAGCCGCCAGGGAGGCCAGTATTTACACAGGCATCACCATAGCGGAATACTACCGGGACATGGGCTATGACGTTGCCCTTATGGCAGATTCCACTTCAAGGTGGGCCGAGGCCCTGAGGGAGATATCCGGTCGACTGGAGGAGATGCCTGCTGAGGAAGGTTTCCCGGCCTATCTGGCAAGCAGGCTTGCCGCCTTCTATGAACGTGCGGGACAGGTGGTGTCTTTAGCTGGTAAAAGGGGCTCAGTGACCCTCATAGGTGCGGTCTCACCTCCGGGAGGAGATTTCTCTGAACCTGTAACCATGCATACCAAGCGCTTTGTCCAGTGCTTCTGGGCCCTTGATAAAGAGCTTGCAAGCGCCAGATACTTTCCTGCCATAAACTACCTTCAGAGCTATTCCGCCTATATCTCAGCGGTTGAGCCGTGGTGGACTGAGAAGGTGGGGAGCACATGGAAGATCCTGAGGGAAAAGACCATCAACATCCTCCAGGAGGACTCAAGACTGCAAAATATCGTAAAATTACTGGGAGAAGAGGCCCTGCCTGATGATCAGAAAAGGATTGTCGAGGGAGCAAGGCTCTTAAAGAACGACTTCCTGCAACAGAGCGCTTTTGACCCGGTGGATACCTATGCCGGGCCGGAAAAGCAGTTCCTCCTGCTTGATGTCATACTACATTTCATTGAACGCCTGGCCGACGTGGTAAAGGCCCGGATCCCTCTGTTCAGGGCCACGGAGCTTCCTGTGGTAGCCGAAATCCACAAGCTGAAGTTTACCCGGCGGGGTGATGACCCAGGCCCCTTCAAGTCCGTCAGGGAACAGATAGACAAGGAGATCAATGCACTTCTCCATAGGCAGGATAGCTTATAAATATAGGCTTTTAGGCTGAAGGTTGAAGGCTTTCAGCTTTCAGCTGTTAGGGATAAAATAGAACTATGAAAACAGTTACAGGTCCTGCCATGAAGGGAATCCTGGAATACATAGGCATTGACAGGATAAGCGGCCCATTGGTTGTGATAAGCGGCGTTAAAGGTGTCGGTTTTGGTGAAGTTGTGGAAATCGTCCCTTCAGATGGCCGGTCCCGTCAGGGCAGGATACTCTCTATAAGCGAAGACGTTGCCGTGGTGGAGGTATTTGAAGGGACCTCGGGCCTTGCCCAGCCCACCACCAGGGTGCGTTTCCTTGGAAGGCCCTTTGAGATAACCGTATCAAAGGAGGAGGTACTGGGACGGATTTTTGATGGCTTGGGCCGGCCCCTTGATGGCGGGCCTGTGCCGTTCAGAGGGGAGAAACGGAATATAAACGGCCTGCCCATAAACCCGGTGGCCCGGGCCTACCCACAGGACTTCATACAGACAGGCATATCCGCCATAGACGGTATGAATACCATTGTGAGGGGTCAGAAACTGCCCATTTTTTCCGGAAGCGGGTTGCCGCACAATGAGTTTGCGGCCCAGATTGTCAGACAGGCAAGGCTCCTTACTGAGGATGAAGGGTTTGCGGTGATCTTCGGTGCCATGGGAGTATGCCATGACGAGGCACAGACCTTCCGTCGCAGCTTTGAGGAAAGCGGGATACTTAAAAACGTGGCCATGTTCTTGAACCTGGCGGATGACCCGACAGTTGAAAGGCTCATGACTCCCAGGATCGCCCTCACCGTTGCGGAATACCTGGCCTTTGAACAGGGAATGCACGTCCTGGTGATCCTGACTGACATGACAAACTACTGCGAGGCCCTGAGGGAAGTGGCCACTTCCAAGGGCGAGGTGCCGAGCCGCAAGGGCTACCCCGGATACCTCTACAGTGATCTTGCATCTATCTATGAAAGGGCCGGCCATATAATCGACAGACCGGGGTCTATTACTCAGATAGCCATTCTCACCATGCCGGATGATGACATTACTCATCCTATCCCTGACCTGACAGGGTATATCACCGAAGGCCAGATAGTCCTCGATCGTTCTCTGGCCCAGAGGGACATCTATCCCCCGATAAACGTATTACCGTCTCTTTCCCGGCTTATGAGCGATGGTATCGGTGAGGGAAGAACCAGGAAGGACCACGCGAACCTCTCAAGCCAGATCTACGCCGCCTATGCCCGTGCACGGCAGGTACAACGGCTTGCATCCATCATAGGAGAAGAGGACCTTTCTGCAACAGACAAACTCTATCTTGCGTTTGCAAGGGAATTCCACGAACGTTTTTTGCAGCAAGGGACAGACGAAAATCGCACCATAATCCAGACACTGGAACTTGGATGGGAGCTGGTGACGCTCCTTCCGGAGCAGGAACTCACCCGTTTAAAGCCGGAAGAGATCGATCAATATGGTAAAATCTGAATTAAGCGATTAGCTGTCAGCCATTAGCGTTTAGCTTTGAAAAATCATGGAACGTATTCAGATACCCGCAAATAAAAGTAACCTCATTCGCCTGAAGGAAGAATTGGTACTTGCTCAGGAGGGGCTTGAACTCCTGGACCAGAAAAAGGAGATCCTTATCAATCATATAGGCATCCTGGCATCAAAGGCAGACTTGGTGCGAAAAGAAGTAAATCAACGTCTTCTCAGGACTTATGCCTTTCTCAAAGATGCCCTTTTGGAGAATGGCGAATCTTCGGTCCGGGCCACCGGACTTGGAGTAAAGACCGGGGAAAGCGTCATACTGAGGGAACGAAGTCTTATGGGAGTAGTGCTCCCCCTGGTCCGAATAGACCTTCCACCACACAAGCCGGGCTATGGGTTCTATGGAACAGGCAAGTCCATGGACGCCACATCCGAGGCCATTCACAGAGCCATGGAGGTTGTGGCAGAGCTGGCGGAGCTGGAGGTAGGCATTGAGCGCCTCATGGCAGAGCTGAAGAAGACGCTTAAGCGGATAAATGCCTTGGCCCATATCTATGTCCCAACCTACCGGGCAACGATCAAGGCAATGGAAGAAACCCTTGAGGAAAAGGAACGAGAGGCGCTTTTTCAGCTTAAACGTATAAAGAAAAAATCGGCAACCAGCAACCCGAAAAAAGGACACATAGATGATGAAGGAAGATAACAGGCTGTTTTCCAGAATATTGATCCCTGTCGATGGCTCAAAATTCAGCCTGAAGGCAGTGAGACTTGCCAAACAACTGGCAGAAATCCAAGGTTCTGAGCTGCTCTTGCTCCACGCACTGGACACGGCTGTACTCAATCAACTATGCAGGTTTAACTACAAACCCCATAACGAAGTCCGTGCCGACATGGAAGGAAGCGCAAAGGCCTTTCTGGAAGACATGTCCCTGGAAGTCAGTCAATCCGGCGTTTTGGTCTCCATAACCATCAAGGAGGGAACCCCTCACGAGGTAATCCTTGATGAAACAGTCAGTTGGGGGGCTGATCTTATTGTTATGGGAAAACTGGGGAAAAGAGGCGTGAGCAGGATCCTGCTCGGAAGCGTTGCCGAACGCGTGATCGAGTTTGCCGACCTCCCTGTTTTGCTGGTTGCTGGTTGCTAGTTGCTGGTTACTCGTTTCGAGATTCCCCTTATTCAAGTAATTCCTTAACTGCTTTTATCATATCCTGACGCGGGACTGGTTTGGTAAATGTGCGCATCACACCGAGTTTCTTTGCTATTCCCAGATAATTCTTCGGTCCAACGCGGCCGCCTCCTGACATGGCAATAATTTTAACATCCGGGAAGTCTCGCCTGAGTTCTATGATCATCTCAACACCTTCCTTTGCAGGCATGATGATATCTGTGATGACCAGGTCGGTTGGGGCCTCCCGATAGAGTCTCAGCCCCTCCTTGCCGTCAAGAGCATCAACCACCTCGTAACCCTCATGCTCTAACGTCTGTCTGAGCATCTCGAGTATTTGAATGTCGTCGTCTATTACAAGAATGCGTGCCATGTTTCCTCGTTGCTGGTTGCTGGTTGCTGGTTAAGAGACTTTTTCATGGTTCTGTGGATATGGATTGTTTGCGTAATCAGGTTCCTTGATCCGGGGAAGATAGACATGGAATGTGGTGCCTTTACCAGGTTCGCTGTAAACCTGAATATCTCCTCCATAGCTTTTGACAATCCCATGGCTTATGGCAAGGCCCAATCCAGTACCTTCACCAATAGGCTTTGTGGTAAAATATGGATTAAAGATCTTCTCCATTACAGAATGATCCATACCATGACCCGTATCACTTACGGTGAGTTTGAGGTATGTTCCCGGCAACAGATCCGGATTGGGCTTTGAATCATCGGGACCAATTTCCTCTTCCAGAAGGGTTACATCCAGAACTCCTCCTTTCTCCCGCATGGCATGATGGGCATTGGTGCAGAGGTTCATCAGCACCTGGTAAATCTGAGTGGAATCGGCCAGGATGGCGCCACATTCCTTATCTATTTTTTGGCTTATCTGAATGCTTGTTGGTATGGATGACCTCCGCAGTCCGAGCGCTTCTTCTATGATGGGTTGAATCCTGATTAATTTCCTTTCATGCTCACTCTGACGGCTGAAGGTGAGAATCTGCTGAACCAGGTCCTTGGCACGATTCGCAGCCATGAGTATTTCATTAAGATTTTTTTGGACAACGCTACCTTCAGGCACATGATCCATGGTCAAATCTGCATATCCAATAATCGGATAAAGGATGTTGTTGAAGTCATGGGCAATCCCTCCGGCCAATACACCTATAGCCTCCATTTTTTGCGCGCGTTGAAGTTGCGCTTCAAGCTTCTTCTTTTCTTCCTCCGCCCGCTTCAGCTCGGTGATGTCCCTGGAAATTTCTATAACTGTAATAGGTTTTCCATTTTCATCTTTTAACGCTTCATTTGCAGTGCAATGGAAAAATATTGTTTTCCCATCTTTACCTATCACTTCAGTAACATGCTCATGAACCTTCCTGTCCTTAAATGCCTTAAGTGTGATGCAAGGATATGGCTCGCAAGGTTCTTTTCTTTTATGGTAAACTTCATAACACTTTTTGCCGATGATATCGTTTCCGAAGATTTTCTTGGCGATTTTATTCGCCCAGACAATATTTAACTCATCATCCATCATGCTTATATGGTCACCAATAGACTGCAGCATGGCATCAAGTTTTCCTTGAGAGTCTCTTAAAGTCTCCTCAACCTGCTTCAGCTCGGTGATGTCAACCCAGTTTGCCAGGTAATACTTGAACTCACCATCACTTCTGACCGGTCTAGAGGTTATTTTAACCCAGAATCTCTCCCCACCTTTCTTTTGAAAAAGCTGCTTAAGCTTATACGCTCCCTTGCGCATTGCTTCATCAAAGTCTGCGCTCGTTTTCTGTAAAGTTTCTTCCGTCCACCAGGGGTACGGGGCTTTTTTGCCAATAAGCTCTACAGAAGAAAAGCCGGTTAGCCTTTCCAGTGAAGGATTTACATATCTTATTGAAGTATCTTGATTGATAACTATTATAGGATTTGGAGAATTGTCCAGCAGGCTTGAACTGAATTTCTCACTTTCACGCAGCGCCTCTATGCCCTGCTTACGTGAGGTGATGTCACGAGCAATCGCAACACCTATTTTTTGGCCCTTGCTTTTGAAGAAGTTTCCAGTAATCTCTACAGGTAGAAGGCTCCCATCTTTTCTGCGCTGGTTCACCTCGAACGTTAAATTCTCGGCCAGCCCATCCCGAACCTTCAGAAAAGCCTCATATCCTCTGGCATCGGCATCGATTTCCTTGTTGCTCAGTTTCAGCAACTCTTCTTTGCTGTAGTCCAGCGATTTACAAGCCGCCTGATTCGCATCCACGAACCTGCCCGCCTCATCACACAGAAATACGGCATCTTTGGCAGTCTCAAAAAGCACACGGTATTTTTTCTCGGACTCCCAAAGCGCTTCATTCACCCGTTTGTACTCAAGAGCTTCATTTTCTAGATCCTTCACCCTTTTTTCCAATTCTTCATAGGTAGGCTTGTTTGCCATTAGAAAATTCTCCAACTATCATTAAAACGAAAAACACCTATCCCGCACTGGTATATGCAATACCGCGCACGAGCCTTCACGAGTCCCACAAGGATTCTCTCCCTGGTTTTGCAAATAGTATGTTACCTATTCATTTAAAATATCGTAACCGTTCACGGAACGGTGAAATGAGAAATTTGGCCTTCATGATTTTGTACTGTTAATGAACGCATTCAATGATTTGGTTTCTTCAGATAATCGTATTACTCGTAAACTCGTTTCATCTCTCCCCAATTTCTACTTTCCAATTTCAAGTTTCAAGCCGTGAACGGCTACAAAATATCTTATCGGCACATTTGTCGAAATGAATAATTGGTAACCGTTCACAGAACGGTGAAATTGCCAAGACGCAGCAGGGCACTTAGATTGGATGATTCTTGGGAAGTAAGGGCTACCCATACAAAATAGCGAAGAGGCATAAGATGCCTGTGTCAGGGGCAACCTCTTCTTCATTTAGTCATAGGCGTGTGTGCCCAGGACACACTTTACACCGAACTTCTTCTCAACCATTTCCTTAAATTGATCAAAGTCATGGTTTTTACACATGGGTATTGCCTTAATCATACAATTGCTGAGATGCACCGCATCAATCTTGACGTTCTTTTTGACCGCTCCTATATTGGATATCACAGCCCGCCCAGGACACTTGCAGCGCAGAAAGCCGACCACGACAGGATTGTCGTATTGAGCGAATTCCCCGTTCTTTTCCGCCACTGCGTTGATACACTTGTATTCCCCAGGACATGCGTAACCCTGATCCATATACGCACCGCAACCTATAAGTAAGATGTTCATTTACTCCCCCTTTGCTCAAAAAAAAATCCTAAACCGAACTCCAAATACTAAAAACAAATGCCCCTGACACGGCATGACTCGGAGACTTGAATTCTATTCTACCTGTCTGATTAAAAACATTCCAGTCTTATGCTCATTTAAGTTTGGATTAGGTTTTTTCAGCGGAATCATAGATGATACTTGTGTGAATGATAGGAGAGGGTATATTGCCCTGCATTTGAGCGGCAAATATCGTCTCCGTGAATGGGTATGAATGGGGAGGCGGAATGGACAATTAACATATTATGGTTACTTCCTTTTTTAAATTCAAAATTGTGTCTGAACGGTCTTTTCGTTCAGACACCAACTAACCTGCATGCCAAGACGCCGTATTGCAAATCTGTTAGATAGATTGGTCCCCAGAGGAGGGCTGGTCCTGATGGTAATGGCTGTTGTGGTTGGGGCCGGGACCGGACTTGCTGCTGTCTTTTTTATCCGACTCATAGCCTTCATAGAGCACTTTTCTTACACTGAGGCAATGGTCCTTGAACCTTTTCTGGGACGCCTGTGGCTTATCATCATCCCTGTATTGGGCGCGCTCATCGGCGGTCCGATCATTGCCTACTTTGCCGTGGAGGCCAAGGGACACGGCGTACCCGAAGTCATGAAGGCACTGATCTTGCGCGGCGGCCGTATAAGGCCGAGGGTTTCCATAGCAAAGATTTTTGCATCGGCACTTTGCATCGGCTCGGGCGGTTCAGCCGGCAGGGAAGGTCCTATTGTCCAGGTGGGTTCCGCATTGGGATCCACTGTAGGACAGTGGCTGCGTCTTTCAGACGAACGTATCAAAAACCTGGTGGCCTGTGGGGCGGCTGCGGGCATCGCAGCCACATTCAACGCACCTATTGCCGGAGTGGCCTTTTCCTCGGAATTGTTGATGAGCGAACACCAGGTGTCAATGCTTGGTAATGTAGTGATCGCGTCCGTATCCTCCAGCATTATCAGCCAGATTTTTCTTGGGGCTCGTCCGGCCTTTGAGGTGCCCAGCTATGTTATGCACTCGCCGTGGGATCTCCTGTTATATGCTGTACTGGGTTTTCTCGCCGCCCTGGTTGGCATCATGTTTATCAGGATGCTTGACGCCTTTGAAGAGCTGTTTGATAACTGGAATTTTCCTCAGGCTTTTAAACCGGCTGTCGGGGCATTGCTTCTGGGTATTCTGGCTTTTTCATATCCTTATCTGTCCGGGGTCTTTCATGCTTCTGCTGAGGAGTTCCGGCTTGGGCTGCCTTTGATTGAAAACCTGCCGCAGGTTTACGGTTCAGGGTTTCCATTCATGGAAGATGTCTTGCAGGGAAAAGCATCCTTCCTGCTTCTTGCGGTATTGATTTTCCTCAAGCCTCTGGCGACCTCATTCACTCTGGGATCAGGCAATTCAGGCGGTATCTTTGCACCATCCCTGTTCACAGGGGCCGTGCTCGGCGGGGCCTATGGATATGCTGCCGGTGCGCTTTTTCCGAATATCGCAGGAGAAGTCGGTGCCTATGCACTTGTAGGGATGGCCGCGGTCTTTGCTGCAGCGGCAAGGGCCCCGCTCACGTCCATACTTATCGTCTTTGAAATGAGCGGGGACTATCACCTGATCTTGCCCCTCATGACCGCAAGTATTGTGGGATCAAGCCTTACACAATGGTTGCATCCTGATTCGATTTACACCCTAAAGCTGACCAAGAGGGGAATCCGTTTTGATCACGGAAGAGACCTTGACGTCATGCAAGGGGTCCTGGTTGAAGAAGTCATGAATCAGGCACCCATTACGGTTCATAAGGACCGGCCCCTGGCAGAGCTTTTTGCAATTTTCCAGGAGACCCATCTTTATGGGTTCCCTGTCATGGAAAACGACGAAGACCTCTACGGCATAGTCACCCTGCAGGACATGGAGCGCGCGCTTGACAGTGAGGGCGTCATGATACGTGATCTCAAGGTGAGTGACGTGGCCACGACAGATCCTGTCTCGGTCTTTCCGGATGAACCCATCTGGTCTGCCATACGCAAGATGGGACCCAGGGACCTTGCGAGGCTTCCCGTGGTCTCGCGTCATGCCAACCAAAAATTGCTTGGGCTTATCAGTCGAAGCGATATCTTGCGGGCCTATGACGTGGGGCTATTGAAAAAACAACAGGCCCAACACATTCGGGAACGAATGGCGCTCAGGAAAGTCTCAGGTGTTGAATTTATCGAAGTCCGGGTAAACCCCGGTTGCGCCTACGCGGGTAAAAAGTTGGCTGAGATCAAGCTGCCACAGAGCGCTACAGTGGTTTCCGTTGGGCGTAGGGGCAATGTGCTTATACCGGATGGAAATACCAAAATTTTCCCTGAAGACCAGCTCACAATCTTCTGTCAGACAGACCTGGCCCGGGACGTACGCATGAAATTCAATGTTGAATGCTGAATGTTGAATTGTGGAAAAAAATTTGTAACCGTTCACGGAATTACAGCGCACGTTTTACCGCAACCCACCGAAAAGCAAAAACTGCGCGGCTATTCAGCGTCTGTGTCCATACTCTGGTTCGACGTGTCGGCAACCTGATTTCCTTTCATCTTTGTCAGTTCACAATGTAAGATGCCGTATGTCCATCTTCGCCCCGTTCTGGTTTTCAGTCCTTGTTCATTTAGAAGTTGGGCGATCCGCTTCTTTTTGGTCTTTTTCTTCGTCTCGTCGTGTATGAATCGTAAGGCGATCTCGAATTGATCTCTGTAGCTTGCTTTCACAGAGATGACTTGCGCCTCTACGACGTCGGCCGGTCGTGCCAAAGCAGATTCCTTCGACGTTTCGTTCCTTCCGCCGCAAGCCTTGGGTATCATAGCGGCATATGCCGGACAATCCTTACTGCACTGAGCCCTGAAAAAATTATCCTCGTGCTCGCAAGAAAACGGGACATCAGACCTGTATACGTATTTGATGTTGGATTTCGTGCTATGTCGTATTCCAGAGGGCGATGTTCTCGATATTGGAGAAAGCATGGCTACGCAGTATTCAATCAGCCAACTTCGACATTCCTCCTCCCCGAGCCCCACATGCTTTGACCACGCCGCCATGTACTGGGTTATGTCTTGGCGTTGCGGTTTGAACTCACCATCAGAAAATCGAGCCAAGGTAAGACCATTTTCGAGCAAATCCCGAACACAAGGATAGATTACGTCCACCCCTCGCTCTCGAAGTATGGCAGCTAATGTTGTAGCAAACATAGGGTCCTTCATCGTAGTGTTCACCAAGTAACCTGCCTTTCAAACGCCGAGCTGCGCAAATCAGCCACGCGGCTTTTTGCGTCGACTGCATTAGCATGGTTCTGTGTCTTTATCCTGTTTTCGATAAAATTTAAGAAATTCAGAGGGAGAAAAAATATTTACCCCCTTAAAAACTAAAGACGGATAATGTTTTCTATTTCCTGTGACTAAAGATTTTACCATTCCGGCGATGGCAACTTCGAGGAATGGTTCATCGTCGGGATCCGGCAAACGATTCTTAAGCGGCGAACTTGAAGTAAACTGGCCGTATTTCTTTATAAAATCAAGCAATATGCCAATATGGTCCTTATTGAATTTAAAGTTTGGACGGTGAAGAACATCCTTATATTCTGCTAAAATCCTGGCATCTATATATACTATAAGTTCGCCTGAGAATACCATCCGAACAATTTCACCGCTTGGGCCGAAAGGGGTAAGCAGGCCAAAGATAAGAACATTTGTGTCCAATACAATTTTCATCTTTTACGTTTAGACCTTATTACTTCAATTTCAGCATTTATCTCATCCATGGATATCATATCAGTCCCCTTTTGAATGGAATCGTATTGAATTGATGCCAAGGCATTCGTCGCTTGAGCGCGTCTAAAGGCAGTTAAAACTTGTTCAAGATTGTTTTCATTAATAGATGAAAGAAGGGCTATGGGCCGACCGTTGCTTGTCACGACCATTTCCTTTTGCTCCGATAAATCCTTCCAAACTTGTGAAGATTTTGTCTTTAAATCTCTGACACTTAAGAATTTCATAGTCTCGCCTCCGATTGAGACTCAACAATATACCTAATTGAGACTCAAGACAAGTGATTTTTTTCACACAGAATCGCGGCGCTGACCCGCGAGCATCGCAGGAGCCTCATCAGCTGCGCAGGGTGAAGATGGTGGAACTCTTTGTCATCCGGGGATATGCGTTGTGAAAAAGCTCCCAACTTGGGCGCAGTCTGAATGAAAGCGAAGTCAAATCCAGGAATCAACTGTTAGGCCTAACCATAAATCCATTGTTCAAGAATAAAAAAAAGGGGGGGGTAACTCCCCGTTTGACTTTTGTTATACTTCTTGATATTTGAGTTCTGTGTTATTGCCATTGAGAATAGAATATCCGGGCACCTGATATCATGTGATGAACAGGGGCGGGCAGGCTCAAAACACCTTCCTCAGATATAGGCAAGATTACAATACCTTCATTGGGTTACTCAAGGAATCGACGCAAATGTGGAAAGACAGAATGATTCTGAGCAAATCACCCTGTTTTTTGAGAAGAGGACTTTTTAGTACACTATAGTTTAAACTACATTAACAAAGGAATTCAATATGGAAAAGACATGGAAATTTCGATTTTTTCCGGGTTTAGTTGGGCTGATATTCCTGCTAAGTGCCTGTACTCAGCCGACGCAAGAAACGGCAACCGCTTTACCGAAAAACAAGCTTAACCAGTTGAAACTTGAAGCGGCATGTAAGAATGATCCTCTGATTGCTGAGGTCAAGAAGGATTTGAAAGACAAGGTCTCTGTTCTTGAGCTGATGAAAGTTTATCTTCAGGGGTTAGAAGAGGATGCAAGCCCAACTTCCCCTTACATGAAAAAACTGGAAAGGCTTTTTGCCTGTGGATTAGCTGATGATGTGGTTGAAGGGCACCTTTACGGCCTGACCTTAGTGCTTAAAAAGAGGGAGCATCCTTATGGTGGTTTTTTGAATCAAGTCTGGGGAACCACTCTTGGGAGTGTTTCTCCCTGGGATGGAAAGATGCTTCAGCCCATCAGTGCTGAGGAGTTGGAATTTTATAGCCAGGGATTTGAGAAAGGTCATGCTCTTACTTTTTTAGGAATAAATTGCTTTAAAGAATACGAGGAATCACCATTAAATATTGCCGGCATGAAGGTGTTAAGCGTCTGGATGAGGTTAAAAGATGTGCCTGAGGAGGAAAAGCTCAAATATGGTTATGATAAGAAAGGGGGTTTGTTTATTGCGGGAAAGGCCGAATCCGTAAATCCTGAAAATTCCGGCAAAGATATCTTCCAGTTGAACTACCGGTGGAAGAATTTAGAGAATCCAGCCCCGGCCAAGTATCTGATTGACGAAATCGTGCGGATTGCAGACGGACTGTATCTTGGAGAGTTGCTCTTGGCCACTGAATGCCTGTTTGAAGATTATGACCCAGAGGCCGGTCCAGGCAAATATAAGTACGAAGGTTTTGGATACTTCTTACTCCTGGATGATAGGTGGAACAAAGAAAGGGAACGGCTGTTTCCCGCGGTCCAATAAAGAAAGCCCCGGAGTGAGCACCGGAGCTTCCAAATGGTTTCGCCCAGATTCGCGCCGGCTTGGCAGAACTCAGACTGGTAGCCCGGCTTCTTCGTAGAGAGGACGGAGCCTCGCCAGGGCTACTTCGCGGTGCTTCTTGACTGCCTGCAGAAACAGATACCAGGGGGATGTGTAGAAGTCCTCCTTGGCCCAGTACCGATCGAAGATATCTATCTCTAGCTCTTTCCTGTCTATAGCTTGATGTCTCCAGGCATTTTTTTCATAATCAGGTATCTCCGGACAGATCCTCCGATAGGCCCGCTTGCGGGCCCGATCATCTCCTCCCAGCAGATAGCTTTCGTCCATTGCATCGCTGAGCCGGGGCTTTAATTCCTCCCAGTTCTTCGCCATCCCTTCATCCGTCTCGTTTCGGCATGTCCAAAAAATGTTGAAAATACACTCGGTTGCCTTTATGAAGCGCTCGTTGTTGTCAATAATCTCCAGTTCCTTTACCAGCCTCTCATCCTTCCAGCGATTATCCACCCTATCCGGCTCGTGACGAGCATCGGCGTGACCGATATTAGGCACTATCGCCTCCACCAGCCCACTCATGGCGTTGAAATCGTCCTTCAGGCCAACGAAGTTTTGGTGTGCCCACGTATCGGCATAGCCGTGTGTGGCAATGCCGATACGATATAGGTTGTTGCTTTCAAGGGCCCTGGTCATGAAATAGCGGGCGTTTTCATTGTCAGGTGTGGTATTGAAGAGATGTACACGGCCGTCTTTGCGACGAGCACCGGGGCTTTGCGGATCACCTGGTATAAAGTGAAAAAGGGGATAGATCTTTTGCCTCTTGGAAGAAGGTTTGGTGATATCCATGGTCTGAGAAATTTCGGAGACATAAGGGGTGCTGCCGTCTTCGAAATTTACATAATAATGGAAGGTGTTGTCGTCTACGTATTGGCTGGAATAGGCTAAAGTATATGCATCGTCAGGATTGAAGTTCGTTTTTCGGGCCAGGATGTAGGTAATATAATAATGAAATTCTATGTCCATGACTTTCCTCCTTTCGCAAGCAACTCTCCGACGCCCTTAGCGCCTTTTTTTCAGATTTTTTTGGCTGGCCTTTACGGGTCCTAAGGCTCGACCAGCTCAGCCCAGTCAAAGAATTGTCGCCATCTAGCCACCTCCTTCGGTCCTAAGGGTTTTTCAGGCAAGGAGCTGTCTACCGCCAGCCCCACATGTTCGGCCTTCGAAAGGCCATAAGGATGATATGGAAGGAGCGAGCAACGTTTTACGCCCAGTGCCCGGACCCGGTCGGCCAGGGCGGTTATATTCTGCTCTGTAGCAGTATAACCGGGAATGAGGGGCACACGGACAACTACGTCGTCCGGACGGAGTTCGATCAATCTGGCCAGATTGGCCAGGATGACTCCATTGTCCACTCCGATAATACGTCTGTGTTCGGCGGGATCGGCCAGCTTGACATCAAAGAGGACAAGGTCCAAATAATCCAATAAGATACCGGCAAAGACCGACCAGGGGAAATACCCGTTGGTCTCAATTGCCGTATTAATGCCTTCTCCTTTTAGTCGACCCAAGAGCAAACCGACAAAGTCCATTTGTGCAGTCGGCTCACCACCCGAGAGGGTGATCCCTCCTCCTGAAATCTCATAGAACAAACGGTCTCTGAGCAGGATCTCCAGCAGGGACTCCACCTCGTATTCTTGCCCCACCAACTCCAGTGCCCTTCCAGGACAGACCTGGACACAAATCCCGCAACCGTTGCACAGGTTACGATCTATAAGCCCTGGTCTTTCCATATCAATGGCCCCTTCGGGACAGGCAGGCATGCAGTCTCCGCAGCCAATGCAGCGGCTCGCATAAAAGGCCACCTCGGGAAAAGGAGAACGAAATTCCGGGTTGTGGCACCAGGGACAGCACAGCGGGCAACCCTTGAAGAAGACCGTTGTCCTGATGCCTGGTCCATCGTGAAGGGCGTAGCGCCCGATATCGCCGACAAGGGCAATCCTCATAACCGGGGCATCATGAGCTGTAATTGCTTGGCCAGATGACCCAATTTGTACAGATAGTTGAGGTTCCCTTCAGTCTCCACATCATGTCGCAATATGGAGCCAAGGATGTCAGGTCGCGGGGAGATTATGTAGTTGAGCAGGGCCCGGCCATCCCGGAAAGTGATAGTGATGTGCGGGTTCTCTATAATCCCCTCCTTGACCTCCATCTTTCCGTCATCAAACACGGCTGCCATGGTTATCTGGCCGTCCTTGCTGAAAAACTGGTAACGGCCGCGGAACCCCTTGATGTTGCGTCGATATTCCGGATTGAGGATGAACATGATCGTCATGAGGGTCAGGAGGATCTGCAGGAATTCCTCTGCTGCCTCTGATTCGAGGCAGCGCTGAAACTCTTTCCAGAGCCTTGCCGTAGCCCTATCGGTAAAGACGTCCAACATGGTAACCTCCTTCAGCTCATGCCGGGGAAGGGAACCGCCTTCCCTGTAGTCAGATCGTACTGGGTCCGGATGATCAGTTCGTCCTTCATCTTCTCATTAAGGTCCTTGAAGTATGCCGAATAGCCGGAGACCCGGACCATAAGTTCCGGATACTTCTGAGGATCCTTCTTGGCCTCGATTAACATCTCGTAGGTCATGATATTGAACTGGACCTGGTGGCCACCTGCCCGGAAGTAAGCCTCCACTGTCTGGGCAAAGCGCTCGGTCATCCTTTCAATATTGGCCTCAGGGGTGTACTTCAGGTTAAGCGCCCAGCCGCCAGGCACCTCGCGACCGCCAAGGGCCGCTACGCTATTGAGACAGGCCGTCAGTTCCGGAGCCGCCCCGGAGACAGGGGTGATGCCACTGGCAAAGACCTCCCCGGTCCGGCGCCCGTGAGGCAGGGCTCCACAGATGCCCCCCAGACCGGCGTGGTTGGTCATGGTCCAGTAGGCCGGCCGATAAGGACCGCCCCGGTAGTTGATGTGTGCCTGGTAGACCTCAAAGAGGTGGCGGATGAGGTTGCGGGAATTCTTCAGGGCTATCCGGTCCTCTGTACCATATTTTGGGGTGCGGTGCTGTAGATAAAGACGCATCTTCTCACCTTCCACACCTGAAAAGTTGGACTTTATGGCCTCCAACATATCGGCAAAGCCGAACTTTCGATCCATGAAGACAGCCTTCTCTATTGCATTGAGCGAGTCGACTACATCGGCAAATCCGATATGTGTTGCGCCGGAGGAATTGTAAAGTGCCCCGCCCTGGATCAGGTCGCGCCCCTTGGCAATCGGTCCCTCAAAGAAGACCGAAAGCAACGGAGAGGGCATCATTTCCTGGTGTACGGCCCCAAAATTCTCATTCAACTGAATCGCCTGCTCGATCAGCCAATCGAGCTGGGTCTTGAATGCCTCCCAGAACTCCTCAAAGCTGTTCATCCCGACAGGGTCCCCGCTTGAAGGACCGATCTGTTCCTCGCCAGTGATGGGACGTTTGCCGTTAAACAGGGCCATCTCCAAGGGGGCTACCAGGTTGAGCATAATGGAACTCGATGAGGGATAGTCTCGACCAGTGCTGACCAGTTCAACACATCCAACGACGGCGTAGTCCCTGGCATGCTCGGTGCTTTCCCCCAGTCCTTCAAGGGCGGCTATGTTAGCCACGTCGTTATACATGGCAGGCACTGCCTTTGTACTGAGAATTACCTCCGAAACCCGGCGCAGGTAGTCAGGCGGGTTCTTTTTATAGTGATAGCGGGCATTGACGTTGGGGTCGCGGATTCCCAGAAGCTCCGTTATCCGGAGCATGAGGTATGTAAGGTCATTTACTGCGTCCTCGCCCTGGCTATCCACCCCTCCCAGGGTAATGGCCGGGACAGTGCCCGCACCGCCGAACATCTCTTCCGATGCCTCAGGGACCATGGTTACATTATCAGCCACCTTGAACCACAGGCAGCCGAGCAACTCTATGGCTCCAGCTATGTCCAGCCGGCCGGCCTCTATGTCGCGGCGATAAACGGGTACAGAATCTGGTCCAGGCGCCCCGGGCTCATAGCCATGTTGATATTCTCTGCGTGGATACCTACCTGACATATCCAGATGGCATTAATTGCCTCCCTGAATGTGGTCGCTGGATGAGCCGGAACACGGCGAGAGACAGCGGCTATTTCTTCCAACTCCTTTTTCAGCTCGGGATCACTGGCCACCCGGGCGAGAAGTTCAGCCTTCTCTGCCAGATGGACGGCATATTCCATGATCCCTTCCAGGGCTATACATACAGCCTGGTAAAAATCGGCTTTTCGACAACTCTCCTGGTCCCCGGCGCCTTTAAGGGCCTCCTTTCGCTCAGCTGCTTGTTCGACAATACCCAGAAGACCCTTTTCCAGTACAGGGGCGTACGTCGGCACGCAATGGGAGACCGTGCCGGCCTTACTGGCGATGAAGAAGACCAGGTCCTCAAATAACTGCAGCCCTTTTGTATATCCGAACTTTTTTCTGGTTACCTCAAGGACGTTTCTCTCCATCCAGAATGGGAAAATCTCGAAATTGAGTTCCCTGGAATCCTCAGGTAAAAGGATCTGAGGGTTCTTGGGCCGTGTGCTGACAGTATCCAGCTCAGGCCAGAGAGTCAGAGCAAAGAATTCTGGAAAGAGAGGTGCCCCCATGGGCTTGCTGGTGGTGCTTCCGGCAAGGAGATTCCGGTCGTGAAAGACGGGCTCCCTATTCCTGAGAAAGTGGCGGATCTTTTTTGCCTGACGCACCTCCGGGGCATCGGCGAGGTCATCCATATCCCGTAGATATTCCGTTACATAGCGGGCCCGCTCTATACAGATCTCTGGCCGTCGGCTGAAGTAGGCCCGGCGGAGTTCCTTGAGGCGAGGTAAGTTCTCCAATGTGTAATTCTTAAGCTTGATATCATTTAGTGTGACCATGTCCCTATCCTTCTCCTTGGCTGAGTAAGTGATGGGACATCGCTTCCGGGACGATGGGGTGAGATGATTTCTCTATTCTAAATAAATGATATACACCTGGTGCACCCAGTCAAGAACTTTTCAGGAGGGCGGCAAATTCTCAGGTGCGATAATCCGCATTGATTCGCACATAATCGGTTGAAAAATCGCCGGTCAGCATACTGGCCTCTTCTTGCCCAAGACCTAAGTCCAAAACAACTGTGAATTCTCCGGCAGCCATGGCCTTCTTGGCCAGGTCCTCGACCTCTTTACCAACGCCCATGCCCCTTTTCACGATTTCGATGTCATCAAAGGACAAACTGATGAGCCCCTGATTCAGGGGGAAACCCGCACGGCCTGCTGCAGCAAGTATTCGACCCCAGTTAGGGTCTTCGCCGAAAAAGGCCGTCTTCACGAGCGGGGATTCAGCAACAGTCCGGGCTATTCCGTCTGCCTCTTCTCCGGTCCTTGCTCCTTTTACGACCAAGGTTACACACTTGGTGACACCTTCGCCGTCCACGACAATCTGCCGGGCCAGGTCTTGTAGCAGATCTTTTAATACAGCCCCAATGGTCCCTCCGTAATGAACTTCATTAATCTCCATATTTCCGGCAAGACCGTTGGCCAGGGCCAGGACGGTGTCATTCGTACTGGTATCTCCGTCTATGGTAATCCGGTTAAACGTGTCTGATACGGTCCTTTCAAGCGCACCCTGCCACCAGGCCGGGGCCACCTTTGCGTCTGACAGGACAAAGGAGAGCATTGTGGCCCGGGGTGGACCAATGTTCGGCCCTATCATTCCGGCGCCCTTTGCCATACCGGCAACAGTCACTTCTACACCCCCAACATCAATGCGCCTGACGGCTGTCTTACGAACCGTATCCGTAGTGAGAATGGCGTCCGCCACAGCTTCCAGCCCATTTTCAGAAAGGCCCCTCACAAGTGCCGGTACGGCATCTGTTATCCGTCCCATGGGGAGAGGTTGGCCGATCACACCTGTTGAAGAGACCATCACATCATCAGGGGTTATGCCCATCTCCTTGGCCACGAGAGAGCATATCTTGTGGACATCGGCTATACCATCATTGCCTGTGCAGGCATTTGCATTACCGCTGTTCACCACAACGGCCCTGGCATAAGACCCGCCCCTGCTGAGATGATCAAGCCCTGCAAGGACCGGGGCGGCCTTTACCTCGTTTCTGGTAAATACGGCTGCCAACACCGCGGAGTCGTTAGAGGCTATCAGACCCAGGTCGGGGCGTCCCTTATACTTGATGTTGGCTGAAACGGCTGAACCCTTAAAACCAGGGACCAACAAGTTCATTTCCTTCCGCAACATTTCTTATACTTTTTCCCGCTGCCACAGGGACACGGATCATTACGACCTACTTTCTGCCCCTTGCGCTTAACAGTCTTTGGCTTGTCATCGCCATCTCCACGGCCATAGCTCATGCTCTGCTGTTGCTTTCTGCGCCGTGTTTCCAGTTCTTCAGTTTCTCTTTCCCGCATGGGACGAATCCGAAGCAAGAGGCTTATAGACTCTTCTCTAAAGCGCTGGATCATGGCCATAAACATGTCATAACCCTCGCGCCTGTACTCCTGAAGCGGGTCCTTCTGTCCGTAGCCCCTCAGCCCTATACCCTCTCTTAAATGGTCCATATTGAGGAGATGATCCTTCCACAAGTTGTCCAGGGTCTGGAGAACTATGAACCTCTCCACCCGGGCCATTTCTTCATCGCCGAACAGGGTCGCCTGGTTCTCATAGGCTTGTCTTGCGACCGCGGCTATTTTTTCTTCCAGTGCCGCCTGATCAAGATCCTCTCTTTCTTCCTTGGGAATGTCCAGACGAACAGAAAACTGGCCAAGCAGACGTTCCTCCAGGGCTTTCCAGTCCCATTCTTCCGAAGGCCCTTTTTCATCCGTATAGGTATCCACCAACTCTGTTGTTATATCATCAATAAAACCATAGAGCTCCTCCCGCATATCCTCGCCGGCAAGTATCTGCCTCCGCTGGCTGTAAATCACCTCTCTCTGCTTGTTCATTACGTCATCGTAATCAAGTAGGTGCTTTCTTATCTCAAAGTTGTGGGCCTCAACTTTTCGCTGGGCGTTCTCTATAGCCTTGCTCAACATGGAATGTTCAATAGGCTCTCCTTCATCCATGCCCAGCTTATCCATGATCCCGGAGATGCGGTCTGATCCGAAGATGCGCAGCAGGTCGTCCTCCAGGGACAGGTAAAACCTGGAAGAACCAAGGTCGCCCTGGCGGCCGGACCTACCCCTGAGCTGATTGTCTATCCGCCTTGATTCGTGGCGTTCGATACTGAGGATATGCAGCCCGCCCATATCAGCTACTCCATCGCCCAGGACTATGTCCGTCCCCCGGCCTGCCATGTTGGTGGCAATGGTAATCCTGCCTCCCTCTCCAGCATGGGCCACGATTTCCGCCTCCCTCTCGTGATGCTTTGCGTTCAAGACTTCATGTCTAACTCCCTGGCGCTTCAACATCTTTGAAAGCCGTTCGGAATTATCCACACTGGAGCTACCCACCAGGACAGGCCGGCCCTGATCATGAAGGGATTTAATTTCCCTGGCTGCAGCCTCAAATTTTTCGCTCTCTGTCCTGAAGACCACATCCGGATAGTCCTTGCGAATCATTTGCATATGGGTGGGGACTACAACCACCTCCAGGTTGTAAATCTTCTGAAACTCCGCTGCCTCTGTCTCGGCAGTACCCGTCATGCCGGCGAGCTTTTCATACATGCGGAAAAAGTTCTGGAAGGTTATGGAGGCCAAGGTCTGGTTTTCACTCTCTATCTTTACGCCTTCTTTGGCCTCAAGGGCCTGGTGCAGCCCTTCACTGTAACGTCTTCCCGGCATAATGCGGCCTGTGAACTCGTCAACTATCACCACCTGTCCGTCTTTGACCAGATAATCTACATCCCTCTTGAACAGGGCATGGGCCTTGAGGGCCTGTTGTACGTGGTGAAGGAGCTCGGCCTGGGCAGGATCATAGAGATTTTTCACTCCCAAAAGCTTTTCACACTTTGCCACACCCTCTTCAGTCAGACTGACAGCCCTGGCCTTTTCATCCACTGCAAAATCAGTTTCCCTGTTCAGGTGCGGGCTGATTTGATTGACCCTGTAGTAAAGATCCGTAGAATCTTCGGATGGGCCGGATATAATGAGTGGGGTCCGGGCCTCATCAATGAGGATGCTGTCCACTTCGTCCACTATGGCATAATGAAATTCCCGCTGGACCATGTCCTCAAGGGAATACTTCATGTTGTCTCTAAGGTAGTCGAATCCGAACTCGTTATTAGTGCCGTAAGTCACATCGGCATTATAGGCTGCTTTACTCTCTGCATTCTGAAGACCATGGACTATTACCCCAACATCCAGACCAAGAAAGCGATATACCTGTCCCATCCACTCCGAGTCACGGGTTGCCAGATAGTCATTGACAGTCACCACATGGACCCCGCGACCGGTAAGCGCATTTAGATAAACCGGCATTGTGGCCACTAAAGTCTTTCCTTCACCGGTCTTCATCTCGGCGATTTTGCCCTGATGCAGCACAATCCCGCCCATAAGCTGTACGTCAAAGGGCCTGAGCCCCAATGCCCTGCGAGCCGCCTCCCGTGTAACGGCAAAGGCCTCCGGAAGCAATTCATCCAGAGACTCTCCCTGTTCAAGCCGTCCCTTGAACTCAGGGGTCTTTGCCTTGAGTTCTGCGTCAGACAAGGCCTTTATTCCTGATTCAAGAGAATTTATGCGATCTACAAGGGGCTGTAGCTTCTTGACCTCCCTGTCGTGTTTGGTGCCAAATACCTTTGCTACTATATTTCCAATCATATAATCAAAGCTCCACCAGCAGTGCTATTTCGTCACAATCCGGAAATTTTGGGCACTTCAAACAGTCTGCCCAGATTTTGTGGGGAAGTGAACTCTTGTCCACTAATTTGAACCCCAATTTCTCAAAGAATTTTGGTTGATATGTGAGGGTAAAGACCCGGTAAATTCCGAGGACAACGGCCTCTGAAAGACAATGTTCCACGAGCTGTCTTCCCATACCCTTGGCCTGGTAGTCTTCGCGTACCGCCAAAGACTTCACCTCAGCCAAATCTTCCCAACATATATTAAGTGCCACCACACCCACGATATTATCATCGGATGTCTGCATTACAGTATAATCCCGCAGATGATCATATATCTCGCTGAGAGAACGCGGCAACAGCAGACCCTGGTCTGCAAAGTGAGCAAGTAAGGCATGAATAGACCTTACATCTGATATCTTGGCTTTCCGTATCACTATTTTCTACCTAAATTGAGCGATTAGCCTTTAGCTGTTAGCTATTAGTTTAATGATTACAGGATGTTCTTCTATTACAAATTTTCACCCGTTGGGTGTTATTTCTAATTAACGTAATACCGTGATTTTTCAAAGCTAAACGCTAATCGCTAACAGCTAATCGCTTAACTTAGACACTAGTCACGTACGGGCACGACATAAGATCTCAAGTTATGTTTTTGGGCCAATTTTTTTGCAGAGATGGTGGCCCCCTCAACAGAACCGTACTCCCCGAGATGGACCCGGTACCAGATCCCCTTTTCCGGACCGAGATCAGCCCTCCTGACTTTAGCTCGATAGCCCTTATCTCTCCACCTTCGGGCCTCTTTATTTGCCCGCTCCCTCTCTCTATAAGAAGCTATTTGCAACACAAAGTATGTGGTCTTCTTCTTTGCCTTTTTGATCTGGTGACCTGACCGCTTAACATCACCCGTGCCACGCACCTTCTTTGTAACTGACTCTTTCCTTGGCTCTGGCTGCTCTTTTTCCTTAGTATCCAATGGAGTTACCTGAGTTGAGGGAGCAACTTCCTCTGCTTCAGGTACTGCCCTTGCGACAACCTGGGTCTGGAGTGATTCATCCAGGCTGCGTCCAACCAGCTTCTGACCAACCCAGAAACCTAAGATAAACACCCAAAGAAAAACACAAACAGTAGATACAGTGAGGGCGATAAGCCCTCCCCAGCTTAACTGGAACTGTATTTTTCGACTTTTTTTTCTGGTTCGAGCCATCTCTAAACCTCATGCTCAGCCCATAGAGACACCGGGGTATAGGGCAGACACGTAGGTCTGCCCCTACGGGCCTACATTTTTTCAGGTGCTGATACTCCCAGTAGCCCCAGGCCCTTGCGAAAAACCCTTCTTGTCACATCTGCCAAGAGAAGTCTGGCCTGGGTCAAATCCGGATCATCGGTTATAAACCGATGCCGTGTATAGTAGCCATGCAGTTGACCTGCCAACTCGGTAAGATAATAACTGACGCGATATGGCTCAAGGGCAAGGGCGGCGTCAGCCACGAGACAGGGAAATATATCCAGTTGCTTCAAAAGCTTAATATCCTCCAGAGTGCTGAGGAGTGAGACATCAATATCCTGTGGCTCTGCGAGAGAAATTCCCTGCTCTCCAGCATTCCTGAAAACGCTTGAAAGCCTGGCATGGGCATATTGTACATAATAAACAGGGTTTTCCTGGCTCTGGCTCCTGGCAAGATCCAGGTCAAAGTCCAGGTGACTGTCACATCTGCGGGTCAAGAATATGAACCGCGCAGCGTCGCTACCCACGTCATCCAGCACTTCCCTCAAGGTCACAAACTCACCGGCCCTGGTTGACATGGCCTTAATCTTCCCTCCTTCCAGAAGATTGACAAGCTGCACAAGAAGGACCTGTAATTTATCTTCCTTATAACCCAGTGCCTTTATTGCCGCCTTTACTCTTGCTACATATCCATGGTGATCAGCGCCCCAGATGTCAACCAGAAGGTCATATCCCCTCTCCAGCTTGTGTCTGTGGTAGGCTATGTCTGATGCAAAATAGGTAAGAACTCCATTTGAACGCTTAACCACTCTGTCTTTTTCATCTCCAAGGGCAGTGGCCCTGAACCACAAAGCCCCCTCCTCCTCGAACATGTAGCCTTTATCCTGTAACTCCGAGATGGTTCTGTCAACCAGCCCGCTCTCGTAAAGGGTCTTCTCACTAAACCAATTATCATAATGGACCCTGAATTCCTCAAGATCTTTGCGGATGTCAGAAGCTATGACCTTGACAGCAGTATCAATAAAAAATGTCAGGCAAGATTCCTGGGGCATGTCTAAATATCTTTCCCCTTCTCCAGAGGCAATGCCTGAGGCAATATCACGGATATAGTCCCCTTGATAATACTCTTCGGGAAATTCGACCTCTTGCCCAAAATATTCCAAATATCGCAAGTAAACAGAGGCCCCAAGGGTCCTCATCTGATTTCCTATGTCATTGATGTAATACTCCCTTTCCACACTGAAACCAGCGGCCTTTAAGACCCTGGCCAGGGAGTCACCAACAGCTGCGCCTCTGCCGTGGCCTACATGTAGCGGCCCTGTCGGATTAGCACTTACAAACTCCACCTGAACCAACCGGCCGTTACCAGCCCCGGACTCGCCGTAGGAATCCCCAGCCTTCCAAATGGTACACAGGTTCTCCTGCCACCAGGTAGTAGCTACAAAAAAATTGAGAAAGCCCGGCCCAGCCACCTCAACCTTATGAAATATAGGGTTGGCCTCTAATATTTTAGCCAGACAACCAGCTAACTCCCGTGGTGACCTCTTGGCCTCTGAGGCGGTTATCATGGCCAAATTACTGGCGAAATCGCCATGGACTTCCTGTTTTGGAGGTACAATTTGATGTGATGCCGGCAGAGACACATCAGGAAGCACTCCTTCAGCAACACCCTGTCTATAGGCCTCCTCTACAGCATCCTGTATCCTGTTACGTAACACCTTTTCCCCTTTTTCCGGATCGCTTTTCAGCATCCTTCACGACAAGTCAAAAGTGGTTTACACTTTGTAGATCTTGTGTTTTGGCAGTGAAATTTGAAACTTGAAATTAGAAATTGGGGGAAACACAAGGACGTAGATGAGTTACCTAATTTCTAATTTCCAGTTTCGACATCGGCATTCAATTCGATAATACACGCTTTTTCGAAAAAGTGTAAACTGGTGAATGAAGGATGCCAAATTAACTCATGGAAATAATTTATATGGAAGAACAAGCAACTGGATTTTTTCGAGAAATTGTGCGATAAACCCCGGCTTTTTATTTATTACTGACTTTGTTGCAATATATGCCACACAGAAGGGGAGAATAGGCGCCGGCACAAGGACAATTTGTTAAAGGACAGGTACGCTCTTTTTGACCGTCTATCCAGAAAGTGGCATGTTTACAAAAGCTGTAATCATTTCCGGGAAGGACGGGCTCAAAGTCTTGACAAATCCCTTCTGATGATTCTTGGATTTGACTGGGGAAAGCAAGGGACATATTCAATTCTCCCTTGCTATAATTATCGATCACTTTCCCTTGCACCTCAAACTTTAAGTATTAGGCTCGCAAAGTTGCGATAAATGCCTTTTTCTTAAATAACTAGCAAGAATTATTCAGGCATTTAATCATTAATGAGCGCTGCAAAACCATACTTATCTCCTCGAAAAAGAGATATAAGAGAAACATGTTGCCATTGCAAGGTTTTTTTTCTTTACATTATGGAAAACTTTTTCTCAAATGAATGAGCAAATAACAAACGTGAGAATGGGTATCCAAAAGGCGGTGTTTTTTCTTCCATTTCAACGGATCCTTCCTGGTTTTTATAGCTGGTTTTAGATTTTTGGAGTAGAAGTTTCTTAAACATTAGATAAGGTGTAACTATTCAGGTGGATAGACTGAAGGTAGAAGGCTTTTAGGGAGGAACTTAGGGCATTCGATCGTTGCGAGATGGTTGGAATACTTCAGCCTTCAGCCTAGATTGTCACAATTTAATAAAACCGGTTCAATTATTTGGGTAATAACAACGTGATACTGAAAAACATGAATGACAAGGTGGGTCGAAACGATCCGTGCCCTTGCGGGAGCGGGCTGAAGTATAAAAAATGTTGTCTTCTCAAAAAGGGATCAAAACACAGTGATCTCAAAAATCTATATTTACAGAAATACAGAATTCGACTCAAGGAAAAGGAGGATATCGAAGGCATCAGGAAGGCCGGACAGTTAGTCCTGGAGCTCCTGCGATTGGTGAAGGATGAGATTAGGCCGGGAATAACCACCGATGATATTAACACCCTGGTTCATGAATTCACCATTAAAAATAATGCCGTCTCAGCACCCCTGAACTACAGGGGTTTTCCCAAAAGCGTTTGTGTCTCGGTAAATGAAGTTGTCTGCCACGGAATCCCCGGCAAACGGATATTAAAGGACGGGGATATTGTGAACGTGGACGTAACTCCCATCTTGAATGGATATTATGCCGATGCAAACCGGACTTTTTTCGTTGGCTCGCCCAGTTCCGAGGCCCGGAAAATCGTCAAGGTTGCCCGCAACAGTCTAAAGGCCGGTATGTCCATGGTACGTCCAGGAAATACAATAGGAGATATTGGATGGGCCATACAGAAATATGCTGAAGGGGAAGGGTGCTCAGTGGTCAGAGAATTTGTTGGTCATGGTGTTGGGTTTGAATTCCATGAACCTCCGGAGGTCCCCCATTATGGCCTTCGAGGGCAGGGTGTGGGCCTTGTTCCCGGTATGGTCTTTACAATTGAACCCATGATAAATCTGGGGAGAAAAAATATTCTGATATTGGGAGATAAGTGGACAGTAGTAACAGCGGACGGATCGCTTTCTGCTCAATTTGAACAAACATTTGCTGTTACTGAAAATGGTTATGAGAGCTTAACACCTTTTGATCTGTGAACCAGACCCGCAGTTGTCACCAGGAGTAATCCGGCTCGATTGACAAGTCTAGCTCATAGCTGGTAGCCGTGAACTCTGAGCTACCAGCCATGAACTAATCCGTGAACAATTTTGAATACAAGAAACTCGAAGTTATGAAATAATCTCTTGTTTGGAAATTATTACATGTAAAGGCCTTAAGTAGATCTGTTGTCCAAAAAAGAACTCTTTCAAAAAAATTCCTGTATTTACATGGTCGTTCGAATGCTCTTGCCTGCAAGAGGATTGTAGAGCTTGGTTATTGCAACCTTCATAACATCCAGGGTTCCCATGTCCCCAATAATACCCATCAGGGTGTTCTCTGCATCTTCAGGAAGTACACAGGCATCCGAAGAGTCGAATGCTAAGTCGGTGAAGCCCTTACAGAGTTTCTTTTTGTCTTTCTTGTTCATTCCTACCTGAATCACCTTTTTGCCGTCAATTTCCTGAACTTGATCAGCCAATCCGGCAGCTTCAATCTTTTTAAGTTTTTCGTCATCCATAAGGACATTGATGTAGAAATCAGCCATAAATAACCTCCTGTTAATAAATTACTTGGGATATAATTTTTGGGCAGAAAACATATAATATGTTTTCTGCCCAAAGTACGCGAATTCTTGATTTTCCTTCAAAAAATACCTTACACACAGCAAATTTTTATATCATGACACCTGTTTTGTGTCAAGAAGCTTGGCTGTTTTTGGGTATTACAAGAGGCTCCAACTAGTGTCTGAACGAAAAGGCTGTTCAGGCACAATTTTGAATTCTAAATTTTGAATTTAAAACAGCAAGTAACCTTTCAACGGTTCAGATTTTCGTTAAACTCTAAACTTTTGAACCCTGAACCTCTGAACCCGTGAACGGCTACCTAGACTTTATGTTGTTTGATTGCAATCTCATAGAAATCCGCACCTGTTATATCGTTAATCACAATGGCAGGAAAATCCTTAACCTTCATCCGGTACAGGGCCTCAGGACCCAATTCGGGAAATGCAATCAGCTCGCAGGACTCTATGCAGCTCGCCAGATAGGCCCCTGCACCCCCTGTTGTCGCAAAATACACGGCCCCGTATTCTTTCAGGGCGGCCTTCACCTCAGGGGAGCGCCTTCCCTTTCCCATTGTGGCAAGCACGCCTTCAGCCAGCATGCGGGGGGTATAGGCATCCATTCGATAGCTGGTGGTGGGCCCTGCGGAACCCACCGGCCTTCCCGGCGGGGCTGGAGAGGGACCCACATAGTATATTAACTGGCCCCTGAGGTCTACAGGCAAAAAATCCCCCCTGTCTAACATTTCCACCAATCGACGATGGGTCTGGTCCCGCCCGGTATAAATAACACCGTTAAGCAACACCCAATCACCAGCCCGAAGGTCCCGTATAGCCGATTTTGACAGTGGGAGCTCGATCCGAACTACTCCTTGCGCAAAAGACTGGGGGTAGTGACCCATGACCCTTGACCCTTGACTCATAACCCATGATCCATCGCTCCACTTTGCAGTGCAATGCCTGGCAGCATGACATTGGATGTTTATTGCTACCGGGAGGCTTGCTATATGACAGGGAAAGACCTCCACTGCCACACCAAGAGACGTAACAGACCCGCCAAGTCCCAGGGGACCAATCCCCAGGCCATTTATTCGGACAAATATCCGGTCCTCCAGCTCTGCCAAATCATCCCTTGGATTTCTCGAACCCACAGGTCTCAACAGGGCCTTTTTGGCAAGCAGCGCCGCCTTTTCCATGGTGCCGCCGATGCCGATGCCTATTATCCCGGGAGGACAGGGGTTCGGTCCGGCCTTTAGCACCTGATTTGCTACCGCCCCCACAATGCCATCCTCGCCTGCCGAAGGCGGGAGCATCACCGTGGCACTCATATTTTCGCTTCCGCAGCCCTTTGGTAATACGGAAATCTCCAGGCTGTCACCTGCCACCGGCTCTACATGGATAACCGCAGGGGTGTTGTCCCCTGTGTTTTTCCTGGTAATAGGATCGCAAACAGAGCATCTCAGATAGCCTTCTCTTGTACCTTGGGCAATCCCCTCATTTATGGCCCTAATCAGGTCGCCCTCAACTTTAAACTCCTGACCTATTTGCACAGATACAACATCAATACCTGTATCCTGACATATCGGAAGGCCGGTCTGCCTGGCAAGACCTGCATTTTCTACTATAATATCAAGCAGCAGCCTGCCGGTCTGTGATTCCTCTCTCTCCCTTGCAGCCAGAAGAGCTGTCTCGACATCCTGTGGCAGTTCACGGTTTGCGGTCTGTACCAGCCTGCTTACTATTGAAACGATGTCTCGTTCTGATAGTTTCATAGTTCGAGTTTAGACTCTCAGATACACAAAACTAACTGCTTGTCTTTGATTTCTTCCTCGATAATATCAATAAGTTCAAGACTATTTATCGGTCTGGAAGGTTGTACATTGTCCTCCCGGCCAAGATGGATATGACAAGGAAATCCAGGCAAACCGGGAAAGTGTTCGGCATTATCCCATCGCTTTATCAATTGTTTTTGCTCTTTGTCCATCCATTGATATCTATATGCCTTTGGAAAACATTCCTCATCTTCACACACAAAATATTCTGAAATTTCCAGAAAATCACTATTTGCCAAAATAAGCCGTGCCCTAAAATAACCCCGGTCGGAAAGAACGATTCTCTCATCAATGATTTCAACTGATTGGATGAAACTGCTAACTGTAAGCTTAATCTTGAGGTCCATCAAATACGTTTCAGCGTTCATCAAGAGCTTTCTTCCTGCAGAAGTCTAATTCTCTGGAAAAGCGCCGTCCGCATATCAAGAAAAGATATCCATTCGATATTATCCGCCGAATCATCCGCCAAACCGGCATGAAATTTTTCAGCAAACTCCTCGGAATTCATATCGTATTTTGCTTCTAGTCTTTCTATTCCGGTTTCAATTTCTGTCAGTTCACGTTTTAATTTGGCAAGCTCAAGCTCCACTAATTTGTTAAGAGCCTTTCCGACAAGATCACTCTTATATCCTTTCTGCAAAAGGGCCTCAAGGATATGTAATTTAGTCAAGCTGGCAGTGTCACTCTGCATGGTATCTTTCTCCTTTAAAACCCTCGCCCCCCTCTTTATACATTAAAAGCTACGAAAACCCAGCCAATCTCAAGACCTTGTCCACCACTTCCAATGGATCGTGTCCCAGGACTCGAATAATCGGCTCTTTTCCTATATCTCATGCATAGCGTATAGAGCGCATTCACTGGTTGGGGAACCCCTTCGATTCGAACAACCAGTCGAACAGTGAGTTGATCCAGGCAGGCATCAGATGGAGCAGATGTGGGTCTATCTATAGAGCTCAAAATTCGTAGCCGCGCGCTACCCAATAATGCCAATCGGCTATCGCTTCTTGGGTGTCTTCATCCACTTCAAGGGGCTGCAACTGTGCCAGAGGGACTCCAAAAGTGCGTTTTTGCCACTCAATTTCCACAAATATCTCCCGCATACATTCATCTTCAGGAACCATTTGGATAACTCTAACTCGTTCGCCTGCTTTTAATGGGGAAATGGGTCTTGTTGCAATGCAACGAGCTTCAAACGGAAACTGTATTTTGTCGTCAAGATAGTAGTACCAGCCCATTGCCTGTTCCTCTGGGCCATAAGCATCCACTATCGCTTCCATTGCAATGCGGTATTCGCGTGGTTCATGCTTTTTCACTTTGGCCATACTATACCTGTTTCTCTGCCGTTTTCAAAAGTGTGGGCTCTTATACGGCACGCGCATAATGTAGATTAGATCCGGGGTTCGCTATTGTGAGAGATCCGCCGGACCTTCCCGCCCGCCTCGCAAGCGAGAGCGTTGCGGGCAGGTTGCAGGAGCCGTTACAGGCCTAAGGAACTTGCGCTTTTTAGACACCCAAATGTTCAACTAGCTGTTTTTAAAAAAGAAGTTTTTTAGCTTGACAGGGAAATATAAGATGTCCCATAGATCACATATATCCGCCTGTCATGTCAGATAATTACAGCCGCTTACTTGCCATCCGGCATCGCCACTTTAACACTATAATATTGTAATATAAGCATGTTAATCGATTCCGGTTGACTTTACTTCAATTTGATGGTAATCGATTAAAAAATAGACCCAAAAATTTTAATTCGTTTGACCTCATTAAAATTGATTTTAGTTTATGGATGTGTCGAAGTTCACAGAGGAGAAAACCGGGAAATTAGTCCCGGTTAACGTCCCGGAGAAAGACTGGGCTTTCACTCCAGACCCGCTACCACCAAAATGGCAATTTCCCGCTTCGCTTTGGCCTCTTTTATCCAAGGCGCGAGAAAGCCTTGCTCGATTGGATGGCATTGGTCGTACGCTTCCCAACCCTGAGTTGCTTCTCCATCCACTCCAGAGCCGGGAAGCTCTCCGTTCCTCAAGTCTCGAAGGCACATACGCTTCACCTCAGCAGCTGCTGCTTTTTGAGCTTGAGCCTCGTGAACCAAAATCCGAAAGCGACCCAGCTAATGCATGGTTGGAAGTCTCGAACTACGGTCGGGCCCTACGTCAGGGGATGCACTTTCTCCAGAGACTTCCTCTCTGCCTACGACTCATTCGAGAACTTCACAAAACTCTTTTGACTGGAGTACGCGGCAAAGATAAAGCGCCAGGAGAGTTTCGCAAATTGCAGGTCCAGATTGGTTCAGATAGACGATTCATCCCCCCTCCCGCTAATTACTTACCGGCTTGTCTCGACGCCTTTGAGAAAAGGCTAAATCAAGAAGACCTGAACTACGATCCATTGGTCCGATGCTATATGCTACACTATCAATTCGAGGCAATCCATCCCTTCATTGACGGCAACGGTCGGGTTGGTCGTGTGCTTCTGTCGCTCATGGTTTATAAGTGGTGCGACCTCACAATGCCGTGGCTATACATGAGCGCGTTCTTTGAACAGTACAAGGATGAATACATTGACAATCTATTTCGAGTAAGTTCGCGCGGAGAGTGGGAAAGATGGATTGAATTCTGCCTGCGAGGCACGGTTGCCCATGCTGAGGATTCTGTGCGCCGTTGCGATGCCTTGCGAATTCTGAAAGAGCGATATATCCAAAAGGCCGGCGGACTAAGTGTACGTGCGCATACGATAATCGACGACTTGTTCACCTCACCTGTTTTGAGGATTCCGGATGTGGCGAAGAAGTACTCAATTACGTATCCCACCGCGAAAACTGATGTCCAAGGACTGGTCAAGGAGGACGTCTTGCAGGAGATCGAAGACATAAGACCTAGGACATTTTTCTCACCGGACATATTCGAGATTGCGTATGGTGAGTAAATAAATGTGCGGTATAGAACGAGTTCATGCAGCGGATGGGGAAAATGTTTGGTTTCCTAAAATCCCCTGCTATGCATAGTTCCGGCCCCGCTGCTGATGATTCTGATAGGAGTGGAAAGAATGAATTATCCACTTCGAATTGTTACTTCTAGCATTCCCATAATAATTGGAGTATGTGGAATACTTTATTCCGTCTACAGACTATTTATAATAAAAATTTCGAGGGGTTGGCCATATACTCCAGGAAAAATTGTGACCTCACACATTGAGACCTACTACCATGGTGAGCGTTGTATAGAAAGAGCTGTTATTGAATACGAGTATGAAGTAGAAGGAAAGCTTTTTCGTGGAAGTAAGATAAGCTCGGGTATGGATTTTGGCATTTCAAGTTCGGCACCAAGTTTGAGCCCTGCTGAGTATGTTGTTAAAAAATATGGACGGGGAGATGAGGTTAGAGTTTTCTATAACCCAAATCGACCGAAAAGCTCTTTTTTGGAGAAGGGCGGGTATATTGGACTGGCTATGAGCATAATCTTTTCTGTGGTTTCGATTAGTTTTGGTATAATCTGGTATAAATACTCCTAATCCGGACAAGCCGGAACAGTGCCTAAAGTGAACTAAAGTTTGAAGTGCCTAAAGTTAAGGTATCGCTTCGCTCCATCTATTTATATTAACCGCGCTGAAAGCGCGCACCACAACTTTAGGCACTTTAGCTCACTTTAGGCACTTCAAACTCAATTAACTTGAAAATATTCTGCCATAAAATGCACGAAATTTAGAACTAAGGTACTAACAAATATAATGCCCAGGCATATATAACCGTCTCGGTCTCATGGGCAACCTGCTCCTGCCAATCAGCTATTTGCACACACCGTTATCATACTTATTCAATATAGTCTATTACGCCCCGCAATTCCGGGCCTTGGAAAAACCGCCACGCTGTTTGCGGTCTGGTTGACCCCATTTTTATGTCATTTCGCTTTCTGTGCTTGGAAATAAAGTACGCCCCCATTTGTGTCGTAACGACTATACGTCAGACCATTATGAGAACAGACCTGTTCAATGTCCTCTTCAGTAAAAGAATGAAGGCCTCGCTTATCTGAAATTTTCTTCCATGTAGCATCAAAATCCTTGCTGATTCCAACGACAGGCGTACTGCATACAAATACGCCGCCATTCTTTAGCACCCTCGCCGCTTCTGCAATGGCCAGTTGATATTTCGGGATCATATGCAGGGCGGTGTCCATTAAAACGAACTCAAAAGATTCATCTCCTAAAAGAAGCTCTTCGGCGTTTCCCTGAATAAATCTGGATTTTCGAAAAGATTTCTTTTTCGCCTTTTTAACAGCCTGCTTAAGCATGGAATATGACAAATCGAGGCCAGTATATCCCATTTTCCGCGGGTAAAAAATCTGTTTTTCCTGATTTTAATTTTTCGTCATGAGGCCCGATTCCCAATATTGATCCTGAGTAATTCCGAGAAATTTGAGAATCGTTTTTTGGGTCTCAGTCAATTCGTCTTTAAATTCCTCTACAATTTTCGATCCTTGATTTATTGTATACGTTGAAACGCTGTTGAATAGACTAAATACCTTATTGGTAGTAGGATAAGCAGTTTTTCGTTCTTCTGGATAAACTTCAAGGCCATCTATCTTCTCGTGGTTGATTTGCTTACGTAAACTACGTTCTATCAGTGCTTGTATGATTAGAGCGATAAAAAATGCGAACATGTTGGCCTCAACCCGCTCTATTTTCTTGAATAAAAGAGGTGCGGCATTATGAATACTCTTGAATTGAGTAAATCTTTTTTCAAGTGCAGGTTGATACTTGTAAGCTTTCAATGTTTCCTTTGCTGAGATGTTATTGTCTGTACAGAGTAAAGGAAAGACTCCGTCTGTATTTGCCTCGCGCTTTAACGCTTCCCCCTTCCGCGTCCAGGAAAGCGTATAAAGGATATTCTCACGAATAACATATCTGGTGTTTTTTCCCGGCCTT
>PQXF01000026.1:0-12708 GCA_003194445.1 Candidatus Methanogaster sp.
CAATCGTGATCTTGTAGTATATATTGAATGCTCACTATTTTTTGGGTGATCTGCTGAACTGTCCAGTCTAATTAGCAGTTTCAGAATGGCGGCTGTCGCTACTGTTTTTGAGACTTTTACGTACCAAAATCTGAGTCAGAACAACTAACCATTGCAAGGTTAGAATAGAATGTAAAATCTATTCTCTTTACCTTCTCTGCCGTCTGCTCAGTTTTGTTTTCTTTATCCATCTAAACATTCTCCATGTAGTACGCCTGTTCGTCGACGAGAGATTTTGCAACTACTTCTCCACCCATAACCGCAGACCCCGTGCCCCAAGAAGGAATAAAAGCATCTTTTGTCCCCAAAAAAAGGTTTAAAGACGTATTTGCAGACGGAACGGAAGCGGCATTATAAAGATCTCCAGCAAGTTCTGTGACAATAGTAGGTTCTTCAATTCGTTCTTTTTCAATGAGTTTTTCAAGTCGCTCCGATACGATGTATCTTTCTAACATTAAAATTATCTTTGCTTTCGTGTTTTCAATATTGAGTTGATAAAACTGTGTTTTACCAACCTTACCTGCTTTTTTTACCACACCTTCGTCTAAAAGATTTTTTGTATGACTATAGACAGTTGCTTTAGACACATCTGTCATTCTTTCGATTTCCGGGACTGATAATACATCTTCATAATGCTCGGTAAAAGTTTCCACTACTTTAACTTGCGGGCAACCGCCAAACAATTCTGATAGTACATACATGATCGTTCACCTGCTTGTTCTATAGTTAGTATAGATGTTATACTTAAAGTTTATTTTTTCACTTTAACATTATTCACATGCAAGATTTTTATAAACCAAGCTCCTAACACTAAAAACACCATAATGGACGATATCGAATTGAATGATGATGAACGAAAAGTTCTTGAAGTATTTGGTAAGTTGCACATATCCAAAAATAAAAACGTGCATGAAGCAACCATGCGTAAAAAGTTGCCTCAAAAATATCAAGGCAGTTTACCTAAGGGGTTGCCAGAAAATAACCTATCAAAATACGTGGCATTCACACATTCACACATTCGTGATAAAACCGGGACAAAAACAGCATCAGTAGATCACGAATAAACGAATCACATGAATGCCAGAGATGTGGATGGTCACCGAATAACTTTGTTACTTTATTTTTCGTCAAGCACTAAAACCATCAAGAGTTTGCATAGCAAGGGACTTTTAAGGTATTATCGCAACGAAAATTATAGTTTGACTAAGGAAGGGGTTATAATGGCAAAAACATTAGCAGAGGAGGCGATGAAGAAACAGTACGGAGACCTTGCAATCTTGTTGGTTGTTTAACACGCCGCGTTTTTGTATTACGCTTTCACACTCCACACACCCGCTCCGCCGCGCTTACACCAAGACCCCTCGTTTTGCGCATCCTTTGATGTCATTAGCCAACCCTTGCGCTGAGACCACATACGATTCTTCGTCATCTATTAATAACAGCAGGAAAGATGGTTTTCATGCGACGGGGTGATAGATTGAACATAATAGATAGGGCAAGGAATCTGGCAGGAAGACTAATAGATCCTTTCTGCCAGATACTGGCGTACACAAAAGTGAGCCCAAACATCCTATCGGCCATTGGATTTCTCTTCGCAATCGCTGCCTGCATAACGATCGCTCTCGGGCACCTCGTCTATGGCGGGTGTCTTGTTATCATGTCAGGGGCTTTCGATGCGTTCGATGGCGCGTTTGCCAGAAAGTTCGGACTCGAAACCAGATTCGGTGCCTTCTTTGACTCGTTCATCGATCGATATTCAGAGGCAGCGATCCTCTTTGGCATTCTATACTATGCCACCATCGGGCAGGAGCACTCTCTGATCCTGCTGACCTTCGTATCCCTTGTCGGATCGGTCATGGTCAGTTATTCAAGAGTCCTCGCAGAGGGGCTCGGTATCCCATGCGGGATTGGTATAGGCGATCGGGCGACACGGGTAACCGTCCTGATCCTGATGCTCCTGCTTGAGGAACTGCTTGTAGGTCTTGCCATCCTTGCCATCCTGAGTAACATGACCGCGCTGCTGCGCTTGTGTCATGTGTACGTACAGACGAAGGTGTGATGGGGGCGTTCGTGCGGCATCCTGTGGAGCGTCCGGGAGCCTGACAGCCCTGTCGGCGGAGGACTGCCACGTCATCTGGTGCTGACAGTCCTGTTTACGGGGGTTTTATGTAGGATGAGTTTCGATTCATCCAGCATGGAACGGGGAGAACTCTGCCGCGATCGATACGTATGTTTGCTACTGCATGAGTACGTGCAAGACGTCGGTGCGGGAAAAACCAAACGCAAGAGCGCGATTGCACGGGCTCTGTACTTACAGACGGGGTTTGATGATTTCATGAGACCATCACTATGGCGCGGAGGTCGGGATGGTTATGTAGGTGATGTGGTTTTCCATATGTTCAAACCAGAAGCGGCAGACAAGAGACTTAAATCAACAACTTTAAGACAACGTCAACACCCAAAGAGTTTTACAACTCCAACGTGAGCAAAAGTTTATATTTAGAGAACATTTACAATAGAGATGTGAAACATGGATCGGAAAAAAAGGCGGTTTTAAAATATGAGCATTGACAAGGTATTCCCCAATCCAACTGTAAAACATGCGATATTTCAGATTAGATTTCCTAATCTGTTTTCTATGGAACGTAAAATAGGCGACTTACAGTTGAAGATAATGGAAGAATTCCCACAATCAACTCTTCTATTTCGGAGGCAGATTTTATTTGCAGATATGGGGCCTGAAACAAAATTCGAGGAGATTCCAAGCGATTCAGATACGGAAACTGGTAAAAAAATATGGCAATTCAAATCCAATAAGAATTTTAAATTGAATATACTAAATGATTCACTGGATATAACTTCAGAGTATCATAAAACGTATAATTTGGAAGGAGGGAATAAATTTAGAGATATTATAAAGTTCGTATTAGATCATTTTTTTGAAATTACATCAATACCAATCATCAATCGTATTGGTTTACGATACATTGATGAGTGTCCGATTCCGTCTAAAGATAATTCTGCATTTAGATCATATTATAACTCAAGTTTTTCTCTTGATAGATTTAATCTGGCTGATGCAAGTGAGATGGACTTCAAAACCGTGGTTAGAAAGGGTGAATACCATTTGCGTTATATTGAATCGTTAAAAAAAATTAATGATGAATATAAATTAATTCTTGATTTTGATGGTTTTGCGGAAAATATCGTTTCAGAGGATTGCCTAACAATTACAGATAAGTTACATACGATAATATCTGAAGAGTATGAAAGAACAATTAAAGAACCAGTTTATGAATATATGCAGCAAATTGGAGGGGTTGAAAATGAATTCAGACATGGACGAGTGGGATTACAAAAACCTTAAAAATCGAGGCACAGGTAGCCATGGCGATATGGATGATTTTAAGATAATTCCTTATCCGTTTGACAAGTACCAAATTAAGGTAAAGCTAACTCCAACCAATGAGTTTATTGGAATAGTAGAAGTTGGAATCAATAAGGATTTTTTATCATATAAACAAAAAACAACTCTTCGCGGTTTTCATGATGTTGATGAGTTTTATCGCGAATGAAGGATATGGGTATGTTCTATGCGGAAAAAACGGACAACTATTTGAGATTTGGAGATGTAGTAAGAGGTTATATTTTACCTAATACCACTATTAAAGAACCGATTTTGTCTTTTAAAAGTGAATCTCATAATTATACAATTGATGTAGAACTGCCCTATTCTGTTGTACTCACGCCGTGTTGTTCAATAGGTGAAAGTACGATCTCTTTAACTCCGCTAATCAAAGTGCGAAGCAATTTTTTTAAAAACCCATATTTTGCAGAAGACTTGACAAGAATAAACCGCAAGATGGAACCACAGCAAGCATATTCGCCTGTTGAATGGGGAAAATTTTCTCTGGAGGCGCAGCAAAGACATTTAGAAGAAGAAATAAATTACGCTCTTTTGAATCTTTTTATTTATGAAGAAAATGAAATATTCAAAAAATACACTTTGAGAGGACGGGAGATAACATATTATATGATAAATTTTAGAGACATTTATACAATGAAATGTGCAATGATAAAAAGACCAGAAGAACTAAAACCAGAAGATGCCCCAATAATAGAATCGAAAGTTTTACAATTATCCATTCAAGCAAGATCTGAATTGAGAGATAAGATTGTTTTCTACTATTCAAGAATTCCAGAAGAGGATGAGATATTAGAGGATTAGTGAAACAGAGATGTAGAGCATTCAGCAATTCCCGTTATGGCTGTAAACGCATACAAGCGAAGGCTTGTTCATTTACCATTTCGTAAACATTTTATGATATTGCGTGCTTCTACTCGCCATGTCATAAGGCAAATCAACAACGAGCGGCGGTATGATTTCAGATAGCTTGGATAAAAACAAAATAAGAGAGCGGGAATTGCTGTAGAGCATTTAGCGTGTTAATAGCATTTAATAGGGATTTTGCTTACTGCTGGCTACGTGCTTTTTGACATTCTATCCCATCCGTCCACGCTCACCCCACACCCAACCTCTAGCCCGCGGATGCTCCCGAATTCATTGCGGAGTAGCGCGGATGGGGCTTAACCCACGCCTCGTTTCTTCCACGCCAAGCCCCAAATATCCAAAAGCATACAAGTCAGAACCAGAGCGCCAGATGAATTGACACCCCAGCAGGTAAGAAATCTTAAAGTACAGCCGAGTTTCAGATTCCTCTGGTCGATATGCAATACAATCCACAGACGATCGAGAGAAAATGGCAGGAAAGATGGGACGCAGAACGGATATTCCAGCCAGAGGTATCCGGTAAAGAGAAATATTTCATAACAATTCCATATCCATACTTAAACGGAAATTTACATGCCGGTCATACCAGAACATTCACCATCGGCGATGTTATAGCCAGATACCAGCGGATGCTTGGACGAAACGTCCTCTTTCCGATGGGCTTTCATGCAACCGGCACCCCGCTCATAGGTCTTGCCGAGTTGATTGCAAAACGTGATCCTGAAACCGTGCGCGTCTACACAGAACTGCACGGCATCCCTGCAGACGTGCTTGAGACGCTCAACTCCCCTGAATCGCTTGCCGAATATTTCGGCAGGGAAGCAGAGGCTGTGATGCGGAAGGTCGGATTCTCCATCGACTGGACCCGGAGGTTCACAACAATCGATCCGGCTTACAAAAAGTTTATTGAATGGCAGTTTAATCGATTGCACGACCTCGGTTACGTCGTCAAGGGCTCGCATCCGGTGCGATGGTGTCCGAATGACCAAAATCCGGTAGAGGATCATGATCTGCTCCACGGGGAGGGTGCAAACATCCTCGATTACACATTACTCAAGTTCAGACTCAAATCGGTTGGATCGGATGTATCAGATGGACCGGACGGATGGATTCTCCCGTGCGCGACGCTCCGCCCTGAAACCGTATTCGGTGTTACGAACCTCTGGATCAATCCCGATGTCGTGTATGCGAAAGTCAACGTCAATTCCGAGCAGTGGATCGTTTCAGAGGAAGCGTACCTGAAACTGACGTACACCGACAAAGAGGTTAAAAAGACCGGCGAGATCAGCGGGAAGGATCTCATCGGAAAGACTGTCCGAAATCCGGTGATCGAGCATGATGCGTTGATTCTGCCTGCAAGTTTTGTTGATCCTGCAAACGGAAGCGGGGTTGTGATGAGCGTTCCGGCACATGCGCCTTACGACTATCTGGCACTAAGGGATCTTAAAGGGGTTGAACTCATCGAATATGGCATCCTCGATCTCTCAGACATCGAGTTGATCTCGCTTATCGAGGTTCCTGAGATGGGCGAGTTTCCTGCTGCCTCTGTTGTGGAGGAACTCGGGGTTAAGGATCAGTCGGATCCGCTTGCAGAGAAGGCTACAAAACTCGTTTACAGAAGGGAGTTTCACCACGGGGTGCTTAAGGAGAATACAGGCAAGTACAGCGGGACTCCGGTCTCGAAGATAAAGGACGCCCTGACGCATGATCTCATCGAAGAGAACCTCGCAGACGTCTTTTACGAGTTCAGCGAACTGCCTGTGGTGTGCAGATGCGGGACGACCTGTGTTGTTGCGATGGTCAAGGATCAGTGGTTCCTCAACTATTCTAACCCGGACTGGAAGGGTAGGGTGTATGACCACCTCGCCCGGATGCAGATCATCCCTGATGAACTGACGCCCGAGTTTGAGAACAAGATCGACTGGTTGAAGGACAAGGCGTGCGCCCGTAGGAAAGGGCTTGGAACGAGACTGCCGTGGGATAACGAGTGGCTCATCGAGTCTCTTGCGGATTCGACGATTTATATGTCGTATTACATCATCTCAAAGTATATTGACAGGCTGAATGTGGAACAACTAACGCATGAGTTCTTTGATTATGTGCTTCTCGGAGAGGGAAGCGCTGATGGTACGCCGGTTCCCCCTGATCTTATAGAGCAGATACGCCGCGACTTTGAGTACTGGTATCCTGTCGATATCAGGTCGTCAGGGAAGGATCTTGTCCCGAATCATCTATTATTCTTCCTATTCCACCACGTAGCCCTCTTTCCGGAGGATAAACTGCCAGAAGCGATCGCAGTAAATGGATTTGTCTCTCTTGAAGGAGAGAAGATGAGCAAGTCAAAAGGACCTCTGCTCACGCTTAACCAGTCGATCGATGATTACGGTGCTGACGTGGTGCGTCTCTATATCCTCGGCGCTGCTGAGCAGACGCAGGATGCGGACTGGCGATCCGAGGGCGCCAAAAGCACGCATAAGCAACTGGAGCGGTTCTACAACACTGTACGCGATATCGTCGAGACGCCAGAGTCGGATAGCGGTGTAGCGCAAGAAATAGGGCCAGAACCAGAGATCATCGATAGGTGGATGATGAGCCGGCTCCAGCACCGGATCGCAGAAACGAGCACGGCTCTCGATGTGCTTCGCACGAGACATGCGCTTCAGAACGCATTCTACCTGCTGATGAACGATCTTAAGTGGTACCAGCGAAGAGGCGGTACCGCGTCCTTAAAAGACATTGCAAGCGTCTGGGTCCGGCTGATGGCCCCGTTCACGCCGCATGTCTGTGAGGAGTTGTGGACGGCGGCAGGAAACGACGGTTCGGTCTCGCTTTCAGAGTATCCGATCCCGGATCCAAGTCTAATCGACAGAGATTCCGAAAGAGCAGAGGAACTGGTGGAAAACACGCTTGGCGACATCGAGGAGATTGTCCGGGTGGCTGGGATAAAGCCTGGAAAGATCACGCTCTTCACAGCCCCGGTCTGGAAGAACACCGCATTCAAGGCTGCTCTTCTGGCGAAGCAGTCCGGAAAACTGGAGATGGGCTCTCTGATGAAGGAGTTGATGCAGGATCCCGAGATCAAGAAACATGCACGCGAGGTTCCGAAGTTTGTGCAGTCGTTAGTTAAGGATGTGCAGAGATGGAGCGATGAACAGATCGCAGACACCACCCGATCGGTGGATGAACTGGATGTGCTCCTAAAATCCACAGGTTTCATCGGGACTGAGTTTAACTGTGCAGTTGCGGTCATGGACGCTGATTCTGCAGGGGATGATGTCGATCCACAGGGCAAACGGAGATTTGCAGAGCCGGGGAGACCTGCTATTTATATTGAGGCGCGGCAGTGATTCAACTAACTCGAACCCGGGCAAATACTCTTAAATAATATCATGATGACGGTGCTTTGATGAGTTCACTTCTTGGAATCGGCTTGGAAATCTGGATTGGTATTGCTGCGATATTAATTGCAGTCATCATACCTTCGGTCGCAATCATCAGATGGACTGGAAAGTTAGACGAATGGAAGAATGGACTCGATAATTGGAGGAAGGATGTCGATACGACATTAAATGATCTAAAAGAAGATAAGTAGAAACTTCGTTCAGATTTTAAAATAATGAGAGAATCTATTGATGCGATTAAAAACAGTGTTGAGGCTATTGAAACCGAGTTGGTAAAATCGATAAAGAATGGAATGGTTGGCTATCACAGCCCATTTGTTGCATCGCCAAAAGCAATAGAAGTTCTTGAACGAATCAGTCTGCTGACTGAGATCGATACAAACTATTCGCGCATCGTTGAGAAGGTCAATGAACGATCAAAATTACCCATTTATAGCGACATCAAGAGCCTGGAGAGAAGATTTATCGAAATAGCTCCTGGTGTGATCCACGAATTGATCAGAGCAGGCAAAATCGAGGAGAAGAAAATCGATATCGCGATGGATGAGTTAGGGGAAATATTTAAACCGAGTGCTGCAAGTTATTATGGTGTTCTTCTGGTGATAACTGCTTATATCCTGGAGAAAGTGAGAGATAAAGGATATCCAACAGATGTTTCGATTGTTTATAGCCAGATTGATGCGATGAGTTCCGAAAGCCCGGATGAATTGCTGGAAATGTTTGGTGGAGATTTGGATCAAGCGATAGAAAGTCACGAAACAGCGGTTATGTCGCTTGAAGAAATCGATTCGGAGGACTTAGCAGAGAAGCAGATGAGGCTGGCATTACTATATAAGATGGCTGGAAGAACAGATGAGGCACTTGAACAGTTGAAAGAGGCTATAGCCCACAAACCAGACTTTGCAACAGCCCATTACAATCTCGGAAATCTGTTAAAAGATCTGAAACAGTATGATGATGCAGAGAAAGAGTATAGAGAAGCGATAAGGGTAGATCCGGATGATGCAACAGCTCATTATAATATAGGGGTTCTGTTATACGATCTGAAACAGTATGATGAAGCAGAAGAAGAATGGAGAGTTGCTATAAGAGCAAATCCGGATTTTGCAAAGGCTCACAACAACCTCGGCCTCCTCCTATCAGCATTAGATCGTAAAGAAGAGGCGATACTGGAATTCAACACAGCATTGAACCTGAAAGATCAACTCCCAGACAAAGGCGAAAGAATTAGGCAGGCATTAGAATCGTTAAAAACATCCCAATCATAACCGAAAAACCCTATATGAGATCGCGTCGATCCGGTGGATGAAACGGGTGCGCTCTCCGGATTCTCTGTTTTCATCGAGAAGGAGTTTAACTGCGCAGTTGCGGTAGTGGGCGCGGATTCTGCCGGGGGCGGTGTTGATCCACAGGGCAAACGGAGATTTGCAGAGCCGGGAAGACCTGCGATCTATATCGAGAAGCAGGGGTGATCCGTATTCGATCCGGTTTCAGATGGGACGATGTGAGGCAGCTCTGCACCATCGAAAGGTTGTTATACTGGTAGCCAGAAACCCACGGTTGTGATGCATAATGAAAGAGATCAGCACCTCATCAGGACTCGGAGGCATCCTGAATGCCTTTCGGAATATCACCAAAGAATCGAAGCGGATAACGTTTGTCGGCACTCCAGGGTTCTGCGCCCCGTTTGCAGAACTGATCGCATATCCTATCAGGGATGCGGGCAAGGAGCTGGCGTTTGTTGCCAATCTCGACTTCGATGATGCGAAGAAAATCGTGTTCACGAGCCATGGCATGCAGATGGCCGGGACTACAGATGCTACCGCGGATACGGTAGTAATACTCGGCGGTCTTGCGATGCCAAAGATCAGCGTCGATGTTCATGCCCTGAAGTCGATGATCGATCGCATTCACGGAGGCGACGGAATGCTTATCGGCGTCTGCTTCATGAGTATCTTTGAGCTGGCAGGATGGTATGACATTCTCGATTTCGATTATATGATCGATACTCATACAAGTGTTAAGATTCTTGAGAAGTGATATAATATGACAAAAGAGTTCATAGTCAGCGGAACGTTCAAAGCCGGTTCGAACCGGGAGCGGTTTACCAAGACGGTGAGCAGCCAGAACCGGAAAAACGCAATCGAGAAAGTGTATTCGCTCATCGGGAGCAAACATCGGCTGAAGAGAAATTTTATTGATATAACAGACATTTCGGAGACAGGATCTTCATGAGTGGACAACCTACAAACGATGAACTACAGCGATTGGTAGCTCAGCATGATGAACATCAGGCGCGTGCCGAGATGCTTGCGGAGCAGATGGAAGCGATCCAGATATCCATCATCGAATGCGAGCGCGCCGTAAACGCAATCGATGCGCTCAAGAACGAAGATGAAGCCGCGTCGCTCGTTCCGATAGGAGCGGGTTCGTTCATGCACGCCAAACTGGTCAAACCCGACCGCACGATCATCAGTCTCGGATCGAACGTATCAGCAGAGATGTCTTCAGACGCTGCAAAAGACCGTCTCATCGACAGGAGGGAGAAGCTCGCAAAGATCCTAGAACAGATGAACCAGACGATGGGCGAGCTGGCAAAGAAGATTCAGGCGATTCAGGCGGAGGCTACCAAAAAGGCGCAGGTAGGGCAGCCAGATCAGGCGTATATCTGATGTTTAAAAAATTAAAAGATAAGCTCGACTCATTCAAAGAGGCGATCAGCAGCACGATCGACCGGAAGGCTGCAGATGTGGGCGTGGAAGAAGCGCCGAAGAATGATAAGAAGGGTAAGAAGAAGGCAGGGGTTGTCAAAAGAGCGAAAACCCTGATCGTTGAGCGGGAGTTGATTCTCGATGAGGGAGACCTCGAGGGTCCGCTGTGGGATCTTGAGATGGCTCTGCTCGAGAGCGATGTTGCGCTTCCTGTTGCCGAGAGTATCATCGATGCAGTTAAACGCGAACTGGTAGGAGTTCATAAGAAGATCCGGTCGGACACCTCTGATATCGTCGAAACTGCGCTTAGAAACGCCCTCATCAGTGTAATGTCAAAGGAGATGTTCGATCTCGATGATTTCATCGCAAACGCCACAAAGCCAGTAACCATCGTATTCACCGGAGTGAACGGCACCGGGAAGACGACCACGATAGCGAAAATAGCATCGAGATTGAAGGCAGCTGGGTATTCTGTCGTGATCGCGTCAGGAGACACGTTCAGGGCTGGTGCAACAGAGCAGATGGAGAAACATGCTGAGAGAATCGGTGTAAAACTGATCAAGCACCAGCATGGCGGCGATCCGGCTGCTGTTGTCTATGACGCGGTCCAACATGCGAAAGCGCAGCACCGTGACGTGGTGCTTGCTGACACGGCAGGGCGGATGCACACGAACGTGAACCTGATGGACCAGCTTGAGAAGATCTGCCGTGTGACGCCACCCGATCTCGTGATCTTTGTCGATGAGGCAGTTGCAGGCAATGATGCAGTGGAGCGGGCGCGGGAGTTTAATGCAATAGTCCCGGTGGGTGGCAGCATCCTCACAAAGGTTGACATGGACTCAAAGGGCGGCGCAGCGATCTCAATTGCGCACATAACCGGAAAGCCGATACTGTTTCTGGGAACCGGGCAGAAGTATGAGGACTTTATGAAGTTCGATGCGGGATGGTACGTGGATCAGTTGTTTGAGTGATCCCCTACCTGACCCGATCCTGGTAGGCGTCTGCTTCAGCTGATTCCTTCTATGCAGTCCGGCATGAATGTGCTAATCATACATGCGGATTGCACATCTTCGTGCCACTCGGAGACGTACTGCTCATCATACATACTCTTCGTGGTCCGGGTGTTGTCTTTATCCATTTCTGTCTCCTAAAATTCCACCTCTGGTGCGGTTTCTGCTCCTTTCTCTGCCTCGAAGTACGATCGTTCATCGAACCCGAAGATAGTTAGCAGCGATTGCTGCTGGCATCCTCTTTAGCAGGGTGTTGTACGTCCCGACCTCTTCATTGTAGCGTATCCGTTCTACTGTGACAGTGTCGGTAGGAGTCATAATAAATCTACCGCCCCCCACTCCACCTGCAGGATCATCAGCGCGTCGAGCGAGGTGACGCTGCCATCGCCGCTCACGTCCCAGCGCAGGTCGGGCGGGCGGCTGCCGGCTGCGATCTGGAGCGCGATTGCGGCGTCTGCGATGGTGAACACATACTTTCCCGGAACCGGTGCAACGAACCCAGCCGTGCTTGTAGAATCCAGCAGGTCACTTGAAGCGTTGTATGTGCCTACCACTCCTGTCGCCTGATTGTCTGCAACGATGTCGTATTCAGTGTGGGTAACGGCATCCTCCGGGTCGATTGCCCAGATCGCGGTAACAGGAAGCGTTCCGCTGGCATCGGTAGCAGCCGACTCCTGTGCGCCTGATGTGTCTTCGTCTGCATCGAGGGTGTCTCCATCACTCACCGCTTCATCCTGAATCCAGAGTTTGTAACTGGTGCTTGCGATAAGATTGGTTCCTGTGACATAGACGGCCTCACCCGGAGCAAACTGATCCATTGGGTTGCCATCCGAATCACAGGAGAATATCCCGATCGGGATGTCGTAGATGTAGGCTGAGCCTAGGGTGATGAAAAGATATGTCTACCTCAAACTGAATCGGTCTTATTTTTGTTCCGTTTTGGTACTGGGACAAAACATCGCGCCAGGTAGATTGAACTGACTGCCACTGGTTTTTCTTGCACCGCGAAGGAATTGGATGATATTTGGGGTTCATAATCGGACTAACGGAACTACTATACCAAACTGATCCCATTTTTGTTTCGTTCAGTACTTGATGCAAAGATCTTACAGTATGTGATCACTCATCGATATTTGTGAAACATGCCGCATTCAGCACGCCACTTATCCATTGTCTATTGCGGACGGGGTGACAAAAAGGAACAGAAATAGGATTAATCTAGTGGGCTGGATGAACGTCTTTTCATCAGCCCAGTT
>PQXF01000026.1:16121-16776 GCA_003194445.1 Candidatus Methanogaster sp.
CTTAGCAAGAAAGGCTTTGATGGTCTCCGAATCTTTGTTGTCGTAAAGTTCATCCGCAATTGGGCGACCTGTAGCATCATCAAGCAATGTTAGGCGAAACTTCTGTGTTCCATTTATTTTTAGATGTTGTTCGTCGTAGTGAACGATCGAACTATAATCTACGGGTGGAATATACGGTTTCTCTACCGATTCCGTGAACGCATCATAAATCGTGGTTTTCCCCCTGGGGAACACGAGTTTCATTATCGCCGATATGCCCTGATACGGCACAGCATAAAACCGCAATTGGTGATAAAATACGTCTAGAACATCAAACAAACCCTTTTTCAGTTCCTCCCAGAAACTACGGTCATCTTCGAGAGATTCGCCACAACAAGGACAGATATACCGCCCCATCTTGATGCCACCGATGTACTTTTTGCAGTACGCGTTGTAGCCATTGCGGCTCATCAGCACACCACATTCCGGACACAGAGGTGGAACAGCTCTGCGAAATATCCCGTCTGCAGTGCGCTCAAGATCATTCGAGAACTCTTCAAAACTATAACTGAGTGAGCTCATATACTGAAGGTTCAATACAGCATAATCCAAAGTGGTCATTTACTATCACCATGGATATATTTACTTCTGATAGTTAAAAAGTTTCTGATTAGGG
>PQXF01000026.1:16817-38366 GCA_003194445.1 Candidatus Methanogaster sp.
GGTTCAATACAGCATAATCCAAAGTGGTCATTTACTATCACCATGGATATATTTACTTCTGATAGTTAAAAAGTTTCTGATTAGGGGTATTCTATCCTATCACTAGAAAATTGGACAGTGCCATAAAATGTCTTAACATGGTGTACCTCATTACTTTGTGATTTTGACTACCGTGCTACATATTCCTTCTTATCATGAGCGCGAGCTTCGAGAGCGACAGCAATTCCGTGGTCATGTTCTCGTCACGACTGCTGTTTCCACATAGCAATCACATCCCCCTCACCCGCAGCATCTGCCGCCTGTATCGGCGTCCCGCTCGCATTGTACGCGCCATCCGCACGCCACCAGCCGCTTTCGTTGACGTACAGTTGCTCGGCAGCCGCCACGCCTGAGAACGCGAGCCACAGTGCAAGTGCGAGTATGACCTGCCCTTTCAGTTTGCCCGGTATCATCATTCATTCTGATTTTGTGGTCATCTGATAAACATCCATTTATTTAGTACGAATACTACCAACTACACATCATTGGTATAAAAACTTCTCCTGAAATCATCATTACCGGCATTAATACTTTGCTAACTCCTTTAATAGCTCGATGTTCTCTTCCATCGACTCTTTTAACAATTTCTTCAGCCTCTCGTCCTTTGTGTGCTTTATTTCAATTTCACGCTCTTCATTAGCCATTCTTCTACACCCTCCAGTTCAAATTCTCTTTTTGCCAGATTCAGCAGGAACTCGATTATCTCGTCATTCCCAACGTTAAATCTGTACCCATTCTCTCTTAATACTATATCGACCAATGCGAAGGCGATCCTCTTGTTTCCGTCCACGAAAGGATGGCCTTGAACGAAATCCCTTAAAATGATTGATGTGACCTTGCATAAATTTATATTTTCTCTTATCACCTTGCCATTTACCCGTTCAATCGTGAATGCTATCGAACCTCTATTCAGAACTCCGAACTCACCGCCTGCATTCTCGATGATGTCATCATGGATTCTTATCACGGCATCAGTGGCAAATGGGATTCTGATCGTCACAAGTCTTCCTATTGGTTAGATTACAGATATAGCTATGGTGGTGGTTTGTCGATCCGTTAAGCAGGCACAAACTCGATAATCGAACTTACCAGCGTGAGCCGCGGCTTATCCACATCCACATTCTCGCCATAATTCCCGCCACGATATCACCCCCGTACCCCGCGGTCATGGTCACCCAAACACGGCTCTTCGCACAGCATCAATATCAGCATCCACCTCGATTGGCTTTGGGCAGACATCCACAACCTCGGTCGGATCCTTCATGATGTTGCCAGTCGTGATACAGACGATCCGCTCATCAGAGCCGATCAGTCCTCCCAAAACCAGTTTCCGTAGTCCGGCAACCGATGTCGCGCTTGCCGGCTCAACACCGACCCCCTCTGTCGATGCCAGATTCCGCTGCGCAGAAATGATCTCGTCATCAGAGACCGAGATTGCAAGCCCGCCCGATTCCCTGATCGCGCGGAGTGCCTTTGCAGCATTTACAGGGTCTCCGATCCGTATCGCAGTTGCAATCGTCTCTGGATTGGGATCGGGCACTATCTCTGCAAGTTCGCGGTCTATAGCGTCCACGACCGGACGCGAACCTTCTGCCTGAATTCCGGTCATCTTCGGGATCGCATCGGTGACGCCGAGTTCTTTCAGTTCCTTAAAACCTTTATAGATCGCAGAGATGTTACCAGCGTTTCCGACAGGCAGTATGACCCGATCAGGAACCTCCCACCCGAGTTCATCCGCAATCTCGAAAGCGATCGTCTTCTGACCTTCCAGTCGAAATGGGTTGATCGAGTTTAAGAGGTAGAAACCGTACTCGTCGCAGACCTCGCGCACGAGCCGGAGAGCCTCGTCGAAGTTTCCGCGGATGTTTAAGACCTTTGCGCCATGAATCAGTGCCTGTGCGATCTTGCCGAGCGCAACCTTCCCACCAGGAAGCAGCACCACTGCAGGAATCCCTGCTTTTGCCGCATAAGTCGCAAGCGAGGCAGACGTGTTTCCAGTGGACGCACATGCAACTGTCTTCATGCCAAGTTCGATCGCCTTTGTCACACCAACGGTCATGCCTCGATCCTTGAATGATCCGGTTGGGTTCAGTCCCTCGTGCTTGACAAAGATCTCGGATAGCTCCAGGTCATCCTTGAGTCGTTCTGTGCGGTATAATGGAGTGCCGCCCTCTTGAATCGTCACCGGCTTGATATTTATAGGAAGGAGTGCTTTATACTTCCAGACTGATCTGCATTCATCGGTTTTGCGAAAATCTATCTCCGATAGGTCATAGATCACCTCTAAAAGTCCGCCACATGATGGGCAGGTGTATATGATCTCATCGGGATCGTATAGGGTGCGGCACTCGATGCACTGGAGTTGATAATTCATGGTTACCCTTTTGTTGGTGGCGGATGTAAAGGTGTTGGGTCAAGATTTTAGTACTTGGCGACCGTATCAAATCACATCAATTCGGAAAGGTGAAATAATGGAACTTAATACAACCATCACGCTCATTGGAGTACGGCTTGCAAAGGTCGGAACAGAGTTTATTTTCAAAGGTCCTGCCCCGGAATGCGAGGATTGCAGATTCAAGAACAGTTGTATGAATCTGAACCCCGGGAGAAAATATCGTATCGTAAATATCAGAACCACTACCACACATTCCTGTGATGTACACGACGAGGGCGTACAGGCGGTGGAGATTGTAGAATCCCCGATCATATCTGCAATCGAATCAAAAAAAGCATTCAAAGGATCGAAGATCGTTTTTGAGCCACCATTGTGTAAAAGAAGCGAGTGTAATATGCATGACCTCTGCCATCCGATCGGGCTGGAATTCGGTGACAAATGTACGATCTCGGATGTGATCGGGGATGCTCCTGACGAATGCATGAAGGGATTGTCGTTGAAGGTCGTCGAACTGACACGATAACAGGCACGGTCTAAAAACTCAAGTTTTCGAACGCACCAGACGGTCGTACACCTCATCGATCATCCCGGAAACATCGATGCCGCACGTCTTTGCAACCAGTAGAGCAACCGCGTCCGTTTCAACGATTCCCAGACGTTCCTGTGCATCATTGATCAGGCGTATGACCTCTTGCTTGCTTTTCACGCCGGATAGCTGCTCGACCAACCGGTCGATTACGGTACTCTCATCAGATTCTTCTTTGGTCTCTTCGAGTAATACCTCGTCCCTGGGGGCAGTGGCATCGATGGATCGCTCCTGACGATACAGTATGCTCTGGTCAGGTCTGAAATCGACCGGAATCTCCACTGAATGGATATCGAACAACGGCTCAACCACTTCACCTGTGATCCGCACAAGCTCTCGTTGCTCTGCATTTGCAAGTACCGACTCTGCCTGATCAGGCGAGAACCATTTCAGATCGAGGGAGAGCGCAAATACGAATTCACTGATCGAGGTTACCTTGCCCTTCTTCCGAAATATATGGGCAACGACCTGTTCCAGAGTCATGCATTCCCTTGCCTGAGCGCCTCAACGATTCTACCTGCCACCTGCATGCACTCGGTCATGCCGGGTCCGGAATTGAGATGAACCGTAAGCATAAGCAGATCACCGTCCAGATGCATCCGCACCAGATAGTCATCACCAGTAAATGCGATCATCCTATATTTTTCATCGAGGCGGCTATATTTTAGCGATATCTTAAAATCAAGCATGCCATCACTCTCGATCCCGACCAGAACCGCGTCCACGCTGACAGGGCTTAAATGCGCAAAATCGAGATTGTTCTCGACGATGTATACAGCAATCTCACGTTTTGCCTTGACGCTGTGCCCCCTCCTGTCAGGCGATTCCGTGGTGAACATCTCGTGTCTTCCGTCCAGCCCCGCCATCGTTCGGACCAGATACGGGAGGTCCTCGTAGTACCGGTATTTCTGCTCGAAATGAACATCGCCCTTCGGGAAATGATAGTAGATGCGCTTTCTCATGCCTATACTCGCACTTCTCGATCACACTCTAATCAGTTCGGCATCAGAGACCCCGTCAACGCCCCGGATCTCGTCGAGCAGCGCATCAGGAACGGCTGAGTCAACATTCAGAACCATGATCGACTTGTCGTCTGTTCCGGTTTCGCTGACCTGCATCCCTGATATGTTGATCTTCTCCCTGCCAAGTATCATGCAGCAGGGGCCGATGATGTTCGGGCGGTTCTCGTGCCGTGAGATGACCATGTAGCTTGATGGTATGATATCGAGACGGCACCCATCGATATCAAGTATCCTCATAGTATCACTGAGGAGTGTACCTGTGACCGATCTCGATTCGCCCCCTCCGGCAAGCGTAATCGTTATCGACTGCTGTTCCACAGTCTCGGTCGATTTGCTCTCCTTGATCCTAATCTTTCGCTCCTTTGCAAGTTCCGGAGCGTTCACATAGTTAACGCTCGCCCCCATCGACTGTGAAAGAACACCTTTCAGCGCTGCAAGCGTAACCATCCTGATATCGGTGTCAAAGATCTCGCCAGAGTATTCGATCTCGATCGCATCGAAATTGCGCATCAATTGGGCACACATACTCCCGATCGTCTCGGAGGCGCCGATATACGGCGCAACCACACCCATGGCGTCGGACTGGATATGCGGCAGGTTGATCGCGGTCGTTACAGACTCGCCCATGAGAGCGGCAAGTATCTGATTCGCGACATCGACCGCGACCGCGACCTGCGCCTCCGCTGTAGACGCGCCGAGATGCGGCGTTACGATCACACGATCCAGATCAAGAAGCCCGCTTCCTGTCGGCGGCTCGTTTACGAAGACATCGAGTGCGGCACCTGCTATCTGGTTTTTATTGACCGCCCGCATGAGCGCATCCTCATCGATGACCCCGCCGCGTGCGCAGTTAATGATCCTGACGCCGGGCTTCATCATCTCGAACTGGGCGTCGCTGACCATGCCTCTGGTCTCGTCCGTAAGTGGCGTATGCACCGTGATGTAGTCGGACTTCTTAAGCACGGTCTCGAGGTCTACGAGTTCGATCCCGAGTTCTTTTGCACGCTCTTTTGGTATGAACGGATCATAAGCGATGATCTTCATTAGAAGACCTTGCGCACGTTTTACAACTCCTATTCCAACCCTCCCAAGACCGATCGTGCCGAGAACCTTTCCACGAACCTCGCTTCCTGTGAACAGTTTGCGCTCCCACTTGCCAGCCTTCAACGAGGCGTTCGCCTGCGCCACATTCCTTGATAGCGCAAGCATCATCGCGATCGTGTGTTCTGCTGCCGAGATCGTATTTCCTTCGGGAGTGTTCGCAACGATTATGCCTTTCCTCGTCGCTGCGGCGATATCGATGTTATCGACACCGACTCCAGCCCTGCCAACGATCTTGAGGCGGTCTGCTGCATTTATAATTTTTTCTGTTACCTTTGTCCCGCTTCTGATCGCAAGGGCATCGTACTCTGGTATGATGCTTACGAGTTCATCCTCGGAAAGACCAGTATTGACATCCACGTCATGTTCTGCTCTGAGTATCTCCAAACCCTCTTCTGCGAGGGGATCGCTTACAAGAATTTTCAATATAGATTACCTCCCTCGGTACGTTATGATGTATCTTTGATCTCATATCTTAAAACGTGTGTGGTGTATCATCGATGTTTGGGTATTTTAGTATCTAAGTTCTGCTGGCAGCAGTTCATCGGATTGGGCAATCTTTCTCACGATGTCAGCCACTATCTCTCTTTCTTCGACTTGAAGTCTGTAATATCTCTGGGTGTCTTCCGTTTCAACGATCCCTATTGCCTCGGTTATGGGTCTGAGGATGTTTTGGTACCGGTCTCCTTGCAGTTGTATAACCTCGTCCACCGCTGCCTTGATGATATGGAGTTCTCCGGACTCTATTGTATTCTTCAGGAACGCCATCGTCAGCGAGGCGACTTTAGCCTCTTCCAGATTGGTGCTGGCGTCGTAAGCTGTTTTCATAAGTCCGGAGGCGTTTCCACTGTTTTCAGCCTTCAACTCATCGAGAGCGAGATTCAAGCAGATCTCGACGAAATCTTCGATCAAGTGCGGCTCCTGTTCAGGTATTCTGTCTTTTATCTTTTCTATCTCTGAAGTAGCGTCTGATTTTCTATATAGGGATATGTTGGCTTCAATCGAGATCAGCGCAGCACGAATCTTGGAGGATTCGCTGGTTGCTACCTCTTTTGTTTTTTCTGCTGCATCCAGCGCCTCATCATATCTTTTCAGATATGATAGCACAATGCCCTTCGTTCGGAGAACACTCTCATCTTTCGGGTTGATCTCCAGAACCTTCTCCAATACTTCCAGCGCGTCTTCACCCCTTCCTTCAAAAAGCAGCAGCGCTACTTCGTGCTGCCATACCTTGTCTTCCAATTCCTTATCTCCAGTCTCTGCCACAATCTCTTTCAGTTTCCGGATTTCATAAGCAGCCTCTTTCAGCTCACCAAGTTCCAGAAGTTTGGGCGCAAGTTTGAGAAGAGCTTCAGCCCTGAATTCGGGCGGCTGGATTTCAGCATAGTAACAGAGGTCTCTGAGTGCGGTTTTTTCTCCTGTTTCAAGAAGTTTGAAATTTCTCTCGAAAAGCGCTTTCTGCTCTTCCGGGGTATACCATAACTGCAGGAACTCCAGGAGAACGGACACCCTTTTTCTGCCAAACGGCTGCCTCATCTCCCTCCAGAGCCTGAAAAGCCTATCTCGCACTTCATAGTAGGTATGCCGCCCCTTGCGTCTTGAGATGGCGTATCCGTCCTTTTCCAGCCTTCGAAGCTGCGTTGTAACAGTGGGAAGCGGGATTCTGGATTTTTCTGCGATCTGCTTGGGGGTTGCGGGCGCGCCAGAGGAGATGAGAGTATCAAACAGTATTCTCAGCTGTGGTGATAGAAGCTGAAACACCTCCTGATAGTAAGGTGTATGCTCGTCTATTATCTTGAAAAAGGCGTCCTCTGTGTCTTCAAGTTCTCCTCTGGTGATCATCTCATAAAACAGGATTACAAGCCTTGGGCTGCCGCCTGTGAGGTGCACCATACCATGTATCCGCTCCGCATATCCAACAAAATCCGAAAAGAATTTCTCGTTGCCCTCGACTTCGGCTATCTTCCGGATCAGCGTCGTTATCTCATCAAGCGAAAACTCCCTTAAGTGCTGAACCCGAAAGAAATTATAGAATGGTTCATCGTGTTCGGATACGCCCGGGAAGATCATTGGTGTCGAAGCCACCACTGAAAAGATATCATATTGTTGAAAGATCGATCGCAATTTCTGCAACTCAGCCGTGTCAAACTGCTTGAACAACTGATGCAGGTTCTCAATGAAGACGAGATACCTTCTTCCATCCTTTTTTGACAGTTGCACGAGTTTCTCCAGCGCAGCATACAGGATTTCATCTTCCCGTCCAAGTGCTAATATATCTGTTGTTTCCGCGGATTGTTCCTCCAGAATTCTCAGAAAGAAGTCAGATGCACGGAACACGGAATACTCTTCCTCTGCGAGTTTGACTGGAATCAGAAGCGACCCCAGTTTATTTTTGATTTCGTAATATAATAGAACCAACAGATGAGACTTCCCGATCCCTCTCGGTCCCACGATCAGGTAAAATCTCGGCGTCTCATTCCTTGCAGCACTTTCGAGTTCCTCAAACAGACTCTCGAGGACTTTTTCCCGTCCGACAAAGAGTTTTCTCAGGATGTCTTCAGGCATAATTTCCGGTGAATACCTGTAAAGAATTATATCACTTGATTTCGCCATGATACAACCTCCACCAGTCCCTTAGCATCCTGGAGTAGAACGTAAGCCCTTTTGGGGAATCGTTTTCTATATAAAAGTCATTTTCGAGGTCTGCGATCAGATCCATGAATCTTTCGTGATCATCCACTCCGGTTTCCTGCTTAAAGATTCCGAATGCGAGATCAAGGGGGTAATAGTCTTCGCTGCTGACCCTTCTCAATATGGCTCTCGCAGCTTTTTCTTCCATTCCCGCCATACCAGTGTAGAAAATCCTGAGCCTCTGCGAATAATGCTCAAAATAATGCTTCCCTTCACTGCCAAGTATACGGAAATTATAGATATCTTCGATTAATTCCTCATTGATCTCAACATCTCTCGAAACGTACTCTTCCTCTATCGCGCTCAACATTATTGCAATAAAGTAGGGTATGCAAGCTTCGCCGACGCAATTTAGTATCTTATCACCGGTGGATTCCGTATATTGCCATTCCTTTTCCCTGAAAACTTTTTCTATGACGTTTAGTGCGACTTCCTTCCGGAATCCGCCTATCTGGGCTCTTTTAAAGTCGTTGATCACGCTGACCCCTCCAACATCTCTCACCACGCGGTCGATGCTTACCGAACCTCCGACGATGAACCGGAGGTTCTCCGATATCTGCCGCAGTTTCCGAAACCAGTGCAAAAACTTCTCTGCATCTTCCGAATCCATGTTTTTGATAGCTATCGGAAACTCATCGACGATAAAATAGATATTTGATTCAAAATCGTTGATTATTTCAAATATCAGTCTGGCTTTTTCCGTCCAATCCCCCTTCAGATCCGCCTCGATGTTACTTCTCAGTTTAGCCCTGAATACATATACCAAAACTTCCTCTATGTTCTCTTTGAACCAGTTAAAAGATTTTTCGAAAGTAGATCTTATCTTTACCTTCCTTCTGATTCTTTCACTCCCAAGGAGCGCCATCACCATTTCAGATAAGAATCGTTGCGGGGAATCTATATCCTCTACTTCGATAAAAACACAGAGTCCATCTTGACTCAAGAGTTCCTTTTCCAGCCTTCGCATGATTGAAGTCTTTCCAAACCTGCGGGGCGCGATTAGAAGGACGCTATCTTTCTCCAGCGCCGAAAGGATCTGGTCGATCTCCTTTTCACGATCGATGAAATCATCTCCGATTGCCGGGTTGCCTACTGGTAACATTGTTATCACCTAACAATATTGTTATGTAACAGATTTGTTATATAAGATTATCGGTTCGCGCCACCAAAATCCCACAGACAAAAAACCCATTACAGAAAGTCACTACGGCACACTATGGCAAGAGATACAGCTCGTGGCGCAGGAACACGTATCATCGCTGAATCGCGAATTACGCTGGCATCGCAGCCCGCACACGCCGTCCACACGCGTGGAGGCTGCATGCGCATCAGGCGGGCTTACGATCGCAACCAGACACGCGGATATTGTGGTCGCGGCCGGTGTAGTTTCAGGTAGTGGTATGAAATTGGTGTTATACAACTTGCAGGTAACTCTCGGCAGAGCTGCCTCAGAGGCTCCTCTACAAGACTGTGACTCAGGGTTCATCCCGATCCTTCTTGCCTTTCTCAAAGATCGAAGGAAGATGTACCAGATACCTCCCGTCTTCTTTCATAGACATGATGATCTCCTCCCGCTCGAGCAGCGATTCGAGATTCAGTTCATAAGACCCTTTCTCCAGGATGCGGATCGATTCAACCTCCATATCAGGCACCGTCTCCTTCTCCTCTTCCACCTTATCCGACTGCATCGGAGTGTCTATGTCTTCTGCATCCGTCTCGGTCTCGGTCACCGATTTTGCTGGCACATACAGAAACTTGTTCCACCCACAATTCGGGCAGCCATTTAAGATATCGACTGAACCGTCCTCAAATATGTGTTCGCAGTTGGTGCATTTGTGGGGCATATCTGTTATTCTGTGCTCATAGGTATTCTTTTTATCTATCGCGGCATTTTTTAGATGGCGCTATTTAGAGTATAACAACAGAATAGCACACACCAGAACCACAGCACCTGCCAGTGCCAGCGGTACGGTATAGTACCTCAACGTTTCTTTCATGCTCGAATCCTGCTTAACCAGCCAGAAATACGGATCGCTCACATAAGAGAAGATGAATGTCCCGGCACAGATCATAAACACCGTTTCCATACATGCAAGATCCTTCACCAGACTGGCAGCGATGATGGTCGTGACAACCCGCGAACCCTGCGCGGTCTGTATGACGATTGCGATCAGAAACGGAGATAACATGACCGGTATAAAACTTTGTTCTACCAACCCGATCACATCCATCGGAAAGTTGCTGTGCGCGATGATGCTGCCGAGTGCCCCTGCACCACATAGGTCAAGGAGTATCCTGCCAGCCCTACCAGATGATCGCTTCAGGGTTTCGCCAATCTCATCGGCAGAGAGATCTCTTTTTGCGAGGGTTATCGAGACCGATACGCCTATAAGCAGGGCAACGTTGACATCGCCGAGAAAATTTATGATCGGGTTATCAACAATAAGACCAAGTAAAATCAGCAATATCGAGATTACAATTGGACTCCATGCTCCTATGGATGATCTGAATGATGCATGAATTTTTTCTGGAATTATCTCAATATTCGTGCGCATGTGATAGTAGGAAAGGATTAAAAGCAGTGCGGATAATGGAATACTCACCACTAAGGTATCAAATGGATCAATATCGAGCGCATCTGTGATCACAATGATAACAGGTGACGGATATATCAGATTATAGGATATCACCGTTCCAATGGAAAGCATGTATGTAAATTTCTTTTCTGGATATTTTACTTTCAGAGCAATCCCCTCTACAATCGGGTTTAGAACGATAAACGCTGTTATACAGCACATTACCGGAATGGATAGTAGATACCCTGAAAAAAGAGGTACAAGTGAGCAATCACGTTTAAAAATCATCAAAATGTCGTTTATGATAGTTTTAATGTCTTTTGTTCTATTCAAGAACTCGGCAATGGCAACACCAGAAAATATGATGATACACAGCACAGAAAAGATGCCTCCGAGACCGGATGTGATGTGCACAATGATTGAGCGATGATCCATCCCGCACAGTATCCCGTAGACAAAAGCAGCCGAGATCAGAGAGAGAAACGGATGTATCCGCATGCGGATTGATAATATATGTATCAGGGCGATGCTTGCGAAAAATGCGATGAATGTTAGCATTATCCTTATTTTCGATCTTCGATATAAAAGTTTGATTGGGACGACAGTGCAACGAGGTTGCAAAGTTACTCTGGTGCTGACGTTGTTTCAGCATTGTTGATCCAAGTCTCGTGTCTGATACTTCGGATTTCGTATGTATGGAAAACTCGGAGTTTTGAATAACGCTCAAGCAAGTCGACAGCCCCACGCATGCGAAACGTTTATATAGGACATGGCTCAAAGTAGTTACTTCCAAACTGGTAGTGAGATGTATTCTATTTCGGGAGTTGGAACTCTTTGAAAGAGGGTATTCTGGTTTGGAGCTAATCAAGGAGGTGAAAGAATAATGGGATTCGGAAGACTTAACATCTGGATAAGAGATAAGCACTGCAAGGTGTTTGATGCACGGGGATACGTGACTATCAAGACATGCGATGGAAAGGTGCTTGAGTGGTGTGGCGAGAACTATAGGAAGATATGGTTAAACTGCGGCCATGCAGAGGTAAAAGTTCCGCCGGGCTGCTATATAGTGCGGGCAAGAGTCTGCTACCACCATAACAACGACGATACTGATAGGGCTATGGTGATTGTTGGTTGTGATGAGGATGCCTGTGTGAACCTGATTGCGCCTACATTCCATCAGTGTGTTAGAGCTGTTGTGCCGCCTTTCATGAGGATCGCACGAGAACTCGATATGCCAGAGAAGGATGTGGAATTGGCTGTTGCGACGCTCATGAAAGCTGCTGCAGTATCGAAGGACGAGATGGATGAAAGGATAGGTAGAAGAATCGAGGACCTCAAGGATGAAGACGAGAAGGATGTGAAAGAACATAGGATTGTGCTCGAAGAGGTTCGGGGCATCATCAAAGGAATGTGGTAGGGCGGTATGATACCGCCTTTATTTTTTTAGTATAATACATCTTGTTTTTACGATCGCCAACGCCTTTGCTGCGCAAAGTACTTACAGAGCGCAAAGACGCGATGAAGTACGGCGGTGTATCCAGCACCAGATAAATTAACATTCTCGGTGCAGCACAACTTTTAAGAATGCCAGAACCAAAGTCACAATCCGACACAATATCGGAGTTATCGTAAATGGACGTTACAAAGATCACACTCGACGAAAACGAACTGCCAAAGCGTTGGTATAATATTGCAGCAGACCTGCCAACCCCACTTGATCCACCGCTTAACCCGAAGACAAAGGAGCCAATCACTCCGGACGATCTGTCTGCAATCTTCCCGATGTCGCTTATCAAGCAGGAGATGAGTACAGACCGGTGGATCGATATCCCAGGCGAAGTTCGCGACATCTATACGCTCTGGAGACCGACACCGCTGTACCGGGCGATGCGGCTGGAGAAGGCACTGAAGACGCCTGCCAAAATCTACTACAAATGGGAAGGTGTAAGCCCGCCCGGAAGCCATAAACCAAATACGGCAGTTGCGCAGACGTATTACAACGCAAAAGCCGGAATCGAGCGGATCACGACCGAAACCGGAGCAGGGCAGTGGGGATCTGCGCTCTCGTTCACCACACGCCTCTTTGATCTCGAATGCACTGTGTACATGGTCAGGGTCAGTTACGACCAGAAACCATACCGCCGGGTAATGATGGAGACGTGGGGCGGGAAAGTGTTCCCGAGCCCGAGCAATAAGACTGAATGCGGAAGAAGGTTCCTTGCAGAGATGCCAGATACCACAGGTAGTCTTGGCATGGCAATATCAGAGGCGGTCGAGGATGCTGCAACGCACGATAATGCAAATTACGCGCTCGGATCCGTTCTCAACCATGTGATGTTGCACCAGAGCGTGATCGGGCTTGAGATGCAGAAACAGTTCGAGATTGCGGAAGAGACTCCTGATATCATGTTCGGATGCGTTGGCGGCGGAAGCAACTTTGCAGGCGTGGTATTCCCGTACATCGGAGATACCTTACAAGGGAAGGCGGACGGTCCAAGAATCGTGTCATGCGAACCCGCATCATGTCCGACACTCACGAAAGGCGTGTATGCGTATGATTTCGGAGATACCGGGAAGATGACCCCGCTCCTGAAGATGTACACGCTCGGACACGACTTTGTTCCGGCAGGCATCCACGCGGGAGGGCTCCGGTACCATGGCAACTCGCCACTATTGTCGAAACTGACGCACGAGGGCTACATGGATGCGGTTTCATGCAAGCAGACCGATGTGTTTAAGTCAGCGCTCCTCTTTGCGAGAACCGAAGGGTTCATACTTGCGCCAGAGACTGCGCACTGCGTACACAGTGTTGTCGAGGAGGCGCTGCGGTGCAGGCAGACTGGTGAGGAGAAGGTGCTCTTCTTCTGCGGAAGCGGGCACGGAGACTTCGATCTTGTTGCGTATGACGACTATCTGAACGGGCGGATCGTGGATCCGGAAGAACCGACTGAGGCTATAAAACGGTCGATATCGAAATTACCAGAGGTGTAAGATATGGGAAAAACAGGAAGTATCCAATGGGTGAAGATCAAGAACAGGAAGGGCAAGGTTCGGCTGGTAGAGCACAACCATGTGACACACAAGCGACCCGGTCCGGCACAGCGCTACTCATCTGCGGGTACAAAGAGACGGCGGATAAAGCGATCTGAAAAAGTGGTTGCAAAGTAAGTGCCTGTACGCGGACACATACAGGTGCAGGTTAGGGTAGCGGATATGCTGCATTACAATCCCTTGCAGGGAAGTTTGAGATCAAAAGCTGCACACGAGTAACATGATGAAAGTTTACGCAGTGCTTGGCGATCCGATCAGCCACAGCATGTCTCCTGCTATGCATAACTCGGCATTCGGAGCGCTTGGGATGCCGTGCACATATCACGCGTTCAGGGTGCGCCCATCAGACCTTAAAGATGCGATATACGGAGCAAAAGCACTCGGGTTCGGAGGACTTAACCTGACCATCCCGCTCAAAGAAGAGGCGCTGAAATACATAGAGCCCGATCCGATCGCAGCGCGGATCGGTGCTGTAAACACGGTCGACTTCGCTGACGGCATCACCGGGCACAACACAGATGGAATCGGCGCGATGCGTGCGCTTGAGGATGCTGGCATCCCGGTTACAGGCAGGAATATCCTGATCATCGGTGCTGGCGGTGCGGCGCGGGCGATTGCGTTTCAGTTCGGGTACAGCGGTGGAGATATCGTTATTGCGAACCGTACAAAGGAACGTGCAGACAGACTTGCCCGCGATGTGAGGGGCGGACTATCCGAACTCGGGAAAACCCCCTCGATCGAGAGCATCGGGCTTGGTGCGATACCAGAGAAGATCGCTGACGCGGACATCCTGATCAATGCCACATCGATCGGGATGCATCCCGATGTCGATGCAACACCAGTGCCCGCAGGTCTCCTGCGCCCCGGACTTGCCGTGTTCGATATCGTATACAACCCCCGCCGCACAAAGCTGCTTCTGGAAGCGGAGCGGAAGGGCGCCACCATCGTTGAAGGTGTGCGGATGCTCGTGCATCAGGGCGCGGAGGCGTTTTTGATATGGACGGGGAGAGAGCCGCCTGTTGATGTGATGGTTGAGGCGGTGGTTCGGGAACTGCGGTAAAAGTGTATGTGAAAAGGGTCCGGTTTTGGGACGGGTTTGCGGCTGATTCAGAAGTCGTCCGTGTCAAACGCAAGAAACCCCCTGCCCCTCAAATCATCCTTCCCTTCGATCTTCTTTGCCATAATCCCGAAATATTCTTTCCGAGAATCGCTGTTCCATTGCACGGATTTCGCCTTCTCCGACAGGTCATCGAGTATTTTCTCTGCCTGCCAACAAGTCAAATTCTGCCATTTACATTCAACAAACAGTATCTCTTCCGTTGCATCGCGTAAGGCGACGATATCGATTTCTTTGTCCTTGTGCCACCACTTTCCAATTTTTGAGAAACCGAATATCCGGTCTCTTTCTTTTATCAAAAATTGCCTGGCAACCTCCTCAAAAACACCGCCCAAATAATTGCTGTAATCTTCCTTAATGACATTTATATCAAATATGCCCTCTCCGATAGAACTTAAATTCGGATAAATATACCTGAACCAGAATTTAAGGAAATTATCGTTTAGATAATATCTACCAAGCCTTGATTTTGGATTCTCGGTAACCGGAACAACTCTTTTGATCATCCCGACTTCGATCAAGTTTCTTAAATAAGGGCTGATATCAGTCCTTTTTACCTTTATAAAATCCTTAATCTCGTTTAACTTTGTTTTTCCGTGAGCAATGGATTCCAGTATTAGTTTGTAGGTGCTTACATTTTTAAATTCGTATCGCATAAGAAAATCTACTTCATCCCTCAAAAGACTTCGTTCTTTCGTTAGTTCTCCCTCCAACCACTGCCAGAACGGTCCATCTATCTCTATCAGATAAAACGGAATCCCATCTGCAAAACCGTAAATTTCAACAAGTTCTATGGTTCCTGCCACCGGGAAAAATCTTTCAAGATCGAAGAAAGAGACTGCTTTAAGCTCCATAGAACCTGTTCTCCGCCCATAAAGCGGACTGGCGTAATCAAGTACTCTGGATGTCATTATGGAGACTGAAGAGCCGAGCAAAAAGAGTTTCAATTCTGAGTCCTTGAGCGTGATGTCTATGATCGATTGGAATATGTTGAGGATATTTGCATCTTCGTGGATCATATTCTGGAATTCATCGATAACAACGACTTCTGCCTTGTTTTCCAGAAATTCAAAGAGGACTTCCCAATCGGTTTTTAATTTTGAAACTTCCGGATAGTGCCGGGCACAAAGGGAGTGAAACCTATCCAGATTTCTCGCACCAACAGCCAGATAATATATTCTTCCTCTGTTTTCGGTTGCTTTCAGGATTAATTCTGTTTTGCCGATTCTTCTCCGACCATAAAGGATTATGAACTCGAATCTGCGGCTGTTCAAAACATCGCTCAGTTCAGACAGTTCTTTTTCCCGGTTCTTGAACTGTATAATCATCGTTATACTAATTGCAATTATACTATTTAAGATTTCTGCACTGCCGTAAGTTGTTCAGGACAAAGCTGCTAAAGCACTGGAACTACGACACAACATCATCGAGCCGCCCCATCTCGATCGCAAGCTTGATCTCCTGCGCGATCCTTTTTCCGGTGGATAGGTCAGGCTCGATCAGATCAGAGTATGGCGAGCCGGATATGAAGAGATTCGTGCCTGCAACGATCCGGGCTGAGATCTCGAAGACCTTGAACTCGAGCGTATCGGTGCAGATCGTTTCGAGGCAGAACGGACCGATCATCCCGCCAAAGAGTTCGATCGACCGCTCAACAACCCTCTCGCCGAGATCAAAGACCTTTGGCAGCAACGACTCCCGCAGAACCATCGGCAGGTTGCCTGTGACCACAAAACTCGGGTCGATGCCTGAAGACGCGCCGATCTTGTAGAGTTCGTCGATGTTGGACTCAATCCGTCTGTCAATTCCAAGTAGTTCGAGCGTGCCATCTCCGACACGGTAACCATCAGTTCTGAGCGGAGAGTAGAAGAAATGCAGATAGTATCTCGACCCGAGCACGAATTCCTGAATTACGTACTCCTGGCCGGGTTTGATCTGTTCTTCAAATTCCTCTCTGTTCTTCGCTATGAAAAACCCGCGCCCGCCTTTTGCGCCGTGATACTTCACGATCACATGGCGGTCAATCTCGTCAGGCGACGAAAACTCAGACGGTACGGGAACGCCTGTGCTTATGAGCCACTCGCGCTCCTTTGCACGGTCAGATTCCCATTCGAGCACCGCCTTGTTCCCAAAACTCGGAATCTCAAGGCGCGCAAAGTCTGACGCGCCGAGGTACTCGACAAATGACCCATGTGGGATGATGATTACATTTTTCTCGATTAATTCAGAAGTTTTTTCGACTATCTCCTGATACGAGCCGACAGGAAAGAATTCGTCCGGCTTTGCTCTCGGAAATGCGTCATAAAATTTGGGGGGCTTTCCGAGACAGATGCCAAGCGTTTTAAACCCCTCTTTACGCGCGCCGTCAAATATCTGGAGGCTTGTGTGCGAGCAGACCGTGGCGATGGTTGGAATGTTATCTCCTGTCATGGGTGAAGCGGGTTGGTATGTAGGCGAGTATGTAAGTAGGCCGGGGCCGGGATTTGAACCCGGGTCGTGGGATCCACAGTCCCATAGGATGACCAGCTACCCTACCCCAGCATTGTGGTTGGGTGTCAATCATAAGGTTGCTTGAGAACATAAAAAGGTTGGCTTGCAGCGGGGGTGTGTCGGCGCAGATGTTTTGTATGTTCTTCGTATGATCTGGCAAGTTGTTGCTATATCGGATACCATCTGAGCCAAGCATACGCCAAAAGCGGTACGAATACGGTGGAAAAATGAAATTAGTGTAATCTGCGTAGTTGCTTCGGCGTTGTTTCTCAGACCGTGGATGATAATGGGTTTTATCCACGGATTAATCCTGATTCCATAGATTTCATCCGCAACGCCATAAGTCAGAATAACCTCTGTGGTGTAAAAGGTACTTATGGGCATATAACGTACGTGGGATGTAACATAGCGGAGTTGATTGTTATGGCACGATATTTCCACCTGCTCGAAACACGCAATCGTTTTGCGAACGATGATCTTTGGCGCGGGCATGCTCGCGGTGCTGCTTGCGTGCGCGGGCGTGGCGGCACGAGTCGAGTGGCGCTGGTCGCGGGTGAGGGGGCGGCACGGGTCACGGGTAGCGATGAGATGGCAGCTAGTTTGGGGGCATAATAGAATTATAACTGAAAGACTATGTGAAAGAGCATGAAACGAATAGAATTTCACGATAGGGAAAAAGAGAAAGAAGAGATCATGGATATCCTGGATTCCGAGCCATCCCTGATCACACTCATATACGGACCGATAAACTCCGGAAAGACCACGTTTGTCGACCATTTGATAGGTCAACTGCCTGATGATTATGTCCCATTCTATGTTAACCTGCGTGGAAGATTTATCACGGGTTATGAAGATTTTCTTAATGTGTTATTTGAGATCGATGAAGGGGGCGTTATTGGTAACGTTTCTGAGTATGCGCAATCGTTAATCAAAGATTTGAGGATCCTCGGCGGAATCCCAATACCATTGCATCTCTTTGAACAGATATTCGAGAAGAAAGATAAAAGTAAAGATATGTTCAAATACATCGAACGTTTCTTTACTGAGGTGTCAAAAAAACGTGTGCCAGTGCTGATCATCGATGAGCTGCAGGTGATCGGAGATATGAAGATCGATGGACTTTTGATCTACAAACTATTCAATTTCTTTATACGATTGACAAAAGAAAAGCATCTGGCACACGTATTTGTGGTCACTTCGGATTCGCTCTTTATCGAGCAGGTTTACTCTGAAGCGATGCTGGAGGGGCGAAGTGAATATCTGCTGGTGGATGATTTTGATGAGAATACGACTATTGAGTTTTTGAAGGGGCACGATTTTACGGATGATGAGGCGAGGGTGGCATGGAAATACTGCGGTGGAAAGCCAGTGTGTCTATTGAAGTTAATTCGTGTGGCTGAAAAGGAATTGATTGCAAAGAAAATGCTTGCTACGAGAGTGAACCAGTTGAAGAATCTGCTTGACTATCTGAATTACACCAAGCCGAGAATGATGATCGGAGAAGATAGTTACATGGTTGAAAAGGAGGACATTGTTGATGTCCTCAACCGATTTGTAGATGCTGAATGTATCGATGATGAGGGCCTGGACAGACCTGCAAAGCATTTTCTGGTCAAGGATAATATCTTGTTCCTTGATCCCGATATCGGAATTATCAAGCCTCAGTCACAACTGAATCTGCTTGCGATACGGGAGGTGATGCGGGATTCGTAGAATTGGAATGGCTCCCGGGATGTTCTTGGGAATCGCATCTGCAGACGTACGGTCTTGCGGCGAGGAGGCGGCGACATGACCCGCCTGCTGCTGGTGGCTGCGGTCGCGACCGTGGTGGCTGGTGTGGTGTCTGGCGCTGAGTGTGATGTATAGTCCCGGGCGAGGGCGCGCCGATCAGAGGACGCGACCTGCGGCGCAGGGAAGGGAGCTACGATGTACGTGCATGGGAGGACGAACGCCCGGGAATGTAGGTGTGAACAAGCGAATCACGCTGATTGACGATTGTGCGGATGTGTGTGACTGTTGACCGTGCAGCAGCGGAGGCTGCAAAGAAGAGGGGTCGGGTGGTGACGAAAGTTTGAGGCGCGTAGACTCTTTTCCGGTGCGGGTACTGGTGCCGGTGCAGAAGGTTTTTGGGGGTTTGGGCAATCGCGGCGGTTAAGCTTTTATGATGGGGGTTGGTTTGGTGAATAACACTATGGATGTAATTCTTGTGAGCAGATATAACCAAAGCGATGACTTCCGAACTGTTTTGCCAGCGAAGATGTATGTGCATGTGTGGAGAATTTTTATTTCAGCATCTTCCTTATAAAATCCATAAATTCACGAACGCCCGATGTTGGGTCGTCATTTATTGTGCTCTCATGCACTCTATTTTGCGAACCATTATGAAAGTGTTTGGGAAACGTATCGACTTCCTTCCACCGGGGGTCTGGAAAATTGTCATGGCGATATATCATCCCATCGATCTGCCTTCTTTCCCAGTGATATGAGAAACGACCCGGTATTTTCTTTGAAAACCAGATATCCACCATCGAACCATCTCTTATGAACGCTCTAAGCTTATCATGGTGGATACTCGAATCTCTTGTGATATCATTGTATTCTATATCGACAATTCTCTTCAGTTTGCTTAAATCTGCCACTGAACTTTCCCCATCGCTTTTAACAGATCATCTCTTCTGGATTCCAGATAATCAAGTTCCATAAAGTCATCTATCATATCTTCCTCTGTAATTGCCCCACTTTTCAACTTTTCATCCAGTTCGAAGATGGATATTATCCCATGTTTAGCACCGATTTTGTATATCTTTGCCTCTATACCTATCAACTCCTTTTCAAGGAATGTTTTAAGGCTTTCCATCTCCAATCTCTCCCGACCCATGTTAAGAGCCTTTGCTACCTCTTCAATTATCTGTATGTGTTGTTGCACTTCTATCATTTTACATATTCCTAAATTTGACCTGATATAAGTCTTTTGCGAGGTTTCTCATATAGTAGGGTTGATGGTGCACGGATGATATGGTTTCAAAGATTGAAAGAATTATTATAATCAAAAATTAATATAAAGTTGTGGATTGTGGTCGAAAAACATTTATACGATCAGATTGGTACGGCGTGTAACATCCCGGAGATAATTGTTATGATTCAAGTATATTCTCATGACACCCTTCTATCTCATACTCTGTTCTGTGTCCCCCTCGTCAATGCGAAACCCCTGTGATCAGCACCGGAATCAGGATCAGCGCTATTCAGATTGCAGCAAGCGGCGAATACAGCGATGATGTGGATGTGGGCAAGAACTGGTACGTGAATGCGCTTGATGCACGCATAATCCTGCAGGCGGCGGCTGACACGATAACACTGTGACAGACCCACAATCCATAAGTAACTGGTCGCAACTATTAGTCATGCTTGCCAAAGCGGACGACATAGTTTGATTTACGGGGTCCGAACTCATGAGCATTAATCACACACGCCTCACAAAACTTGGTACGTAAAAGTCTCAAAAACAGTGGCAACAGCCGCCGTTCTGAAACTGCTAATTGGACCAGACAGTTCAACAGATCATCCAAAAATAATGAGCATTCAATATATAATACGAGATCGTGATTGTAGTAACATATCCTCTTAACTGATAAGAATTCCATAGAACTCAAAACCAACATCAGCATTTCCATCACATAACATAAGACAGTTTCCACTCGTTTAGGCTGCAAGGATTCCTTGTTCTGCTAAATTACAGGTACGTTACATACACGTGCTAAAATCGGCGGTTAAATCTCCTAATCAACCGCATCCGCTGCCCGTTGCAACGATCTTATCTTCAGCCTCACCGAGGATCTCGAACGCTCCTGAAATTCCAAACTCGTCACATTCATAGACTTTCTGGTGACGTATCTTCTTCTTAAACCCCGGTTCCTCGTAAGGTTCCATGTTTGTCCATAGATGGTGGACGATCGCAAGAATCTTCCGTGCCAGTGCCACGATAGCAATAGGAGCTCCTCTGCGCTTCATCACACGCCTGTAGAACCTTCCAAGCACCGATCCCTTTGTTCTCGCGGCGGCGTGGGCAACCTGGATCAGGATTCTCCTCAGGTATCTGTTTCCGGTTTTGCCAATCCTCCCGTTTATGACCTTTCCGCCAGACGAATTGGAACTTGGGGCAAGTCCTGCCCATGATGTGAGCTGATCCGCCGTTTCAAAGAGGGATATATCCCCGATCTCTGAGATGATATTTGCGGCAGCGTTTGACCCAACACCAGGAACGCTCAGCAGTATCCTTAACTCTTCTGCATGAAGATTCTGAAGCATCTCATCGATCTTTGCATCAAGCTCACTTATTTTAGCATCGATATCCTGAATTGACTCAAGATGCATCTTGATAATCAATATCGATGAGCTGTTAAGCGTCCCCTGCAACGATTGTATGATATCCTCTTTCTTCTTGAGAATTCTACGGTCTGTGATTCTTTCCATGATCTGCT
>PQXF01000027.1 GCA_003194445.1 Candidatus Methanogaster sp.
GTGTGCAGATTGTGGTAAAAATCTGGTATGAAATCCACATGGAATAGTTTTGCCAGCTCCAATATGATGAAAGTGATGAGATACTATGGTAAAATGTTTGGCTATCACTGGATTTTTGAACAGCGCCGATTATCCGGGGTTTGATAAGCTTCAGAAGTTGGTGGCGATGTTTCGCTTGGTCGTTTAATTTCACCCCCTCCATCCGCAGCCGTTGCAGGCACATCGATCACATAGATGTCCGTCTTCTCCCACCCGAATTTCGCATTGGGTGCCCACACAAAAGCGATCCTGGATCCGTCAGGACTCCATTTTAGGTCATGCATCATGCCGTAATTGTATGGAATGCTCAGTAGCAGATCTTTATCTCCTCCATCGGAGTTCATCACCCATATCCCAGATTTAGCATCATTCTTATCTATCTTTCCGGAATAGCAATACGCCCTTGTTGACCTGGATATGTAGGCCATCCTGTTGCCATCAGGACTCCACGCGAGATCAGTCTTAAATGCCCGACTTTCTGTCAACTGCTCGCTGTCATCATCACCGAGGTTCACTATCCGGATATTAACAGTATCTTCCTGCCCGGCAGCCCCGCGGTCCGATATGTACGCGATCTTTCCCCCATCCGGACTCCATTTCGCACCAAAACACTCTCCAGTTTCTGTTGATATCTGCTCTGTGTCGGTGTTGTCCACATCCACCACCCGGATGCTAACCGCTGTAAGTTCGTTTGAACAGACTCGCGAAGCCTGGAAGAGTATCTTCTGTCCATCCGGACTCCAGATCAAATCCGGATTGTAGAAATCGGTATGGCTGATACCGGAAACGATCGTCGTTTCGTTGCCTTTGTTTACATCCATTATCCGTATGTCTGCCGCAATTTCATGCCGGTCATAAGCAGTCTTGCCGGTCGAGTATTGTGCGTAATAGCAAACCTTGCCCCCATCCGGACTCAGTGTCCATCCCGATCCAAGTAAAGGTTGATCATCTGTCACAGGAAGAGATACCACTCTCTTTTCATCGCTTCCGTCTGGTTTCATAACCCACAACTCACGTTCTTCTTCCACAATTCTATGGAAAAATACCCTGCTCCCGTCCCGACTCAATGCCGGATATGCGCCCCGGGTCAGTGTTTTCACATTGCCGCCATCCGGATCCATTACACCGATGTTAGGTCCGGATCTGAAGAATATCTTCGAGCCATCATGGCTCCAGACAGGATCCGCATTGCCAGCAGAGTCCGTCGTCAATCTTGTCACATCATAACGACACGTTAGATCATTTATTGGTCGTGATTGTAGATGAACCACATTTTCCCCAATGCATCCGCTAAAAGTAACCGCGGTTGTGGCTATCAGAAGTAGTATCACAATTTTGGTATCTAATTTCATGTTTTATTCTCCCTCTTGTTCTCAGTCATAACGCATATCGGATCGTTCCAGTTCAACCGTCTGCCACACTTCATCAAGGGCTGTGCGATCATTATCGGGGCAATGGATCTTACTACAGAAGCCAGTATCCTTTTAGTTTTTGTATTCATTTTCATCCACTCCTCCATTTTCGCCCTCTTCTCGTTTTGCCGGCTCACGCGTCACAATAGCATAGATCACAGTACTAATGGCGGACAGGATAAACAGCATGAATGAAACAGCCGCAAGACATGCACAACCGGATGTTGATGGCTTCCAGTACGTAAGCGACATATCAGGATACGACTTTTCCGCGGTATCGTTCCCGGTATATGGCCGAAGAAGTTCGCTTTTGTCCATTTCCACCGTAAATGCAGCTCTTCCGGCACCATATGAATCCACAGCAGCCTCGGTTGCATCGAAAAGATAGCACCACCCGGTGCGCCTCTCTTCCGGATCACTCAGATTTCCGGATACAATAATCGTCTCAAAAGGTTCGCCAGAGGATAAACGTTCTTGCTCGCCATCATGCAGGTAATGAGCCGCAACCGTTTTGTTTCCGGAATGCACAAACAGGTTGGCACTTGAAAGCTCGTATGGGCTGTTTGGTATGTCGTATTCCAGGTAGAAGCCGCAATCAAGCTCAGTGACATTACATGCATCCAGAGACCGTCTTTCGAAAGGATCCTGCATCAGCGGATACACGGATGCGCCAACAGAGATAAAGAGGGACGAAACCGTCACCAAAACGGCATGTTTAAGTATGGTTCTCATTTTTCACCTCCTCGGTTGCAGGCATAGTTGCCACTGGTGTCTTCTCGATCCGGTTGCCGGCACCGGTGGCGCTGGCTGCGGTTTCATCTGTGGAAGTGGCTATCACGGGCGTGGTTGCCACAGGTGCCGCTTCCTTGAGGGCGGTTACAACCGCCGGACGGGCTGACACTGCCAGTGCCACCAGCAGGACGATTCCAATTGCGAGGGTTCTTCTTGACCACATAGTATCATCTCGTTTTCGTCTCTATTTTATCCATTTTTTATTATAATATAAAATGTCCTCATCACTTGCGCATATCGTTTCTACGACTTCGCCATTCTTGCGTATGGAAAAATTCATAATATATCTGCCTGAAAGATTTTCAGAATATACGCGATCAAGTGCAAGTGCATATCCTTCCTTGAGCAACGTCACATTTTTCGCATGTTCCCATGATCCGCCGGTGTAGGCGATGCTGGGCGATATTTTGACACCCTCCAATATCACATCCCCAACTGCTGCGTATGCTGGTATGGAAATGCCAGAAACAATCACTCCTGCTATCAGAATCGCAATGCCTGGTTGCAGCCCCCTTACTACCTTCCACCGCTTCGAATCTTCTTGAACTGTTCTATTTCCCCCGGGCACCGCAAATATGGAAAGGATGTCACTAACCATGGTGAACACGCCGCCGTATGCGGGGGATGCTTTTAATATCTTCAGTTTCGATCTGTTTTTCATCTTTCAACATCTCCTTATTTATATTGTTATTATGTTATATGCATAGTTCAGGTGGCATACAATAGCGATCCCCGCCGGTACGCCAACGGTGATCAGGGCATCTTTTGTTGAGATATTTCGTGCGTGCTTGATCCCGAATATCCAGATATATGCCCCCCACAGTCCAAGGAGGTTTGTGATGATAGGAAGCGTTTTCATCAGTGGATTTTGCTCCAACTGCGGCATCAACATCTGTGCCATGAGTTCCGGGCTTTCGACTGGGAATTCGATGGTCAGGAACACGACCATAATTACTAAAAGTCCGATAACCGATGCAACGATTGCAGGGATGAAACCATATCCTGTAAACTCAAGACACCGTTTGAACGAGCCGTTTCCTTTGAACATTAATGATATGGTATAGAATACCCCTGCAACAACGAACCAGAATGCAAACCCGCTAATAAGTTCCACGATGATGGGGGCTGCTGTGTCGGTTACTGACTGCGCCATATCGCCAGGGAATCTGCGCATTATCGTGCCAATTATCATCAATAGGAGGATAGCGTCGATAAGAGCTGAAATCAGCACGATTCCCGCGGGTATCAGCAGGTTCGTCCCCTTTGCGGATAGTTCGCTGAAGAACTGGTCCGGGTCTGTCAGAACATCTCTAATCTTTACCATTTTTGTTATGTTGATCTCTGCCCGATGGTGCTTTTGAACGCTTCAGCTTATTATATGGGTGTTATAATATCTTGCTAACATTATATTCAGTTCATCATCCAGTATAACATCCCGGTTATTGAACGAGGCATGCATCTCCATACTCCATCCACAGATACCTGCAAACGAAATTTGCACTATCGCGGCATCGGAAATATTCATCTGTGGAATGTCTATTGCCTGCTCCGGTTGGCGCTCGTATGTCCGGTTTCGCAGAATCGCTACTCCACTGCTCCGTGATTTATTGATCAGTTCCTCTCCGAAATCGTCGATAACAAGAAGTCTATTTCCGGAAACGACTGTTATATTCCTTTCAGGCATGACTTTTACCGCATACCAGATCTCTGTCACTGGTATGTTGTCAGGCGGTGAACCTTGTACCGTTTCAAAATCAGCGGACCTATAGAACTCAAATACGCTTCTGTTCAACCAGTTCGCCCATATAAAAGGGTGCGCCTCGGGATCGGGTTCGTAAGAGCCTCCCATCCGATGAATGCTGTATGGTGCTATGCCAAATACGTGGGAGTAATCGAAGCGTTCTGCTGCCTCGAGTACTTCAAGGCTCTCTTTAAAAGACGATGATGTTACAGGTGTTGCATTATGCATCAACAGGAAGGACCTGTCATACAGCGAATCAACAACGAAGACCACGGACCCGTTAACGGTCTGACCCGGAGACAGTGATAGTGTCGTATCCTCAATCCTGTTCTCGTTCCTGAGATCTCCCAGCACCTCCAGCAAACTCGAATTGTACAGCTTCCGGGTCGTGGTATTGAATAACTGATCTCCAGCACGCAGGTGCAGGTCATTTGCCTTAAAATCGATGGCATCTGAGCCAGTATTCGTTATCGATAGATTGTATGCTGCATAATGCCTCTCCGAAATATTGTATGTCCATTCCCGAACCTCTTCATCCCTGTTATCCCGCATATACACACTTGAGAAAGATACTATGCGGATTTCAGGATTGTGTTTGATTCCGGGCGGCGGAACCGGGGTTGTTGCTGATATATTTGTGGTAATGTTGTGCAGTGATTCCGGTTCCCGAGTAATACCTTTTTCCTCGACGCATCCGCTGAAAGTAACCGTGGTTGTGGCCATCAGAAGCAATATCACAATTTTAGTATCCAATTTCATATTTTATTCCCCCATCATGTTTCTTCAGTCGTAACGCATGTCGGATCGTTCCAGTTCAACCGTCTGCCACCCATCGCTTAAGGGCGTATCGTCGCAACGGTACCTCAACAAGATGCCCCGACCATTGTCCATCGATAGTCTCATGTATAGGGTTGTATTAGCATTCGAGGAGAATGTCCATACTTCGTAAGCTGCCTTGTCCACCCCGGACAGCGTGCTTATATTGTGGCTGTATACCCATTCTCGCCCCTCGTCCCAGCCCTTTTTCCCGCATTCCTGCCGGGCAGAGAGTGCGCACCCCGTGCTGGTGCGAACCTCCAGCGCTTTTCCATGATCGGTATCCACAATAGCCCACACGGCGTCGCCCTCAACCAATTCCAGCCTATCTATGAGCCCCATAGTCACGTTATTTGACTCATCTACTGGCAGTGGCACGAAAAGCGTGGTCTCTTCCGATGTATCGATCGTGAGTTCATACTGCATCACGGCATCTCCGAGAATGCCTGATGATATGGATATTCCGGAAACAACGATTCCTGCAACGAGAATCACCGTGCTCAGTTGCAGCCCCAAAACCTTCCACCGAGGAATACCATCCGGAGATATTCTGCTGCCGTTTAACACCGCATACGCGGAGATGATGCCAAGAATCAGGCTGATATACCCCGGTATGGAAAAGATGGTCGTGTAAACTACAGACTCTAAATCGCCATAAAATACGCCTGACAGCTGGGGTATGATGAAGATCAGACCAGATATGAGGCAGATCGCAGTTATGACGATTCCGGAAAGGATTGGACATGAGAACTCTTCCGGGTCTTCTTTCGCGTAATTGAGGTGCATATAGGAGAAGACGGTGGCTGAGACGATTCCTATCAGCAGCAGAATGACCTGGATCGGCATGTATCTCACGGTGCCTGGAAATGCGACCAGAAAGAAGACGTACAGACCAACAAGAACCAGGCTGAACACGCCGCCGTAGATGCAGGATATTTTCAGTATCGTAAGTCTCGTTTTGTTTTTCATCTTTCCATATCTCCTTATTTATATTGTTATACTATATTCATAGTTTATGACGCATAGTTTGCGTAGCACGCAATGGCTATTCCCGCATGCACACCAACTGTGATCAAAGCGTCTCTTATTAAGATGTATCCTGCCCGTTATCTTCCTCGCCTTTGCCATGCCGACCTCTGCCCACTGGTGCTTTCGAATACTTTAGCTAATAAACTTGCGGTCATAATATCTCGCTAAAACTATATTTAGTTCGTCATCCAGTATGGTGTCCTGATTGTTATAAGAGAGGCGCATCGACATATCCCATCCGAGCACTCCTTCAAACGAAATCTGCACTATCGTGGCATCGGGAATAGTCATTTGCGGAATTTCTATTGCCTCCTCCATTTCTATTGCCTCCGGTTGGCTCTCGTATGACTGGTTACGCAGAATCGCTACGCCACTACTCCGTGATTTGTTGATCAGTTCCTCTCCGAAATCATCAATAACAAGAAGTCGGTTTCCGGAAACGACTGTTAGGTTCCTTTCAGACATGACTCTTATCGCATACATGGTCTCTGTATCTGGTATGTTATCTGGCAGGGATCTTTGCAACGTTTCAAAATCAGCGGTCTTGAAGAACTCGAATATGCTTCTGTTCACCCAGTTCGCCCATGTAAAACTGCGCACACGACCGGGTTCGTATGAGTCACCATAACGATGAAGTCTGTATGGTGGTACGCCGAATGCTACTGAGTAATTGAAACGTTCTGCTGCCTCGAGTGCTTCGAGACTCTCTTCGAAAGACGCTGACGTTACGGGTGTTGCATTATATATCAGCAAGAATGATCTGTCATACAGCGAATCAACACAGAAGACCACAGACCCGTTCATGGTCTGACCCGGGGACAGAGATAGTGTCGTATCTTCGATCCGGTTCTCATTCCCGAGGTCTGCCAGCACCTCCAGCATACTCGAATTGTACAGCTTCCGGGTCGTGGTATTGAATAACTGATCTCCGGCACGCAGGTGCAGATCATTTACCTTAAAATTAATGACATCTGAGCCATTGTTCTTTATTGACAGGTTGTATGCTGCATAATACATCTCCGAAATATTGTATGTCCATTCCTGGATCTCTTCATCCCAGTTATCACGCATGTATATACTTGAGAAAGATACTATGCGGATTTCAAGCCCGTTTTCCATTCTGGGTAGCAGGGTCAGGTTTACCGCTGATATATTCGTGGTATAGTTATCCAGTGATTCCGGTTCCGGAGCGACCTTTGTTTCCTCGACGCATCCGCTGAAAGTAACCGTGATTGTGGCTATCAGAAGCAGTATCACAATTTTGGTATCCAATTTCATATCTTAGTTCCTCCCTCCTGTTTTCAGTCACAGAGCACCCTGGACCAGCTCAGTTCAACCGTTTGCCAGCCTTCATCAAGGGATGTGTGATCATTATCGAGGCAATGGATATTACCGCGCAAGCCAGTAGCCTTCCATAATTTCAGGTACATTGTTGCATCAGCGTTTGAGGCGTAGACCCACACATCATAAGTGCCCCCATCCATCTCATGGATCATGCTCACATCATGCCTCCGTAACCATTCCTCTCTTTCTCTCGTTTCCATGTACCCGCATTTTTTCTCGGCATAGAGAACGCATTTAGTGCTGGTGCGAACCTCCAGCGCTTTTCCGTGTTCCGTGTCCACGATACTCCACACGGCATCACCTTTGGTCACTGTTAACTCGTCAACAACATCTGCAGCCACGCCACTTGAAGTATCCACCGGCAGCGGTACTAAAAACGTGGTCTCTTCTGCCGTATCGATTCTCGATGCATCAAGTGTGATCGTATACGTCATCCCGGGTCTTCCAAGAGCACCTATTGATAGGGATATGCCGGAAACAACAACCCCTGCAGCGAGAATCACCGTGCCCAGTTGCAGCCCCCGGATCTTCCACTGCATAAGACCCTCCGGAGATCTTCTGCTGCCGCTTAACACCGCATACGCGGAGAGAATGCCAAGAATCAGGCTGATATGATAGGGTGCGAAGTACATGAACCCGATGATCGCACTCGATATATCCACATAGGATAAGCATAACAATAACACCAGAGCGGGGATAAATATCAGACCGAGTATGAGGCAGATCACAGTTATGAGGATTCCAGGCAGTAAGGGGCATGCGAATTCTTCCGGTTTCTTCCCGGCGTAATTGAGGTGCATATAAGAGAATACGGTTACTGAGACGATCCCTGTCAGCAGCAGAATAATTTGAATCGACGTGTATCTCATGGTGCCCATAAACGCAGCCACAACGAAGACGTACAGACCAGCAAGAACCATGCTGAACACGCCGCCGTAGATGCAGGATACTTTCAGTATCGTAAGTCTCGTTTTGTTTTTCATGTTTGCTCACCCGGATTTATATCCACGTAGTTCTGACCTCGTAATATTCGTCTTTCACTCTGACGTAGAGTTTTTGAGGTGACGATGACGTATGTTGTTCGGATTGCCCCTCTATTATATAATCTAACAGTCGATCCGCTTCTACATTCTTCATTTCTACGAATTTGCCACGTTTTATTGCGTTTGCAAGCTGTGAAAACTCTCGTAGTTCTTCTGCGGTTATATTGGTATAGTATTCGGGTTCGCAGCTTAATTTGTGGGCTGACAGGAGAGGTCCGCCTGCGATCCGGTCCATCACAAGCAAGCCGGCGACTGCACAGGCAAGCACCATAATGGCGATTGTAAACACTCTTATAAATCGGGCGGAATATCTCTTCCTCAGATATGTGAGTGCCAGAATAGATAGAACAATAATGGCTAACAGGATCGAGAAGAACGGTACAATTCTCCAGTTAGGGCCAAGCCCGAGCAGCATCCCGAAAATAAAACTACAAATATTCAGTATCAGGCTAAGGGTTAACGATTGGTATATCGGTATCACCTTTTTCATGAAATAGTATATGAAAAGCCCCTCACACAGCACTATCAAAGCTTCGAATAGAAGCAAAAATTTATCATCAAAAGCCAGCAATTGCCAGAGAACCGGAAATGATATAAGGTTGGCTATTATAACCGCTGCGATGACTTTCATCGGCTTATTCAGGACTGCTATAAAAATCAAGGATAGTATCAATTCTAAAAGTATATTCAGTGTAAATAATAGTGCAAAGTCAGGCATCGCATAAAATATCAGAACCGATATCGGTGTTACATCCTCTACAATCAGTTCGGAGTCCGTTACACGAACATCAAACTCTGCGCCGTAATTGGAGACGTTGAATACTTCGCTCTGGCGATCTCGATCCGAAAAATTGAGGATGAGGCGATTATACCTCCCTGGAAACATCCTCGCTCGGCATTCCTTCTGCGCGCATTCAAATTGTTTGAAATTGCGGAGATCAATCTCGCTTATGCATTGTTCATCTTCGTATCCGGTTATTCTGTAGTCGATGAGTGTCACCGGCTCAGAGGTCTCGTAGATCAGGTTGAACTGCACAGTCCCCCTGGGGCCACTATCAGCGGATGCAAGAGGTACTAAGAGGGAGAGAAGCAGGATTGACAGGACTATGTGACTTCTTTTCATGCTCATGTCCTCTCGGATAGTTCACTGAAGAACCGGTCAGGGTTTGCCAGAACGCTTGATCGAACAAGGTTCATAGCGCATCACCGAGTCCGGCGAGTGGGGGTAGTATGCCGTTGATTATCTCACAACACTCCTGCCAGTCCCGCCCCAACACAAGCATTATCAACTTCTCCGGTATCAGATCAAACTCCCGGAGTACCGTCTGTAATTTGTCCGGCGTACCCACGCTCATCGCTACTTCATTCACCCATCTGCACGAACGCATTCCGTATATGCGTAAGAGCGCCAGAGGGGGCTGATAAAAGCGATCATGGTGCCGCCCACATATGCCGGATGTTTTCAGTATCGTAAGTCTCGATCTGTTTTTCATCCACCCATCACCCATGCCTCAACCATGCTTGTGTCCACAGCAACCGTCTGCCACCCTTCGATTAAGGGTACACCGTAGCAACCGTATCTCAATACGACTCCCAGACCAGTGTCCATCGATAGTTCTATGTATAGGGTTGTATTAGCATTCGAGGAGAAGACCCATGCTTCGTAAGCTGCCCAGTCCGCCCCGGACAGCATGCTTATATTGTGGCTGTATACCCATTCTCGCCCCTCGTCCCAGCCCTTTTTCCCGCATTCCTGCCGGGCAGAGAGTGCGCACCCCGTGCTGGTGCGAACCTCCAGCGCTTTTCCATGATCGGTATCCACAATAGCCCACATGGCGTCGCCCTCAACCAATTCCAGCCTATCTATGAGCCCCATAGTCACGTTATTTGACTCATCTACTGGCAATGGCACGAAAAGCGTGGTCTCTTCCGACGTATCGATCGTGAGTTCATACTGCATCACGGCATCCCCGAGAATGCCTGATGATAGGGATATTCCGGAAACAACGATTCCTGCAGCGAGAATCACCGTGCTAAGTTGCAGCCCCAAAACCTTCCACCGCTCGATGCCCTCTGGAGACTTTCTGCTGCCGCTTAACACCATATACGCGGATAGGATGCCAAGAATCAGGCTGATATACCCAGGTGTGGAAAAGATGGTCATGTAAACTACAGACTCCAAATTGCCATAAAATACGCTTGACAGCTGGGGTATGATGAAGATCAGACCAGATATGAGGCAGATCGCAGTTATGACGATTCCGGAAAGGATTGGACATGGGAATTCTTCCGGGTCTTCTCTCGCGTAATTAAGATACATATAAGAGAAGACAGTGGCTGAGGCGATTCCTATCAGCAGCAGAATGACCTGAATCAGCATGAATTTCACGGTGCCTGGAAATGCGACCACAAAGAAGACGTACAGACCAACAAGAACCATGCTGAACACGCCGCCGTATATGCAGGATACTTTCAGTAGCTTAAGTTTTGTTTCGTTTTTCATGTTTGCTCACCCGGATTTATATCCACGTAGTTCTGACCTCGTAATATTCGTCTTTCACTCTGACGTAGAGTTTTTGAGGTGACGATGACGTATGTTGTTCGGATTGTCCCGCCTTTATGTGATCTAACAGTCGATCCTCTTCTTCACGGCTCAACTCTATGAATTTGCCCTGTGTTATCGCTTTTGCAAGGTACGGGAACTCTTGCAGTTCTTCTGCCGTTATGTCAGCATAGTATTCTGGTTCACAGCTTAATTTGTGAGCCGACAGGAGCGGTCCACCTGAGAGCTGGTCCATCACCAGCAAGCCAGTGACTGCACAAGCAAGCACCATAATGGAGATTGTGAGTATTTCTATAGATCGGTCTGAATACCTCTTCTTCAGATATGTGAGGGCTAATATCGATATAATAATAACGACCGACATGATCGGGACGAACCGTATAACAGTCGTCCATCCGAGACCGAACATGAGGATCATCCCTGAAAGAAAACTGCCGAGATTTAGTATCAGGCTTAGGGCTAATGATTGGTAGATCGACATCACTTTTTTCATGAAATAGTATATAAAAAACCCTTCAAACACCACTACAAAAGCTTCTAATATTAGAAAATTACCAGATTCGGGTGAGTAAGCCGTGAACTGCCAGAAAGCTGGGAATGATATCAGGTTAGCTATCAAAACTGCTACCACCACCTTCATCGGCTTATCCAGGACTGCTACTAAAATCAGGGCTATCATCAGTTCTAAGATTATAGTCATCATCAAGAACAGCGCAAAATCCGGCATCGCATAAAATATCACAACCAATATCGGCGTGGTCTCCTCCACAATCAGTTCGGAGTCTGTTACGTGGACATCAAACTCTGTGCCGTAATTGGTGATGTTGAATACCTCGCTCTGACGCTCTCGATCCGAGAAATTGATGATGAGGCGACTATAGCTCCTAGGAAATGCACTCGATCGGCATTCCTTCTGCGCGCATTCAAATCGTTCAAAACTGTGAAACTCAATCTCGCGTATGCATAGTTCCTCTTCGTATCCTATCAGCCTGTAGTCGATGAGTGTCACAGGCTCAGAGGTCTCGTAGATCAGGTTGAACTGCACGACCCTTTTTGGGCATATATCCGCGGATGCAAGAGGCAGCAATAGCGCAAGGAGCAGGATTGCCAGGGCTATGTGACTTTTTTTCATGCTCATGCCCTCTCGGATAGTTCGCCGAAGAACCGGTCAGGGGTTGTCAGAACGTTTGATCGAATAATGTTCATAGCGCATCACGAGTCCACTCGAGCAAGGATTACATGTCATTGATCATCGCACAGCACTCCTGCCAGCCGCCCCTTCACAGATATTACCGGCTTCTCCGGCATCGGTTCAGCCGTCCGGGATGCCGCATGTAATTTGTCCGGCGTACTCACTCGCATCGCTACTTCATTCACCCCCATCTACACAAACATATTCTATATATGCATAAGAGAACCAGAGGGGGTTGATAAAAACGAGCATGATACCGCCGATATATGGAATTAAAGCGATAATGATCATCAGCGTGAGCAAAAAAAAAGCCTCCAGAAATTCTGTCCCTGCCAGCAGAACTTCCAGCTCGCCTTCAAACCCTCAACTGCACCCACGTTATGCACAACTATTGCGGGGATTACGCAACTTAGAGCCACTGTAAAGATGATTCCCGGTATCACAAGACAGATAAAGCCCGCAAATATGATCACACACATAAGAATTGCACCAACTATAATCGACCCGACATTTGCCGATATGATAGAGAAACGCGCGCCTGAGCTTATTACCCCATCTGCTTTTATCTCCATCATCATCGCGGTGACCCATCCTTCCATCAATGCAGCTACCGATAAAGATAGAATGAACACAATCAAAATAACAATCCCATACGTGACCCATGTGGATGAGCTTATCTCCGGAACGATGCTGTCTGACCCGGATGCGGATGTGATGTCTGCAAGCATTGTCGGCATACTCACACGCACACCAATATCCATAATTATATTGAACACCACTCCAATCACCAGAGGGACAAATAAGCGGTGATGTTCGCTCAAGAGGTTAAAAGGGGACATTATTACATCCCCTATATCAATTCTCGACGGCTTCATGTCTTCAACTGCTTGGTTCATCTTTCACCACCCCCTCCAATTGTATCTGCGCCCCACGTCTCAACCACGCAACCAGCGCCCATATCGACAAGTGCGGATACCGAGGCATCCGCCCACGTAACGCTTACGCACGTCTTCTCCGCATAAAACTCTGCTGCAGTCTCGGGAAGGATCCTTCTTACAGTCGGAACGCCAGCACCCGCACCGTCCGGTAGCGCGCCCGCGATAGCAGGATTCTGCATCGCAATCCCGACTGCGTCCTGCCTTGTTGCGTCAGGGATCGCCTCGAGAAGATAGCCGGTCATGGTAAGCTTTTGGTCAGGGTATGCGAAATCATAAAGATCAGGATACTGGCACCCTGGCAATGTGGCAGATACACGGAGGTGAGTGTTGCCATCTTTCTTCGATTTCGAGATTGTCACGTTGCTATATGCCACTCCAGGGTACGGCGCGATCTGGCGCGAGACCTGCGTCTCAATCGTCGTGTGATCGTCTGGCTGCGTGCCGGTCCATGTGACGTTGTATGACTGATCGTTCTGCCCGGGCCCCACGCAGCCAGCGCCGATTGTTAGCGCAATACTGATTGTGAGTACGAGTATGATCGATGTCGGTGTCGGTGTCGGTGTCGCTTTTGTTGTTGGTGTCATTGTTAGTGTCTGTGTCGATGTTTTCAACATGATATCACCGGAAAAGTGAAAGGAGATGAAAAGGGTGGATGGTTGCTTGAGGCTGTGCCCATCCACCCTCCCACTCACTACTCGCTGTTTAACCCGCCTCCCCGATTGCTATGGTGTACTCGAAATCTTCGACATAGTGCGGAAGTATCTCAAGTTCCCAGTCTCCGATCGAGCTACCGGTAGTGGCTATGTAGTGCTCGCGATACTCACCACGTCCTTCATTGTACACGTTATCCCCCTCTGGCTCCCACAACAACAGACCCGGAGGCGGGGGTGGCGGGGGGATGCGGCCACTGCCGCCGAGATTGGCAGAACCTATATTGACCGAGCCGCGAATGACAATCCCGGTGAGGTTCAGCGATGCATCTCCATTTGGCCCTGCGAGTGCCACATCGAAGAAAGGGTCTTCATCATAGCTGCTACCACTCCGGCACGTGCCGTACCTGCCCCACCAGTTCGAGACAAGTTCGATTGCGATTGTAGCATCGGTTTCTGTCGTAAACGCCTTCACGAAAGGTTCTGTCGGCTGTATCCGGACCTCGAAATCCAGATGAACCGACGTCTCGTCATACCGTTCATGAGCCATCGCCTGATCATCTATATTCAGATCAAGCTCGCCATGGTACCTGCCCTTCGCACCCGCTGGCACAGAAAGATGCAGATTAACGGTGGCGTTCCCGCCTGCCGGCACAACCGATGGTGCATCTACCGTGATCGCATCATTCTCGAATGCCGGAGCTGTGTTATACAATTGATAGTACCCTCTGTCATCACTCATTCCGGGATCGATACCGATGTCTTCCTCGCCAACGTTCTCTATATAGACCCGGTAATCGTACTCCATGCCAGGCTCGACACGGTCATAGATGTTGGATTGCAGCACCCGTATCACAGGCGGCTTCCATACATCAATCATCAGGCCGAAGGCGTTGATGTAGTGGGGAATCGGTGTCGGGTACTGCGTCTGTTCCACATCATCGGTGAATACGACCTGCACGTCGTAGTGCCCGCATTCTGCACCGCCGGGAATCTCAACCATGAATGAGAACTCCTCTTCGGAACCGGGCTCAAGTTCCGCGATCACTTGCCCCATGACGATCCAGCCTTCATCGAAGATGTATTCACCGTATGGCGAGATGATAACCTCAGGATCGATCGGTATCGTCCTGTTGTCGATATTTTTCACGGTTACCGTGATTTCCTTGCTATCTCCAGGTATCATCTCTATCCAGTCACTCCGCGGACTGATCCGCAGTTTCGAAAAGTTTGTGTCTGACAGATCTTCCGGATACATTGGCGGATGCACTGGTACCGGAATCGTTCTGGTTATCCCATGTCCGGTGACCTCGAACTCCTGTACCGAAAATCCACCCATCGCAACCGCTGTCGGAACTCCTGCTGTAGAGACCAGCAGGAGAGCCAGTACTGTGCTTGTGCGTGCTGTCATGGTCTTCATCGTAGTCGCTTGGTTATGAGATGCCGCGCCACCCCGGACCTCGTGTCCGAACCTGTGCCTGCATCCTCGATTGTTATCGTGTACTCGAAGTCCTCGACGTAGTGAGGGAGTATTTCGAGTTCCCAGTTACCGACTGCGCCGTCTGCGGTGTATTCTTCGGTGTAACCGGTATAGTCCTCATGGTACGCTTCGTCGATTGTCATCTCACCTGGCGGGGCACATCTGCTTCCGCCGCCGAGACTGACCGAGCCATAGTATGTGATCCGGGTTGGCACAAGCGTAGCAGTCCCGTTCGGTCCTTCAAGAGTCAGGTCGAAGTATGGTTCATCACCTCCATCTCCGCCGTCAATTCTACATGCGCCAAACCATTTGCTGCCCTGGGTCGAATCGACCTCAATTGATATGGGCGAAGCGGTATCGGTCACAAACGCTTTTATGAATGGCTCTGTCGGCTGCGTCCAGACCTCGAAGTTTAGGTCTACTTCTCCGCCTTCATCACACCATCTGCCCATACTCGGGTCATCGATTCCCAGGTTAATCTCGCCATCGTACCTGCCCTTTGCACCAGCAGGCACCTCAAGATGGATGTTTACTGCGGCGGTCCCGTTCGCCGGCACAAACGATGGTGCATCAATGGTGATCGCGTCATTCTCGAATGCCGGCATCATGCCGTACCATCCATACCGCGCCACGTCCACCATCTCCGGGTCGATATCGATAGCCTCGTCGCCTATGTTCTTCAGGGTGACCGCGTAATCGTACTCCTTGCCAGATTCAACGCGGTCATCGATGTAGGCGGGAAGAATCTGTACAACAGGCGACTTCCAGATCACAACATCGAGGTAAAAGGTGTTGACGTATGACGGATACGGTGTTGGATATAGTTCCGGCATCACATCATCCGTGAATGCGATACTTATGTCATAATCCCCAAGATCAGCGTCATAGGGGATAACAACCGCGATTCTGAACACTTCCTCACCGCCGTCCGGTCCGAGTTCTGCGGACGCGGGCGTTATCGCGATCCAGTCCTCGTCAAAGGGGTTGTCGCTGTAAGGATCCTCTATTATCATGGGGTCCACTAATACAGTCTCGTTGTTCGGGTTTGTCACCGTTACCGTGATTTCGTCACTATCGCCAGGCATCAACTCCGCATTGTACCAGTCCGGATCGATCCGGAGCTTTGTGATGTTTAGCTCTGGAATCTCCCGCATCTCAGGGGGACCTTCTGCCACCACCCACCTCTCTGGTGTTGATTCCGGTGTCGGCAATGTTATATTCGTACCGGCAACAGCGAATTCTTCCGCTGCCGCCGTTGCCACTCCCGGGATTGCTGCTGCGCATACCAGCGCGAGCATAAGCGCAAGTGCAGACGCGCGCGCCCGGACAGCGATAGTCTTTGTGAATATCCCATTCACAATCATCATCCTCCTTTTCGTGGTAGCCATCCACTGGCGAATATCTTCTTTGTCATCCGCTCATCCTATCGCGCTCACATCTCCGATCATTACCGTGTACTCGAACGCTTCGACGTAGTGGGGGAGTATGCTGAGTTCCCATGTCCCGGCTGCACCATCTGCGGCATATCGCTCGACGTAACTGGTACTACCTTCGTTATACATTCCGCTGCTTTCGGCCTCCCATGGTGGGACGCAGTCGCTGCCACCGAGATTTACATAGCCGTGATATTCGACCGCTGTTCGGGTCAGCGCGACCTCCTCTCCTGTTGATCCCCTGAGCACAACGTCGAATGACGGCTCCTCAGCGTCACCGTTTTCGCTACTTCCTCCCCCACACATATCGTACCTGTACTGGTTCGACTCGATCTCAATTGTTATGGGCGAGGCGGTCTCTGTTGAAAAACCCTTCACATAAGGCTCTGTCGGCTGAGTCCAGACCTCGAAGTTCAGTTGCACCACCTCATCGTTACCATACCAGCCCCCGCTCGACGAATCACTGATGCCCAGATCGATTCCGGAGTAGTACTCGCCTTTCGCGCCGAGGGGTACTTCAAGATGCACGTTTACTGTGGCAGTTCCGTCCGCAGGTACAACCGGTGGCGCGGTTATGGTGATCGCGTCATCCTCGAATGCCTGCCCTCCCATCTCGTACCGGTACCACCGTTCCTGCTTGAGCGTGGGATTGATCTCGATGTCCTTGTCGCCCGTGTTCTTCAGATTGATCGTGTAATCATAATCCTGGTTCGATTCGACCCGGTCATGGATGTATCTTGGCTGAATCTGCATCACAGGCGGCTTCCACACGCTGATGTGGAGGTCGAGCGCATTGATGTACATCGGATATGGTGACGGGTATGGTGTCGGTATCACATCGTCTGTGAATGCGACCTGCAAGCCGTAGTGCCCGCGCTCGGCATCATCAGGGATTTCAACTGATATCATAAACTCCACCTCATCGTCCGGCTCGAGTTCTGTGGATGCCGGGGTTATGGTGATCCAGTCTTCGTCGAATATATAATCGCTGTACGGTTGATCCACAACTATAGGATTCACAGGTATGGTCTTGTTGTCCTTGTTCGTCACTGTAACGGTGATCTCGTCACTCTTTCCAGGCTCTAACTCTGTATGGGAGTGCCGCGGACTGATCTGAAGTTTCTGAAAGTCCATATCTACCAGGTCTGGTGAATCTCCCGGCGTCACCATCATCGGTGGTTCTATCGGCATCGGTTCCGGAACTGCTGCCACTGCCGGAATGCCGGCTCCGGCGATCAGCAGGAATGTTAGTATCATGCTTACTGTCATGGTTTTCATTGTATTGTCCTCCTTTGTTCTCACTCACCCATTTATAGACGAGTGCGATTTATTGTGTACACATTCTGCTATTTAAACCTTCCTGTTTATCGAAAAGTTCTTTGGTGGGATGTGAAACTTCGCAACAAAAATATAGATATGTCTATGTCTTTCCGCCTCCGACAATCTTTGTGGATGAACCGCGGGTCGTCTCGCTCAAGAGGTCTATCCTGCAGGGTACAATCCGAAACTATTTAGAAGTAGAACAGCAGACCTGTGATATGTGACAACAACAACTTCTGTATTGGAGAACATACTGGAATGCTCAAATGCTGATGCTTGGGTTGCGATCGAAGAAGTCGCCAGGCAGAGCGGTATTGCACCCATAAAAACGATGGAGATTCTTGGTTTTCTATCTGAATTCGAATTTATTGCGTTTGATTCCGATAAGAAGGCGATTAAACTCATCGACCTCGGAAAGAGATTTATAAAGTTGCCAGATAGCTAAATCCATAGTTCTTTAGCTTTCTTAGCGAATGTCTCCCCTTTCGCGGTTATCTCGTAAGTACTGCCGTTTGTTCTGACCATCCATCTTTCAAGCAGCAATTCCATATATGCCGTTGCAAGATTGAACGTCAGGTCTGCTTTATACCCTATCTTTGTTTTGTTCGCGCCACTTGAGACCACATCAAGAATCGCAATAACGATCTCGAATTTGTTTCTTCGTTTCATAATGCGCACCACCCCTGCTGCCTATATCTCTGATTTGCTAAAATGCATTTCCTGGCGGAGTCTGCTCCACACCGTCGTGGATTGAGCCGTTCCAGACCACTGAAATCCCCAATCGGCGCCGGTGTCGGAACTGCTGCCATTGCCATTGCTAATGCCGAAATTCCTGCCCCGGCGATCAGCAGGAATGTTAGTAACATATCCACAGTTCCGGTTTTCATTGAAGTGTCCTCCTTTGTTCTCACCCGCACATCCATAGACGAGTGCGATTTATTGTGTGCACATTCTGCTATTTAACCTTTCTGTTTATCGAAAAGTTCTTTGGTGAGATGTGAAACTTTGCAACAAAAATAGAGACATGTCTATGTTTTTCCGCTTCCGAAAACCTTTGCAAACAAACTGCTGGTCTTCTTTCCTTCGATAGGCTTCTGTTCTGTAGCAGATACTCGCCCCTCCAGTTTCTCCCTCTTCTCTGGCGCAAAGAGTGGCTCGCGCTCCCTTCCCACCCGCGGCTCTTCGCGCAGCGGCTCGCGCTCGATCACGGACGCAGACTTTCCGCCGTGCCTGCTCTTCCGTGCGCGGATCTCGACCACTATCGGTCGCTCGATGTCGCCGCTCACAATCAGCGCAACCCCCGGAGGCAGTCTCTTGATCTCAGCCTCTGCTTCAACGCTGATCCCTTCAAGCCCCTTCCGAATCGCCTGCAGGTCGTTTGGGTTGGTAACCTTAAGGACGATCTGGGTGTTGCACTGCGAGAGCACATTCTTGTCGATGCGTGCCGGGCGCTGAGAGATCACCATCATCCCAAGCCCGAATTTCCTGCCCTCTGACGCGATCGTTCGCATGATGTCGGTGCTAACGGTCTTGCCAAAACCCTTCTCAGGGCAGTAGTTGTGCGCCTCCTCGATAATGAGCATCATCGGCGGGATGGTGTTGATTTTTCTTGCCTCAAAAAGCTCCTCGCACAACCGCGCAACGATCATCGCCTGCATATCAGGGACAACCCCTTTCATGTCGATGATCGAGCCCAGTCCGGGCTGGACCAGTTCCTGAATCGGTGTTGGATTCTCTGAGAATATCTCGGTCTCCCGAATCGATTCAAGAACGCCTAACACACCCCATTTCGCATTGCCGTTGCTGCTCTCGACCTCAAAGATGATGTCATCGATCGTGTACCTGTTCTTCTCAGCGTGTATCTTCTGTATCGCCTCGTAGATGACGCCCATCTGGCTGCTCGACTGGATATTAAGAATCCTTGAGAGGTCAGCTGCTTTGAGATTGACCCCATCTAACCGAAAGACCGTATCTGCCCCTGGATTTAGCACCCTATCTGCTGGCGTGTATATGGTCAGCCGCTCTGCATATCCGGTTGGCACAACCTCGAAGTACTCGAAGTCCCCTTCGGCTGCCGGATCCTTAAGCGACGTGTACTCGCCGTGCGTATCGATGATCACAAGCGGGATATCCTGATCGAGGAGTTCCTCCATGATGACGCCTGCGGCATACGACTTGCCGCTGCCGGTCCGTGCAAGGATGCTTACATGCTTCTGGACAAGGGCGTTGGCATCGAGATGCACGGGTATCCTCTGCCCCTCCAGAAGTCCGAGATAGACATTACCGCGGGTAAGTCCAAGTGTCGATGCGATCAGTTCGGGATCGGCGTGGAATATCCGGTCACCGGGACTAAACGGGGTTTTCGGCATCCTTAGAATCCTGTTCTGCCGCGATCCGATGACCATGGCTTTTGCAACCACCCGGTCAGCGTTCGAATTGTCCCGATCCTCGTCCAATCTGGTGATCGCGACCACCTGGGCAAGCACCCAACCATCGATCTCGTGCCAGATCTTGAGATAGTCGCCCTGTTTTGTTGAATGGTCTGAGACCGTGAACCTGAAGTCTGCAAAACCGGTCTCGCCGAATATTGTACCGATAGAGTCTACTGGCATGTGGTAATCCGTTCTTTGTTGGTGTTTTTATACTACTTAACATTTGATCAGGCGGGCAATGGTATGTGAGCATACCTAAGTGCCCGCCGCCAAAGTCCGGTAGTTTAATTAATGTGATACAAGGAGATAATTTTATGCCTATCATGAAAACCGTAGTACTTGCATATTCTGGCGGACTGGACACATCAGTCTGCATCCCGCTCTTAAAGGAGCGGTATGATTACGATAAAGTAATCACAGTCGTCGCGGACGTCGGGCAGCCCGCATCCAAGTATATATTGGATGGGGATCATAATCAGCACAAAGACCCGCGGATGGGTTTAGCAAAAGATATGTGCGATAAGAATTCATCGGATAACCTACGTATAATCGGAGGAGAAGATGATATGATGGAGAAGTTCGGTTCGGAGAAAGGTTGTGAGCGGAGCAGGTTCGGATATACTGTGTTATACGAAACCAGCTACAAGAATACTTGAGGGGCATACATGAAGATTCCTAAACCATTGCTTGATGATATCACAATGGGTAAATGTTTGCCTTTTATTGGTGCTGGTTTTTCGCTTAATTGCAGTGCTCCTGCTGGTTTAAAGATGCCTGATTGGAGTGGTCTATCGGAAACGTGGGCTAATGAAGCAGATATAGATCCAAAGTTATCTCCACCCAAAATTGCTTCGCTCTACGAGCGCCGATTTGGACGTGTCCAGTTAATCGAATCAATTCGTCGTTCCCTTCATATTGATAAGATCGAACCGGGCGAAGTACACTGCAATTTTGCTTCTCTTCCATTCGAAACTGTGTATACCACTAACTTCGATTTACTTCTTGAGGCTGCATACCAAGAGATCAAAAAACCCTTCAGATCACTTGTGGGAGAATGTCAAATGCCATTTCATGGAGGTCCTTTAATTGCAAACATCGTAAAAATGCACGGAGACTTAAGGCATGAAGAGCACATTATTGTTACAGAAGAGGATTTCAATCGATATCTTGAAGATTATCCTATTATAGCTACGCACTTGTCTGCTATGCTCATTACTATGACCGGATTGTTTCTTGGATATAGTCTTTCAGATCCTAACTTCCAACATATAAAAGAAGTTGTCCGCTCTCGTATAAGTAAGTTTGAAAGAATGGCTTACATAGTTCAATTTGATGCAAGCCCTTCAGATATTGAAGAAATGCTTCAATTAAACTTACATATAATAAATCTTACAACAAGCGGAAGGAAATCTAGAGACGATGCTCTGATTGAATTTTTCCAAGGCATCCAAACATATACGGAAACCCATGAAGCTATTAGAATACGCGAACTACGACCAGAAGCTTTCGAACCTCTGGAAAAAGATACTTTGCTGAAATCATTTAAAGTGGAAGACAGTGCTTCGCTCTTGGCGAGTTCGTCCAATTTGTGCTTTGTGATCATGTCATTCCGTTCAGAATACGACTTAGTATATCACCAATTGATTAAACCCGCGGCTGAAACTTCTGGCCTAAAAGTTCTACGTGCTAATGACATTTATTCGCCTGGAGTCCTAACAGAGCAGATTAAGGCCGCTATCCACCAATCTAGAATTTGTATCGCTGAGGTTACTAATAACAATCCAAACGCACTTTATGAAGTGGGCATTGCTCATACACTCAGCAAGCCCACGATATTACTGTCGCAGAGTGTAGAACAGATTCCATTTGATTTGAGATCCCTTCGATTTATCATATATGATATGAAGAAACCAGATAGGGCAAAAGAAAATATAGAGGGTACAATTAAGGAAATTTTGGGGAAGGGGAAGCTTGCTAAAGCTGAAGAACTTCTACAACAAGACAATGCCAGGGCATCAATATCTGAAACAAGTGTTTATCTTGAACAGTCTCTCAGAGAGTTGGTTTACCGAAATAAAGATAAAATCTCACATCTTTTGCAGGGACGCAGTCCTGAGCGTTTGGTGATGGATAAAATGCTTGAATATCTATCAAGATTAGGTGTCTTTTCAAAAAAAGATGTTCCTAAAATTCAGAAATGTATAGCTCTCAGAAATAAAACCGTTCATCATTTAGCAGAACCAACGATAGCAGACGCAAAATTATTCATCGAAGTTGTGAGTTACTTTGTTCAGAAGTATCTGGGAGGAGATTTTGCGGGTAGATAAGATTGAGCAAGGATACGGTTGGCAGCGTATAACGCAGCATATACGCGGCGGGCTTACATCCTTGTTCTTCGGGACATTGCTTTCTTCGGTCGCAACGTCGTATATGTTGGGAACGTCAGGCGAAATCAAAAAATACATAATGGAGGCAAGAAGATAGATGATATCGGAAAAAGATAAAGCAAGTATATTAAAATATGCAAAAAGATACAATATCAGTACAGTAATCTTATTCGGTTCCTGTCTTGATAAAGAAGACCCAAATGACATCGATATCGGCATAAAGGGGATAGAACCCGAGCTTTTCTTTAAATTTTATGGAGAGTTGTTGATGGAGGTCTCAAAGCGCATAGACATAGTCAACCTTGGCAAAGACAATCTATTTAACAGATTGGTAGAGAAAGAGGGGGTAAAATTGTATGGTTAGTTTAAGAGAAAAGGTCGATGTGGAACTGGAAAATGTCTCTACCGTCCTTGATGAGTTGGAAAAAATTAAAGATGAACCCAGCAAGACCCTCGTTGAACTGGCAGGCATTGGTACTTTTTTGCATAATTTTTACACAGGGATTGAGAATATACTCAAACAAATTTTGCATGACGAAGACATTCCAATACCTTTTTCAGATTCTTGGCATCGCGACTTGTTGATACTGGCATCTAAAGATAAGATTATTACTGAAACTACAAGAGTACGATTGGCTAAGTACCTGGCGTTCCGTCATTTTTTTGTCCATGCCTATAGTTTTCTATTGGACGAACGCGAATTGAAGTTATTGGTCGATGACGTATTTGATACTCACTCTACATTCAAAGAGGAGATTAATGCATTCATATCCGATAAGAATACTGAGGAATGTCTATCATGAAAACCGTAGTACTTGCATATTCAGGCGGACTGGACACATCAGTCTGCATCCCGCTCTTAAAGGAGCGGTATGATTACGATAAAGTAATCACAGTCGTAGCAGACGTCGGGCAGCCCGCATCAGAGATCGATGATGCAACCCGGCGTGCGGAAACACTTGCTGACGCGCATTACACGCTCGACCTGAAGGAGGAATTTGTAGAGGAGTACCTGTTCCCCTCGATCAAGGCAAACGGACTCTACGAGGGATACGTGCTTGGAACGGCACTTGCACGCCCCCTTATTGCAAAGAAGATTTCCGAGGTCGCAGAAACCGAGAACGCGGAGGCGCTTGCGCATGGCTGTACAGGAAAGGGCAACGACCAGCTCAGATTCGAGGTGATCTTCAGAGCCACAGACTTAGACGTTGTTGCGCCGATGCGCGACTTAAACCTCTCGCGGGAATGGGAGATCGATTATGCGCGGGATCATAACATACCAGTGACGGTCAGCAGGGAGAAGATCTGGAGTGTCGACGAGAACCTGTGGAGCCGGAGCATCGAGGGCGGAAAACTGGAAGATCCGTATTTCATTCCGCCTGAAGAGATCTATGAGTGGACCGTGTCACCCGAAGATAAAGATGCGCCTGCATCAGAGATCATCGAGCTGGCATTTGAGGACGGTGTTCCTGTTGCACTAAACGCAAGCTCGGTGGATGGTGTGGCACTCATTAGAGAGCTTAATACGATCGGCGGTGCACACGGCATCGGGCGGTCAGACAACATCGAGGATAGGGTGCTTGGATTAAAGGCGCGGGAGATATATGAGCATCCTGCCGCAACGATACTGCTGACTGCGCACCGGGATCTCGAATCACTCGTGCTAACAAGGGATGAACTGCGGTTCAAGGCGATCGCGGATGCTACGTGGGCTGAACTTGCGTACGAGGGTCTCGTGGACGAGCCACTCTACGCCGATCTCTGCGCGTTTGTCGATGCGACACAGAAGCGGGTAACTGGAGATGTGAAGGTGCGACTGTATGCGGGATCTGCGACGGTGGTTGCGAGGAGATCTGACTTCGCACTCTATTCGGAGGAACTGGTATCATTTGGCGAGTCCGTGATCGACCAGAGGGATTCAGAGGGATTTTCAAAGTATCATGGGTTCCAGGCGCGGTTAGTTCGAAAGTGATGGAGCGGAAATGGTCAAAAATATCAGAAGATCGATTCTAATATATTTGACCGTTATTATTGCCATCGTTTCCATATATTCCCTTATTTTTTTATTTTTGATGTTTAAAGAGGGGCAGCACATACCATCGCAGATGGTGAATGTAGACCCGGTGACTGCGGTCTACTGGGTCATCGCGACGATGACAACCGTCGGGTATGGGGATGTCTATTTTATCGGGGAGACTGGAAGGATATTCTCAGTCATAGCCGCCATATCAGGGGTGATCTTCTTGTTTGGGCTGCTCTTCCCTCTGGTCCTCACGCCGTGGCTCGACGCACGCGTGAAATCCCTGCTGCCCACGCGCGTGCCATCGAAACTCTCGGATCACCTGATCATCTGTGGCTATAGCCCAATGGTCGAGAGTCTGATCGAGGAACTTGAACATCAGAAGACCTTGTTCGTGGTGGTTGAAAGAGACGAAATGATCGTTAAGGATCTGTTTGAGAAAGGCATCCTCTGCATCCACGGAGACCCGAGCGATAAAGATACGCTCGATGATGCGAATATACGGACGGCTAACTGCCTGATAACCAATGAAAGCGATGAAATGGATGCAAACACCATCTTGACCGCAAGAGAGATGAGTGACCTCAGGATAATTGCTATTCTTGAGGACCTATCAAAGAGGGGTTACTTGGAGTATGCCGGCGCAAGCGATGTGATCGCTCCCAAATCGATTCTCGGCTCTTTCATCGGTAGAAAGGCGGTGGATCCGACGGTCAGCCATCTGGTCGGCGCGACCGAATTTCTAAAAGACATCGAGATAATCGAGTTCCCGATATACCCTGAAAGCGAACTCATAGGAAAGAGTTTGAGGGATGCCGAGATAAGGAAGCGAACAGGGTGTAATATCATAGGAATCTGGGCAGGCGGTGAATTCTCGTTAAACCCGCAACCTGCGGAGGTGGTCAAATCCAACTCGATTCTGCTGGCGGTTGGGACTGAAGCGCAACTCCTCAAGTTGAAGAAACTGGTGCAGGTGAGGCGATTTTGGAATAGGGCAATGGAGCGAAAAGAGCGTTTAGTGGTTGTCGGGTATGGGGACGTCGGTAAGAGCATCGTTGATGAATTAAAGCGCGCTCACGCGGAATTTGTTGTGGTGGACAGGAACGAAGACGTTCTGTCGGGCAAGGGATTTGACTATGTGGTCGGAGACGGTTCGAACGAAGAGATCCTCGTGAAGGCAGGCGTTGTGTCTGCAGCAACGATCATAATAGCGTTAAACATCGATACGGACGCAATTTTTGCAACCCTTGTCGCAAGGACTCTGAACCCCGACGCCATCATCCTGACGAGGGCTAACGCACCGATATGCAATAAAATCTATAGGGCGGGCGCCGATTATGTGGCATCGGTCTCCATCGTGGTCGGGCAGATGGTTGCGAAACTAGCAGTCACTGAGCACAAAGAGGATGTCGTGATACTCTATGAGGGGATCGAGATCGAGAAGTATCATGTCAGGAAAGGATCACCGTTTGCAGGAAAGACACTTGAAGAACTCGATATAAGATCGAATGTCGGCTGCACAGTCATCGGGATCGAGAAGGAAGGGCGGACGGTGACCGATATACGCGGAAATACTACTATCGAGGAAGATTCGATACTTGCCATAATAGGAAGCAAGGATCAGATACGGAAATTCGAGGAATATGAAGATATGCGGTCAAAAAGTCCGGAAATAGTTATGATCGACAAAATAGGGGAGATTTTCAGATAATGGAATACGAAACTGCCGCACAATTCATAGAACTGTTCGCCATGGTCATTATGGTGGCAGCATTTTACTATGGGTATTCTCTGATAAAGTTCATACCAAAGGGACTGAAATCACTGCAACTGGTGGTTCTTGCACTCTTCTTCATGATCCTTAGGAGGGCAGCATCTCTCTTTTCATTCGAGATCGGATGGGTGGTTGTCCTCGTCTCGGCAATCTCGCTTGCCATAGCAATACTTGCGCTGCTTGGGTTCAGGCGGATGTATCAGAATGTGAGAGGACGATGAGATAGTAGGATGCGGCAGGGGTGTACATCGAGTGCCAAAAGACCTTATGAGAAAACCCCCATACGTACTTCCGGAGTATATGGTGGGTGAAAAATGAAAATCGATGATAAATTCAACTTTAAAGAGTTGGTTTCGTCGCTGGCAATCGTGATTCCGTTCTGGATCGTTGCGATCGTCCTGTGGCGATCCACGGGAGATATCTTTTATCTATTCAATTTTCTATACATCGGGGCAGCGGTCGGTATTGGTATTGGGGTTTACTCCGCTCTACCTAGGAAGAAAAAGCCATTGGGTCGCAAGCTGACTTTGTTCCTCATTGGTGGATACTTGTTCGTCTTCTTAGGTCTACTGAATTCTGAGAATCTGCAGATCGAAGGCTTCTTTTTTTACCTGCTGGCTGGATTTTTCTCTGGTTCCGTTATACATTACATGGTAGCGAAAATTTTTGGTCCGATTCTGTTTAGTCGAGCATGGTGCAGCTGGGCGTGCTGGACTGCAATGATACTGGACTTGCTTCCGTATAAGCACGGCAGCGGGCGTATTCCTGGGAAATGGGGTGGCTCGCGTCACATACATTTCATTTTAAGCCTCAGTATTGTGCTTTTGCTCTGGTTTGGATCGGGATACCGTGTTGAAAGTAGAAGCATCACTGAACTATACTGGCTTCTTGCTGGCAATGCTATCTACTACGCAACTGGCATAACACTGGCGTTCTGGCTCAAGGATAACCGCGCATTCTGCAAGTATGTCTGCCCGATAACCACAATTCTCAAATTTACAACCCGCTTTTCGCTGCTCAAGATTCGAGGAGATATTGAAAAATGCACCGAGTGCGGGGCTTGCATGAAGACGTGTCCGATGGATATTCGGATCCCTGATTATGTCAAAATGGGCTCTCGCGTTCTATCTACTGAGTGTATCTTATGCCAGACCTGTGTCAATACGTGCCCTGCGGGGGCTCTCAAGGTATCGTTCGGTCTGGATATCGGGGGCAAAGAGTTGTTGAATGAACGATAAGCAGTAGGGAGAATTTGCAGGAATGTCCTGCATCTGCCCACATTCAATCCCGTGCACCAGCCACCCACCTGCGCCATACTCGGCACGAGATTTAAGTGCTATGAGCTGCCTATCGGGAAGATGGCGAAGATCGTCCAGAGAGAACCACATCAGGAATGCGAGCCCACTTATGGAAAACTCTTTACGCGGGTCGAAGAAGGCTGGAAGAGGTTGGTGGGTCCGACAAGGGGAGTTTATCCGAATGACCCACGAGAGGTCCCCCAAAAGAGCTTTTGACCCGGGTATATGGCCCAATAAGATATTATTTGATCTATGCTCCTGTTCGCTTATACTCGAACCTCGCCACCATCAAAACTTCACGAACCCGAGATCCAACACCAGCGATAGGACGATAGCTATTATGGAAAATGTCAGGATAACCAGATAATTCAGGCGTTCCTTCGATACCGAGATGCTCCACATGATGTAATTGAGTCCCTCGAAATCCTTTTCTGTCAGGGGTTCCTGCGTCTGTATCTTTCCGAGGAGATTTAAGTCTTTTATCACACCAAACCTGCGTTTGGCGATGTGGTACCTGTGAGCGAAGAACCAGATATACCCGATGACTCCGAGGTACCAGAGCGCCCGTGCGATGAAATCGCTATAATGGTCGGCAATTAATATCGCTCGAAGCAGGGTCGCCGAGATTAGCCCCACCCAGAAATACAGTTTGATGACGACCATGCTGTATCCTTCGGGGATGCTGACATTGGCAGAATCGGATTCGAACTCTTTCATGGGAACTTGTGTATGCGTTGATGCACATTAAATATTTAGTGCTGCAACAGTTTTACCATGTAACCATGTTGATGACGATGGTAGCACCCCCATTCACAGCACAGGTCACAAAAGCGGTGCCTTCTTTGCGTGATGGGCGGTGATACTGCTACACCATCCTGATTTACATGCCAATTGTGATGCGGATAAAAACAATTGGACGCGAATGTGATCGGTGGGCTGTGACGCGCAACTCAGAATCGAATACATGACCATGCTGAAGATGTGGACAGGACGTGAAGTGGGCGTGTGGGTTATAATGTAGGTACCACGAGAAAACAAGAACCGGACGGCGACCCTTTTGCCGCCGCCCGCGGTAACCTAAACTTTAGCGCCTATTCCGCCCGAAGCGGACTCGGTCCAAGCGCCTTGATCTGCTCGACGAACTCTGTGACAGTCTCCTTAAACTTCGGCCCCTCACTTGCAGAGACCCATTCAAGATGCACCCTGCCCTCGAGTCCGAGAAGCTTCATCGCTTCGACTACGTTCTCCATCCGCTTCTCGGTGTGGACATTGCCGTCGATGTAGTGACAGTCGCCGATGTGGCATCCCGTGACCAGAACACCGTCCGCACCGTCCTTTAATGCCTGCAGGATGAACGTGGGCTGTATCCTGCTTGAGCACATCACACGAATGACCCGCGTGTTTGTCGGGTACTGGAGCCTGCCGACACCGGCAAGATCCGCTCCTGCATACGAACACCAGTTGCAGCAGAACATCACGATTCTTGGTTCAAATTCAGACATCTACGCCACCTCCTCGATGCTGCCATCAGCAAATGCGAACGCATCGATCACCGCTGATATCTGTTTTGTTGTGAAGTGCCTTGAAGTGATCGCACCTGTCGGGCATTCGGCTGCGCATGATCCGCATCCCTTGCAGATTGCAGGATCGATCTCGCTCTTGCGGGTTATGTAAGTGATCTCTTCTGTCACAATCTCGACCTCTTTTAATGCTGGTGCGCCGTACGGGCATACCTCGGTACATCTGCCGCAGCCGATGCAGACATCCTCGTCCACGACAGAGATAACACCGCTCGTCTCAAGCTGTTCCTTCGCAAGGATCGAACATGCCCGCGATGCGGCAGCCGATGCCTGTGAGATCGATTCGTCCACAAGCTTTGGCGCCTGAGCGCTTCCTGCGAGGAATACGCCATCGGTTGCAAAGTCAACCGGTCGCAGCTTGATATGCGCCTCGAGGAAGAACCTGTTGGAATCGACAGGCACCTTAAAGAGCATTGCAGTGTTCTCTACGCCTTCCGGTGCAACAAGCGGTGCACTCAGGACGACCAGGTCTGTTGCAATCTCGAACAACGTGTCATTTAAGAGTTTGTCCGTGATTGTCACGGTTCCATCACCGACGACCGGCTCATCGTCTTCTGTGTAGCGCATGAATAAGACACCGAGTTCACGTGCACGGGTGTAGAGATCCTCCCAGACGCCGTACGTCCTGATGTCACGGTAGAGGACGTATATATTCCGCTCGGGGTCTTCCTCTTTTAGCCGGATTGCGTTCTTCATCGCTGTTGTACAGCAGACACGTGAGCAGTACGGCCTATCGTCGTTTCTGCCGCCTGCACACTGGATCATCACGACGTTCTTGGCGTCAACAGTTCCTTCGTCGAGTTTTACCTCGAGTGCCGACTGCGTGATCACGTTATCGGAACCGTATCCGAAGTATCCCTCTGGTTCGAACTCGTTTGCACCGGTTGCGATTATTGCGCTTCCAAACTCGATCTCTGTGCCGTCAGAGAGTTTTCCTTTGAATCTGCCCATCGCACCCTCAACCTCATCAAGCGTTGTGCCGGTGTAGACTGTGAGATTCGGATTGCTCTTTACAGCCGCAATCATCGGGTCAAGGATTTCGCCAGTCGTTCTTCCATCCTGAAGTCTCGTAAACGTCCTGAGAAGACCACCGAGTTCCGGTTCCCTCTCAATAAGATATGTCGTAAAGCCCTTCTCGGCAATATCGAGTGCTGCGGTCATGCCTGCAACACCGCCGCCGATCACAAGCCCTCCGTGGTTGAAGTCGAGTTTCTGGGTGTAGAGCGGGTCGAGAAGTGCAACCCGTGCAACACTCATCCTGATGATGTCCTTTGCCTTCTCGGTAGCCAGATCGGGCTCCTGCTGGTGCACCCACGAGCAGTGCTCTCTGATGTTTGCAAGCTCGAAGAGATATGGGTTCAAGCCCGCACCCCTGCACGTATCCTGGAAGAGCGGTTCGTGCGTTCGCGGGGTACACGAAGCTACAACGACCCGATTCAGGTTATGTTCCTTGATTACATCCTTTATGTTGTCGAGCGAGTCTGTTGAGCACGCATACGTCTGTTCATAAGCATGAACCACATGAGGCAGTGTCTTTACGTACTCGACGACCTCAGGAACCCTCACGACTGAAGCGATGTTGATTCCACAGTCGCAGACGACGACTCCGATTCTTGGTTCTTCCTCTGTTATATCCTTCTCAGGCGGATACGTCCGCTCGGTTACGAGTGTTCCACGCTCTGATGCAAGGATCGAGTGCGCCTTTGATGCTGCGCCTGATGCGTCCGCCACCGTGTCAGGTATGTCCTTTGGTGCGGCGATCGTGCCACATGCAAAGATTCCGGGAACGTTTGTCGTCATCGGCGCATCGATTGCGGTTTCGATGTTTCCGTACTCGTCCATCGCAACACCAGCAATCTCCGCGAGCTTCTTGCTCGATTCGGATGGCGTGAGACCGATCGAGAGCACAACCATGTCAAACTCCTCGCCTGCGGTCTCGGTCGATCCCTCGACCTCGTAGCGGACAGATAGCCTGTTTGTGACCGGATCGATGTCAACACCTGATGGGCGTGAGCGGATGAACCTGACCCCTTTTTCGTTCTTCGCACGCTGGTAGAACTGTTCAAAGCCCTTTCCAAATGCCCGCACGTCGATGTTAAAGACCGCGGTCTCAAGTTCGCTGTCGTGCTCCATTGCAACCATCGCTTCCTTGGTTGCGTACATGCAGCAGACCGCAGAGCAGTTCGGACGCCCGATCTCGGGATTGCGTGAGCCGATACACTGGAGCCACGCGATCTTCTTCGGAGTTTCGCCGTTTGCCATCTTCACATGACCCACATACGGACCTGATGAAGAGAGGAGCCGCTCGAATTCAAGTGATGTCACGACATCGGGGTGCTCATAATGGTACTGCTCAAGTTCAGTCGGGTCAAACGGCGCAAATCCTGTCGAGAGGATGACCGATCCGACATTGATCACCTCATCCTTGTCCTTCATCTCATAGTCGATAGCGTCGTTCTCACAGACCTTCTTGCAGTTGCCGCACTTGCCCTTTGTCAGATAGATACAGTGATCGGCATCGATCGTCATGACCCTTGGCACTGCCTGCGGGAACGGGAGGTAGATCGCCTTTCTCTTGCTCATTCCGGCGTTGTACTCGTCAAGAACCTTTGAAGGGCACTTGGCAAGACAGAGTTCGCATGCGGTGCATTTGTCGGGATCGACATACGTTGCTTTTCTTGTTACCGTAACCTCGAAGTTGCCAGCAGCCCCTGATATCTCCTTGATCTCGCTGTAGGTCATGAGTTCGATGTTCGGGTGTCTCGCAGCTTCTGCAAGCTTTGGCGAGAGCGTGCACATCGAACAGTCGAGCGTCGGGAATGTCTTGTCGAGTTGTGCCATCACGCCGCCGATCGACGGGCTTGACTCGATCAGGTAGACCTTAAGCCCGCTGTCGGCAAGGTCAAGCGCTGACTGGATACCAGCGATACCGCCTCCTGCGACCGCAACTGCTCCTACTAATTCTGCCATTACTTGCCACCCCCTATCTTCTCAATCTTTGCTATGAAATCGTCGTTCTTGACATAGTTCATGTCGATACCAAGTTCCTGCGGGGTATAACCCATCCCAAGCCCAAGAAGCTGTGAATAGTGAACAATCGGCATATTAAAAACATCTCCGAACTTCTTTTCAATCTCGGTTTGACCAACATCCATCTGGAGGTGGCAGAACGGACATGCATCCACGATACAGTCAACGCCAGCTGCTTTCGCGTGTTCCAGTTTCGCTCTGGCAAGCTTGAGTGCGGTCTCGAGACTTGATGTCCGCACACCTCCGCCTGCGCCGCAGCACGCATTCTTGTCCTTGTACATCACCGATTCCGCCCCTGTTGCTTCAACAAGCTCGTCAAAGAACGTCGGATTCTCGATACTGCCGAGATGCCGCTCTTTTGATGGCTTGATCAGGTGGCAGCCATAGTGCACGGCAACCTTCAGGTCAACAGGGTATTTGATCGATTCCTTGACCTTCTCGACACCAACGTCATCGTAGAGATACTCCATGATGTGACGCACGCGGATCGTGCCCTTGAACTCGCGTCCGACCTCTGCAAGCACTTTGTTGACATCACTTCGGAGTTCAAGGTCTTCTTTCAGAACGTTGTTCGCATCCACGAGTGATCCGAAGCAGCCGTTGCAGACTGTTAGCAGATCTACGCCCATCTCTTCGGATAACACAACGTTTCTGGATGCAAGCGCAAGCCATGTGAGCTTGTCGAATGACCTGAAAACACCTGGAGCGGGACAGCATGATGCGCCCTTCAGTTCCCTGAGATGTACGCCGAGATCCTCCATCACAATCTTTGTTGCTTTCTCGATTCCAGGATACCTGTTCGGCGCGATACATCCGAGGAAGAATGATAGTTCGCTCATGATTGTGTCTCCGTTAGTTTATCAAACTTCGTTTTCGCAACGATCTTGTGCACCTCTTCCAGCGCATCGGGATAGTTGTGCACGGTCTCAGGGAGTTCGTTCATCCCGAGAGTCTTTCGCTTCTCCTTGTTATCATCGTTTATGGGAACAGCATGCCCGGTCTTTGCCATCAACTGCGCAACCTTCCTGTGATTGTCGAGCATGATTCCGCTGTGCACAGCCATCGTTCTGATCTTTAAGAGAATGTCCACGTTCGGAACACCTTGCGGGCATCGCTCCTGGCACTTGTAGCAGGTCGTGCAGTTCCAGAGGTACGGATGGTTCAGAAGTTCATCCCGCATCCCGAGATTTGCCATCCGAAGTAGCTGCCTGATGTTGTAGTTCGGCTCGTGCTCAGCCATCGTGCAGCCCGCGGTGCAGCCTGTACAGTTGAAGCATAAGATCAGTTTTTCGGCACCGGGTTCAGTCAGCACCTCGTCCTTGAATGCCTTGTCGAGGTCGCTTGTCTTGATCGTGTCACTCATCTCCATCACCTCCATTGCTGCCATTGCCGCCGCTTAGTTTGCGTGCCAGATACACGGTAAGATCCATCACATCAAACGGGTAATCGTGCCCGTGCTCGGAATCCTCCTCTTCCTTGAGGCAGTTTAAATGTGCAAGACACTTCGGACACGACGTGATCAGCACATCAGCGCCCGTTCTCTTTGCCTCGTCCATCCGCATGACCCGAAGCGCTTTCGTGTGGTCGTTGCAGTTCATCATCGAACTGACGCCGCAGCAGAGAGCATTTTCCTTATTGTGCTGCATCTCAACGATTTTTGCGCCGGTTGCAGCAATTGCGTTTCTGGGGGCATCATACTCGCCTGTGTGGCGTCCGAGCCTACATGCGTCGTGAATTGCAGCAGTAGCTGCGCCATTCGTGATCCCGAGATCGGCATCTGCGAGAACCTGGCTGATGTGCTTAACCTCACAATCGAGATCGTAATCCATCAGAAACGTCCTGTAACACTCAGCACAGCTCACAACGAGGGTATCGATACCACTCTCGTTGATAAGCTTTGTATTCTCCTCTTTGAGCTTATCGAACGTCTCTTGATCCCCCTGCCAGAGCTGGTCATGCCCACAGCATTTGAGCTGCATGATTCTGGGCTCGAGCCCTGCTTTTGAGAGGAGCGTTACAGAAGACGTTGCAATCTCTCCAAAATCCACATCCAGGTCAAAGAACATGTCGTGGAAGTCCACACATCCGGGGAAGTATCCAATCCCGACCGTGTCATCACCCTCTATGAGGGTCGTTTTGCTGTTGCCAAGCCGCGTCATCAAGTCTGCCAGTTCTGTAAAGACGCCTTTATGTACGATATCTTTTGGCTCTCCTCCGATTCTCTGATCGAGGAAGAAGTCTAACAATCGCACACCCTGTGGACAAGCTGTAACGCATTGTCCGCAGGTAAGACAGTCCCAGACGTCTGTATCTGTGTCGTAGATGTTCGAATCGTAGATTGCGACTCTCGGGGAGAATCTCACAACCCTACGCACAGGACAGATGGCAGTACAGGTGCCGCACTGGTAACACACTTGAGCATTGTTCGAATTATTTGTCACCGATATTCACCTACTGCTCCGTTTGTTAACTTATAACGATCATGAAATGTTATCCATCTGCTAGCCGGAGATGGTTCATGCGAAACAAGGATTTACTCATGGGTAGTTATAGTGGATGACAAGAGAATATTAAAAGGTTTCGGAATGTTTTGGGTGCCGAGTCTCTCCGGTGCTGATGATACTGTTTGAGCATGGTGCTGTTTCACCCTATTTCGTCCGGATTTGCGCGAATTTAACGGACAATCACGAAAACCGACTCGATGGAAATGCATCCGGATTTTCAGATGACGTCGTGATCTCGGTCAAACATCCGGGCAAGCACGTCGGCGCACCTTAAATAAATTTTAACAGAGGCATAAATACATTTATACCTTTGCTGTGCCATCACCGATCATGAAGATCGTAGGAATCGATGAAGCAGGCAAAGGTCCGGTGATCGGTCCGATGTGCGTTGCGGGCGTACTCATAGAGGAAGAGCGGATGCATCTTATCAATGGACTCGGTCTGAAAGACTCCAAGAAACTGACTTCGAAGAGACGCGAGTTTTTTGACGAGGAGATAAAGAAGATAGTTGACGGCTGGTTTGTGCTGGAGGTGAGCGCACACCAGATCGACGAACTACGCACAGTCATGACGATGAACGAGATCATGGTCAATGCATTTGCAAGAGTGCTTGAGAACCTGAAACCCGATCATGCATTCCTGGATGCTGCCGATGTCAACGAGGCGCGGTTCGGAAGAAACGTGCAGGGGTCATGCAAGCACCATCTCACGGTTACTGCACGGCACAAAGCCGATGCGACATACCCGATCGTTGCCGCAGCATCCATCATCGCCAAGGTGCAGCGGGATCGCGCGGTCAGGACGCTCGGGAGGGAAGTCGGGGATTTCGGCAGCGGGTATCCATCCGATCCAAAGACCATCCGGTTCATGCGGGAGTGGTTCCGAGAACACAAGAGTTTTCCGGAGTGGGTGCGGCATTCGTGGAAGACTACGAGCAACGTGGTAGCGGCGGCAGCGCAGAGAACGCTGTGATCGGACGTTTGAAGCGTTGCGCGGTACATTAGTGTGGCAGTCGGGGCGGGGGTACTTATGCAGGGCATCGACATTATGGGGGGGTGTCAGGTTCTTGGATGTTACAGTTGTCGTTGGATCGCCCACTTACAAAATAAACTCTTCCGGATTTGCCTCATGATCCATACTTCCCAATTTATAGCGGCTTTAAGTTTCGATCCGGGCGTTTGCATATCAGCGCTGCCTGTTCCAGCACGGTCTCTGTCGCCTTCTTCTGCTTGTCCGGAGGATACCCGTACTTCCGAAGTATTCGTTTGACCATCACCCGGAGCTTTGCCTGAACACTCTCTCGTAACGTCCAGTCAATCGTCAGATTGTTTCGAATAGTGTCGACAAGCTCTCGTGCGATCGTTCGCAGCGTTTCATCGCCCAGAACCGCAACAGCGCTATCATTTACCTCGAGAGCATCGTAAAAAGCAAGCTCCTCCTCACTCATATTCAGTTCGTCCCCTCTACGCCTTGCTTCGCGCATCTCTTTTGCCAGTTCTATCAGTTCTTCGGGTGACCTGGGCAGTTTCTATACTCTTATTCTGATATCGCTTGATCGTCTTTTCCAGCATATCCGCAAAAGACCTACTCTCTATCAGATTCGTTCTTGATCGTATCTTTATCTCGTCATTGAGGAGTTTCTTTAGGAGTTCGAGCGCAAGATTCTTATGCGGCATTCCTTTGACTTCTGCCAAAAATTCATCGGAAAGTATCGAGATGTCCGGCTGGGGAAGCCCTGCGGCAGCAAAAATGTCTATAACTTTATCCGAGGCGATAGCTTTTGATATAATCTGCCGGATCGCGCAAGTCCAGTTCTTCCGGTGGTCTGTCCGTTGATGCGGTGGTCTTGGCAAGACCTGCCCTTACATCCTGAAAGAATCCGAGATCATCTCGAATCTTGAGAGCGTCTTCATGTGGTACGGCAAGAGCAAACGCCTTTGATAATTCGGTAACATATCTCAAACACCGCTCCTTGCCGTCGTCCTGCTTGAGTATGTGCTCCATTGCAGCCGGAATAAGAGTCATCCGCTCTTTTGGCGTTCCGGTAAAGAATTTGGAGTGATCAAACCCATGGAAAATCGCAGACACGATCTCGTATTTTTCGAGCATCACTGCAACCGCTTCCTCCTGATCAAACGTTGTTTTGCCGCGTCCCCCGCTTCTGGTATATTCTGACAGTGACTCTTTCAACTCATGAGCTATTCCCAGATAATCAACAACAAGACCGCCGGGCTTATCCTTGAAGACGCGGTTGGCTCTTGCGATCGCCTGCATAAGTGCCTACCGAAAAATAACCTATCGAAATCAACCCCTCCCACGCACACCAGAATCTCTTGATAATATAGAATAATTCCATTTAGGATGCAATGAGTGTGGTTGTAGTTGTAGTTGCGCCATATCGTCATCCGAAAACTTGATTCCTTTCTCATATTCTCGCTCATCTATGCGTGCTGCCACGCTCAGACCTTTGTTTGTTGTCGTACCACCAATCAGTTTAATGACAGTTTCATAACT
>PQXF01000028.1 GCA_003194445.1 Candidatus Methanogaster sp.
GTATGGGACATGCCTGTAAGTTTTACAACTTTCGTGATTCCGCCCCACCCAAGTTCAAGCGCTTTAGCCGCTGCAAACCGCCGTGCTTGAACTTCATCCGCTCCGGACAAGGCTTTCAACCATGATGTGGGTTGTGCGTGATCATCCATGCTTGTATATACGAGGGTTTGTCTAATAAACTTTGCTACTTTATTTTTCGGTAACGACTAAGGTACCGCCATTCATTCTTCATCCTCCGGATCGCTTTCCCCGACCTGATAATGCACGAAAACCTCCGTCTGATCCCAGAAACGAAGATCTAAACGATGTTCAAGCCACGCATCGAGGTTAGAGTATTTGAAGCGAGACGTCATCAATTCACCATCCACAAGTTTCATGCGGAATGCTCGAATCGTATCCTGTAACTTTTCTCTTCCCTTCAAAACCTTGGCAAAGAACGCTATGGTTTCCAAACTCTGCGTCGAGATGAAGACCTGAATCGGCTTGTCCTTAACGATCTCCACGACCTCCCTGACCAACCGGCACAAACTCTTCGAATGCATAAAAAGCTCGGGATCCTCCCAGAGAAATATCCCTTCACGTCCATCCTTGCACCGATCCGCAAGTACCGATAGCCCCGAGAGCACCTTAAACGCATGCCTCGCACCATCTCCGAAATCATCGATCGGGATCGTGCCCTTTTCTTCATTTTCAATGGAACCCTGCACCAGGTCTGGCGAGGTGGGATTCAGTTCGATATCAACCACGAAGTCACCCATGTCCGGAAGAACACTTTTGAGTCTCTGTGTTAACTCCTTGCGCCAACCGTGTATACTACGCATCGCCAACCAAAAGTCTTTGTTGAAAGGATCATCAGTGGCATGGAAATCGAAGAAGAACACACAATTCGCATCTGCCACCGTTCCTTCCGCGCCCCACGCACCAAGACTCTTCCTCCAGTGGATGAAATCCGGATACCATGTGAAGGCAAAGCGTCTATGCACGTTCTCATCGGAAGAGAATTCATCCGGATACAGATCCGGGAGATAGTAGTCCAGGATATTATCCAGGCCCTCCGGGTTGTCGAGTACGAAGACACCAATGGTTTTTAGCATTGTTTTCACGGATCTTTCGGTATCTTCGCGTCCCCTTATTAACTGTGGGATGATTTGAAACTCTTTCAGAGGCTCATTCTTGTCCAGATACGGAATTTCATAATATATTGCATCGTTCGATGTATAATATCCCGGAGCCTCCTGCCACGATTCCAACTTGCCGTGTCGTTTCCAGATGCGAGGACATGGAGAAACGCCCAACAGATCTGCCTCTATCGGAACAAAGGCATCCCGACTACGACGCAACATCCGGCTACGACGCGACATGTCCTTTTCAATGTTATCAATGTCCTCTTCAATGTCATCAATGTCCTTTTCAATGTTATCAATGTCCTCTTCAATGTCATCAATGTCCTCTTCAATGTCATCAATGTCATTTTCAATGTCATCTTCTACTTCTATTTCCGAAAAAGTGTCCGCATCCAGCCCACACGCCCTGCCGCTCACAGACAGCCAGTAGAGCGCCTCTAGAATAGCAGTCTTCCCGCTGTTGTTCGGACCAACAAGGAGGTTAATCTTCCCCATGTCCTTGATAGCACCTTTCCGAATGCCCCGGAAACGGCTCAGAATCAATCGTTCGATCATGTTTCATCCCTCCATAAATCTGATGATATCCTTGTCTGTTAGGCGATCTACATTAAGGTCTGTCGGAGTGGTGTAGTCGAGATTCAAGGCTTTCTTCCAGATCGTTTCATCATTGAGCATCTTCTCGAGCAGATCGATATCCTGCCGGTGCTGAAACGGGGGCTGATGATGCGGACATATCGTTTTGGGGGTCTTCTCGAGCAGATCGATATCCTGCCGGTGCTGAAACACCCCGCTCTTCGTTCGTTCCTCTTCCGGAATCGATGCCCAGCCCCGCACAACCCACACACCGCCTTCCCGGTAAGCCCAGCTCACCGACACCCTGCTTCGCAGTCGATCCTCGCCTGTGGATGATCCGAACAGCCATCGCTTCGCGGGAAACGGTGCATCCCATTCCACGAAACGCCACCGATTCTTCAGGACCGGCGAGACCGGAACCATTCCCAGTTCAGCCAGATGCGATACTACTGAGGCATCCTTCCGATTCCCAAGCAGGCGCTGCAGCCCACCAATCCGCATCCACCAATCCGGATGAGACGGCTTGAAGCGAAACTTGAAGAAGAACCAGTGTCGCAGATCGGGCACATCCGGTCGCTCATTATTAGAACCCATAATCTCCCATTTTTTGGCGCATTTTGAGACCTCACTGCGATTGACTATCTTGAAAAACCCATACCCAAGTTGAGGTTTTGCACCCATCGCGCCCCGTTTCTCGAGAAACAACAGTAAAGACGCGAGTATTCCCACAATCTCCGAATCCCCGCGTATCTTGAGCGTAAATTTACCCACCCTTCCTGCCGGCAGGAACCAGCCATGTGATCGCCCTGGCGGGATGATCCTGAGATCAGTACCCGTCCATGCAGGTCCGGTCTCATCCCGCACGATTCTCATATCAAATCTCCTCTTCCATCCGGTCGCGCCAAAGACCTGGCACACGTCACACAACACCTCATCGTAACGGCATTTGGTCTTCGTCGGATCGCACGCGCTTCCGCCAATTCCCCGAACGATCGCCTCGTACCACCAGCGCAGGCTGCCGATGATGCCGGTCTCATGCAGGCGATCGGTGGTTCGGTTGGCACCGCCGGTCAGGATAGGTGTCAGTGGTTGTACGGATATTTCAAGCGTTTTCATGCCGTTCTCACTCCACTTGATCTCGTCATTTAGTTTCACCTCATCCGGACCTGCATTTTCCACAAAAATCTTTGGTGATAAACAGTTCAAGAGTATTCATCACTGCATATAGGAAACAATTGTTTGTAAACCTTTTCTTTTTTGCCATGGGCTACGTAGATGAGACTACCGAGTGTTGGTTTTTGACATGTTCGGGGACGCAAATGTAAAAGGGTGTGGTGGAGTTGCAATCCCCTATGAGCGGGTCTGGTCTTTCACACAAGAACTTGAAGCAAAGAACTCTGTACTCTTGGCTCTATCGAGTTTCAATCCCCTATGAGCGGGTCTGGTCTTTCACACTTTTGGATCTTTTGTATTCCAGCTATTGTGATAATGTTTCAATCCCCTATGAGCGGGTCTGGTCTTTCACACTCTGACTTGGCAGGAGGTAAGAAAATGGAAATTTTGAGTTTCAATCCCCTATGAGCGGGTCTGGTCTTTCACACGAAGAGCGTCATCTGGAAGCCATTGTCAAGGCAGACATTCTTTGTTTCAATCCCCTATGAGCGGGTCTGGTCTTTCACACGAGATCTCGGAGGACGCGACTCTTTCCGTTCTAGAGCTCATTGTTTCAATCCCCTATGAGCGGGTCTGGTCTTTCACACTCCGAGGAGGAGCGACGATCAGAGAAGTTCTCGAGGTGTTTCAATCCCCTATGAGCGGGTCTGGTCTTTCACACGGAGATGCTCGAACGCTAAAGGAAGTGTTCCAGAGGTCTCTGTTTCAATCCCCTATGAGCGGGTCTGGTCTTTCACACTGGAAGAGCTGAAGAGCTAGCGAAGAGTTAAGTACATGTTTCAATCCCCTATGAGCGGGTCTGGTCTTTCACACTGAACGATGGGATTCACCGTACGATTATTACTGCAGGTATGTTTCAATCCCCTATGAGCGGGTCTGGTCTTTCACACATTTCATCGATGCTCTTCATCAGAAAGCATCGAAAGAACTGTTTCAATCCCCTATGAGCGGGTCTGGTCTTTCACACGAAAAGATTTATTTCTAAGTTTGAAGAAAAACTTAGAAAAATGTTTCAATCCCCTATGAGCGGGTCTGGTCTTTCACACGTAATTTTTGCAAGTGTGAAACTTGCTCTTACAGAATGTTTCAATCCCCTATGAGCGGGTCTGGTCTTTCACACGTTGTTCTCAGGTCGGAGGGGACAGAGATGAGAGAATCTGTTTCAATCCCCTATGAGCGGGTCTGGTCTTTCACACCCAGAAGAGAAAGCTGGTGGCTGGACTTGGTCCAAAATGTTTCAATCCCCTATGAGCGGGTCTGGTCTTTCACACTCTTCTTCTCTTACCCGGATGAAATAACGGTGGAAATGTCGTTTCAATCCCCTATGAGCGGGTCTGGTCTTTCACACGGGGACACTGTTCTAGAAGTAAACGCTTTTACAAATGTTTCAATCCCCTATGAGCGGGTCTGGTCTTTCACACGGGGATACAGAATATCCCTCGAAAATCTCTCCAAAAGTGTTTCAATCCCCTATGAGCGGGTCTGGTCTTTCACACTTTAGATTCAACTGCATTAGACGCTCATATAAAAAGTGTTTCAATCCCCTATGAGCGGGTCTGGTCTTTCACACACCACCAATTTTCGCACATTATCGCAAAATTGGATGGCTGATCTACAGCTGTTATCCCGCGTTTAACCACAGGATATGACTGCACGATACTGGTGGAACTTGATGGTATTTAAGGTTTGCGATAATCGATCATAATCACTAAATTATAATCATGCTATCATAAAACTAAAATCGCAAATAGCAAATGTTTTCAAATTTTAACCCCTATCCGTGCTTCGTAGCTCTGCGATAATCCCCCCCTATTTTGCACCCCATTTAGATTATCGCAAAGATCATTTAGATTATCGCAAAGACCCAAAATCGCGATTGGTGATTGAGTTCAGACAATATTCATCCGATTGCTCCACCACTCTCAACGTAGATTCCTACACCACATAGTACGTATCCTCGTCAAAAGACTCGCATCGTCCCAATATGACCGCTCTCTTCAAACATGATGCACAGATGGGATATACCCTTATGCTGTCATCCCCTTCGGCGAATCGATCGAGTCCAACGACAAGATCGTTAAGCCTATCTGCATCAAGATGGCATTCAAAAACACTGTACTGCACACGCTTCCCATGGTCTTTGAGCAGACCTGCAACCCGGTTCCTCTTCTTGTCATCCGAGATATCGTAGGAGATCAGCACATACGTCATTTTAGCGCACCAGGAATGGTTGGTATGTCTCTCTGTTGAGTACGGTCTGCCGCATGTTATCCACCTGTTCTCGAAAGACCTTGCGATAACTTGTGTACGAGTTCCCCCTCTTAAAAGACTTCTCCATCCGATCTTCATAGAAGCTGAAAAACCTCTTTAGTGACTCCTTATTCAGGAGAACCGCGCCATCACTTTCTTTATGGAAATCTACTTCTTTGATGCTTTCTTTATTTGTGAGTGACTGGACAAGCCCATCGATTACAGGGTGGCGGAATTCCTCGATCATATCCAGTGGCAGAGACTGCCTGCCATATCTCAAACCATGCATGAATCCTATGAAGGGGTCAAAGCCTGTGGATTCCATCAAAGCCGACATCTCATTCGCGATAAGAACATACCCCAGGCTCAAAAGAGCATTTACCGGGTCTAATGGCGGGCGTCTGTTCCGCCCCTCAAAGACAAAATTGGATAGCATCGTTGCGTAGCAATTATAGTATGCTCTGGTGCTGGCACCCTCCAGACCCATGAGTGCGGATATCGTGCTCTCGTGTGGGATTTGGGAGAGAGAACGGGAGATTGTATCCATATCGGATGTGAAATCCGCTTCGGGGCGATTCCTCTGGTAGCGCAGGAGGAGAGTGCGCTGGTTCTTCATCTTTCCCTCAAGAATGCTTCTGGCGGTGATCAGCTTAAACTCCTCATCCTTGTATCGATCGTATTGAGCCAATCTTAAGAATACATTCTTCGACTGAACCGGGGTCAGTCTGCCCTTGAGTCTGCCGTTCATGGAGAGAAAACTCACTTCGATCCCGCTACTTAGAAGAAAGCTGATCGCCTGGGTGCTTATTTGCACTGCTCCGAATATCAGGATATGATCGATTTCATGCGCCGGGACATCGAGTAACGTTACACCACCTCTCTCCACCAGAAGCCTCTGGGAAGTCTTACGGAGTTTCGAGCCTTGCTCGGTTAGATATAGTGTAGACATGTAACGATCCTCATAGCCTGATTATCCACTCGTATTTATCCCCGGCTTTCCTTCTCCTCTCAAGGACTCCGTATTCGGTGGATATACTGTCAGTCTCTGTTTTGTCGAAGTAAGAAGCCATCTCCTCCTCGGTGCGATGGATGCTTCTCTCAATACCTGCGAGATGCCTTCTAAGTTCGATATATCTCTTCAATTTCGCATTTATACCATTCGGGATGGTTTTATTCGCTTGAGCTCTGGTATCTCCTTCGTATGATTGTGCAATCCATCCTTTTTGTCCTTGTTTGAACGCGTGGAGAACTGGCGAAGGATATCCTTTTGGAGGAATCTTAAAATGGCAATTGCAGCCCAGTTTCATGGCTATATCCTCGTGTTTCTCTCTGATTCTGGCGCAACTGATGGGATAGGGCTTTAGCTTCCTTATCTTCTTCTCGGTAAAGCTATAGTCATAGTTTATGCAGTTGCTGATCACCTCGTGTAGAAAATCTTTTCCCTCCTTCCCCAGATGCCCAAGGGTATAAAGCAGGGTAACACGCTCGGAATTATCAAGATAATGGGTATCTCTGGCTTTATTCACCAGATAATTTACCACGTTGCAACCGGAGAGCAGGCGCTCTACTAGCGGTGATTCCGTCTTCTTTGTTGGGGCAGTCCCGGATTTAACACTATATGTTAACAGTATCTCCTCGATCTTTGTCCGGGGGATATGGCTGATCTTGAAGAGTGCCGCGATCTGGTTCCGGAGTGGATCACCTTCCCGATTGAGGAAGAGCGATCTACGGTTGGTTCTTTTGTGGATGCCAAGAGGCAGTTTGATTAGTGGTCCGAATCCTTCTCCGGTTCCTTTCACTTTATCGCGGTCGGGAAAGATCTCCCAGTGTATCCCGTGACCGGGCATGCCCGCTTTCTCGACGATGAATTTGAGAAAAGCTCTGACCAATTTGGCTGGCACAGGTGCATCAAAGAAGAACCAGAGATGGCGTCCTTTGTAGCCACTGTCTTCGATTAAGACTGGAATTTCCAGATCATCGCAGATGGACGCCATCCTTGCAGCATCGTTCTGTGTTAGCTGATGGAGCTTTGCAGCCTCCTCTTCATCCTTCGCATATTCCAAAAGTGCTTTCTGGCTGATATCGATATCGATTGCCGAGACGCGGACCCGGTCATCTTCATCCATCAGATACAGCCCTATGGTCTCTTCGCCTCCAAGATGGTGCTTTATCTCTGTCAGGTTCAGTGGACGGGATACATGGGAAAATCCTCTCCTCCCTTTCTCATCAACCCACTGGCATGCGAAGAAGTCATCCCTTCCACGGAATCTAGAAGCGAAAAGGGACGCATCCTCATCAGAAAAGACGAGCTTGGGTGGTTCCGGGGACGAGGGGACTGCGGGCGCAGGCTTTATAGGCTTCTCCACAGGTTCCGCGCCCATCTCCAGCGTCACAGCCTTCTGGTACGATTCCTGAGCCTGACCATATTCGCCAAGTTCGGCGTAACAGAAAGCCAGATCCCGGTAGGACTGGGGCAGATCCGGACAGTGATGGATGAGCTTCTTCAACCGCTGAATGGAGGGATAGATATCCTCATCCACCAGATCCATCCGTTCCAGAGACTCTTTAGCTTGAGCGTAATCCGGATCCGCGGATAGTGCTTGTGAGAATGCGTCAAGGGCTTCTTCCTTCAGACCCAATCTTTGTGCCAGGTGTCCCAGCCGATACCAGAGATCAGCCTGACCGATCGAAAAATCTCTCAGTCTGCCGAGAAGTCTTCTGGCATTCTCCTCGTCACCAAGCTCAAGGCTCATCTCTATAAGGGCGATCAAAGTAAGCTCGTTTTCAGGTTCTATTCCTCTACATGTGCGGAAATAAGCGCTCCATCCTCGTATACTTTCTACTAAGTCCCCGATTCTTTCAACTGTTCCTCGTCTCTTGCCTGTTTGAGATATCTCATGCAGTCTTCGGCTGATGACGCCAATGGCTTTCTTGCTCGGTCCTCTGCCTTTAAGATCGATATAATATCCCAGGAAGACAAAGCCCTTCCCGGCATGAACAAGTCTGGTCTTCTTCTCATTCAAATTGAGTTTCAATGACCCCAAAGTGGCGGTTACATCAGTCAGAGCCTTAGCAACCATCTCCTGAGATTCTTCCAGCACAACGAAGTCATCAGCGTACCTGATGAGGTGATATCCTTTCGCGGTAATCTCCATGTCAAAGCGATGTAAGAAGATATTGGCTAACAGCGGGGAGATCGCACTGCCCTGGGAGATGCCCAGATACTCTTCGCGAAGGCTCATATCTTCAAAGATGCTGGCGTTTAGAAACTCCCGGATCAGATTCAAAACCTCTGTATTGGAGATTCTTTCAGAAACAAAGCTTATGAGTAGATCATGGTCGATTGAGTCGAAGAACGCCTCGATATCCCCATCGAGAACCCACTCAAATCCATCATTAAGCAGACCTTCTATTCTGTCGATAGCATCCGGAGATGATCTCCCAGGACGATATGCGAAACTGCAGTCCAGAAATTCTTCCTCAAAGATTGGGGACAGGACTGAGAGCAGGGATTGCTGTACCACCCTATCCCTGACAGCAGCGATCCCGATTGCGCGTTTGGATCCATCATCCTTATCTATGTAGAATCGCAATACCGGAAGGGGTTTGTAATCTCCGCTTTCGAGCTGATCCTGCAGGGTCGCTAAATTCTCATCGAGGCTCCCCTCGAAATCCTCTATCGTTACGCGATCAACCCCGGGACCGCCTCCGTTCCCTCTGACTTTAGTCCACGCTGATCTGATGTTCTGCTGGCTGCACACCTTCTTCCAGAGCGCCTGATCATCCGTCATTGTAGTATCTCACCCTCTTCTGGCAGCTGTTTTATTCGCTGGTTAGATCCTCTTTCTTTTGGCTGTGGGTATTATCTGCTGCAAATTCAAAGACTTTCCCATGCAGTTCTGTTGATTTTTGCCTGTTTTAGGATTCTTATCAGAAGTTCCCTGCCAATATCACCTTTATGGGGGTTTGGGAGTCTAAGGGTAACGTTGTCTCTAACCATGAACTGATGTTTCCCGCCAGAATAAGGTCCTTTGAAACCAAGAATTTTCAGGTATCGTATCAAATCTCTTCTCTTAATTGGTCCCACCAGGGGCATCAGACTGCCTCCATGATCGAGAGACCAACACCATCAATAACCGGTAGCGGCAGATTAAGATGTACTCTGAGTAGCACCCATTCCTCAAGGACCTCCCCCAGTTCGCCTCTACACGACTCGTGGGTATCGCCATTCGCATAAACACCATCAAACCCTGGTATTTCAGCATAGAATGTATCGTCATCGGGTAGAATCTCGTATCTGGCTCTTTTCATCGCTGCACGGACGTATTTCAAATAGTTTCCCATCCTCTTTCATCTCCTACAGCTTTTTTTACGGATTTATTCTGCGATGCTTAAAAGGCTTTCGGCGATTCGGATCGACGCGAACGGAGAAGTTTCAATCCCCTATTAAGCGGGTCTGGTCTTCACATGATAATAGCTTTCTTCCGGGTTCAAGTCTTGAATGACTGTTTCAATCCCGCATTGAGTGGGTCGGGCCCTTTGCACTTCGTGTGTTCCGCATGGTTTCAACCCTTGTTTAACTGGATGTACTCTGTATGTCAATGGGACGGTCACAATACTACTTAAAAGCAAAACATATAAATAGGAGGTATAATATTATATGACACCAAAAACAGAATCGTCAATACTCAGAGGAGTGATTAAACAGGCAAAAAGCATAGTAGTCGTACCATTAGTAGCAGGGGCTATGTGTTCAACAACTTTATTATCAAATGGTCAATATATCTTTGCAATTGAGTGCACATTGGCTTCTGGTATAGCGACAATAATTCTTGTTACAACCATTTATGTTGCAGATCGGATTTTGGACATAAAATCGTAAATTCGACGCTGAATTTATTGGTAGATCATTCCGGACTTTTCTTATATGCAGACTCCATCTTCTAAACGGAAGAATATCCGGTTATGTGTGAGAATTTGTGCATGTTTCAATCCCCTATTAAGTGGATCTGTTCTCCACACAACGGTATTGACAATAGTAGTATTCGTAGGAATTCTTTTGTTTCAATCCCCCGGCACAATCGAATTTCCAGTGATAGGATAGGGTATCCCCTCCCAAAAGCTTTTTAACTCTGGGGTGGAATATATATACTAACTATACAATGATAATTCTAAACTACACACTATTAAACTTTGCCCATGCGGACGCACTCTCCCCAATCTTCGAGAATTACTCGAACTACTTCGAATACACCGCAAACGGAATATTCTGGAGAATTGTTTTGCCATACTGTCCGAAATGCGGGAATCGGATGAATCACAACGGATACAACGAGCATTGCAAAAAAAGACTTGTCAGCGTCAAGATCGAGAGATATCTCTGCCCTATTTGCAAAGAACCGCTCGAAGAATCTCGCAGCTTCTGGGAACAACTGAAAACTGACTTTTCCAGCGTCCTAAAATGCATTTACCAGCGTTTGCGGACTCAAAACGTATCATACCAGCGCATATCATTGGTGATGGAACTCATATACCATAGAGGAAAAGACACCATTCACAACGATTTCACGAATTCAGTCGAAAGTATAGCTATCCCGCTTTTTTGCGCCTGAAATTTCACGATTGTATGCGATGTGCTGAGCCTTTACATATAAGGAACTTTACTTCACCTCTTCAAGATTTATTTTTGCCGTGAAGGTATCGATAATGGCAGACACACAACCATAACCATTATGCAGCACAAACGAAAAAACAAGGTGTTGCATCAAGTCATCCAACCGTTGGGCGAATATGAATCCAAATCAAATCAAACAGTATGTCCGGATGTTTGTGCTGGATGGTAAATATTCCATTGAATGGCAGCACATCAAGCAGCGCGGGCATCATGTAGAAGAATATGAGATCAAGACAGCATTGTTGCATGGCAGGCATGTACCTGATCGAGACTACCCCAATCGTTATAATGTGCATTCGGCACAATATCACCAAATAAGAAGATACGGGTTGTATACACACTTGTAGAGCAGCCAGATGGAATGACTGTAGTTGTAATAACAGCATTCGAGGACTGAACCATGAACGAAAAATATCCGACATGCATCCTGGGCGCACCGGTGAGCGTACCGCAGATGACCGATGATGAGATCCGAGAAGGGTTGGTGGCAGCGGGTGCTGTGATCATGGAAGGTTGTGAATGCGGCGGACGTTTCGAGCGTGTTGATGACATCGTGGTCGATATGGTTTGTGGATAGCAGGCAGGTCATCGTCAGGCATCTGCATGGACTCAGGTGTTCGAGGTGCGGGATGGAGGCGTTGAGTCCCGAATCGATGCGCACGGTAGAAAGTCGGATGCGTGAGAAACGCTCGAGCGTTAGATTCAAACGTCCAGCACGCGCGGCTCGTGAATCCGGGATACCCGTTTAAGTGTCTGAGCTGGTCGGTTGGATTATGCGGCGTCAGTTAATGGCTACAATCCTATAGTCCTTATTAAGCGGGTCTGGTTGTCACACGCAGAAAACAGTCTCGGAATAAATAATAGCATCAACGTTTCAATCTCCTATTGAGCAGGTCTGGTTTTCGCACTGAGAAAATCGTCGGGGTGACTTTCTCCCGCTGAAAGCAACGAGGCTTCTTGCTTTAAAGGGCACCCCACTACTTTGGTGTGGGTGCTATGAATCGGAAATTCAGAATCTCAATCAAGCTGATTTGATGGTCACAAATCCCGGCTTTCATGCAGGGAGTGACCGGAACAGTAATCCAATTCTTACTGCTCTTTCCACTGAGTGTTAAATGCGCTTTCAAGTAGTTATGCATGAATTTAAAGCAGGATACTGCTTTTTCTCCCCAGCTTAAAAGTCTTGGGATTCGTTTGCTACGTCTTCGTATGTAATTACACAAGTCTCTTATCTGCGAATTCAGGCACTCGATCAAAGCAGTGGTTATTTTCTTCCCGAGTCCCAGAGAGGATATTTTCGCTTCGATTGACTCTCTCTTTCCACTGAATAGGGCATAAGTCACGAATCCTTCAGTTTCTGAATATTCTGACTTATTTATGACGCCAGTAAGTGGCTTTTCCTCTCCATCTGCGAGATATTTCTCAACAAATTTCACATAGCCTATGTACGCATCAATCAAGACCAATCCCACCTTCCCTTTATATCCCTCCAACTTTTTGAACAATTCTTCCAGCGTCTCATCATCCCTCTTCCCTACGACAAAGTCTATCAGATACTTATTTTCAGGATCATAAGCGAGCCACCCGTAAAACTCCCTACTACCCTGTATTTTTATGTATATTTCGTCTATTTCGATTACTTTTGGAGCATAATCGTCTGGATCTGATATAAACTCCTCATATTTCTCAAATCTCCCCACAACTTCCCTTAATAAATTCCGAATGCTCTTCTCTGTTACCTGAACTAAAGGAGGCATATTGCTTGCCGGATACCCGGTAAGGAATAGATATATGATCGTAATTATCGTATCCCTTGGCATTTTCTTATGGTAGAAAATTGTGCCTATCTTCTCATTAAACGTCTTTCCACAATCCTCGCACTTAAATCTCCTATGATGATCGATGTTATGTTGTTTTCCGTGACCAATGATGTCTGAACTTCCACATACTGGACAAGTCCATCCCTTTTCTGTTTGCTCTCCATGAATCCGTATCGTTTTTTTGTTCATGAATATGCATAAAACGGCTAATATTATTAATACCCACACTTATCTACTGGGGTATCATTTTTTGCGCGATACAACCTTCACTGGTATTATTAGGTATGCTTATGCTTGGGTGGTCTCTTCTTATGTATTTCGCACGGCTCTGCTGAGCGGTTTCAATCCCCCATTGAGCGGGTCTGGCCGCCACACTGAGAAAATCGTCGAGATAAAAAAAGGGTGGGAAGTGGATTTTGTGGTCAAATCCTGCGTGGACCTTGGGGAACTGATTCGGGTTTGCTGGAATTTGGGTGATGGGGTAAAGGAGCGGGAGGTGCGGGGGTTGGTTGCGACTATGTGGTATTTTAATCTTAGAAAAGCCACAATAATAACTGAAGACACCCTGAAAGAATAATTAGTTGGGGGTAGTACCGTAGAATTTGTGCCTCGGTGGTTATGGTTGCTAAAATGGGGATCGGCAACTCCGGACTGGAGAAAAAAAACTGCTCATCACATCTCAAAAATCATCCAGGTCATAAACAAAAAATCCCTTCCCCCTGAGTTCACACTTTCCTTCAATTTTCTTTGCTACAATCCCAAAATACTCCTTGCGCACATCGTTATTCCACTGCACAAACCTTGATTTCCTTTTCAACTCTTCCAGAATGTTGCTTGCTTTTCTTTCGCTCAAATGTTTCCATTTGCATTCCACAAAAAGAATTTCGTTTACGTTTCCGTTCAAACAAATCGCATCGATCTCAAGTTCCATCCTCTTTCCAGCATCCCTATAAAACCCCCACCATCTGCCGGTTTTTGTGGCTGAAAATGGACACAGATATCTAAGCACCTCCTCCCGCACAAGTTTTTCGAATTTTCTGCCCACGTACATATTGAAATCCCTTTCCAACATATCTTCAACGCTTCTTGTTTCTCCTATCTCGATATCAGACCTGTTGGGCTCAAAGAACAAAAAATAGAAATCGAAAAAGTTATCCTCTATGGTGTAAAGAGTTTTTTTACTTTTTATCTCGGTTACAGGGATTTCTTTTTTTATTATGCCAATCCTCATCAGTGATTTCAGATACCGGTCCATATCGGATGCTTTGATTATAGATCTATCCGAGATCTCTGCAACCCTTGTGCGCCCCGAAGCCATTGCCGATAAGATGTTTTTGTAAATATCCGGTTCTCTAAACTCCTCTTTTAGAAGGAAATCCACTTCTTCATAGAGCATTCCTCTCTTCGACAGAATCTGTTCCTTTGCGTTTTCAAGCGCAGATTTTTCTGCGTCAAACTTCTCGAGATAAAACGGGACGCCTCCTAAAATAGAATATATTTGTATGATCTCTTCTTTTGAACTTTTTGGAAAAAATTCCTTAAGATGCTTGAATTTAAGATGCTTAACCTTTATATGTCCCGTTTTTCTACCATAGAGCGGATTTTTATACCCAAGCAGTTCTTCCATCATGCTTATGGAAGATCCGCAGATCACAAGCATCATCTTCTCATTTTTCAAAACGCAATCAATGACCTGCTGAAACAATGACGGAACCGCACCATCCTTTTCAACAAGGTAGGGAAACTCATCGAAAATGATTACAAGTTTTTCTTTCGCTTTTGACACTATGTAAGAAAATATTTCCTCAAGATCTTCCGAAGCAATCTCCGGTTCTCTGAAAAATCTTGCAACTTGCTTTTTAAATCTTTGAACGTTTGTGGCAGTCCCTGCTTTGTTGCATAAAAAGTACACGTGGGGAACCTCTTTCACGAAATTCTTCAAGAGTTCAGTCTTTCCAATCCGTCTTCTGCCGTAGATTACAATAAAATCAAAATCTTCTTTACCGTACCGCTCCTTTAAGAAGTCCAGTTCTTCTTCTCTGTCTATAAATAGGAACATGATCCTTATATTTACGTTCCTAACATATAAACCTTTCAGAGTACTTGCAGGTGTCCACATTCATTGAATCGGGAAATAAAAGGAAGAAAAAAATGTTTCAATCCCCTATTAAGCGGGTCTGGTCTTCACACCCTGCGGGTGAAAGGGTGTGTTTCACAGCAGATATTCATGTTTCAATCCCCTATTAAGCGGGTCTGGTCTTCACACATAGATGGGTATATGTAGAAAATGTGGTGAGAGCAAAGATCTTGTTTCAATCCCCTATTGAGCGGGTCTGGTCTTCACACTCCGGAAATAAATTCCCGGAGAAAGGTCAAGGAATTGAAGGTTTCAATCCCCTATTAAGCGGGTCTGGTCTTCACACATTGCTCCCTAGCGGTGGGCATGTTCCCGTAGGCATTCTCGGTTTCAATCCCCTATTAAGCGGGTCTGGTCTTCACACGAAAGTGAATATAGTAGATATTTTGAGGTGGATGATCATGTTTCAATCCCCTATTAAGCGGGTCTGGTCTTCACACTCCACGAATGGCACAGGGTGGAGGAGTTATAACTCTCCGTTTCAATCCCCTATTAAGCGGGTCTGGTCTTCACACTGAGAAATCTCCGATAGTTAGTCCCACCACAGGAAGGTGTTTCAATCCCCTATTAAGCGGGTCTGGTCTTCACACATAGAAACGAATAACCTTTAAGGAGGGATAAAATGAGTTTCAATCCCCTATTAAGCGGGTCTGGTCTTCACACGTGGAAAAATACTACAACGGTTCGAAGAGACGCAGAACTGTTTCAATCCCCTATTAAGCGGGTCTGGTCTTCACACGAATATAATAACGGAAAGAAACAAAGCAAGAGACACTGCGTTTCAATCCCCTATTAAGCGGGTCTGGTCTTCACACAAACGGAGTTTGACAGAGGGGCGAGGAATTTCTTCCCCGTTTCAATCCCCTATTAAGCGGGTCTGGTCTTCACACTAGAAGAGTCACAAGACGATAGAAAAGAAAAAGTTCTTGTTTCAATCCCCTATTAAGCGGGTCTGGTCTTCACACTCAACTTTTCACTCCTTCACAATATCAAGTTTTTTCTGTTTCAATCCCCTATTAAGCGGGTCTGGTCTTCACACATAGAAGAGAATGCTGGATTAAAAGTTACCTTTGAACCAGAGTTTCAATCCCCTATTAAGCGGGTCTGGTCTTCACACATGTCACGATTGAAGTGACTGAAGAACAGTATTTCTTGTTTCAATCCCCTATTAAGCGGGTCTGGTCTTCACACGAAAGTTACCTTTGAACCAGAAAAGCTTGGCAATCATGTGTTTCAATCCCCTATTAAGCGGGTCTGGTCTTCACACGCGACTGACGAAGCAGGGCAGGATTCTACTTTGGAGTTGTTTCAATCCCCTATTAAGCGGGTCTGGTCTTCACACGAAATAGGAGACTGGGTCAAAGAAAACGTCCCAAATGTTTCAATCCCCTATTAAGCGGGTCTGGTCTTCACACTCACAATGCATCGATGCAATCGATATACTGCATGTTTCAATCCCCTATTAAGCGGGTCTGGTCTTCACACGTAACTAGAAGAAAGCTCAGCTCTAGCGTAGGAGTGTTTCAATCCCCTATTAAGCGGGTCTGGTCTTCACACCCCATCGGTTTTCGGCTAATTTCCCGAAAATGGAAGTCCGATTTCAGGTGGTTATTCTTCATTTCATTGCAGGACACACCTGCATTATATTAGTAGATTTGACCACATATAAGCTTTGCGATAATCAACCATAATCACTAAATTATACCCCAGCCCCCATAATACCAAAATCGCAAATAGCACATATTTTTACAATTAAGCCATTCTCTGCACTGCGTAGCTCTGCGATAATCGACCTCACATTTGTACTCGAATTTCCATGATATAAGAAGCAAAAATAACAAGTATTTTCACTATTCGCCCATTCTCCACACTGCATATATTTGCGATAACCCCGAATGTTTCCATCCCCTGTCGCGACTATCGCAAATATGGATTAAATAGAAACATCTTCATTCTAGAGAATATCTTATTCAAAAAATATTCCGCATCATCCCAACCCCTATACTGCCAGACCCCCCCCAACCTGGCGTACACTCCTTACCAACGACCGTGATTCCGGAGGCTTCGCCCCACACACAGCCAGAAGCCTCCCAATCATCGCAATATCTCGCTCCCCGGCAGCTGTTCCATCGTCAGATCCACCCCGATCCCTCCGGATGCTTCCATTATGAACCCTCCCAGACTATCCGCCACCAGATGATAATCCCGCGCACCCATCGGGATCAGACCGTGCGCGCCGATGGATGAGTTCCGCCGGGTCAGGGCATCTATGATCCGCACCTCCCTCTCCTTAAACGTTCGCCCTATCGGATCCTTAAGCTTTGATAGAAGCTCATAATCATTCCGCAGCCCAAGAATCAGTTTATCACCCCTGAGGTGTTCTTTATACTCGTCTCTGAGATTTTTTGGGAGTTGATTTAATCTCAGATCGTCAGTCTGATATCCATACTCCTTCTCCAACCTGATCTGGGCAAAAAGTTCTGTTGCACGGTACAATCGGGAGATGGCATCATCATAATGCTTCTGAATTGCCCTTCGCTCTGCATTCTTGAGTAAGTCCGGGACCAGTTCATAACCGGTAGCTCTGATCGTTCCAAGAATCTTCTTTGCGTGGATGATGTAAGGTGCGAATTTTCTGCCATAAGGCTCAAGCAACTCCAGTGCCGCCTCATGACGGAATCTGTCCCACAGGTCGAAAGCTTCGCAGATCACCTTTGTCTCAATCAATCGATCCCGCAGCGATCCTTCTATTGGTCGGTGAAGCATCTCTGAGATGGAACTGGCAACGAACGCATAATAGTGGTTCTCCAGCGGCTCTCTCTGCGATTCCAACCGGTTCTGATAGAAGATGCTCCACTTATCTATGACCACTGGCACGTCCCCTGACCGTACATGGATCAGATCCCGCCTTGGACCGACATTCAAAGAGAGATCCCACTGCTCCGTCATGACGCCTACCAGCGCCATTGCTGCCGACATCGTCTTGGTACCGCCGGTGTAGTTAGCGATTATCTGGCAGTCCTCATGCACCACTTCTATCTGTTCTGCCAGTTCGAGCAACCGCCGGTAACATACGTTCAGATCATCCGGGTTATCGACGGCGACGATCTCATACTGGTCTTTCGCAAGTCCGGCTTGAAATGCAATCGCTCTTCCTTTGGGATCACCTATATAGTGGATATGCCCACATTCCGGGCACTTGGTTCTTCTCTTATCGCCACAGGGGTCTCCCGGACCATCTATGGTCTTTTCACTACCCCTGGGTCCGGAAGAGCAGAAGAAGTAGACGAAGTCCGGGTTATGTTCCTTTATCGCGTTTACGATCGGGTCCGCGGAACCGCCGACCGAGACCAGTAGTATTCTATTCAGCATTTGATTCTCCTGCAATCTCCTACTTTCTGCAACCCCTCTTCAGAGCTATGGCTGCAAAGTTTCAATCCCATATACGTGGATCCGGGCTCTTACACTATAATTATCGAAGATATTTTTATAATCTCTTCGGATGCTTGTTGTGATCATCAACGGTGATTCCGATTTCTTGGCATCAGCATATTTATCTGTCGGTCTCTGTAATCTGCTTCCTTTTCCTCTTGGTTCTTTTTTTCGTAACTCCTCCGGATTGCATCTTAAATTCCACTTCTCGAATGCCTAATCTACACCACCCCATGTATTCGAGGTAGTGTTTTCGCCCCTCCTCCATGTCGCGAGAGGGTTTCATCTGCAGGGACTTATCAAAATGCTCGAGCGCTGTTTTAAGGGTGGAAAGCGCCTTTTTGTAGTTAGAAAGTGCATCATCCAGGTCACCAACCGCATCGGCCGCCCATGCAAGATAATACGGGTGGAATGCCCCATCCAGATATACGTGACTGAGTGTGTTGTAGTATGCAGCAAGGCCGCCATATTCTCTGGCGACCTCTGCTGCCTCCATTCTGATCGAACTGGCTGCAAGTGAACACTCCGCAGCTTTTTTCAGACAGTCCGCCCTTTCACCCCCTGATAATGAGATTGCAGCATCAAAAAACTTGCTCGCAAAGACAGCACATCTGTTCGCCTCTGAATCCCTCAGATTTCCTGTATGAACTACCTTTAGCACCTCTATTTCATCCTGCTTCACCACCTGCTTCAAGAGTGAAATCGACTTGTCATACCGCTCGATTGCTCTGTCGCTGTTTTCCGTCATAGATGCCTTATCTTTGTATTCTTTCGCTTGTTTTATCTTACGTACCATTACTATTTGTTTCCTCAGGTTCATCTTTACCACCTCGATGGAAGTACAAAGACCTTTTTGACTCTACTCTATAATGTTGACTACCTGTGTCATGTGCATGGTTCCGGTTTTTATTTTTTCAGATAGTTTAGGATCATGCCGCCGCACGCTGTCGACCTGCTGTTGAGTGCAAAGACCCGGGCATTATCCCTTAAATTTCTTACTAACATTTGTTATAGTCATTCCAACTATTTTTTCATCTCGAAGTCGCAGGAATACGCCGTCTTCCAGGATATCCGTGTCTGTTGCCCTTTGGGGTCGCTCTAAACTCACGTACAAAACATCCGCTTCGTAATCAAAGTCAAACCATAGATGTTTTGCCCCTATTTTCCTTATGTGCGGTACTGCCTCGAATATTTCCTTTACTGCTGCGATTGCTGCCATAGTATCCTCCTTATTAGAAGCTTCCGGACTTTTGTGGTGAAGAAAGCAGTGATTATGAAACCATCGTTCTGTTCTCTCGATTCCTTGTAGATTGCAAGCATAGCCTTCCTTTTAGAGATAAGTTTTACTGCCCATAATTCATCGTAATCCCCTTCGAATACCCAGCCGGGGTTGGTAACTGTTTCCAGGACGTCAAAGTAGTAGCCCGCCATATCATCGTGATTTTCTACGATATGAGTCCATCTCCCATCGGTTAACCGGATCGGGATGTCATTTACAGAGTATGTGGTATATGTCATATCTCATCCTCTCACGATTTCATATTTTCCAAGACCATAAACCGTTCCTTTGCCAATATGCAGGTATTCGCCAAGCTTCAGGAATAGTAAGAACTCGGTTAATTCGCCTTCGAAGGTTATTTCGCCTATGAACCCGCCCATCTTTAATTTTTTATCTTGCCGCTGCGAGTAGCGTTCCCAATCATGCCACCATAGATCGGAGTAGGTGGTAGTGACCTGCTCTTTTGCTCTGTTGATGAGTCCCTTGTAGTCCATATCCCATTTCTCATCGCAATGAACCTCTGCAAGCCACGATGATCTTCTCAATAGATTTCTCATCAACACCTCAAAATTCAGGTCTTTGGTGAGCTTTCCTTTGTATTTTATTCTTGTGGGGGTGAGAAAGCGAAGGGTGATCCGGTGATGATCGAGTTGTGATGCCTCGTTTTGTACATCGGTCCGGTCTATCACCTGCGGGCTGTCTTTGATGTGTGAGTTGCCATCGTATATGAGCGTCTCTTTCCCGCAGCCGATGTTTGTCACACTCTCGATCCGGTATTTGCCTCTGTCTTTTCCTATTCCGATTCTCCCAAGCTCCTCGAACGCGAAGATGAAGTAGGGTGCATAATCAATCGCCTGACCGATAAGGAGAAGGTGGAGATCCAAATTGTCGTCTCTGCTGTAATGTCGCTTCTCGTTCATGGGCGGCTCAATGATGAACGGGTGGGGGAGGTGTGTGTCTTCGGGCGTTTCATCTAACGCCTGTCTGGGCGTCGTCTCAAAGATGTATGTGTAGACGCACCCCTTTACAAGCGGACATTTCTCGCATGTTTCGCCCCGGTTTACACACATAACTCGCCTGAGCGCATGACCAAAACCGCCGCGGAAGGTGGAGCCTTTGTAGGGCGGGAGGGAGAGGTTGCTTGTTGGGCGGATGGTTAATCTGTATTTAGCGAGTTTCATGGGGGTGTTGTTTTCCTTCGCATCCTGCCATCTCTACGGAATTGGATATTACCATTCCGGTCGAAAGTTTTCCACTGCTTCGATTGCTCGTTTTAAACTTGGTGAATTGCACATAGCCTCCTCCATATCCCAGTACTCTCTGACAAACTGCACTAAAGAACCATTGTAGTCCGGACCGTGGTCTGCTTCGCTAACCTTTCCCGGAACGATAGCCTCACGTAATTCCCGTTTGTTTGACCTCCTGGCAAGATTGATCAGATATTCCTTGGGATCGTCAATTTCGTCAACCTTCGCCTGAATCGACGTTCCCTCGATACCAAGAAATTTGACGAAACTGTCGCGATCTGCAAGAACCCAGGATTCAACCTCTCGTACAGCTACACGAAACAATAACTTAGGATTATGGCGGTGAAACGGCAGCCAATCCTCTATGAGCGTTGGTGCACATTCCTTCCTGTCAAGGTCTGTCAGTACCAGAACAGGCACCGTTTTTGCGGTTCTATTATATTCATTGATATTCTTCTTGATATAACCGGATCCACGCCCTCTAATCCATATATACGTATACTTATCCGGAAGTATCTTTCTGAGAACAGCTCCACTCAAGTCGTCTTCGAATACAACGATGATTGATCTGCTCGAACTCATTTAAGAAGCCCCAGCTCATGAATGTCCTGCGGCACAATTTCCGGGAGCAAAACTGCGTCCGCTATGGAGAGTCCACCTTCCAGCAAAGCTCGAATCTCCCGAATCGTGGAAGCTACCCTGACTACAGTCCCGTCATGACCTGGTGAGAGGAGCAGGACCTCCTCGCCGCCAATCCCCTTATCTAATAATAGGTCTGCACTGTGGGTGCTGAGTATCACCTGCCCCTTCTGCCGACGTAATCTATGTATCAGCGCTGGCAATTTATTGATGATCCCGATATTCAGCGATAGTTCGGGCTCCTCCAGCAGCAACAAGGAATCTTCGTCCAGCAGAGCCCAGAGTAAACCGATCAATCGCAGGGTGCCATCGGAAAACTGATCTTCGCGTTGCATAGCTCCTTTTTGTTTCCAGTGTTCATAGATCGCCTCCAGATGCGGGGTGCCTGACTCATCTGTTGTTTCAGTAAGGTGCTTTAATTGTGGAACTGCTATATGTAATGCTTCTTCGATCTTTTTCAATCGCAATTTGCGAGTTTCCTTTGGTGTTTTGGAGACTCGCTCCAGAAAGTTCTGTCCGTAGGGGTCATCAGGAATGCCGGGTCCTGAAAACGCGGCAGGGTAGCGGATGAGCTGCGGGATGAGATGTAGATACCGGATAGAATTGAAAAATTCGGATATCTCTCTGAAAGGCTGGTTGAGTCCAACCTGTTCAAGGTGTGTCTGGGTCATGCGTAACTTATCTTTTATGTCATTGTCATCGGGTCGGTTGAGTATCTGCTTGTGTTTCTTCCATACCAGTTCATGCGCAAGATACGGATTGCCATAGTCATTCTGTGTGATTCCGATAGCATATCTCCATAGCGTCTCGTTGGTATCAGTCTCTGCAATGGAGACTTCTATCTCGACACTGGGGCTGCCGCGTGATGTGAGGCTGCGTATTTTGGGGATACCCCCACGGTCGCTTATGGCTTTCTGCAGACTGCCTCCAGGTTTTGCGATATCCCACAGAAAACGAAACACGTCAAGGAAGTTTGATTTTCCTGAAGCGGTTGGACCGACCAGGAAAACACGGTTGCTCATGTTTACATCGGCTGATTGGAAATTACGCCAGTTTTTCAGGGTGATGTGATTGACTATCATTGTCCTGTTTTGTATCCGATCCTTATGGGGGTGAAGGGGTGAAGGGTGATCTGATGATGATTCAGTTGTGACACCTCATGGATCGTGCTGGTAGGGTCTATCATCTGGCTGTCTCTGATGTTTGAGTTGCTATCGTGGATGTGTGTCTCTTTCTCACAGCTGAGGTTCATTGCGTCTACAACCCCGCTCCTCTCCACACTGTCGTCTCTGCTGTAATGTCGCTTCTCGCTCATGGGCGGCTCGATTATGAACTGGTGGGAGCGATGTGCGTCTTCGGACGTTCCATCCATAGCCTGTCGGGGCGTCGTCTCGAAGATGTATGTGCAGACGCATGCCGTTTTGAACGGGTATTTCGTGCATGTTTCGCCTCTGTTTACGCACATAACTCGCCTGAGCGCATGACCAAAGCCGCCGCGGAAGGTGGGGGGTTTGTAGGGCGGGAGGGCGAGGTTGGTTTTTAGGGTGGTGGTGATTCGGTATTTGGCGAGGTTCGTTGGTTTGTTTCGCTTGTTCACGATCGGGGCGATCTGATGTTATAGGGGTCTGGCAATACCGGTCGCTCTTTATATTCATTTGATTGCATACCTTCAAGATATCTTGTCGAACTGGGCGGTGGACCGGGCCATTCCAGCATTTTAAGAAGAATTTTTATCCGTTCAACTTCATTGAGCTTAGTACCACCACGCCGAAGTGAGTCCAGCATAGAATCTTCAAAAAGCTTAACGAACCACTCCGGGTCAACAGGATCCGCTGCCTCAGCCCAACCATTAGTATCAAACAATCGCTTATATCGCTTGATGCGGTTCGATATGTATAATTTCGGTTCGATCTTGACTGCACCCATTCCAAGTGGTTTACCCATGCCAAGCTTGTGACGATATTCATCTGCTTCGCCTGGCAGTGTAAGAGCCCAAAGCAGAGCTCCAAGTTCGTACTTGTGCAAGTTTTCAAAGTATATGCGAAAGGTAAACGTAACTCCTGTATTAACCGGCCTGATGTGAGTATACTGTGTTTTAGATTTGTTAACATCCGCTGGATTTGCTTCGATATCTTTCAGAGGAATATCACCCTTATGCCAGTACATCTTGCAGCCACGAATCACAGTTTCATCGGGTGAAGGGGTACCATAATGAGCTAACGAATTTTTATCATCCGGGTTATGATTTTTTTGGAGATCCTGAACAAGATAGTGCTGGAACGATGTCGGTTTGGGTGAGGAAAGAACTTTTGGTGTGATTGGTTCTTTATTCAACCAGGTGCCATCAGTTGTAGGTTCCACCTTAGGTTCCACCTTAGGTTCCACCTTAGCATCCGTGAAGAAAACACGCCCAGCACGTGCTTCCTTCATATAATATATATTCAGCATGCCGTTCTCCGTTTTAATTTTTAGATCATGGCTTCTTCCAGAGCTCAATTTCAGGGTCGCCTTTTCTTTCTTCTCATCGACCACTATTTCGGCTGAGTTTTCATCCTTATGGATAAAAATGGTTTTGCGGTCATCAGATTTGTTTATAGGTGCATTTTCTGCCCAGTCCGCATCGAAATCATCTTTGAGGACTCGCAGGAGTCTATCGCCATTGTTTTCTGATACACTGTCCCAGCTAAACAAAAACAGCTCCTCATCAATGTAACCAAAGATGGCTTCAGCCAGATCAATGCCACATGGCTTTAGTATACGATCAGGAACAAAATTATTAATGGATTCGTCGTAAGGTAACCTGAACATCATCGTCGGTCCGAAAAATACAAGTTGCTCTTTGCCGTCCACAACATCTACAAGATAGAAAAGCGGGTCACCATCATTCTTAAGGGGGCGAGTTTTGAATCCTCTTGCCATGTCTCGATCTTCTTCGTAGAGATGCCACATTTTATCAGGGATTTGAATCGAGTCCGCTTTATCATCAGATTCGTAGATCGCACAGTGCATATGTTTCCCCCTCATGTGCCCACTGCGCACCAGCACAGCCTTTTCGAACCCTGCTGGTTTATATCCCGTCTGGTCCACATCCGATGCCTTCTCAACAACAGCAAGACGCAACGTTACTCGATTTGTCCGATTTATCCGTCCTTTTGGTGGACGTATGAAAATATCAATAAGGTCACCAGCAGTATAATCATCCTCTGGATCGTGCCCCTTACAGACTACATCATACTCAACATGCACAAAAGTTTCTTTATTGAAATCTTTCTTAGCAGGTTGAATCCACCATGTCCCATCCTTTTTCCTGAGATAACCTCCCCGCACCGTTTGCTGCGGATAATCGAACCGCCGCCCCCATAGTCCAAGCAGCTTTGAGCGATAATACCTACCAAAACTTCCCCCCTCTCCAACAGCACGGTAAACCAGATTTTTATCCGTCACCCACTGTACCTTTCCATACCCTGCAATTTCCACCAGTGCTCGCACCATTCCGCGCAGACTGCTACCTGGAATCAAGGGGCACCTTTTGTTTTCTATGTGGGAGAATTGAGCACGCTCATTTTGTATCCTTTCAGGTAATTTATCAAATGACATCTCACCAAATTCACTGAACAAATTCAGGTAAATTTTTAGCTCCCCCATCTCTATTTTGAGTTTTAACTCATAACTTGTACCATCATTGATGATTAGGGTAGCTTTTTCCTCCTTTTCGCTGATTACTACTTCGGCTGAGTGTTCTTCCTTGGAGATACGAATGGTTTTTCCGTTAGTCGATTTGCTAATTTCTGCATTTTCCAACCAACGAACCTTGCAAATATCTTTGAGGAAATTTCGGACTTTCTCGCTATCGCTCCCAGGGACATTATCCCAGCTAAATAAATACAAATCTTTCATACCACATCGCGTATATAATGGCGATTCAGTGGTCAGGCTACACGCTATGTAACCGGTTTCACCAGTGTAGACATCCTGATCCAGAACATCATCCACAAGCACCACTTTTTCAGGCAGAGGCACAAAGTTGTAAGGAGCATAAGCCCAGAACTCCTTATTGTTTCTACCGCGTCGTTTTCGCGTTGGATTATCATGTTTTGGAATCATTTTGTTCTCCTCTTTTCATTGAATGGGCCAATAGATATCAACCGACTGAACGCAACATACGCCTGTCCTTCGTGATCATAATCTACAAAATGACGCACATTAAGCACCAGGAGATGTTCGAGCTCCCCCTCTGGAACTGGCATTGGTGGGGCGTGGCGCAATCCCTCCGCACCATGGCGCAGCCGGACAAAACCCTCCTCGGTTTTTTCAACGTGTGTTCCCCACAATAGATGACATTCGTCATAATACTCTGCTATACTCCCCTCCCCTTCGACCGCCAATCTGGCCGACCAGCCATCATCACTTTTCCACAGGTAGAGTTCACCAATCTCGCCAAATAAGCGTGCCATCTGGAGAGTTTTTGCCCTCAGTTCAGGTCCGAATAAACTGGTTGATAGATGCAGACCATCATCACGCATCTCACCCCATATCACCCCATCATCAGCATGGGCTAACAGCCAGTGGAAGGTGTGAGTATTAGCTTGCTGCTCCAGCCATGTTTTAATATCGCCGTTAAAATCTGCAGGTACGGTAACCGTCTCGACTATACATTTGGTCTCTTTAATTTCAGTCATCTCTGCATCTCCTTGCAGAAAGCTTGTACAAAGTCTTCAAGGCTTCCTGGGTCTCCGTCAATATCCAGTTGACCTTTTGCCTGATTGATAGTCCACTCACGAGATTTGGAATTTGCCTTCTTGAGCACAAGCGTTGCTGTCCTCCCACGCAAACGCCCCCTCCCCACACCGATTTCACCACCCAGCGGAAGATCCCCCGTCCATATATCTTTAAGCAGGAGAAGCGTCAGTCCGATTTCTGCATCCTCTGGCTGCTGAATCATAATATTCACTCGAATGCCAGTACCCTCCTGCCCGAACACCGGCTGCTCACTAAAGAGGGCTGATGGAAATGAGCCACCAGTAAAACGATCGATCTTAACCCGGCTCTGCACAATGTCCAATGGTTTGATTATCTCAGTTTCTGCAGTGATAAACCGGCTTGCGAATAGTTCATCATCAGAATGCACATTTTTAATATCCGAACCGAACAGTTCCTCCACCATATCTCTACCATTTCCGTTTTTGCTAACGGTGTTTGCGATACGCAGTGCTCTCGCTCGAAGTGCCCCGGCCAGACTGGTACCGCTGAGTACAGGTACCGCTCGCTCACCACGTTTTGATTTCAGATGAACACTATCAGGTGCATTGACATCATCAAAGTCTGATCGAATTAGTAGAGAACCGTCCAAGGAAAAAGTGGCATTCACTGTGAAACTGTTCCGGTTATCCGTGTCAGTATCAGTAGCGCCAAGCAATTTCGAAATGTCTGATTCTGGCTCTCTTTCTTCTTTCTTATCGTTCTTTAGCCAGCCGATCAACCCTTTCGGCTCGGTCAGATCATAACGGCAAACGTTCCACCCGCGGACTCTGCATCTGCCAAATCCCCGTCGTTTGCGAACGCCCAAACTAATCTCCCCTTGTTCCAACCCTTGCAGAGCAATAGCCATACCCCGTATCAGATCATCTCGTTTGTTTTCCCGTATCAATAGTTCCATTCTTATGCGAAAAACACTTCCCGCTGCAATCAGTTCGAAATCGAACTTATTCTTGTCCTGTGCTGTTCTGGTACGAGGATCAATTTTCACCCCATCTCTCAGTTCCACAGATGGTTTATCGCCAATTGAGTCGCAGACGATGAGTAAGCTCTGTTCACCCCCGTCATCTTCTTGAATACCAAACAGAGTTGAATAAAGAGAGCCTTTACCACCCTCTCCCCAATAGCCACATTCACGTTCTCGCAAATAACTGCGCAGAGCACCGGCCAGCGAAGCTCCGGTTAATAATGCACAGTTCTCCAGCGGATCTAACAGAAGAGGTATATCCACCAGTGATCCGCTATCGCCTGATCCAAAACCTGCTGGCGTTTCCAGGATCAAATCACCCTGAATGATTATCCTCTCTACGATCTCACGGCTTTCCAACCAGTGCGGTTTAGTCATTTGTTCGCCTCCTCGAGTTTGATTGCCTTATGCAGAACGCCATCGATCAGGCGCATAGTATATTCGAGAGCCAGATCATCGGTCATGTCTGGTGTTATCCCCCCCACAGAGGGTGTTTTATCAAAACCTTCACTAAGTAGCCCCCGAATACTATTTGGTTTACCTGCTCTTTCTTCAAGCCACTTGTACAGGGATTCTCCGTCGATCGTAGCGTTCTTGAACTGACGCTCGGCTGGTTTTTTTTCCATCCCGCCAAGGTGCTGGAGTATCAGCCCTGCATCATTTTCGCTCCAGGCACGGCGGGTAATCACACGCATGCGGGAGAGTTGAGCATTGTGCATGCCCTTACGATCGAGGCTTAGTTCATTGATCTTTTTCACAAGCGCCTGATCGAGGTTAGCTCGCATCATACGGTTCACAATTATAAGAGTGAGCTCTGCACTTTCTCCTTCTAATTTGAAGGATGCCGGAGGATTAGATGGAACCGGAGGTTCCACATTTATTTTACCCGCCCAACTCCAGTCAACCGCAATCCGCCCAAAACCCTCTTCCCGTTTTTCACCAATTCCAGAAAGTTCAAGTGTTTCTAAGCAGTTACGCAACACGGGATCAGCTTCATACACAAAAACACTGCCCGCCCGAATCGCCAGTGTTTGGGGGAGTGGTAGGTTCCATGTGCGGTTGAATCCCCCTCTTACACGGGTATGCACGAAAGCCTTCTTGAGGTCTGGTCGAATGTCACTGTTGCTGTGATCCTTGAGCCCACGGGTGCGCACTAAAGCCTGCTCGATACTGGCAACATGCGCTCCGGTTTTGCGGTCACGTACGATGGCATCACTTAAGAGAGCGACAACAATATTGCCTCCCATCCCATCATCGGTTGGATTGTATTCCTTCCAACCCTCTACTGGTTTCACAGTGTCTATTTTCACACGCCCATAACCGGCAAGGTGCGACTTTCCAAAACCCAGTATTGGATTTTCGGCAAGAATGTCCTTGATGCAGTCGATATCTGAACTGTTATCTGCTAATACCACTCCAGCAAAATCTTGGCCAGAGTCCAGTGCAAGGTAGCGAAAAATTGTACTACCCTCCTCGGTCACGTTCTGACGGTCGGCACGAGCGGTATGGATTTTGATCTGAGTGACCGGGTTATAAAACTCGGTTTGCTGTTTCCCCTCATCGTCATCCCATATCCAGCAAAAAGGTTCATTAACAACTTTCCAGACTTTGTTGGATTCGTCATCTTTGAGGTCACGATCATCAATAATAGCAAAGTCGTAGACCGGTTCTTCCGTGTCCTTCTCTACATGCCATGAAAGAGGCGTTGGTAACATGCGTTCGCCTGTTTGAAAACGAGGATAAGCGTTCAAGAATCGCACAGTACCATCGAAAAAAAGTCTGCGAAAGTCAGCATCTGTAGCATCTCCCTTCGCTCCATGAAGATGCTTAGCTATTAGTGCGCCGCGGATCACACTTCCTGGTATGAAATTAAACCCAACCGCACTGTTGGGGTCCCCGCCACCCAACTGCGTAACCAGTACCGGTTCCAGCAGATGGATTTGAAAAGTCAATGCATTCATCCAATCACCTTCTTCTCAAAGATCGCGAAGTGTTTGTAAGTCTCATCTTCGCCTTCCTCGTTGCATAGCATTGCAGTGAGTTCACCTCTCCCCCGGTTTCGTCCGGTGCCGGCTCTTCTGAAAGCTTTGACGCAGGCTGCCAGCAAGGGCAAGTCCATATCTGAGGGCTCCTGATTGAAACTAAGTTCAGCCTCAAAGGGCGTCTCTCTCAGTATAACGCGCATTGCACGCAGAGATCCTTTTTTGGGAGCGCCTGATTCGCTGATGGCAGTCTGGCGGCGGATGGCAGTGAGGGAGTTCAACACCTGCTCACGTCCCAATTTGTTATTTCCTACTTCCGAAGCGATTGCAATCGCATTTCGTAGGTCTTCAGGTAGTTTTGCATCACTTATGTGAAGAATGGCTTTATCAGAGTCGGTGCTGCCAGGGTTACCAAACAGATGTTTGGCTGCTTTATTAAAGTCATGATCTTTATTCAGTGGTGCCAGTGCAAAAAGGATATTGGCGCACTCTTCTTCCAGCAGACCTTTAAGCGATCGCCCACCCAAGAAAGGCAAACCGTATCGATCATGTTGCACTTCTGCATCAACCAGACTTGCCAGACCATCGCCCCTTCCAAAAGTGGCATCACTTTTTGTAACAAACTTAAGCCAATATGTGGTCACTTTCCACCACCTCATTTGAGCGGTATAAAAAAGTCCATAGCTTCGATGGCATCAAAGCAGGTGCACCGCTGATCAACCCAGCCTGTGCGGCGGGAGGAAGTGGGATTGTTCTTGATTTCTGGCAATCTGTGTGGTTCATACGCTGTAACAAACTGCTCAACGGTTTCTGGTCCGGCACGCAAAGCCTCGCGCAAATCCATGAGTTTGTTTCGTCTGTCGCTCCAATCTCTCTTAAATTCCCCAATTATAGCGGTAAAAATATCCCATGAATGCCAGTCTGCACCAACCGATTCACCCAGACACAAGGGACGCATGTACAATTCTCCATCATCAACGGTATATTCTCGCTTCCTAATGTCATCCAGACTGCCTATAGGTCCGCTTGCTGCAAAGTGCCAGTCCATGGCTGAGATGTCTCGTCCATTAATGTAGTTCTTGGCTGACTTTGCTAAATCCTCTGCAAGTGTAACAGCACGGGAAAACGGATAGTGGGATTTTACTATGGCTATTCCGGCCCTGGCAGAGATAGGTTCTTTGTCGCTTAATTTTGAATCCTGTGAGGTTAGTTTCCTTAAATAAAATTCAGTCAGAGTGAGCCCCAGACGACCATCGCAAACAAAGGTTACGTCATCACCACCAAAGACGATTGGGCGAAAAGGGAGTTTGTTATCACGGATATTTACATCTCCTATTTTACCATTATCTATAGATTCTGTCAACTGGCTAATACTTGCATCGAGAGCCTTTTTTGTCTGTTCTTCAACCGATTCAGAAAAAGCGCGGATAGCTTTGACATATTCACGGTTATCAGCAGAATATTTGTTAGAAATAGCCTGAACACGTTTACCCATTCCATTTCCATCTGTGTGGACCACCGCTATATAGCTTGATTCGTGTTTGGTGCCAAAGTCGTTAAAATTTGATACGTATTCAAGATACTCATCATGCAGAGGAAACTTTTTTTGGAGTTCTTTGTTTGCATCTTTAAAGGAACGCCATTTAGCAGCGATCTCACCTGAAATACGAACATTCTTTTTTGGATTGCTTCCGGATTCGGGGTGGATGTCAACTGCTGGCAACCCAGTGTACTGACAATCTGCTGTTACCCCCAGTCCTAAAACATGACTTGAAACGCCCCTGTTATGCTTCTTTTTGTTCACATCACAGACGGTGTCCAACACAGCTTGTGTAAGCTGGGGCTTATCCCAATCAAAATCTGTATGACAGACAACTAACTGCAAGCCAGGAGCTTTTACGAGGACTCTGCGAGTGATCTGCTTTGTAAACTTTATAGCCAACTCTTTGCCTCTGAAAAGAATGACGGTATTACCGCCTCCTGCGTATACCAATTCCGAATTCAAACCACTATTTTCAATGGCTGCATCAGGATCGATATTACCTTTAATATCAACATTGGTTTTACCCAGTTCGACCAATCCTTCAAACACCCAGTCATTAGTGGCACAATGCACCAGCCACGATGCTCCCACGTTATGCTGCAGGTTGTTACTGCCGAAAATGTAGTTCTGAATCCCGGCGGTGTCTATCATGGTAACAGTGTATTCGGTCATTTAGGTCGTCTCCTTTTGATTACTGGGAATTGAACCATTCCTTTAAGTGTGCTGGAATATTCGGAAGATCCTCCACCCCATATACACGGAACTTTCCGTTCGCATCCCACTCTTCTTCAATCTCTTGTTTAATTCTGGCTGGATTACTCTCCGGATTATCTGACGGCGCAAAACATACTATCCCCACCCTAGCTTCATCACCGCCTAACTGATGGGCACGGATATAAGCTTCAAACAATTTCTGTTTTATCAGACCTTTGTTGCTTACGGTTGTACAGGAGATAGCAAACAACTGATAACCCCTCAAAACTGCAACATCAAGATCAAACTTGTTTTTTTCCGGCTCTAAATTCCAAACCGCATCGTGAACTCCACATTCCTGTGCCACCTGTTGCACTGCACATAAAGTATAATGTTCCAGCCATTTACCATCAAACCATCTAGCTAAAGATCCAATTTTCTTACCCCACTGTACTGCCAGTTCACCCAAGGTCTCACATCCGTCCCAATACTTTGATAAATTCTCAAAGGGTGGTAACTCTGTTTTTGGATCTTGTTTCTTTTTTAAATGCGTGCCAGAGCGCAGATTATCATTACACCATTTCCTGAGTTCAGTATGAGGAACTGCTACCAGTTCACGGCAGACATCCGGTTGAAACGGATCTTTATTCAGCTTATCTGGGGTACGTCCATGTAAAGTAAGTAATGCCTCCATGGATAGTCTGACAGAGAGACCTACTGGCAGCCTGATGGAAGATGCCTCCACCCGGTCTATAGTCAATTCAAGCCTGCGAGCATCCAGATAACTGAATATTGCATCAGGGTCAACATCGAGTATGGCTCTGTAGGAATGAACAGCCATAGATTTTGTACCGCCTGTGTAGTTCAGTCCGAGCCCATTTTTATCTTTTGCATGACTATGTATTTTGGTAAAGATGTCGTTGGCATCTGAATCTTTAACCAGTATTTTTGTCCACTTATCACTTGGCAGACCCATCGCATCTACAAGTCGATTTGCGATTTTACCAGTCTCCTCGGTATGGACAAAGTAGATGTGACACTCAGGCTTTGCCAACAAACGGAAAGCAACATAATTTGGTAAAGGATTGGTGCCAATCAATAAAAAAAGTGAATCGGTTTGATATTTACCAAATTCTCTGAGATTATTACTTTTTATTGTTTCGTGTCGAGTAGAACTCATAACGTACCTCCTATAAATGTATTAGTTCTGAGGTTATTATGAGCCACCTCACAGAACCGCATTTCTGGGTTTTCCCTCACCCGGCTCTTTGGGAGTATATCCCCCACATCGCGTGAGTTATGGACACACACCTGCCCCACCTCCAAAAGGTGAGTAGTTACATGAACTTTGCTCGGCGCACTCATCACATCACCAATACTACTTTGCTATATTCATACTTTCGACGCGGCACGACGTATAATTTCAGCGTATTCACAATCTTCGCGCATACCTCTGATCTAGCATAATATAAGCATTGTGCATACGCGGTCAACCCTCCAGACGACCTCCATCGCCCGGTAGAGTATGACATGACAACACGACCCCCAGGCAAAACAAAATCCAAAAACAGCCAACATATTTTTATGACATAAGCTATCCACTCTGATCGGGTGCTTCATACATGAAATGGAAGGATGCAAAAAACATAATCAACTACATCCTCGCAAAGGATTTTGGTAAGATTTTTATCGAAATAATCATCCTAGGATTACACATCTGGGCAATATCTCTGGAACATCCCATATCGATATATTTAAAGATCATCCTTTCCCTTATTTTCCTGATCATACTCGTTGATCTGTTCAGAACCGCAAACACCGCCAGAAAAGTCTTCCAAGAGAAACATCTCCCGATCGTGGTGGCGGTTGGAAAAAGTGGTGATGAAACACGAGGCGGTGACGAAGTGAGCGCGATGGTCAGTGACGTCCTCGATTCCATGAGCGAATATCATTTTGACGAGAGGACGTTCGCGGATGACTTCCACATAGCTCGAGATAACTGGCTGGTGGAACAAAAGTCGGCTCTCCCTAAAGATTCCGGCAAATGGGTAAATCTTGTGCATCGCTTCAGGGATAAGAGCGTCAGATTATCCGCAAATCCCGGTTTGAACGGCAAGAAAGTGTTCCACATCTTCCTGATGTGCCCATCCGCGCTGGCGATGGGACTGGGCGCGGTCACCGGCATCCACCAGGAAACAGTACTGCACCACTTCCAGCGCGGAACCGGGTCGGCTCACCCCTACCTGCCGCTGATCGACTTTCACTCACGAAGTAACCTCAGCAGAGGGGGACTTCACGACATCAAATCGAAAGCGACCCGCCCATACGAATACATCAGCGTCGAAGCACCGGACACGCTCACAAAGACAGTGCCGGTCTCTCTGCATCTGTCAGGGCATGATCCAAGGAGTGAGGTGGATGAACTGGCATCAAGAAGATCGCTTTCTGCGGTCCACATCAGAAACACATACAACAACACGCTGCCTGTAGATGCGGACTGGTTCAAGGCTGCACAAGAGGTGGCATCCGTTCTGCTGGATATATCGTCCCGCCCCGACGTTGAGAAGATCGAACTTTATCAGAGTTGTCCCATTATCATTGCGTTTGCAGTTGGGATGGCCCTGGGGACGCATGCGAGAATTGAGGTGTTCCAGTGGGATGGGGTGAACTATCACCCCGTCTTCCCCCTGAACATGCTGCGTCATAACAGATAGTGAGTACCCTACCAAGCGGGTCTGGTTTCCACACTATGATGCGAACATCGTGCAGATTCTTCGCGCGGTCGCGTTTCAATCCCCTATTGATCGGGTCTACTTTTACACATGACTTCGAAGTTTTAGCTATCCTTGTCAGTCTGCTGGCTTGTTTCAATCCCCTATTGATCGGGTCTACTTTTCACACCTGATTCTCTGACTTGGCAGGAGGAAGAAAATGGAAATTGTTTCAATCCCCTATTGATCGGGTCTACTTTTCACACCAGCAATGTCAAGTAGGGCACATAGCGCACCTCTTTCCGGGGTAATAGCCCCGAGGTTACTATGCGCCCCCTCACAGAACCGGACTTGAAGATTTCCCTCATCCGGCTCTTCAGAAGCACATCCTCTACGGGTTCAGGTTGTATAGTGAGTGATATATCTTCGGCTTCGGGAGTGGGTTAAATAAGATGAAACGAGTGAACTGAGCCCAGTTGTAGCTTTTCCTCTGGCTACGCCTGTTTATCCATTTAAAGGCAAGTCTCACGACCTGATGGTAAAAGTTCTTAAGCATTCGGAAGTTGCCGCTCATTCCGTAGTAACGGAAATGTCCAAGTAACTTCATCCCCAGAATCTTCCACCATATCTTCAGTTCAACAAGATTTCGGATACGCTTCAGCCAAATATTCATTTCCGCCATCTTCTGTCTGAACTTCTTGCGTGATGTCTTCCGCCCAAGCTTGAAATTGCCTTTACGAGATATATCGCAGAAATGCGTGAATCCGAGAAAATCAAAGGTTTCACATTTCCAACCATATCGCTTCGCCTTTGTGCATGCGCGCCGTCCGAACTCGATAGTCTTACTCTTCTCTTCAGAAACCGTAAGTCCGAATTCGCCCATTCGCCTTCTCAGATCGTCTCCAAATGCTCTGGCTTCGACTTCTTTCTCGAAGCAAACGACGAAGTCATCCGCATATCGGATAAGTTGTGCATAACCATGTAGCTGTTGCTTTACCTCATCTTCAAACCATTTGTCGAGTGCATAGTGAAGGTATACATTGGCGAGTACAGGGCTCAAAATCCCACCTTGTGGCGTGCCCATTTCCGTATCAAAGTATATTCCATCCTCCATTATGCCAGATTTGAGGAAACGACCGATCAGATTCAACAAAGTCCGATCTACGATCCTATGTTCCAGACATTCCATCAATTTCTTGTGATCTACTGTGTCAAAGAACTTCGAGATATCCATATCTACTTGCGTTGTTGACCAGACCATTCATTATGATTTTGTCCAGCTTCAACAGAAGCGTCGTGGCAGCTGCGATTCGGGCGGAAACCGTACGATGTGTCTACAAAGTCCTGCTCAAAGATAGATTCGAGAATCTTCTTTAGTGCCATCTGAACAATCTTGTCCTCGACGGCAGGGATTCCGAGAGGTCTTTTATCACCGTTCGGTTTCGGGATATAAACGCGCAAGACTGGTTGAGGCTTGTACTGCTTTGCTTTGAGCCTTGCCACCAGATTTGCGATATTCTCGTCCAGTTTCTTCGCGTATTCTCTTACTGTTACTCCGTCAATTCCAGGAGATTTTCCTCGTTTTAATTCCCTGAAACATTCTTTTAGGAAATCCTCTGTAAGCAAGTGTGCTAGTGACGTGAACTTGCATGTTGGATCTTCCCTTGCTCTTATGGCTATCGCCATAAGAACTTTTAGAGTCTATACCGCTTTGCTACAAGCCCCACCCGGAGGGCAGTTTTTACTCGATTTTTTGTGAAAAAATCGTTGTTATCATCTACAGCCCACCTCTGGGTGTGGCAGATGTGCCCCTGATGCCAATCGTACTCCTGTCCGCCCCTTCCCTCCACAGGAATTACCCTGCTTCATCAGTACTATGGGCGAATCCGACTCCCGATACGCCATTTGCGGTATCTTGCCGTTTATAGGCTTGATAGCGCATACTCCCAGTTCGGGGAGAGCGTATTGGGCCTCCCGAGTTCCCATAATCTCCATTTGATACCATGCTACGGTCTGAGACCCCGCTGGACTCACATCACCTCGCAATGTCCCAGAACTCTCTGCTATATTCCAAGACCGGAGGATTGGACTAACGGTGGTGTGAATGCTGCCTTCCGTCTCACAGACAACGTCGGCTTCCAGAATAATGAAAATTTCGGGGCTTATAACCTTCACCTTTTCGATTGTGGCCTGGTATCCCATCCCCCCGGCCTCACATCAGTCCGTTACCGGACCGGGTGCGGGGTTCAGTTCTGAGGTGGTGGCTAGCCTTTCCTCAGGCTGGATTTTCACCAGCTGGCGAGTATGAATTTATCTCGGCGCTCCAATATCACCAGTATTCCATTGGCCATATCATGTTATTTATATCGTTAGTATTAGCAGGGGCCGTAGGTCTTCGGTCTGCAAGCCGCGTCATCGATGCAGTCATGACATCCCTGCAACTCCCGCTGT
>PQXF01000029.1:0-17062 GCA_003194445.1 Candidatus Methanogaster sp.
GCGCCCAACCGCTGTAGCATGACAATCAAGAAATACGAACAGTAGTAGCGATCCCCTAATATAATATCTCCTGTGGATATGCTGCCCAATATCTGGCGCAACAGAGCATGTTCGCCAGTTTCCTTGCCTTTATAAGGTCCAATCGCCATGTCAAGGACTGCCCCACAAGATAATGATATTATAGCGACGATACGGGCGATTGGAAATCCTACACCTTCTTTCTGGCTTTCTGGCTGTGGATATATCTTCTGGTTTTCAGGAGTATCTGGCATTGAAACCGTCGTTCCGTCTACAAGCTTAATTGAACGACCTTTCCATTTCCAACCCTCTTCTGACTTCAGATGTAGTAATCTACCAGTTTCACGCACCAATCGCCTGACAAGGCTTATGGGCAGGCGCAATCTGGCTTCGCAATAAGATTTGGTGTTTGATGAGCAGGGCGGCTCGCCTTGTGCCACTCGTTCCGCAAGCACATTTGCTACTGCATTTTGGCAGGAGTGATCTGAACTAAGTACTTGAGACAAAAAAGCGCATAAAGTGACTATAGGGGGGAAAAATCCGGTTCCGATAACTACTTACTTCCTCCTCTATAATATCCTGGATGGTTTCATCCGAAAGGACATCGCTGAAGGGTAAACCATCTGTTTGGGCAAAGCGTCTCTTTAGTGCGTCCATCTGGCGGGAAATCTGTTTGTGGATAGAATCAAACATTGTTGACACCTCGTTTGTGGATTCGTAATAATTTACGGATCTTTATCTAATATAATAAGGTGCCAGGTACATATACTTTATTGACTCTATTGGATCATTTTCTTAAGGTAGTGGCATTGGTACGATGAGCTATGTTGCGGGTGCGCATGCGATACCCGAGGGGTGATTGATGAAGAAGATTAATTTAATGAGAGCCAAGATCACACCACAATGACCGAAACAGACCCAATACGACACAGGATCATGATCATGAGCGGCAAGGGCGGCGTCGGCAAGACCACAGTCGCGGTCAATCTTGCGCTCAGACTGGTCGAGAACCGGAAGAATACCGGATTGCTCGATGCAGACATCACAGGACCCAACATACCAAAGATGCTAAATATCGAGGACGAACTCCCATCGGCAGACGAAGAGCTGCTGATACCGGTGTACCTACCACTCGGGTGCGATCACGGGCTTTCGGTCATGTCGATGGCTTTTATGATCGAGAAGGATGCTGCTGTACCGTGGCACGGTCAGCTCAGAACGGACTTTATACGGCAGTTCGTAGAGGGGATTCGGTGGGACTGGATGGGTGCGCTCGACTACCTATTAATCGACCTCCCGCCCGGAACCGGCGACGAACCGCTGAGCATTGCAGAGCTTGTGGATGTCGATGGCGCAATCATCGTCACCACGCCGCAGGATGTTGCACTCCTCGATACGAGGAAGGCGGTAAACCTGGCGCGGTATCTTGATATTCCGGTCATCGGGATCATCGAGAATATGAGCGGCTTTGTCTGCCCGCACTGTGGTTACGAGATCGATCTATTCGGGAAAGGCGGCGGAGAACGCGTTGCCGAGGAGATGGGAGTGCCGTTTCTCGGAAGCGTGCCGCTAGATCCTATGGTTGTAAGGTCCGGTGACAGCGGCATTCCCTTTGTGCTGGAGATTAATTCAGCCACTGCCAGATCGTTTGAGGCTATCGTGGATCGGATGGATGAGGTTATGAAGAGCATGGAAAACAAGACATCGTAGGCTAATGCCCTGATAAGATTAATAACGCCTGCTGCCAATACTGACTTAACATGGCACAATATAAGACTTCCACCATTATCCTACTGGCGCTTGCCGGGCTAATGATTCTCCTGATGATACTAGCTCCACTGATGCCTCTTTTTTGGGGGGATAACGAACCTGATGATGCAGCCCAGCCCACATCGCAGTCCGGCAGTGACAATCGCATACCATTGAACAACTTTGGAAAACTCGTTGATCATCCGCTTTATTCGGTAGCAGACGGGCTTAATGCGAGCCCGCCGGGTGTGCTTATGGCACAGTACGTCCATTCTGAGGATTTGGAAGGGACGCCACTTGCGGAACAGATCGTCCCGCAGGGGTTCTACGGCACAAACGTCACTGATTCCTACGATGCCATATTTGGGGATGGTAGCCAGATTGGATTACACACGCTGTATCCGAGAAAGTTGGTACTCGGGTCTTCCATTCCCGCACCATCCAAGTACAATGGTTATCGGGTGATTATTCGAAACAAGGACCTGTGCAACATCATGGGTGATCCATGCATCCTTGGTCCGCGCAGAACGATCGAGGCGACGGTCGATGTGATCGATAATGAGAGCGCACCGAACGCATATCCGTATTTCAGTGAATTGCTCGGGAACGTGGATCTTGATGCGCCGTACCAGGAAGTGAGTATATACTCTCCCGTTGCAAACCAGTATTATGCTGCGGTGCGTCCTGTGGGCGACGGGTGCGAGCGCACCATCACATGCATCGGCATCAGCGAGAATACAACTGCCAGCGTAAACGAACTTGCAGCGAACACGACCGATAATCTCGAATGTACTGTGGCATTCAATCAGGGTGATCTGAATCTCACGGTCATAACAATCACTGGCAACTGCAGTGCGGTGATGAATGCGAAGGTAAACTAAACTTACCGTCTGGCCGTATCGCGTCTTTGGCGGTCGAGTGTTGGCGGCGTTTGCCGGATTGGAACTGAAACGAGACAGTTTCAGTCCAGCAGCCACTTCCAGAGGGGCTTATACGACACCTTCCCGCATGAAATCTCTTCCCCTTCGAGATCTCCTGTTATCACCAGACCCTCTTCCAGATGGAATTCTTCCATAGCCTCAGTTATGCCGTCAATTTCCCTTTCTCTGTTCTCTTCTGTCAGATTATAACAGACCTGTATCGCTTCCTTGATTTCTTCGCCCTTTTTAACCAGAAAGTCGCATTCGTACTCATTCTTCCAGTAATACACCTCCTTTCCCCGTCTTTTAAGTTCTATAAAGACGATATTCTCGTACAATCTGCCGATATCACTTGAAGACTTAAACGCAACTGCATTGATCATGCCTGTATCGATCAGATAAACCTTCTTTGGGTTTGCAAACTGCTCCTTCAATTTACCGTATTTTGGAACTAAAAATATAAAATTTATATCTGCCATACAGGATATATATGTGAATAAAGTGTTTTTGCTGACCTTCTTTCCCTGTGACTTTAACAGGTTATAATACTTATTTGTTGAAAAATATGACGAGAAGTTGTTCACAAGATAAAGCATCATCTCTCGCACCATGCCAAAGTTCCTTATCCTGTATCGCTCCACCAGATCCCTGTAAAATATCAGTTCGAAGTACTCCTGAAGAATCTTTGTTTTGAGCGGTTCATCCCTCTCTGCAATTTCCGGAAACCCGCCAAACAGGGTGTACTCCTGTAGTAGTTTCTTTATCTGGTAGCGTAAATGCGTATATTCGAAGTGCCTTTCCAGAGTCACACCTCTGGCTCTTAAAAATTCCTTAAAAGAGTATGGGAAGATGAGATAAGTTAATGTTCTTCCCCTTAACTGGGTTGCTATCTCTTTACTCAGCAGTTTTGAGCTTGAACCGGTAACACATATCTCCACATTCTCCCGGTCATAGATTCGTCTGAGGAAGAGATTCCAGAAGGGTACGGTCTGTATCTCATCAAAGAATATATAGAGTTTTTCGCCAATATTTTCCGGATACAGTTCGTAGTACGATTCTAAGATCAGATCGAGATCTTCTCTTTCGATTGGCAGAAGCCGCTCATCCTCAAAATTAATGTATATAATCTTATCTTTATTTTCACTCTTCAGTTGATTTATCTTCTGGTAGATAAAGAAGGTTTTTCCAGCCCTTCTGGGACCGATTATGGTATTTATCTTGCCAGCAAAAGAGATTTTTAGATCCCTCTCCACCAGTTTCACGTCCTGCTCATGAGATATGACTATCAGTTTTTTTATCGTATCCTTATCCATACCCTGTATAGGGGGAAGATAATTAATAAATCTTTCCTTCTTTACAAAGAAACTATCTCGTATCTCCCTCTGTAGTCTCCGCAAGCTCGCGGCTTTGCATTTTAAAATCCACCAAAACATATAACACAAACCCCTGCATTTACACCCATTATGGACATCATGCGAACTCATTACGCATCCGATATCACGCCTGATATGAGCGGCGACACCGTAACGGTCGCGGGCTGGATACACGAGATGCGCGACCTTGGAGGGATATACTTCCTTATATTGCGGGACCGGGGCGGTTTCATGCAGATCACTATGGTCAAGAAGAAGACCGATCCCGAGCTCTTCGAGTCTGCCAGGAGACTGATCAGAGAGTCTGTGCTCACAGTGACTGGAACTGTGAAGAGGGAAGATAAATCCCCACGCGGGTATGAGATCATCCCGCAGACGTTAAGCGTGCTTTCTGAATCGGATTCTCCGCTACCGATGGATATCACTGGAAAGGTCGACGCAGACATCGATACCAGGCTTGATTCGAGATTTATCGATCTCAGGCGGAGGAAGACGCTCGACGCATTTGTGGTTCGCCACCATGCCTTAAAGGCAGTGCGTAACTTCCTTGAAAACGAGGGATTCATCGAGATTCACACGCCAAAGGTGGTTGCGGCTGCAACCGAAGGCGGCACGGCATTATTTCCGATCACCTACTTTAACAGGGAGGCGTTCTTAAATCAGAGTCCGCAACTGTACAAACAGATCATGATGTCGGCTGGCTTTGACCGGGTCTACGAGATCGGCGCAATCTTCCGGGCAGAGGAGCATGACACACTGCGGCATCTGAATGAGGCTACTTCGATCGATATCGAAGCGAGTTTTATGGATCATCACGACGTGATGGGGATTCTTGAGCGTTTGGTCCATGAGGTGTACGTGCAGGTAGCGGTTGACTGTGCGCCACAACTGGAAGAACTTGGAATCGAACTTTCGATGCCGAAGCTTCCGTTTAAGCGGGTGAGTTATGATGAAGCGCTCGAGATCGCACTTTCAGAGGGACACGCCACCTCCTGGGGCGAGGACTTTGGCACGGCTGCCGAGCGCGCGGTAGGAAACGCTATCGGCGAGCACTACTTCCTCACGGATTGGCCTACTGAGATCAAGCCGTATTACACTCATCCATACGAAGATGAGCCAGTTTACAGCAAATCATTCGATCTGATGCATCCGAGGATGGAACTTGCGTCGGGTTCACAGCGTATACATTCGCGCAAAATTCTCCGTGAGACAATCAAGGCGCACGGACTCGATCCGGACGGTTTTGATTTTTATTTGAAGGCGTTTCGGTACGGGATGCCTCCACACGCCGGATGGGGTCTTGGGACAGAGCGGTTGGTTATGACCATGCTGCATATCGAAAACATCCGTGATGTGGTCTTGTTCCCCCGTGACCGAAAACGGCTCTCGCCTTAGTTTTCACTTTATTAAAATAAAATCAGACATCCACAATCCTTAAGAAGGTGTACCTGAAGGTAGATAGCAAACCTTTCGGCAGGGAGGGAGCTTATTGAAAAAAACACCCATAGCAGACGCTATCAATGACTTACTGGAATCGAGACCGATATTTAAGAACAGGGACGTGCTCCGTTCCACATATGTCCCGGATTATCTTCCTCATCGAGATAATGAGGTAAACGCTCTTCTTAAGATATTGATCGTGGCTTTACGTGGCGATACACCCTCAAACATCTTGATCTATGGCAAGACCGGGACCGGAAAGACCGCGGTTACTACGTATGTCGGAAAAGAGATCGAGAAAGCAGGTGATGAGCGTGGAATCCCATGTGAGGTCCTATACAACAATTGTGGTGTTATCGATACCCAGTACCGTCTGCTCGCTGAACTTGCACGGCATTTCGGCAAAAGAATCCCGATGACTGGCTGGCCCACCGATCAGGTATTTGCGGAATTCAAAAGCGCGATCGATTCCAGGAAACGAGTTGTGGTCATCATTCTGGACGAGGTCGATAAACTGATAAAAAAAGGCGATGATGTGCTGTATAACCTGTCAAGAATCAATTCTATGCTTGAAAATGCCAAAATCAGTCTTATAGGGATTTCAAATGACCTGAAGTTCACGGAATTTCTCGATCCGAGAGTCAGGAGTTCTCTTGGGGAGGAGGAACTCATCTTCCCGCCGTACAACGCTGATCAACTCGCAGACGTCCTGCAGCAGCGTGCCGCGATGGCATTTCGAAGCGACGTGATCGATGGAGATGTGATCTCGCTCTGCGCAGCCCTTGCAGCAAGGGAGAACGGTGACGCGCGCAGAGCCCTCGACCTGCTACGGATATCTGCTGAACTCGCAGAACGTGAAAGGGTGCAGGGTGTGCAGGAGATGCATGTCAGGAGAGCGCAGTCCAAGATCGAGTTTGATCGTGTCGCAGAGGTCATAAAGACGCTTCCGACCCAGTCGAAACTGGTTCTCTACAGCATCATGGTCCTTGACAAAGCCCCTGAATTGATCCGGAGATCTGGCAGGCGGATCATGTCTACAGGCGAGGTCTACCTGATATATAAGCGCATGTGCGGCATGATCGACATCGATGTGCTGACACAGCGGCGGATCACCGAACTGATCAGCGAGCTCGATATGCTCGGAATCGTGAATGCGATCGTTGTAAACCGCGGAAGATACGGCGTGACCAAGGAGATAACGCTTGACACACCCCAGGATAATATATACCATGTGTTAAACGACGACCACCGGTTGCAGTCGCTCATGGATATGAGGCCCGACTCGATCCAGATGCAACTGGGATAGCTATATAATATCATCAGTTAGATGTGGAGCCATGGAATCTCAAACCATACAGATCGTATCCCCGGCAGAACAGGGGTTGGAACGGAGCAAGGTCGAAGTGTCGCCTTATGAGTTTACGATAGCAACCCGCGCCAAATGGGAGATTATCGTCGCAGATGAGGATATGACGATAGCAAAAGGCGCGTTTGAGAAGATCAGAATCAGGGAGATTACACTGCAACATGACCTGCTTGCGCTCCTGTGCGCATTTTCCCCACATGCGCTTGTATCGGTGGTGCGTGTAGGATCCGGAGCCGGAGCCGCACCTGTCGAGACGGATCGGTGCATCAAGGTCGCATACATTCTCGGGCAGGAGACCGGCGAGATCAAGGAAGGCGATCTCTTAGGGGTACTAAACATCCTGCCTATCATGTTCACACGCGAGGCAAAGAAGCCGGTCGCAATCAAAGACTAAAATGACAGGTCCTGATGCGATCGTTTCTATGTTACTGGGCCGGGACTCGGGTCCGGTGATACAAGCATCGATGGCAGAACCGTTGACGCCAGAGGCGTTAACAGACATCCGCACATTCGTCTTCAGCAAAGGAATAGTCGGTTCTGAAGACGAGTACCGTGCATTACTCCATGAGGTGACGATCCGGCTCGCAAGAGAAGAAGTCTTGCGGTCTGCACGCGGGGACGAGGAGATTATTCATGCAATAAAGATGCTTGGTGACTTAAGTCCGGCATTGAATCTGCTTTCAGAGCACCTCTTCGAGTGGTATTCCATGTACGAGGAAGAGGTTCTGCCATCAGAGGATGCGGTCAAGGAAATTCTAAAGAGGCACGAGACCCCACCTGCGATGCGCACCCTTGCACAGAATCTCACCGATATGTACGAGAGCCGCAGAACCCTCATCGAGTATATCCAGGACGAGACACGCCTTATCGCGCCAAACCTCACGAACCTTGCAGGCGGGCTGCTTGCTGCACGTTTGATCAGCATAGCAGGCGGGCTTGGGAAACTTGCCAGGATGCCTGCAAGCCGCTTGCAGATTCTTGGTGCGAACAGGGCGATGTTTAAGCATCTGCGCGGGGCAGCTCCGCCAAAACACGGCGTGATATTCCAGCATCCACTCGTCCACGCGTCCCCCCGCCGCCTGCGCGGCAAGATTGCACGGAGATTCGCTTCAAAACTGACAATCGCTGCACGGATCGACTATTACAGCGGCGAGGTGCGGGAGGAGCTTGTCGAGAGTCTGACAGACAGTCTCCCTGATCGTGCAGCCGTTCTCACTCGCGAATCCGATGCAAGACATTGAAGGATGGATTTGCTTTTTCCCAGTCTTTAATCGAGTTATGAAGCCGGGTTAAACGGAAGTGGGAGTGGTCATAAGCAACTCGCAGTATTCCATCCACAACTTCCATGGTAACACTTTTCCCACGGGGATTTCCGAATATATTTCTGAGACCGATCGATAAAATTTGAACCAGATCGTGACCTGAGCAGACCTGCCAGGGGTCGTGTCCTGCTCCACCCAATGTCATTATTTTAAGTTTCGTTGCGTTCTCATCCAGTGTGGAGTTCTCTGAATTGATTTTCAACTCTCTAATCAAATTATCGATGCTCACGCGCAATGTTTGTTCATCTACGAACTTATCAAAGGACAATTCCTTAAATTTCAGAGACAGATTGTCTTTCGTAGGAGATGAAAGCCAGCGTAGATAACCAATGGGCAAACCACTTTCTAACAGGATATCTCGGATCGGTCCGCCGAGTTTCGCAATTTCTCTGGCTGATCCGAACTCAGATAGAACGTTATCAAGCACATCTGAATACAGAATCATCGTCTCAAGATCGTGGCTGTCTGTCAGAAGCAGGTTTGAACTGTTGGAATCAATGCCATCGAGTCTCCAGAAATCAGCATCAACTATAGCCAGAACTCCGCCAAAACCGCTGTTTTCAAGAAGTTCCAGAGCACTGATCGCCTTATCCTTGCCAGTTGCAGGAATTAACCTGCATTCGACCTCGTTGACAAGACGCCCATAAACCCGTGCATCTGTGCCGCCTTCGACTATCAGGATCGTTCCGGTGTACTGGGTACGCATCATGCGGACGGTATTTACGATGCTGTAGACGGTTTGCCTCATTTAGTGAATCCGCCCAATTCAACTGTCAGATCCCATCGATCATGAATTATATCTGGTGCGTGTGTAGCGAGCAGGACATCGAATCCTGCGAGCTTGATGATCTCCTGCAAATCTCTGATGAATTGCTGCTGCCAGATAACATGTAAGGATAATTCAGGTTCATCGATGAGAATAAGGGAATTGGGATTGACTTTGAACAATAATTCATAATTCAAAACCAATTCGTGTTGTTCTCCTGAAGAGAGGTCAGTGGGCGATATACTTTGCTTATCGGACGTTTCGAAGATGAAACCCTCCTTTTTACTGATCGACATTTTCTTGTAAAGAAATCTGCTGTTGATGATGTTTACAAGAAGGTCTATTTTATCAGTCAATTCGTCAAGGACTTCCAACTTCTCTTTGACATCATGGACATAGACCGATAGAACATTTATATCGCTCTCATCGATCTCTTGAAACTCCTTAAAGTCGATCTCTTCGCCTCGGTCCAGCAGTCCGGCTGCCATCAGACGTGAACGTTTTTCCTCAAGTTTGCTAAAATCATCCCTCAATTCTTCTATTGTTGGATTAGATGAATCGTTCCCTTTGACCAATCTTGTAGGAAACGTTCTATCCAGTGACTGGGATAGTTCAGCGTATTCCGCAAGTTTTTCCCGGATCGCATCTGCAAGTTCTTTAGAATAATCGATAACGGTTGGGATTGTGTGATAGGATTCCTCTGATCTGCGTAGGCGACGTGAATCTGAAAAACTGAACAAGCGTGTGGTGTCCAAGCGTTGGGTTTCTATGAAATGGATGTGGATTGAATTTCGTACTTTTTTTAACCACTCCGGTTCATTTTCATCCATTCCTTTTTTATGCCCCCCACCGCTAGGTAAACGATCGCCGAAACGGTCCAAAACGTCCTCTAACAACAGTTTCTCTTGAGTCGGCACATAGATCCATGTTTCAGAATCCATACGCTCAAGCTCTGGTATCCTGCTACAGATTCGTTCCAAAGAAAACGTAATTCCCTCTCGTCGTATAGACGGTACTTCGTATGACTTTTCATCTGAACCGCGTGTACTGAACTTAAGCAACAATTTGATGGCATTGCCAGCTCTGTTTCTTTCACCATCTATAGTATCAAGAAGTGTGGGATGCTTAAGCACGATTCTCCTTTCCATACACAGAGTACTTCCATCATCAAAATCCATGGATAACTCGCTGAACGGGATGCGGCGAAGTTTATAATACTCTTCTTGTGGGCCGAAAAGTGCATCCAGCAGTGTAAGTAGTATTGTCTTCCCGATCCCATTAGGTCCATGGATTATCGTTATGTGATCATCCATATTCAATGGGACTTCATGACAGAACATTCCAAACAAATTTGTAACTGTTATTTTTTTCAATCTCATGAAAATCCCATTCCGAGTCTATTGTCCGGTTGCTCACCAGGGTAATCGACCAACATTCACTTACATTTCTTATTCTCCTATCTATAAAGTTTGCGAATGCCTCGGTGAAGAAGGTCGCAGTCCATAAAAATATAACTATTATTTTAAGATCACGCACCTCATGTTGATAGTCCTTAAGTCTTAACAGGACAACATATTACAGAGATTATAATGGCCACACCCCCTGACTCGCAAACACAGTTGGAACCGGAGACCGACAGGATACGCCATGTCGCAATCACCGAGGAACTCAAATCATCGTATCTCGATTATGCGATGAGCGTGATCATCGGGCGTGCACTTCCCGATGTCAGGGATGGGTTAAAGCCCGTGCACCGCCGCATCCTCTATGCGATGCTCGAGAGCGGCGCAACACCTGATAAGCCGCACCGCAAATCGGCACGCATCGTTGGTGACGTGATGGGCAGGTACCATCCACATGGCGATGCCGCGATCTATGACACCATCGTCAGAATGGTGCAGACGTTCTCGCTTCGGTATCCGCTTATTGATGGGCAGGGGAATTTCGGCTCAATTGATGGGGATTCCGCGGCAGCGATGAGATATACTGAAGTTAAGATGGCGAAGGTCGCAAAGGAGCTTCTCGAGGATATAAACAAGGATACCGTCGATTTTGTTCCGAATTATGATAATTCCTTGAAAGAGCCGTCCGTCCTCCCTGCACTGCTCCCGAATCTGCTTGTGAACGGCTCGACCGGGATCGCTGTTGGGATGGCAACGAATATGCCGCCGCACAACTTAGGCGAGGTCGTAGACGGCATCATCCACCTGATCGACAATCCTGATGCGACCGTTCATGAACTGATGGCGCACGTGAAGGCTCCGGATTTCCCGACGGCTGCTGCAATAACCGGACTTAAAGGGGTTCTGGCTGCATACACGACAGGACGCGGCATCGTCGAGATGATCGCCAGAACAGAGATCGAGAATAAGAAGGACCGGGAGCGGATCATTGTTACCGAACTTCCGTACCGCGTGAACAAGGCGAAACTTGTCGAGAACATCGCAGATCTCGTGAAGGGAAAGCAGGTTGAAGGCATCAGTGATCTCAGGGACGAATCAGATAAGGACGGGATCAGGGTCGTTATCGAGACCCGGAAAGGCGCGAACACGCAGGTCATCCTAAACCAATTATGCAAGCACACGCAATTGAAGACCACCTTCGGGATCATCAACCTCGTGCTGGTGAACGGCGAGCCAAAGGTTCTCCCACTGAAGGGGTTGATGCAGTGTTATATCGATCACAGAAAAGAGATAATCATCCGGAGAAGCAGATACGATCTTAAAAAGTCAGAAGATCGGTTACACATCCTTGACGGGCTGAAGATCGCACTCGACAACATCGATGCCGTGATCAAGCTGATACGGTCATCGAAGACGACAGAGGCAGCAAGAGATGGTTTGATTGCGAATTTCGGACTATCTGATGTGCAGGCGAAAGCAATCCTCGAGATGCAGCTTCGCCGCCTCACTGGCATTGAACGTGCGAAACTGGAGGAAGAGTATGCATCGCTCGAAGAGACGATCGCATTCTTAAGAGAAGTGCTTGCAAACCCTCAAAAAGTCCTCGACCTGATAAAAGAGGAACTCCTTGTGATAAAAGAGAAGTATGCAGACCCGCGGAGGACCGGGATACTCGAGGCGCATGAGGAGTTCGAGGACGAAGACTTGATTCCATCAGAAGATGCGATCATCACGATCTCGAACACCGGCTACATCAAGCGTGTGCCGGTCGATACGTACAGGCAGCAGGGACGCGGCGGCAGGGGCGTTATCGGCATGGGCACGAAGGAAGAAGACGTCGTTGAGGATATCTTCATCGCAAACACCCACGATTACATCCTCTTTTTCACAGACAAGGGCAAGGTTCACTGGCTCAAGGTATACAAGATTCCAGAGGCGAGCAGGCAGTCGAAAGGAAAGGCGATCGTGAATCTACTCGAGCTATCAGGTGACGAGAGCGTTACCGCGTTTGTCAAGGTAAGCGAGTTTAATTCGGATCATTATCTTGTCATGGCGACAAAACGCGGGATTGCCAAGAGAACATCGCTTTCCGAGTTTGCACGCCCACGCAAAGCCGGGATCATTGCGCTTAAGCTGGATCCTGATGATGAACTGGTATCTGTCAGGATGGTTACCGATTCCGATGACATCATCATCGGTACCGCTCACGCCAAAGCGATCCGGTTCCATGCGCCTGACGTGCGCAGCATGGGCAGGAGCGCACGCGGCGTCAGGGGCATCAGCCTTGCGGCTAACGATTATGTGGTCGATATGGAGATCGTGGAGGCTGGTGCCGCGCTTCTGACATTGACCGAGAACGGATACGGAAAACGGACTGAATTCGATGAATACCGCGTCACAAGGCGCGGAGGAAAAGGAATCATCACGATCATCCCGAGTCTGCGAAACGGGCTTGGGATAGCGATCAAAACCGTCTACGGGGACGACGAACTCCTTGTTACCAGCCAGAACGGGAACATTATCAGGATTCCTGTGCGTGATATCAGGATGCAAGGGCGAAATACCCAGGGTGTGCGGATCATGCGACTCGATCCGGGCGACCGTGCAGTTGCTGTGGCGCGGGTTGGAAAGCTCTCTGAGAACGACATGGAAGAGCCGGCTCCGGGACAAAATTCATGAACCTGCATATCTGTGCCAGTATGGCGCCACGTCACCCATAACCTCCGGGTACCAGAACTCTCCCGAATATTATGCCCCACAAGCTTCGGGCCGCGTCTCAGTCTCCTTCCGCGATTAGAGCCGTTTCATCGAGCAGCTGCGTCAAACCAGCATTTAACCATCGAATTAACTGTTTCCGAATGCGAAGCATCGCCGAAGGCACAGCGAATGCATATAATAATGTTCTAACCACTCATGAGGATCTTCCCGGAGCAAATATTGCACATCATATCACCCCCTATCCTCCTTGCTCTTGAAAGTCACGTTACTACATGGTAGAGAGTGTGGCGTGGAGTTATTTTCCGAAACCAGATTGGTAATCCATCGACACGCGTAAATACCATCCCCAAGAACACCATCCGGATTGGGATGGCAATTGAGTGTTTGGTTAAAAGCCTCCGGAAACATCGTGGTTTCGCCAATGGCGTGGTCCGGACTTGTCGATATACCTGAAATTAGCTTATGTAAAACCCCTATACCCATAACTGAGTATAAGAACCGTTTCTTTGCAGCAGAGTTCGATTCAGGGAAGCTGTCATATACATGTACCCTGCTTGCAGACTTTGATTTCTTGCTGCCCTTCTTATAATCCTGTTTTGTCGCAAATCGTGCGTAATTCTCCTTATTTTAGGCACTAAGCGAAGGCGGAGGAAAGGCAGCGATATTTTGACCACATACACTGGAGTCAAGTCCGTTTGAATCCCGAACCAAATCACATTTATCAGGATAGTGACAGATAACCCAAACATGTCCCTGCTACCACAAACTGACATCGACGTCATAACAAAGCGACTGAACCGACCACCAAACCTGGTAGAGGAAGGCTGCTTCTTAAACCTCTGGAGCGAGCACTGCTCGTACCGCTCGAGCGCGAAGCACCTCCGCACGTTCCCGACAGTTGGCGAGCGCGTAATAATCGGTCCCGGGGACGACGCGGCAATCGTCCGCCTGAAGGGCGACCTTATCCTTGCAATCGGGATGGAGAGCCACAACCACCCATCCTATGTAGACCCTTACAACGGCGCGGCAACCGGCGTCGGTGGAATCGTCCGCGACATCCTCTCGATGGGTGCACGCCCGATCGCGCTGATGGATCTCCTGTACTTCGGGATGCCAGAGAGCACAAAGAACGTGTACCTCTTCGAGCATGTGATTGAGGGCATCGCGGGCTACGGGAACTGCATCGGCGTTCCTGTGGTGCGCGGAGAGACCTGCTTTGACAGCGCATACTCAGGTAACCCGCTCGTAAATGTGGTCTGCGTCGGACTTGCGCACCAGAAGGATGTCGTGACCGCAACAGCCCAAGCTGCAGGTAATGCGCTCATTCTGATGGGCTCGACTACCGGGCGCGATGGTCTTGGGGGCGCATCGTTCGCATCAAGAGACCTATCAGAGGAGTCTGAGTCAGAGGACAGGTCAAGCGTCCAGATCGGCGATCCGTTCACAGAGAAACTGCTCATTGAGGCGGTTCTTGAGGCAATCGAGGCTGGCTATGTATTTGCATGTCGGGATCTCGGTGCTGCAGGGCTTGTCGGTGCGAGTTCAGAGATGGGTGCGAAAGGAGATCTCGGACTCCACCTGAATCTCGACAATGTCCGCCTGCGCGAGTCCGGGATGACACCTTACGAGATCCTGATCGCAGAATCACAGGAGCGGATGGTGCTTGAGGTCGATCCGGCAGATGCAGAGGCGGTACTTGCGATCGCAGAGAAGTACGACCTCAATGCAAGCGTGATCGGGGAGTTTACTGATGACGGGCAGTATCTGGTCGAGCTTGAGGGCGAGGTCGTTGTGGATCTTCCGATCACCTTCCTATCAGGCGGTGCGCCCGCGTTCGAGAGCGAACCAGAGATGCCGGAAGAGCAGGTGGTAGAGGCGGAAACACCTGAAATTGAGGATGATTCAAAGACCAGCGTACTGAAGCTGCTCGCAAGCCCTAATATAGCGTCTAAGGAGTGGATCTACCGCCAGTACGACCACGAGGTCCAGATACGAACCGTGATGAAGCCAGGGGATGATGCGGGCGTGCTGCGGATCGATGATGAGACCGCACTTGCGCTCTCGTGCGGCTGCAACCCCGCGCATATCACGCTCGACCCGTACAATGGAGCAGCAGGATCGGTTCTCGAGAACGCAATGAACCTTGCCTGCAAGGGCGCATCTCCTGTAGCGATTGTTAACTGCTTAAACTTCGGAGACCCTGATGATCCTCTGATCTACTGGCAGTTTGCTGAATCGGTGCGCGGGATCGGAGACATGGCTCGGACGCTCGGCATCCCTGTCGTCGGGGGCAATGTCTCGTTCTACAACGAGAGCGACGAGTTTAAAACAGCGATCCCGCCGACGCCGAGCATCGGGATGGTCGGGATTTCAGAGGATTGCCACGTCCCGGGGATGGGATTTGCAGATGCAGGGGATGCAATCATCCTGATCGGGGAGACGAGAGCGGAACTTGGCGGGAGCGAGTACTACCGGCTCTACGGCTGCGCTGGCGGAAGCGTTCCTGTGCCTCCAGACGGTCCGCAGAAGGTCATCGATTCCGTGGTGGCTGCGATCGGCGCCGGACGCGTCACTTCAGCGCACGATGTCTCAAGCGGCGGGCTTGCGGTCGCACTATGTGAGATGGCGCAAGCGGTCGGGGCAGAGATCGACCTTACTAACATTACCGGTGTTACAGGTACTACCGGCGCTACCGGCGCTACTGACGTTACGGGTCTCGATCCTGATGCGGTGCTCTTCTCTGAGTCGCACGGACGTGTGATCCTTGCGACACCGGATCCGAATACGGTTACGAGGGTGCTGCAGGCGCAGGGTGTTTCGCACCGGATCATCGGAGAGGTCGGTGGCAATGATCTGCGGATCAAGACGGGTGATGACGGTGCGGTTGTGCTACTGTCGCCTGATGAGATTGCGGAAGCGGAAGAGAGTATCACGCGGATGATGCGGTGATCGGGGTGGTGGGGGCGCTCGTTGGTCTTGGGCTGGCGGGCACGTTGGATGCGATAGAGTTATCCTGAGTAAAGGGTTGAATTGCGAAGGTAATCTCCCTTTTTCACTTTTTTTGGTAAACTTAACCTATTTCGGGTTTTTAGATTTACCCGAACTCACAGACAAGGATTATTCAGTAAACCTACATTTGTTAGGTTTTTGATCCAAAACCGAACGTTGTTAGGGCACAGTTTACCAATACCTAACGTCGTAGCTGTATTGCACGAGATTCATAGTCTCGTTATGGCTCATGGAGATGCACAGGACGCGATGGACTTACAACAAGACTCTGTGGAATCGGACAGACACGTAACAAGGCGTGGATCGATCCGGACGGTTCGGTGATTGCGTACCCGTTTACGTGATACCACTCATGCGAGTGGCGAAAACAGACGAATATCTGAAAAGGAGGTATACAAGTGAAAGTAATCGAGAAAGCCCGGATGGGGATGATTGCGGTTGCGGCAGTGATGCTGGAATCGGTTGCGAGACTACTGATGGGGACGAGAGGATGCTCGTCCGGGAGGATTGCGCTTATGCTGGCAGGAATTGTGCTGGTGGTGGTGGCAGGGGGTGCTATCGCTGAACATGCGTGCGTTGCTAACGATGGTTCGGGCGATGCGTACTTGTGTGGAGACATGGTGATGAAGAGTTGCACGTTTAATGGGACGATGGTCTGCACCAACACTACAGAGCATGGTTTGATTATCGGAGCTAATAATATCACGATCAATGGAGCAAGGCAACTCACAAATAATAATTTACCTGCCACCAGTTTTACATATTGATCTCTTGATTAAGTGACAACTAATAGAACTACTTATATCCCATACGTCTGAGTTTCAGTAAAATTAAAGAACAAGTGTTATTACTTCTACTTTGTCACATTGATTTTTCGCGATGGATCGACTCAACACATCGATACTAATATATTGGATCGCCAAAAGGTCGAGTACACTCGATGTATGTGCATCTCATTATATCTAGTTAGCAGTGAGA
>PQXF01000029.1:18085-19111 GCA_003194445.1 Candidatus Methanogaster sp.
GGAAGGAACCGGACTTTTTGCGCGGTTTAGACTCCAGTGGTGAGATTTTTATGGCTGATGTGCACAAAGATCAGCTTATCTATCTGGAAAACCCCGAACCAACCGTTCCGGAGCCGAAATCGAATAGGGGCAGAAAGCCTACAAAATTAAAGGCACAGACAGACCCAATTCGTGTTGATGAGTGGGCTGCCCGGCAACCAGAGGATGCGTGGCAGATAATACCGATTCGAGAAACCACACGGGGAACACTGTATGCATACATTCTGCAAGAGCGTGTCTGGGTCTGGGATGGAGAGGAAGAAGAGGCGCATTGCTGGCATTTAATCGTAAGACGGGAAATCGATTCACCTAAAGAGATTAAATACAGTTTAAGCAATGCTTCCAAAGATTCATCAATTGAACGACTGGCGTTTATGCAGGGACAGCGTTTCTGGGTTGAACGCGCTTCTAGCAAGACGGAAAGAGTGAATGCGGTCTCGATGAATACCAGGTTCGCGGTTGGAATGGCTGGCATCACCATATGGCGCTTGTAATGATGGCGATGTTGTTCATGCTGGAACGTCGTTTATCAAACAAAGATGAATGTCCCTTATTGAGCTGTTCAGACATCCAAACACTGCTGAAACACTTTCTTCCGAGACGAGATGTAACTGTTGAGGAGGTACTGCGCCAGATGGAGGTCAGACACAGAAAACGACAATCATCCATCGATTCTGCGAAGAGGAAACAGAAGAAGAAACGAAATGGTCACGATGATCTCCAAAGCTAAATAATAGCGAGAGGCGCACTTTTTAGCTTTTGTGGTATCATGTTCTGGTGGGGGGTTAGCTGAGGCTCTCGGATCTTTTTGGATTATCATACTCCTTGTATGAAGACATTGAATAAAGTCGTATACTTTGTATTATTTATATCACAATTAACGCGAATAGCTGTATAGATAATATTATTTATAAATTATATTTCACTTATTTTAGGATTGCTGTTCAGAATAGGATGTCTGGTATCGGCTAATCTGACAAAGTGGAA
>PQXF01000029.1:20260-36419 GCA_003194445.1 Candidatus Methanogaster sp.
TCCACAGTCTTGAACACACCAGGAGGACCCGTGAAACGACCAAGCCCGTCCTTATTCTCGTAATTCGGGCATGGGACGCTTGATTTACTCCACTCCTCCACTACACCATCAATTTGCCCCACCAGTTCATCCTCCAGACCCAATTCCTGCAAACCCGCCTCCATGAATCCCAGATAACCAGCGTTTTCGCAAGTGGTCTCCTCAGTCTTCCTATAATCACTCCGTTTCCGGGAAACGCCAAGCGCATTCATCAACTCACTTGTCTTTGACAGGGAGAACTGACGCGCGAACTCGCCTTTCCAGCATGATCTTTAATTGATTGCCAGTGAGCCTACTCAAACCGGCATTCGCCAAACTCCAACCATCTGCCACACCCCTGATATAATACCTGACCTCCGATGTGAACTTCCACCGCGGAACTTTCTTTGGAATCAGACCTCTGACGCCATAAATATCCAGTAGGCCCTTATATTTCCGATAACTATTCGAACTCAGATCCAAACCCAGCTCATCAAGCACAACCTGACAATTCTCGCCACGATCCCTGACCCGCATGACCCATTCGAGGCGCTTACGACCTTCTTCAATCTGATCTGAAGAAAACTCATCAGACAATGCATTCATCAACTTTTTCGGAATTTTCCTCATAATACAACCATCCATTATACATGCATTGATTAACTATAACACAGCATACACCTCGAGCTATACCCTCTTATATATTACGCATAAAGATGTGTGTAATTGGTTTGTGCAAACCCAGAACTTCGGAAGAAGTGCATATCCCATGATGTGGGTATCTATCTGATTCGTCTCAATTATTGAACACCATGCCCCACAAAACACCGATACTCCGTGATGGTAGAAGGTAAGTCTATTTTGATTCACCGAAATTCGGGAAATATAGATAAGTGATCACCTCTTGTAAGATCTTTGCATCAAGTACTAAACGAAACAAAAACGGGATTGGTTCAGTGTAGTGGTTTCATTAGTCCGATTATTAACCTCCCATATCAGTCCAATTCTTTCACGGTGCAAGAAAAACCAGTAGCAATCGGTTCAATCTACTTGGGAATATACTTTCGCTCCAGTACTAAAATGGAACAAAAATGGGACCGATTCAGTTTGGAGTACACACATCCTTTCATCACCCTAGGATGAGACCGATAGAGGTGTGGAGGGGGTATCCGCTGAGGATGCCGCGAATTTTGATTATCATCACGATTTAGCGAAGTTTTTGTGGAAGCAAAAATTTGGGGGAAGATGTGCAACCGAACGTATTCTCTAAATTCCAGAAGGGACAAGGAACGCCCGTAGAACCTTTATATTTGAGAATTATAATAGATATTCTAGCAAAGCGGGTATAAAATTAAGAACCCCCTTATCTAGTAACAATCTTGTCTTTAGTGAATACTGCTCTTTGATTAAGGTCCCAAAAGGAAAATGTATATTTGTTATCAAAAACATTTTCAATTATAGACGGAACAGCTGTTTCTACATTAGTTTTAAAATGATCTAAATCACCTTCGGCGATTTTTACCATAACAAAATCTCCTACTGAAAATTCTTCGTTTTTTATATCAGATATTTTAAAAGTATTAACTAATTTGGCATTTAGATATAATTTAATCTCTTCTTTTTCACGAGTTATTGCAACAAACAAATCTTCTTTAACAAATTTTTCAATATCTGTCTTAATTTTTAAATTTCCAAATTCTGGATGAAATAAATAGATAATATAATCTTTAACGTTTTTTCTTGCTGCAACTAAAATACTATTTGGTAACTGTATCGGCTTAAAATTGATAGTACTATCTAAATTCACCCACTCAGGATTGTCTTTTTTTCTTACCCAGTATGTAATTGAAAATTCATCTACGCCCATTTTCATAACTCTCCTTTATTTCATTTAGTCCGTATACGCTTTCAGAAATCTCATCTCTTGTAATTGATCCTACAGATAGATCTTTAAATTCTTGCTTATGACCTTCGATATGTCTTAAAACAAGATACCAACCAATCAAACCTGCGGGAAATGCGGCTAGAGCATCTTCGGGTCTGAGTATTGCCAATCCTCCTAAAGCAGATATGATCACGAATGAACCTTTTTGGAAACTTGTTTTTATTTTTAGACTTGATGGTGGATCATTGAACATGAATATTATGGCATATAGTGCAAATCCACCTAAAATAGCCATTAGTACTTTTATGAGTGGCCACTCTATAAAACTATCTCCCGATATCATTATTTCAATGATGGGCTGTGCTTGAGTGGAATTCACAATAAGTAACTATTGGTCTTTACGCATAAATCTTTCGGATGGAAACTTTTATTTGTTCTTAAATATAAAAATTAGACATAATGAGCGGCGGGTTTGCGGTGGGGTCTCGAAGCGCAACCCTCTCGAGTGCAAACACCACCAAAACCGCCGACCTCCGCGTACCTCATGATAACCTCACGAAGTCACCAAACCCCGGACTTAAGTCCAGAGCCTGCACATAACGATTTCCTGCCACCACTCGTACCATATACCGCGGCACGTTCATTGTGGCAAGTCAACAACGATTGCCGCACACCTGCCACCGCGTGTATCGTTCGCCCCATACAATGTGATCAGTAACTGCCACGATACTTAAAAATAACTCCCACCCCGCCGCCTGCACCTTCAACTTCTTCACAACATCCCGCAACGGTCAAATTGAGAATTTATGATCCTGCTGTGCAGTGGACACAACAGTGGTGTATGCCGCTGGCGAGATGAAATGGACCACCCTCCAAGAAATCCAGCATCTGATCGTCTTGGTTGAAATAGAAGAGAAGGCGAAAGAAAAGAGCGAATAAATTCGCTCAGGTCAACCATCTTTGCCAAACATCATTGTAATTTCCATGGTCGATGATTTGTGGATTTGCACTTGATGAATAGCTGATTACATTCCCATGTCCTGTGATTAGGATCTTTTCGACATCTTCATTAGCTATCTGAATGACGTTATTATTTCCGAACACAGATAGTCGTTTACACTCTACTATATCGTCCTGACCATCTTTGTAGACGATAATATGCTCTTCAATTGATGATCCAACCTGATCAGGAGTAACTGTTGGTGTTGCTGTTTGTATCGCATCGACAGTCGATGCTGCACTATCTGCACCGCCACCGAATGGTCCCCAACAGATTGTTAGAATTACAAACATTACAAGCATAAAACTTGCAAGTATTGCTACGGTTGCACATATTCCTTTTGCTATTGTTTTGATTATGCCCATGTTGTTCATCTCCTTTAGTTTGATTTTTCGTCACTATATACCCCATTTGTGACTGTCGGGGGCTCTACGGATTACACCGTAATCACTCCCAATATAAAATATGCAACGTTATCCTATATAAACCTATTGGTTTACCATCAAAATTCTAAATGTTATGGCAGATCGCTATAACCACCCTCACCCCGCCGCCTGCACCTTCAACTTCTTCACAGCATCCCTTAGCTTGATCGCTCGCTCAAAGTCCAGCGCATCAGCAGCCGCCTGCATCTCTGCGTCGAGTTCGATGATGAGATTCGGGATCTCTGACTTTGGCAGGTGCTTTGTGTCTGTGAGATCGACCTCCTTCTCCCGGATCGGCTTTTGGATCGTCTGCGGGATGATGTTATGCTCCCTGTTATAAGCGATCTGGAGGTTTCGCCTCCGCTCGGTCTCGGAGATGGCTTTTCTGATCGAGTCGGTCATCTTGTCAGCGTAGAGCACCACCCTTGACTTCACGTTTCTGGCTGCCCTGCCGATCGTCTGGATGAGACTTTTCGTATCGCGCAAGAATCCTTCCTTGTCGGCATCGAGGATGCCAATAAACCCGACCTCGGGGATATCAAGCCCTTCGCGCAGGAGATTGATGCCGACAAGGACATCGAACTTGCCAAGCCTCAGCTGGCGGATGATCTCGGTTCGCTCGATCGTGTTGATATCAGAATGGAGGTACCGGGTCCGGACGCCAATGCGTGCGAGGTACTCGGTCAGTTCCTCTGCAAGTCTCTTCGTAAGAGTCGTGATAAGGACACGGTCCCCCTGCTTGATGGTCTTCTCGATTTCACTGAGCACGTCAGCCGCCTGCCCCTCGATCGGGCGCACCTCCACGTACGGATCGACAAGACCTGTCGGGCGGATGATCTGCTCAACAACCTGCCCCGACTTCTCAAGTTCATAAACACCGGGTGTCGCCGAGACAAAGATGACGTTTTGCATGTAGCCTACAAACTCATCGAACCGCAGGGGGCGGTTGTCGAGTGCCGACGGAAGCCTGAATCCGTAATCAACAAGCGTCTTTTTCCGGGAATAATCACCCCTGTACATCCCATTTATCTGCGGGATCGTCTGGTGGCTCTCATCGATCACCATCAGGAAACCCTTCGGAAAGTAATCGAGCAGGCAGTAAGGCTTCTCTCCGGATTCTCTCCTGTCAAAGTGGCGCGAGTAGTTCTCGATTCCCTTACACGATCCGGTCTCCTCGATCATCTCTATGTCGTAGAGTGTCCGCTGCTTGAGCCGGTGCGATTCAAACATATCCATCGACGGCAGCACGGAATCGAGTTCCTCCATGATGGATACAATCGCCCGCGCCTTCTCTTCTTCGGGTATGACGAAGTGTCGTGCAGGATAGACATAGAAGTAGTCCATCTCCTCGATCTTCCTGCCTGTCATCTTCTCTATTTCCATGATCCGGTCGATCTCGTCCCCGAACATCTCGATTCTGACGATGTTATTAAAGTACATCGGGATGATGTCGATCGTGTCCCCTTTCACCCTGAACCGACCAGGCACAAGTTCGGTGTCATTTCTCTCGAACTGGATATCGATCAGTTGCGAGAGGATCTCGTTTCTGCAAATCTTATCGTGCACGTTTAAGGTAAGCCCCATCTTCTGGAAGTTCTCAGGATTTCCGAGACCGTAGATGCAGGAGACTGAGGCGACAACGATCACATCATCCCGTGAGAGCAATGACGCTGTGGTGGACAGACGCATCTGCTCGATTTTGGGGTTTATCTGGGCGTCCTTCTCGATGTACTGGTCTTTTTTTGGGATGTATGATTCGGGCTGGTAATAATCGTAATACGAGACGAAATACTCAACCCTATTTTCAGGGAAGAACTCCTTAAACTCGTTGTAGAGTTGGGCGGCAAGCGTCTTGTTGTGGGCGATGACGAGGGTTGGCTTCTGGATTTTGTCGATGACGTTTGCAATCGTAAACGTCTTTCCCGAACCAGTGACGCCAAGGAGTGTCTGGAACTGGCTTGTGCTTGTAAGTCCTGAAACGAGACTCTCGATTGCCGCGGGCTGTGAGCCATGGGGCGCGAAATTGGAGACGAGGTGGAAATCTGGCATGTCAGTATCTTCCCTGTTTACTGTTGGTCGGCTGTAATGTTCCTTGATGCTCCACAATTCTTAAATGAATCTTTTCCCGCTACTATTCCAAGAACTTCCGCGGTGTAGATCACAAAGGTAAAATACTGCTGCGGACATAGTGATGTTGAATATGTCGAAGTTGATCGCCACAAAGAAAAGAATTGCAGTGCTCGCAGCGGCAATCATTCTTGTGAGTTCGCTGACAGCATACGCGCTCCTTGCAACGAGCCATACTACCTATAAGACCAAAGATGACTTCTGTACCAAATGCCATGCTGGCGTGGCTGCAAACGTATCTGCCGGCATTCACAATTCTGCAAACTGCATCTGCCACGGATACCTCACCAACAGCACTTACGACAACGGCACTTACGACATAAACCGAAAGCATAACCTCACAAAGGATATCTACTGCACCAACTGCCACAGCGATTCCAATGAAACCGGCGACATACCGATCCGTATAAGCCCCCCATACATAAGCGGCAGGAACCAGACAGCGCATTATCTGATCAAGGATAACAAGACCGCGATCTACGATCATGCAAGAGATTATCTGAGCAAAGGGTGACATGGATGAACAAGATCGCACTGCTTATAATCGCAATCGTATCGCTTGCATTATTCGTACTGCCGAATACGATATCGATGTTCGTGGGGCAGCACACATTCGAAGCAGGCGTGCAGTGCCAGAAGTGCCATGCGGCAGAGTATGCCGAACTGTGCGAATCCACAACTACTCTAGTTGCTCACAAACGGGCAGCTAATAATGCGAATTACACCACGTTCATCTCTGTGGGCGGGATCAAGTATTATCCATCGAATTCAACGATCAGAGCGATCAATAGCAATAAATGGGCATGGAACGGGACGTGGGATGGTGGAAACGGTACGTGGGAGAACGGCAGTGAACATAGACTGTTTTCTCTCGATTTTAACGGCGACGGCGGGATCGATGGAGCAGAGATATGCCACCTCTGCCATAACGCATCGCTCTTCGGTATCGAGGGTGCACATGCGGTTACCGTGCGGGTCTGCGATGACGACCGTTGTCATGGGAACAGAAACCACGCATACACCGGGGATGCGACAGACCTGTTCGCCAATCCCTCGGCCGTCGAGTACGTGGTAACCGCAGGATATAATCTCAGCAGGGAGAACGTCCACCAGTCGTTCTATCTCAACCTGTCCAACCAATCATCCACCTACCCTGCCGGACATCCATACGGTATAATAGATCCATGCGGCAATGCCCGTGGAAGCGAACTATCAAGAGGGCACTGGACTTGTGTTGGCTGCCACTCCGATGTCGGGACCGATCTGACCTTAAATCCGCATCCTGTGTACAACCACAGCGATGCAAACGCAGCGCCGCGGAGATACTGGTAGACCTCGTAACAAAATAATCAGAGGTCACCGGATCACGGCGGGACCTTTCCAGACCAGATGGACCTGGCAGGTATCAAAAAGATTCTCACGAGTGTTGAGTAACCTTTAAGTGGCTACGCCCCAAATTTTTGAATAGAGGTTGAGAGTGAGCGAAGGTGGACACAATGGTGACAACGTTGGCAACCGGTTTATGTGGTGGCGAAAACGACGCTTTGGCAGCTACAGACGCGGTCTTGCAGGCGAAAGAGGAATTAGGCAGCGCCCGAGTCGATCTTTCAATCGTATACTCAACGAGCGAGTACGATTATCAGGAAGTCGTAGATGCGGTAAGAGAAGCCACAGGTAATGCGCCTTTGATCGGAGCCTCCACAGCAGGAGAGTTTACCGAGGATGGTGTTAATGAGAAGAATGTGGCTGTGGGCTTACTATCCTCGGAGGATATCAAGGTCTTCACTGCTATCTCCGGAGGCGTAAAGGAAGACCCGGAATCAGCAATAAAAGAGGTTGCAGCAAAACTGCCTGGCAAGGTGAGGGGGTATCCCTACATGACCGCTATTCTCATCGCTGATGGTTTATCGGGTATGGGTGAAAGGGTTGCGTTACTGGCGTCGTATCTCTTTGGCAAGGGGCTGAGGATCGTTGGGGGCATGGCTGGCGATGATTTCAAGATGGAGAAGACCTTTGTCTTCTGTGACGGTAACGTCCGTACCGATGCAATCGGTGTCTGCCTTCTTGCCTCGAAAATGCCTCTTTTTACCGGTGTAAAACATGGACACACCCCGGTAAGTAGAAAACTGAGAGCAACAAGGACTGAAGGTAATGTGCTTTATGAGATAAATAATATGCCAGCATGGGCGGCATGGAAGGAAGAAACAGCAGAAACTGCAAGAAAAGCCGGTATCGATGTAAACCAGCTCAAGACACCTGTGGAGATTGCGCAGTTCTGTGCCAATTCCCAGCTTGGTCTGGCAACCGAGAGAGTGGGTGAGTATAAGATACGATGGCCTGTAAGTGCAAACGAAGATGGTTCCCTTAATTTTGCCTGTGATATCGCGGAGGGTGCAATATTCCGCATCATGGACGGCAGTAATCTGGAAGGCCAGATCGATGCCGCAGAAGGGGCTATTATGATGGCAAAGCGATCGGCAGAGGATGCAGGGTACTCGGAATTTGCCGGCATCCTTGTCTTTGACTGTGCGCACAGGCAGTTGATGCTGGGGGTCAGGTTTTCTGAGAGCGTGGATCGCTTCAAGAAGGTCCTGCCGGGCGTTCCCTTGCTTGGCTGGGAGACTTACGGCGAGATCCGTCTGGAGCCAGGACAGTTCAGTGGCTTTCACAATACTACGTCTGTTGTCCTGCTTCTGCCAAAAGACCGCAATGCGGAGGGGCGGTGAATATCTGCGATGAAGACTGCGAAGAGTGACCTGACCGGGATGTATGCCCAGAGTATCGGCATAGACGCAGCCAGGGAACTGATTGCTAAAAAGATAGACGCTGCCGCACTAGAGGATAAGGAGAGCTACACCGAGGAAGAGATAATCAGGATATGCAACGAACTGTTGAAGGAAGGCGGCTTGACAGGGATCGTTGCGCAGACCTTCCTGATTCAACTGGAGTACAGGAAGTCTGAAGAACAGAGATTGCTGCTCGACAACATAGATACGCAGATATGGTATCTGGCAGATGCAGAGGTGTATGGTGCCGTAAACAAAGCCCACGCGGAATTTTTTGGGGTGGATAAAGAGGATCTGGAGGGCAATAATCTATATGACGTTATCGGCAGAGTAGAAGCCAAAGTCTCTATCGATGGTAACAGGGAAGTATTCGAGAAGAAAAGACAGATGCGGGTCGAGGAGTGGGTCAAGAACGGCAGGGGGGAGCTGCGCTTACTGTCCATCACAAAGACGCCGAAACTCAACGATGATAGTGATGTCGAATATGTGATCTGTGCAGCAGAAGACATAACCGAACGCAAGCTTGCAGAGGAGCAGATCACGCGCTTAAATAGCGTCCTTATGGCTATACGAAATGTAAACGAGTTGCTTGTGACAGAGAAGGACAGGAACAGTCTCCTCCAGAAATGCTGTGATGCCCTCATAGATGCACGGGGCTATGATGCTGTGTGGCTCGTTTTATTCGAGGATGGCAAGAGAATTGTTAAAGTCGTTGGGTCAGGTTTTCCAGATGATGTCTCGCGCTTTAGCAGGCATATAGTAAGTGGAGATAACCCCCTCTGCATCAGGGACGCACTCGCCTCGGAAGAGGCTGTTGTGACTCTGGATAAATCAAGAGAGTGCAAAGACTGTTTCTTCAAAGACACGTGTCGCGGAAGAGATGCTACAATCCTCCGTGTAGAACATGCAGGCAGGTTCTTCGGGCTGCTTGCCGTACTGCTCGCACCGGATGTTGCAGTGGATGATGAGGAGAAGAGTCTTCTTGCAGAAGTGGCTTCCGATATAGCAATCGGCCTCCATGATATAGAGATGATAGGGATTTTGCGCGAGAGAGAACAGATCGTTCGGAGGCAGAACGAGATGCTTATGGAACTGGCAAAATGCAAGGAGTTGTACAGTGGCGATCTGGCTGACCTGCTCCAGGTTATAACAGAAGCCACCGCCCACGCGGTCGAGGTCGAGCGGGTGAGTGTGTGGCTATATGAAGGTGACCACTCAACGATCCGCTGCACTGATCTGTACGAACTGAGCACGGATCACCATTCGGAGGGCATGGTGCTTGCGGCGGCAGATTATCCTTTCTATTTCGAGGCACTGGAAGAAGGCGCGTTTATTGCTGCGCATGATGCACACAAAGATCCCCGGACCAGGGAATTTTCCGACTCATATCTCACCCCGCTCGGCATCAAATCGATGATGGATGTTCCGATCCGGCTGAAAGGGGCGGTGGTGGGGGTCGTATGTTACGAACATGTGGGATCTGCACGCAGGTGGACTATGGAAGAAGAGAATTTCGCCCGCTCTCCTGCAGACTATATCTCGCTGGCGATGGAAGCCGACGAGCGAAGAAGGGCAGAGGACGCATTGAGACATGCCACTCTCTCGCTGCAAGAACATGTGGTGATGTTGGAAGAGTCGAATAAGAGGGTGGAAGAAGCTTCCCGTTTGAGAGAACACTTCTTAAAAGAGACGTCACACCGGATCATCACTCCCGTGGCGATCGTTGGGGGCTATTCAAAATGGTTGCTCAGGTGGTCCAACAATCTTGACAATGATCAGAAAGAGAAAATCCGGCTGATATGCGAGAGAAATGAGGAAGTCCAGACGCTCGTTAGGGATGCGCTTGAGGAAAAGTATTTAGAGGACGTGGAACAAGGAGGTGCTTGGTAAAATGGAATATAAAATATTACTTGTGGATGATGAAGCAGACATTCATGAATTGATGTCCTTGTTTCTGGAGATGGATGAGGGGCACACGTTCATAATGGATTATGCGACGGATGGTAAGGCCGGAGTTGAACTGTACGGTAAACTCTCGAAGGAAGGGCAAAAACCCGATATCGTGCTGATGGACCTTAGAATGCCAGTGATGGACGGCGTTGAAGCCACCGGACAGATACTCGAGAGCGACCCGGGGGCAAATATCTACCTGTTTACCGCATATACCAAGACCGAGGTGGAGACGGATGCGCTCGAAGCAGGAGCAAAAGGGACGCTTAATAAAAGCACGGACTGGAACCAGACCGTGGGTGCAATCGTGGACATCCTGGAGCCGTCGTGATCACATAGTCTGACACGGGCAACCCAACGTCGCACCACCGGCTAAATTAGCTCCCCTTCCGCGGTAGGGTTTATCTCTTCGAAACTATATTTTACTTGTATGCTTACTCCATATCCCTGTGATACGCCTGCAACGACTTTACCGTGATCTCGCTCCTGATAGCAGCCTCTATCCCCTCAACCGACGCCACAACTGCCTCTGCTGACGTGATGTATGGAATCCTGTGCTTTATCGCAGCCTTCCGGATATAACTATCATCCTCCTTCCCTCTCCGTCCGACCGGCACATTAAACACAAGCTGGATCTTTTTGTTCTCAATAGCGTCTACTATGTTCGATCGTCCTTCATGAAGCTTCAGCACGAGTTCAGACGGCATGCCCGCACCATCAAGAAACTCCTTTGTCCCGCGGGTCGCATATATAATAAACCCGAGATCAGCGAGTTTTCGCACCGCATCTACCACTTTATCCCTCGCCCAGTAAGGAACGGTCACGAGAACGCCCCCGGATTCAGGTTGGAGGTTATTTACATATCATGCGCGGTGACTTTGATCAGGTGTTTCCAACCCGCTTCACAAGCAATTTAACATATTCAAGAAAACTGAAACCCTCGAGTTCCGCTTCTCTTGCAATGATTTTTCTTGCGATATGAACTTGCTGCAAAGCCGGATCGTTTGGGAATTCCGCTTCTACTGTTCTCCTTATCCTTTCCATCTCTTTTTCTGCGATTTTAGCCATGTTCCGCCTCCTATAACAATTCTGCCGGTGTCGTGATCTCTATATGCCTGAATGCGTTTACCGTATTCACCATCTTGACTATGTCCCTTGTTTTCAGCCTCACAATATGTCTGAAGTTCCAACTAAGAATACAATCCATCTCGTTTATCACGGCAACCGCGATATGGTATGCATCTTCGAGATGGCTCTCAGGAACTGCGCCATAGCGGACATACTCGTCTGCCAGCCGTTTAACGTCGTCAGTCAGTGGAAGCATTGTTAATTGCAGTGCTACCTCTTTCATATTGCTTCGGAGTGTGGGATCTGGAGTTCGTTCGATCTCAGCGACTGTGATCTCGGAGATGAATGGATCGAAGCTCTCGATCTGCTCGAAAAACGATTCTGTAAGCGATTTTCTCTCTGGATTCCTTGCGTCGAATAATGCTGAGATTACAGAGGTGTCCAGATATGTTTTCAGTTTTCGTTTCATGTTTGTCTGCCTTTTTAGAGATGTGTGTTGGTATTTCGGAACATGTACAACATCATGCCACACACCAGTTTAACTGTTTATCAATTCTTTTATCATTGAGTCTTGCCCATCCTGGAGTGTTTTGACATTCCACTCATTCTTTTGTTCGATAAACACTTTTACTACCGCTGAAAATGCCAATTCTCCCCGCATCCTACATAACCCTTCCCCGCCCCACCTCACTCCAGATCCCTGTGATACGCCTGCAACGACTTTACCGTGATCTCGCTCCTGATAGCAGCCTCTATCCCCTCAACCGACGCCACAACTGCCTCTGCTGACGTGATGTATGGAATCCTGTGCTTTATCGCAGCCTTCCGGATATAACTATCATCCTCCTTCCCTCTCCGTCCGACCGGCACATTAAACACAAGCTGGATCTTTTTGTTCTCGATAGCGTCTACTATGTTCGGTCGTCCTTCATGAAGCTTCAGCACGAGTTCAGACGGCACGCCCGCACCATCAAGAAACTCCTTTGTCCCGCGGGTCGCATATATCATAAACCCGAGATCAGCGAGTTTTCGCACCGCATCCTCCACTTTATCCCTCGCCCAGTCAGGAACGGTCACGAGAACGCCCCCCTCCTTCGGATCTGTCGGAAGCGGTGTCCCTGTTGCATCCTGCGCCTTAAAAAACGCCATCCCGAAGTTATCCGCGATCCCCATCACCTCGCCTGTCGCCCGCATCTCTGGTCCGAGCACAGGATCGACCTCCGGGAACATGTTAAACGGGAATACTGCTTCTTTCACTGCTACATGCGGGAGATCGTGCTCTTTGAGTTCCGGGAAGTCAGGTATCTTCTTTCCAAGCGCAATGATCTGTGTTGCGATGTTTGCAATCGGAATTCCCGTTACCTTGCTTACAAGCGGAACAGTGCGTGACGCACGCGGGTTTGCCTCGAGGATATAGACCACATCATCGGCTATCGCGTACTGTATGTTCATGAGACCTACGACACCGAGTGCTCGCCCCATCTTTGCGGTGTAATCCTTGATTATCCGGGTATTCGCATCTGTTATCGTTCTTGATGGTATCACACATGCACTGTCACCTGAGTGAACTCCTGCAAGCTCGATATGTTCCATGATTGCTGCGGTGAATGTATCTTCGCCGTCTGAGATCGCATCGACCTCGACCTCGGTTGCATTCTCGAGGAACTTGTCTATTAAGATCGGATGCTCAGGCGTCACCTCGACAGCCATCCTCGCGTAGTTGATGAGCATCTCTTTGTCGTAGACGACCTCCATGCCACGTCCGCCAAGAACATACGAAGGACGCACCATCAGCGGGTAGCCGATCTTCTCTCCCTTCTCGATTGCCTCTTCAAACGACCGTGCGATATCGTTCTCCGGCTGCGATATATCAAGTTCTATCATCAAATCCTTGAACCGCTCCCGGTCCTCCGCAACATCGATACTCTCAGGAGACGTGCCAAGGATTGTGACGCCTGCATCCTGCAACTCCTTTGCGATGTTCAGTGGCGTCTGTCCACCGAACTGGACGATCGCACCATCTGGCTTTTCTTTCTCGTAGATGCTCAGCACATCCTCGACTGTGAGCGGCTCAAAGTAGAGCTTGTCAGAGGTGTCATAGTCGGTTGACACAGTCTCCGGATTGCAATTAACCATTACCGTCTTTATTCCCGCGTCACGGAGTGCAAAGGTCGTGTGAACGCACGTATAATCAAACTCGATTCCCTGACCGATCCTGTTCGGTCCGCCGCCAAGAATCAGTATCTTCCTACCCTCCACGAGGTCATTTCGGTCATCCCCGTTGTATGTTGAGTAGTAGTACGCGCCGTCCGCACCGCTCACCGGAACCGGCTGGTGACTCTGTGTCATGCCAAGCGCGAGCCGCCTCTCCCTGATTTCGGTTTCGGATACTCCGAATATCTCGCTTACGTACCGGTCAGAGAAGCCGCTTTTCTTTGCCGCAATAAGCATTTCATCAGATAACTCCTTTGATCCTTCCATCTCTCTTTCAAAGTCGGCAAGTTCTTTCATCTGCTGAATAAACCATTTACCAATCTTTGTTCGCTCGTATCCCTCATCAACAGAGAGTCCTTTCTTAAGCGCCTCGTAGAGCTGGAAGATCCGTTCGCTGCTTGGCGTTCCGATAGCACCGTTGAGCTCTTCAAGGGACATGCTCTCAAACTCCCTGACCCTGCCAGGTCCGTATCGTTTTATCTCAAGCGACCGGATCGCCTTCTGGAATGTTTCCTTAAAGTTCTTCCCAATCGACATGACCTCGCCAACAGCCCGCATCTGCGTCCCGAGAATGTCGTCCACTCCCTTGAACTTCTCAAACGCCCATCTCGGGAACTTCGCAACGACGTAATCCCCGCCCGGTGTGTACTTCTCGAGTGTGCCGTCTCTCCAGTATTCGATCTCGTCCATGGTGATCCCGGACGCAAGCTTGGTCGAGATCAGTGCAATCGGAAACCCTGTCGCCTTCGACGCGAGTGCTGATGACCTGGACGTTCGCGGGTTAATCTCGATCACCACGAGCCGGTCCGTCTCAAGATCGTGCGCGAACTGGACGTTTGTTCCGCCGATCACACCGATGCCCTCAACGATCCGGTATGAGTAGTCCTGCATCCGCTTCCGGAGTTCTTCTGGCACGGTTAACATCGGCGCAACGCAGAAGCTGTCGCCGGTGTGAACTCCCATCGGGTCGCAGTTCTCGATGAAACAGACCGTTATCATCTGGTTCTTCGCATCCCGCACAACCTCGAGTTCGAGTTCCTCCCATCCGAGAACCGACTCCTCAATCAAGACCTGTCCTACGAGTGAGGCGACAATCCCCCTTGCTGCAATCGTTCTGAGTTCGTCTAAGTTATACACAAGCCCGCCGCCTGTTCCACCCATCGTGTACGCAGGTCTCACAACCACCGGGTATCCAAGCTTTTCTGCAATCTTCTCGGATTCTTCGACCGTGTACGCAGGTTCACTCTCCGGCATCTCGATTCCCAGCTTATCCATCGTCGCCTTAAACGCTATACGGTCCTCCCCCCGCTCGATTGCATCTGGCTGAACTCCGATCACGGTAACGCCGTGTTTTTCAAGAACACCTGCTTTATAGAGGGATGCTGAGAGGTTCAGCCCGGTCTGCCCGCCGAGGTTTGGCAGCAGCCCATCTGGCAATTCTATTTCAATGATTCTCTCAAGATTTGCAAACGTCAGGGGCTCGATGTAGGTGATGTCTGCCATCCCCGGGTCCGTCATGATGGTTGCAGGGTTTGAGTTGACGAGCACGATCTCATAACCCTCCTCTCGCAGAGCCTTGCACGCCTGTGTGCCGGAATAATCGAACTCGCACGCCTGCCCGATGACGATCGGTCCCGATCCGATGATCAGGATCTTGTGTAGGTCTTCTCTCTTTGGCATGATTCTCTCCGAGTTTGGAATTTGGGGCGAGGGTGTAAAAAGGTTGTTCATCCGGGTCCGGGACTACTCCGACAAAGTGTGGCTGCACCATATCAGCCGTTCGCAGGTCATGTCATAGGCAAGCCACAATAAATAGCTTACCCGAATGCAGGCTCGATGGTGACATCCCACTTTGGCAAATTTCCTGATCTTTCAATTCTCTCTTCGCAGATTTTCATTGCCTCTTTTGTCAATTTCACTCCGTTCTGGTAAACTTTATCGATGAGATGAACTGCAGGATGTACACTGTTCCACGTCATGGTTTCAGCCCATTTGATAGCTTTATTGACTGAAGACAAGAGTGTGCCGTTCCAATGCATCTCTAAAACCCCCCAACATCGTTCAACAGGGTTGTATTTGCTGTGATAAGGAGGATAATAAGCCAGCTGGATCTTCAATCCCGTTTTATCAGCAAATTCGATCATTCTTTTGATAAATTGTGTTCTACGGCTACTTACATGCGGCCCATTGTCCGGATTTATGACCAACTTTCGAATATCCGCATGCCGTTCTTTATTTTCTTCCCACCACAGTTCCAAGCAATCCACAACAAAGTCGCTGGTCTCCACCGAGGTGCTGAATACGATAGATAGATGATCCGTTGTTGGTTCAAATATACCAAAAGGAACCATTTTTATCTCAGGATTCATATCATGATCTAAAGCCTCTTCTGGTTCTCCAACTCTCGGATTTTCCATTCTCTCTGAAAACTCTCCGATGTTCACTTTAGCTTTAGCGTCAATTGAGATCCTCAAAGTCTCTGGATCCTCGTCTGACTGGTGATTAACTTTATTAACATTCTCAAAAATCGCATTGGTCTCAGGAATCTTCTTAAGTGGCTTCGGTCTTCTGAATCCTCTTCAGTTGATACCCCAAACGGTAGCAAATATTCCGTATCGTGTTTTCACATGGTAATTCATCATCTATGTAGCCTTTTTCGTCAATCAGTGCCTGTCGAACAGCTTTC
>PQXF01000002.1:0-8549 GCA_003194445.1 Candidatus Methanogaster sp.
TAACTGAGTGAGCTCATATACTGAAGGTTCAATACAGCATAATCCAAAGTGGTCATTTACTATCACCATGGATATATTTACTTCTGATAGTTAAAAAGTTTCTGATTAGGGGTATTCTATCCTATCACTAGAAAATTGGACAGTGCCGAAAAAACGAATCCCGGTTTTTGGGATTTTTGTGCACGAATGCACACACCTCCCACCTGAACCCGATATATTAAATATGGCCGTCACCGTAATATAACACCCCGCAATGAGACGTTTCATACTGCCGGGGTGGCAGAGCGGACTAACGCGGCAGGCTCGAGACCTGTTGTTCCCTTGGAACACTTGGGTTCGAATCCCAACCCCGGCGTAACTCAAATTGGTAAAGATTGGATGAAATCGGACATACAACTCGAACAGCCAACACTCAAACAGTTGTGTCCGGAGACTTGTATTGGATGGAAAATATTTTATTGCATGGCAGCACATCAAGCAGCGTGAACATCGCATAGGAGAGTGCGGGATTAAGAATGTGCTGTTGCATGGCAGGCACACTACCTGATCGAAGCCATCCAAACCGTTATAATGCGTTCGGAACAATACCACCAAATAGACCGATGTGGGTCGTATATGCGCTCACACATCAATCAGATAGAATAATCATGGTTGTGATAACAGCATTCGAGGATCAAATATGGAGAAAAAATATCCACCATGCAAACCGGGCGTGACAGTAAATGTTCCTGTGATGACTGACGATGAGATCCTATCGAGACTGGATGCGGCAGACGCAGTGGTTATGGAAGGATGTGAACGTGGCGCGCAGTTTGAATATGTTGATGACATAGTGGTTGACACAGTTGTTGAGGGTAAGCGGGTTCTTGTTACACATCTACATGGGATTCGATGTCATATATGCGGCATGGGAGCATTGAGCCCGGACTCGATGCGTATCGTTGAGAGACAGATACGTAAAAAACGCTCAACTGTCAGATTTAAGCACCCGACACTTGCAACTCACGAACCGAGGCGCGACATACCAGTCTGAGCAACATTATGTAAAGTTATCCTATATAGTATGAATCCGGAAAGTTTCGAATTTCCCTCACCCTCATAGAGCCCTCATCATGAAACTCGTTGTACTGCGGATCGGACACCGCCCGGTGCGGGACAAGCGCATAACCACACATGTGGGCTTGACCGCACGTGCGCTTGGCGCTTCCGGAATGCTCCTTGCGGCAGATGACCAAAAGATCAAGGAGAGCATCGATAACGTGACACGTGCATGGGGTGGGGACTTCTTTGTCGAGATCGATGTCAACTGGAGGGAGGCGATCAAGCAGTGGAAGGCAGAGGGCGGCATGGTCGTGCATCTCACGATGTATGGCTTGAATCTGCCTGATGTGGCATCTGAGATGCAAAACCGCGATCTCATGATCATCGTCGGCGCTGAAAAGGTACCACCAGCTATCTACGATCTCGCGGATCTGAATGTTGCAGCAGGAAGCCAGCCCCATTCAGAGGTGGCTGCGCTGGCACTGCTTCTCGACCACCTGCAGGACGGGCGCGAACTTGTAAGGACGTTTGAGGGTGAGCGACGCGAGATTGTCCCGATGAGGAAAGGAAAAAGGGTCATTGAGATGACCTAACGCGTGATCGGGCGTGTCACATCACCAATACTCCTACCGGAACATATCGACCGCCTTTCTAACAGCATCCCTCGCGCCCATGAACGTGACCCGATCCCCGCTCTCGATGACCAGATCGCCGTGCGGGATCAGCGTTGCATCGCCTCTCCGAACCAGCACGATCAGTACGTCAGTAGGGAGCTGGAGATCCCTTACCGTCATTCCGATCATCTCAGGGTTGGATACCGGTATCTCGAGGATATCACCCCGTTCGCCGAGTTCGTACATCGAGAAGAGACTCGGGTGCGTGATCAGATTGTCCAGAATCGAGGCCGCCGACGTGATCGGACTCATCGACCTGATGCCGAGATTGCGGAATGTGGACAGGTTCTTCGGGTCGTTGACCCGTGCGACGAGTTTATCCCCGCCAAACCCGAACTTGTTCTTTGCGACCTGACAGACGAGCAGGTTCACGCCGTCCTGATCGGTGGTCGCGACAAGATATCTGGCATTTTTGATGCCTGCCTCCGCAAGGACTGTCACGCCCCCGGCATCCCCCTCTACCGCAGGCACTCCGAGTTCCTCCACGCGCCGGCAGTTTTCATGATCCTTATCGACCACAACCACGTTCTCGCCTCTCCGGATCAGGCGGTGTGCGAGCGCGCATCCGACATCGCCGCCTCCGACAATCAGTATCTCCATTGGTATCACTCCAAGTGCTCTTGCAACCGGCCTTGCAGATATGCCAGTCAATGTTACTGTGATGATGATACATATAAATACAAGACCCATGATGGTACTGCCCGCTCCCGCATCAGTAAGTTCGATTGCGAAGTAGGTCGCCATCGATGCAGGCACAACCCCTTTAGGCCCTATCGCGGATATGAACAATCGCTCCTTCCACCGCATTTGCGGATGGATGGTCGATGCAAGGACTGCAACTGGCCTCACGATGAAGATCAAGGCAGCAGTAACGAATACGCCGTTTATCCCGATTAACCGGATGCTGTCAAATCGTAGCATTGCAGCAAGAAGAACAAAGATTATTGATAGTAGAATGATAGACAAATCGCTTTTGAACTCCTGTATCTCCTTTTTGTTCGGTATATCTGACGCGCCTACGCATATTGCGGCAATCGCCACCGCAAAGATTCCGGTCTCGCTTGAGATCCGTTCTGCAACCGTGTATGTGATCAGAACAAAAGAGATGGTGGTGATGTTTAACAGTTCACTGTTGATGCTATGGATCCTGGGCAGTGCAAATACGCACAATAGCCCGCCAACCAGCCCGACCGCCCCACCGGTCGCAATTCTCATGAGGAACATGGCAATCCCATATCCCGGGTGCGGGTACGGTGTCGCGATCCATTCGAAAATAAGGGTAGCAAGAATTATGCTGATCGCATCATTAAATATGCCCTCGACCTCCAGAATACTACGCACCCGGTTATTTGCCCGTATCGCCTTCATCAACGGAATAATGACCGTCGGACCTGTCGCCGCCACCAGCGCGCCGAAGAGGAGCGCGAAATACCAGTCAAGCCCTGTCAGTTCATGAGCTGCAACAGCGCCACCGATCATGGTGATCAGTACGCCGATGCTGATCAGCGCAAGGACACTTCCTGAGACCCTGCGGATGTGCCTGAGATCGACGTTGATGCCGCCGTCGAATACGATGATCACCACGGCAAAGGTGATGATCAAGTTCAAGCCATCGCCGTATATCCACGGATCGATCAAGCCTACGCATTCTGGCCCAAGCAGTATCCCCGCCGCAAGCAAGAAGACGATGCTCGGCATCCGCGTGAGTCTGCTGACCATCTGTGCGATGATACCAACCGCAAGGACTATTGCAAAGACTGTAAAGATGTGGATCGGATCCATGATTCGCCCGTTACCCTTTTGTCTTTGGTATTGGGCGGAAACGATATAAGGTAGTTATGGTGCCTACTCCCGGTACGCCCCCATATGCGGCGAAGGAATCGCCGTGAAGAGATTTTGGTAACCCCACTCGGACTCGCCTCGTCATGATTGTGTTGCATCAGCAGTCTCGGTTGATTTAATATGGGAAGAGTAGATTAGGTAACCGCAATAGTACTGGAATCTGAAATAGCATTATGGACGACGCAACCGGAGAAGATACGGATATACCGCACGGGGCTGCGATATCCGGGACTGCATCTGATTATGGAACTGGTGAGTGGTGGGTTTGCAACATAACCGCAACAACGAAACCGTTAGCCGTCCGCATAGTTGCTACTGGAAGGATATTCTAAGAAACATGACACAAGAACTAAAACACTGCACAAGGAGTATGAAGGACCTCTTGATCGATATGAAGGATACCTCCGAATTGATGATGGATCTTGCATACTCGGCTGTGATCTACGACGACCGGGAGATCGCGATGGAGGTTATACGCCTCGAAGAGAAGATGGATACCCTTGGTTATTACATGATGATCTCAGCGATGTTAAGCGCTCGAAGGGTTGATGAGGCAGAAGCCCTTGCAGGTGTGCTGCAAGTTGGCGCGGCAGCCGAGAACATCGCAAATGCAGCAGGCGATATCGCAAAGATCGCGCTCCTCGATCTCGGGATACCTGTTGAACTGAAACCGGATCTGCGTGGCGCGGAGGAGACGATTGCAAGCGCAACGGTCAGCCCGGAGTCGCCGATGGCAGGACGGTCGCTCGGGGAGATTGAACTTGAGACCGAGACCGGTATGTGGTTGATTGCGATCAGGCGGGAAAGAAACTGGATATACGATCCTGATCACAGCACGCTTGTGACGGCTGGCGATGTGGTCTTTGCACGCGGGCATGATGAAGGCGTACCGCTCTTCATGGAGTGCGCAACCCGCAAGCGTTACGCGCGAACCATAGTCGAGCCGGAACGTGTCCTCTGCGATCTCGACCGCGCGGTTGACCTGATCGTGGAGATGAAGAATATGTCCGAACTTGCGGTCGGGCTTGCATATTCTGCAATGCTTTTTTATAATAAAGAGATCGCAGAGGAGGTGCGCTACATCGAGGATAGGATGGACGGCATGAGATACGAACTACAGCATTGGGTACTCGAATCGGCAAAAAATATCGAGGACGTGGATAAACTCAGAGGACTCCTTCATCTTGCCAATGCCTCAGAAGCGATCTCTGACGCGGCTTACGACATCGCAGACGTGGTGCTTCGGGAGATTGAGCCGCATCCGATCATGGCGATTGCCGTGCGCGAGTCTGATGAGGTGGTCACCAAGCTACAGATCGCACCGGGTTCTGAGGTTGTTAGGAAGTCGCTTGGCGAACTCAAACTCGAGACCGAGACCGGCGTGCATATCATGGCAGTCAAGCGGGGGGAACGGTGGATTTACAGCCCCGGCGCAAGAACAGTACTCTGCGCGGGCGACATGCTCATCGCAAGGGGCACGATGAGCGGAGAAGAGCTCTTGATCGAGATGTGCTCGTGACTGTGCCAAGAATCTGCAGAATGTGGTTCTCTGTTTGCCCGAAAAAATGATTGGGGGATGCAAGTCGCCCCCCGGTTAGGTATATTCTCTACTCTTATCCCTGCCGACGCAGCAGGTATGCAATTGCAAGCAGACCAGCTACTGCGAACACGCCTCCGAAGCCGGGCCCTTCACTTGCCGCACTCTTCGCCGGCGTTTGTGTCGTTTTCGGAGCTGTTGTAGTTTCCGGTGACGCGGCTGTGGCGGTGCGGGTATGTGTGGCGATGGCAGTGGTGCCTGTGCCTACGTGCAGGATAACGAGACCTTCGCCACCATCCGCTACGTACGCATAGTCACCTGACACGGCAACAGCATGAGCGTCCCCGTCGGTGTCATAACTCCCTACAAGCTCTGGTGCTTCCGCGTCGCTGACATCCACGATCATAAGACCCCTATCTGTGTCTGTCACGTACGCATAGTCGCCTGACACAATGACAACCTCTACATGGGGTGTGGCATCGTAATTTCCTGCAAGTTCCGGTGCTTCCGCGTCGCTGACATCCACGATTGTAAGACCATTAACGTCATTAGCTACGTACGCGTAGTCGCCCGACACGGCAACACCAACCGACCATCCTTTGATATTACAACGCCCTGCAAGCACAGGTTGTTCCTTGTTGCTGACATCCACAACTATAAGACCATTATTATACTCGGCTACGTACGCATAGTCATCTGATACGGCAACACCATACGTATCTCTTACGACTCTGTAACGTCCTACAAACACCGGTTCCTCCTTGTCGCTGACATCCACAATCACAAGACCATTACTACGGTCGGCTACGTACGCATAATCACCTGACACAACAACAGCATATGCAGATCCCCTGACGTCGTAACGTCCTACACAGACCGGTTCCTCCTTGTCGCTGACATCCACAATCACAAGACCGTCGTGCTTATCGGTCACGTACGCATAGTTACCTGCTATCGCAACAGAACATGCATCTTCTACCGCGTCGTAACTTCCCATAACCTCGGGTGATTTCTTGTCGCTGACATCCACAATCACAAGACCATTAGTCTCATCGATTACGTACGCATAGTCACCTGACACAGTAACGTAACTTGCAATTCCGGTGTCGTAACTTCCGATAAATGTCACATCCTCTGCCACCGCCGTCGCACCAGCGTTTGTCACAAACATCAGAGCGGCTATGAGCAATGCTACTATTATTATTCGGATGCCGGTCATGGTCTCACCTCTCGCGATCCTCTATAGTCAGCTCCGCGGTCGTTGTCCACATAACATGTTGCAGTCGTCCCTATCAGCACATGAACTAAAGCGCAAGTCCCGATCAACAATATTTCCATTTTCATCCAGATCACCTGGCCAAAGAGATGTTTTTGAGCCGCGTTTTCCACGTTCTTGCCAGCCGCGCATCTCGACATGCCAATTGCATGTAAGCGTTCGTGACCCAGCACGAAACCCGGTCACCGGTCTGGGTTGCGGCAGGTCTGCAAGGGCCGTATCCAAAACTCTGCTCAACTCTCTTAGGTATAAACTCTATTCGTTCGATCCTATAAAAAATTAATCAGACACCGAGGTAGTTATGTTATTCTTGTTGGCGGACATTTGGGCCCCATATAAACAGACGCGGTTTGGAGTGAGAGGATATATGCCCCATCCGAAGCAAAGATTTTTAATCGATCTGCACAATTATCCAATCACATGGAGGCTTAGACCAATGGAAACGAAAATCATCTTCTCAAACACGCTGGAATGGAACAGTGGATACCAGGCGACCATATCTTTTGGAGACAAGGCAAGTTTTGAGTTTGCCACGCCGCCGGAATTCCGTGGTCCGGAAGGCTTTGTAAGTCCTGAAGAACTCTTTGTCGCATCTGCACATGCGTGCGCCCTGACCACGTTCATCGCAAAGACAAAGAAGGCCGGCATCAACATCATCTCCTACGAGTCAAGTGCAGAAGGGACGCTTGAAAAGGTAGAGGGGCAGATGATGTTCACGACGATCGTTGTGAAGCCGAGAATAAAGACAGATGGCGACAAGGAAACCGTGAAAGAGATCGTCGCACAGGTCGAAAAAGGCGCTCTCGTCTTATATTCGATGAAGACCGATGTCACGATAGATGCGGTTATCGAGTGACGAACAATTCACCGATCACCCGCGCAGCCCTTCGAGGATCGCATCGTATCTGGCAGTTATCCGCTCGATCACATCAGCAGATGCATTGCTGTGTGTGGGGTACGTAATATCCCCTGTACCGAGATAGTCCGGCGCAACCAGCACACCTGTCTGTGATATTGTGAATCCGAGGTCGTTTAGGATATGGGCTGCCATTTCCGATGCTGGCTTTACTTTGATATCCAGTTCCGCATCCAGTTTCCGTGATTTTTCATGATATCGCTCTTTCAACTCTTCCAGTTCTACGACAACCTTCGAGACATCGTTCTTCCTGCCATACCTGCCGATCGCTTTTACCGATTCAAGCAGGTCATCGAAGGTGGCAGATGCGATCTCAATGATCTCTCCTGAAAAATTCCCGCGTACCTTGTCTGTATACCCTTTTGAGATCACAAGCACCTGGATATCACTAAACAAAGCGAGATCCTCGGCAGACGGGTTGTACGCACCGACTACAACATGTGGAACCCCGCACCGCCGCAGAAGCGATCCGTACATCGGAGTCACACCGATCCGCGCCTCCATCCTCGACTTAAGTGCATTCCGAATAGCTTCCGGGTCGCTCGAATCCAGACCGAAGTACTCTGCAAATCTGTGCGTCGTCGTAAGGAGTTTTGTATGCCCGTTCGGAACGGATTCGATCAATCCCACCCCGGTCAAGTCGCGCACGTGCGAATAAGCCGAGTTTCCACGAATCCTCACGAGATCCGACTGCGTTACTGGCTGGTGGTATGCAATCACCGATAATGTGCGGAGTACTGGCGCAGGCAGTTCTTTTGGGGCGAACGACCGTACGTATTCGACGTATTTGGGCATAACCTGCATCAGGTACTCTGCATTTCTCGATTTTATGATCTCGATTCCGGATTCCCGTTTTCTGTACTCTTCGACCAATCCGTCTATGAGCAGGGATGTCTCGTCCTCTGGTTTATCGATCAGGTCACTTAACCGGGTTATATCAACTGCACCGCCTGCAGCAAATAGAGCGGCTTCGATGATCTCTTTTTCGTTCTTCACTTAAGGTTCGGATTCGACCGGATACATCTTATCTCTTTTCGTGTGGTGGGGGTGTTTTTGGTTTGTGGTGTTATGGAAAAAGTCGTGAACCCGGGGTTCAACATCTGGTGGATCGCCCATTGCTTCAACCCCGCGCGCATAAAGATCGGGCTGGAAACACTGGAGCGCCGAGATAAATTCATACTCGCCAGCTGGTGAAAATCAGAGCCTCGAGGAAAGGCTAGCCACCACCTCAGAACTAAAACCCCGCACGCAGTCCGGTAACGG
>PQXF01000002.1:9647-13777 GCA_003194445.1 Candidatus Methanogaster sp.
AGCTGCCACGATGCTCTAAAGAAGCTCGACAAAGTTATCATGACCAGTCCGGTCAACTTTGTGGTGGACATGGATATCTCGAAGTTCTTGACACAAGTGTGATCACAAGAAATTGATGGAGTGTCTGAAACAGAGGATCACAGATCCGTCGCTTTTGCAGCTAATTGGCAGATTCCTTAAATCTGGCATAATGGAGGACGGAATATACTTTGAGACGGAAATGGGCACCCCACAAGGTGGGATTCTAAGCCCAGTTCTCGCCAATGTATATCTTCATTATGCGCTCGACAAATGGTTTGAAGATGTGGTTAAGCAACAGCTACCCAGGTATCGGCACAGCTTATTCGATATGCGGATGACAATGCCCTTTGTTTCGAGAAAGAAGTCGAAGCCAGAGTATTTGGGGAAGAACTGAGGCGGCGTATGGGCAAATTCGGACTTACGATATCTGAGAGAATTGAGTAAGATTATCAAGTTCGGACGATGTCCCTGCATGGGAGCGAAGCAATATGGTTTGAAATGTGAGACCTTCGACAACCTATGGGTTTACACATTTCTGCGATACGACCAGAAAAGGCAAGTTCAAGCTTGGGCGGAAGACTTCGCGCAAGAAGTTCAGACAGAAGATGACGGAGATGAATATATGGCTGAAACGTATCCGAAATCTTGTCCAACTGAAAGAATGGTGGAAGGTGCTGGAACTAAAGCTGCTCGGACATTACCGCTACTACGGAATGAGCGGGAACATACGATCGTTGCAGAACTTCTACCACCATGTCGTGAGACTTGCTTTCAAATGGATCAATCGTCGCAGCCAGAGGAAAAGCTACAACTGGGCTTTAGTTCAACCGTTTTCTGCAATTTAACCCACTCCCGAAGCCGAAGATATATCAATCGCTGTATACCTGAATCTGTAGAGGATGTGCTTCTGAAGAGCCGGATGAGGGAAATCTTCAAGTCCGGTTCTGTGAGGGGGCTCATAGTAACCTCGGGGCTATTACCCCAAACAAGAGGTGCGCTATGAGCCCTACTTGACATCGAAAAGATATTCAGACTGCCAGGCAGATATATAGACACGCAAACAGAACGGATTATCTACCTCGACTGTCAGAATAAAAACAGAAATAGACATGAACGGAAATTTAATCTTGTGGTGGAAAGAGCATGTAACGATATATCGAAGAGGTGCATAAAGCTGAATGACGGACGACTACTGAGAATGGAGCACGTCATGCCACCGTGACACCTTTTGGTGATGTGTCGGGGCATCACCGAAAGGTGGGATAACACAGCATACACCTCGAGCTATACCCTCTTATATATTACGCATAAAGATGTATGTAATTGGTTTGTGCAAACCCGGAACTTCGGAAAAAGTGCATATCTGGGCTGATGAAAAGACGTTCATCCAGCCCGTTAGATTGATCCCATTTTTGTTCCTTTTTGTCACCCCGTCCGCAATAGACAATGGATAAATGGCGTGCTGAATACGGCGTGTTTCACAAATATCGATGAGTGATCACATACTGTAAGATCTTTGGATCAAGTACTGAAGAAACAAAAATGGGATCAGTTTGGTATAGTAGTTTCATTAGTCCAATTATGAACCTCAAATATCAGTCCAATTCTTTCACGGTGCAAGAAAAACCAGTGGCAATCAGTTCAATCTACCTGGAGCGATGCTTTTGTCCCAGTACCGGAACGGAACAAAAATGGGACCGATTCAGTTTGGGGTAGACACATCTTTTCATCACCCTAGTGCATATCCCATGATGTGGATATCTATCTGATTCGTCTCAATTATTGAACCACCATGCCCCACAAAACACCGATACTCCGCGATGGTAGAAGGTAAGTCTATCTTGATTCACCGAAATTCGGGATTTATCAGTAAACTCCTCAAAATCGTTTATCATTCCAGTATCATATTTTCACATCCTACATCCATTTCGACCCCTCCAGTACCATACGGAAGCAGAAACAACCCCTCCACCGTCTTGATCACGCAGACATCGCTTCCGGCTTCCGCATGTAAAAACGCTGGCTTCTTCAGAAGAACAGTCTCATAAGTCTCAGGATCCAGCACCTGAACCATATCCTTCTCGATCGCGACCAGAACCGCGGTCACAGCATCCGCCCGGCTGCCGAGTCTCACGGAAGGCACGCCAGCATCAAACGAAACCCTTACGCCATCGGAGAGGTCGGTGCCGTGAATCTGCCGGTCATGATGCGCAACCTCGATCACACTTCCTTCAATGGATGCGACATCGCCACGCACGAACTCGGGAAGCCTCACCGCGCAGGTAATCCGGTACAGATCCTCACCGTCCTTTTTTCCGACGAGCGATGACGATATGGTGGACGTTCCGCCGAGTTCCTTGATGATGGCGTTGCCCACCTGCTTACATGCGCTGATCGACCCGACATAGAGGTCGACCCCTTCTTTCAGTTCCTCGATCTTGGAAACAAATGCAAACCGGTCTCCCTTTGACGCAAGCTTGTTTAACCGCTGGTCTGCCAGTTGGATGCACTGTTCGATCTCTTCCTCGGTGATACGGCGGTGATCTGCACGCAACTGGAGGATTCCGGCATAGTATCCCCCTGCAATCCTGCTGCAGGCATCACAGGTCTCTCTCTTGATCCGTATCTCGGTATCCGTGGTTGCTGAGATGTCAAGATCGCTTATAACCGCGCTTGCAGAGATATGTACCAGGTATCTCGAGGGATCGAGTTCTTCTTCATAGAAATCGAGTTGTAGGTCCTCTGCGTCAGGGTGTGCCTTTACCGATCTTGATATCTCAGAGCGGAACATCTCTCTCATGCCCGGCGCTTCGATCCACTTTCCCGCGGTGTGATATGCGCCACAGACCGGGCAGATATGGATCTTTATGATGGGCGGGCACTCGAGCAGGGTTACGCTTTTGCAGAAGCAGTCTCTGCACCGGTTGTTGTAGAACTCACTGGTTTCTCTGCCGCATTCGGGGCAGAAGAGTGTGCGCGAGTGGGGTGTGGGTGTGGGGGTTTTGGGCATAGGGGTTCTCCTGTCGGTTGATCTCGGGATTTAATTGGAACTCTCCGTCTATGCTGAAACTCTCCACACGATCCTGACACCGCCGGTGGTGATGGGTGCTATATTGTATCGCTCGAATACGGTCTTGTCGAGAACATCCTTTCCGTAGATCACTTTTCCATCTGCTATGACGTCAAGGTAAAAGGGACTTGTGACCTCTGTAAGCGCTTTTTCTTCTGCGAAGATCAGGTCTATCGGGATGCCGAGCATCTGATAGCCTTCTTTCTTTATCTGTTTCCAGCATTCTTTGTATATAGGTTCGTTGTACTTTTTTACTACGATCAGGAGGTCTATATCGCTCTCTTTATTGAGATATCCCTTTGCTGCACTGCCGAAGAGGATGATAGAGACTACATCCTGTCTTACGGTGTTTTTTATGATTTCGATCAGGGTCTGGATGTGGGGGTGCATGGTTGGGGATGTTGGTCGTTTTGTGGTCTACTTTAGTGGCGTGGAAAAGACATCTATTTCGTCGTATCCCGGATTTATATCTGCCTTAAGTTCTTCTGCACGGTCAATCGCTGCGGTTTCGTCTGAATATGCTTCAGTGAGGATGGGGATGCCGCTGTGGACTTGCACGACGATGTTGACTTCTTGAGTTGTTTGTCGAGCGGAGATCATAACCCACCTCCTGTCAGAGTATTAGCTCCGAGGTTGCTATGAGTTCCCTCACAGAACCGGACTTGAGGTATTGAGATTCTCCTCAACATTGTGTGGTAAATCTCGGGCAAGTCCAATTTTCCTGCCATCAGATGGACCATCGTATTTCTATATTTCACGGTCATGAATCTATAGTATCTTTTAATTGCGATCTTGGCTTTGTTGTTCGATTAATCGGCATAAGTCTTTTGTCATCTATATGTACAAATAGGAGATAGGAAGATTGAAGCTACCCACACGATCTTGTGGAAAATTTCCAAGGATGTTGAGTAATGGTTATGTTTCAAATGAAAGTAGGACACTTTATATGTGAAGCAAACCTTATGTAAAACAACCCATGTATCAAATAAGTGTCTAAAATGAAAAAAGAATTATTAATCTTGAAACGTAAAAAAGCAAA
>PQXF01000002.1:14193-28207 GCA_003194445.1 Candidatus Methanogaster sp.
CTTAGAGAAAGAAGATAGCTATTTCATCGGTTCGGACGTGGTCAAGGCGAATTATGAAAACCAGACCGGTGAAGAGGTCACGAAGTCGTATGTAGATCGTGTATTGAAAGAGGCGAGGCTGGTGAGAAGCCCGGCGAAAAAGAAGAAAGGACGGAGCAAGTACATGAAATATCCGGAATATACGCTGACCAAATTGGGCAAAAGTATGATGAGTATCGATTTTATCGGTCCAAAGTATCTCAAAGGCTCTGACAACCGAATTAATTTCCTTTCATGCAAATACATTCGTCCGGAAAAGCTTGGTATGGTAAAGAGGGTTGGCGGACAGACTACTGAACAGGCGATACGAACATTGGAAGAAATATGGATGTCGCATCCGATCCCCGAAATATTGAAAATAGATAACGATTCCGCATTCGGGGCCAATCTGCCGCATGAAAAGTACATCGGCAAACTCGCGTTCTTCCTGCTTAATTTGGGCGTTTATCCCCTATACATCGCTCCAAGAAGTCCGTGGAATAATGGCCAGGTGGAAGGATTCAACAGCGTCTTCTCAAAAAAATTCTGGAACAAACTGCAATTCAGCGATGAACAGGAGATTGATGTCAAAATAATGGATTTCAACGTCGCTTATGAAAAATATTCTCGTTTGATCTCAAACAATCCGGAACTTGATGAGGAAGATGTCAAGTATATGGATGATTTTAAAGACGTGGATCTGGAGAATATGCACGCTAAATATTTCAAGGTCGATAAAATATATTTTTTACGGATTGTGAGGCGAAAAAACGATAAGGGCAGTGATGAAGAATATGGTTTCATTGACGTTCTGAAACATGAGATTAGATTGCCGAAGGATTTAATTAATTTATTTGTACTTTGTACCATTAATATTAGATCAAAACAGCTTGAAATTAATATTGAATTAGATGATGGATCTTTGAAAGAGATTAAATCAGTGGCATTTACAATCAAAAATGTTATATATAATTAATCATAATTAGATAAATATGGCTGTGTTAGTGTCCTACTTTCATAGCAAACCCAACCAGTAATGTCAAACAATAGGCTATTTGTTGTCCAGAAGCATTATGCTTCTCATCTGCACTATGATCTCAGATTGGAAATAGACAACGTTCTAAAAAGCTGGGCTGTCCCAAAAACTCCGCCAACAGAGGTAAATGTCAAAAGACTCGCTGTGCAAACAGAAGATCATCCGCTTTCTTATGCTGACTTTGAAGGAATCATAGCTGAAGGGCTTTATGGCGCTGGCAAAGTCGAAATATGGGACAAAGGGACTTTCAAGCCGGGAAAGATAGAAGCCAACAAGATCGTTTTTGATCTTAATGGCAAAAAACTAAAAGGAAAATACGCATTAATAAAAATAAAACCCACCGGAAAATACAAAGGCGAAAATAACTGGCTTTTGTTTAAAAGGAAACCATAAACCGGCAGAAAAAAGAAAGATTTACCAAAGAACGATACATAAGACATTGAAAAAGTTAAAACCTAATTTCATAGCTTATTTCATCTCCGCTTCGCTCTTCACCTTCGATTTTTCTTGGGATAAAAATCTGGATATAATATCATCAATATTTATTAAAATCGACCAACCCCACCAAAAAATCCACCGGCGAATTAATTTTCTCATACTCTTCATAAAGCAGCACAACCCCTCTCTCAATATGATTTCTTAGAAACTTTGGAAAATATTGATCATCGGTTAGTTTCCTTCCTTCATGCTGATTTATCAACGCTTTAAATATGCTATCGGATTCGCCTGTTAATGTATATCTGTTAAACTCGAATCCAGAACTATTTTTTGGTTTAAAATCTTTTACAGATTTCACTTCGGCAAGCGAACGCCCTACAGCCAATCTACAAATGATATTTCTCCTAAGTCCCAATTTATTCGAAAGATAATCTAAATACTCCGACATTTCTTCCGATATTTTCAACTTAGTTAGCATCCACTTCACCTGTATCAAAGAAATATCCGTTTTTAACTTTGTCCATTTCATTTACAGATAGCCGATAAGACCGATTGACATAAGGTTTCAATTTATTATATAGAACTTGGTCAATTTCCCTATCATGCGACAGGATAATAACCTGATCCGCGGCAGTTGGAAAGAAATTCTTGATGATCTTGTCCACATGATCATTGTCCAACTTTGCTAATGGAGAGTCGATGATCATCGGTATTTTTCTATTTGAAATCTTGGCCAGCCCCCATAGGACTGAGAGGGCGTATATCTCCTTTTCGCCAACAGACATGCGGTCCTTGTCAACTATATTGCCATCGAAACCAAAAAGTTCTGTCGAGAATGTTTTTGGGTCGATTTTAATTTGTTCCACCATATCATCCTTGTTTGCAAGTGTATGATACATTTGAGTGATCATTTGTTCCAAATCTCCTATCTTTGATGATATCGTTATATTGATGAACTCTTGAATCGATTTTTTGACATTGGTACAAATTCCCACCTTTCGGCGGTCTTCTTCAATGCATAAAATCTTCTCTTCCAGTTTTCTAATTTCTTTTCCGGTTTTTATCTCATTATCTTCCAGTAGAATGGTCTTATCTTCAGATGATTCGATCTCGTTTTTTAGAATTTCGATTTCAGTGTTTATTGAGGCTATTTTATCGATATATTCTTTGATAAATTCTTCATTTGGTATCTTTTTCAATTCCAATCTACATACATTTAATTTTATCAAAATATCTTCTCTCCGCTTGAGATGGTCATTAAAAACTGACTGGATATTATTATTAGCTTTTTTTATGAAATCTTCTATTTTAGACGATTCTCCTGGACTTAAATCGTGTATAGATGTATTTTCAAGGTTAATGTCAATCGTTCCCAGTATTTTCGATAATATAACATCTATTTCACTTCCAATAACCTCCAATTGAGCCTCATTGAAATTAGAAGTTAATTTTTCGCTTGAATAAACTCTACTAATGAAATCGTGATGGTTATCCTTTAATATCTGTGAACTTGCTGCCAGTTCTTTCGCTCTTCTTTCCCCCTCCAATTGATCCAATAAGCTTTTACAGGTTTTTGATGCGATTATAAACGGAAGATAATCCCCACAGATTTGTTTTATCTTTTCATTCAACTCGTCAATTTCTATTTTCAGTTTTGATATCGCTGTTTCGTTCTTCTTTCGTTCTTCTGCAAATGCACCAGCTTTTCTACGCAGATTCGCCTCAACCGTAGACCTGCATTCAATAAGCTCCTCGACCCTGCGAGATTTTTTCTTAATCTCCCTCTTAATTTCTTTCAGTTCTTTCTTTATCTGGAGTTCTTCTGCCTCTTTATCCTTGATCTGATTATTGATTGTAGAAAAACTTATATTTCTCCTCTTAATTTTCGTTGTTAGTGCGTCTAAATCATTGGACAGAGTTTCATAATGCTTTAATCCGATGAGGTCTCTTATGGATTCTTTTAATATCTCTTCAGCCCGGTCTCCACTTGCCAACTCTTTTACCCGCTCCCCATCAAAGAAAAAGTAATCAGAAACATAAGGCGGGATTAAAGAAGGGATGTAATCGTCCCAATGTTCTTTCGGGATTATCTCTAATGGGTTTCCATCTCTGAGTATCTCGAATTTTTCCTCTGTGGTTTTACCGTCGTTTATGTGCCATTCACGTTTTAGAGTAATCGGATAGGTAGGATACCCGTCATCAAGCTCCAATTCAATCTGGACAAAGAACCTGCCATCACCACCCTCCTCAGCAGATTTATTTTTCGATGATGCAATGTATTCAAGGTATTTTTTGTTCGTAAGTCCATTGAATCTCTTTCCAAAAAGACACAGTTTCATGCATTCTACCAGTGTGGTTTTCCCAGAACCATTGACTCCACCAACCAATACAATATTATTCTGTTTGTGGTTCCCATTTAAAGATAAATCGATAGAATGTTCTCCTTTGTAGTTTTTGAAATTACACAAGGTCATTTTTTGGATTTTCATTATTGTCTACCATTAGAGTTGTAATACTCCCTCATAAAGTATTCATCGATGACTTTTTCCAGCCGGTCATAAATACCGATTCTGCGGGACAGCGAAGAGAAATCCTTCTCAACAGCCATGAGCTGCCCTACCAAATCCAATGAAACACCATTTTTCTCGCAGATTTTACTCAGGCACTCTGATCCGTTTGCAAATTGGTCTGGCAACATAGTATCATTGACAAAACCTTCCGCGGATGCGGACTTCAACACATCAGTGATCGTTGAGATGGTATCTCCCTCATATATCCAGATCGTTTCGATTGCTTTTATCTCCTCAGGAGATATTAGAGAGATTTTTTTGTTGGATACGCTCTCTTGAAGCTGCATTAACCGTTTCATAATTTCATGTCGCGCCTCAAAAGTAAAGGGACCGAGAATTTTGTGACCACGATGTTCCGGTGAAATAAAATCCTCTCCCATCTTCTCGGCAAGAATCTTTCTTTTCCGATCGTTTTTTCTCACACTCTCCCGAAATGTTGGGTCATCTCTAATTTTTTTAAGCCAATTTCTAAATTCCAAAAGCGGTTCTAACCACGTTTCACCATCTTCGATCAACCCTTCGACAGAACGATCCTGTTTTACAACTGTGCAAACCCAACAACCAAAACGACTGTCACCACCGGCAGGAGTGTTTTTATCAAGTGTAAAAGCAATTTCTTTGTCAGCCATCTGGTACAACGCCTGTAATTCCTGATTGTTATCACCCCACGGCGAAGGAACCTGTAACAAGTAGTCCCAGACTTCACCAACCTCAAGGTCTTCGATTGGCGTGTAGACATAAGCACCGGATATTGTCTGGTGTTTTCTCAGTTTAAAGTCTGCAATTTCGTATTTTCCCATTGTCTGGGCTCTTGTCTCGCTTTCCGACTTTCTGGCACCGAGCACAATAATAACCTCACCGTTCTGTTTTACCTGATTCAGTATGTATTTCGTGGTGGGTCTTATTTTGAGCCGATCTGTACACCATCTGAACCACTTGTTTGGAGAAGGGTAGCCGCGACCTATTAGATTCACCCAAAACGTATCGTTTAATTCTGGTTTTAATTGTTCGACTATGATTGGTAATTTATCTTTTTTAGCAGAATTTCTTATTTTGTTGAGTTTTTCTTTAATCAGGGCGTCTATAAAAGGAGACTCTACTAAAGTATTCGATGAAACAACGTGAACCTCTTTTCGCCTCTCCTCTGGTGGTAGATTCAAAAGCATGTCGTATATCAGTTGGGTTATGCAGGTGGAGTCTTTACCGCCGCTTAATCCCACGATCCAGGGTCGGTTATCACTTAGGTATAGCTTTTCTACTTCTTTTGAGATTTGTGAAATGTGTCTATTCATCATCTGGCTGTGATCCGCTTTGTTCCAAGATTAAATCAACCAAATTTGGTAACGCGTTACCTGGCTTCTTTATAATTTCATCATACAAGTCATTGATGCCGCCATTTGCATACTCTTCAACTATGGTTAGAACATCGTCTCGCTTTAACAAAACGGTATCATCTCCGGTTTCCGCCAACGCAAGCGCACGTAAAAATGGGATATCCGTCTGAGGTGAAAAACGATCCCATTCGAATATTTTTTTGACATTGTTCAATGGGATTTTAGAATTATTCTCATATCCAATGCAAGCTGCTGCAAGAACGGCATCTTTCATACTTTCAAATGGCGAGTTTTTACCTCTAGAAAGTTCTTCAAAAAGCATATGCTTAGTTTTCTCGACATTTATGGCAGACCTTTCTCTGTCGTCGGTCATAATTCCCCCTCCTCAATAGTAGTGCAGCCGGTTGCATCGTTAAAGTGAAGTTTATACACTCTACCAACCCTTGGTTTAATATCATTGCTATATTCAACAGGAAATTCTTTATTTGTTACTAATAGCACCAGTTGTTTTGTGAGATTCGGCAATTTTTCAGAGATGTTTCGTAATGGAACTTCGGAAATACGGGCAAACGGAGTATCCATAATAAAGGGCGATTCTGCTTCGGTAGCTTTTGACATAGCCAAGATAAATGCAAGACTGAAGCACTGTCTTTCACCCGCTGATAATTCTCTCCTTGCAGGTTTTCCCCATCTGTCCAACACCTCCAATTCAAATTTATCTGATATGCTAACATCCTTAAACTGGCTGCTTTTCCATAGTAACGAACCGAATATGTCTTGTGAATACTCCTGTATTTCTTTTCTCATCTCTTGGACAAATTCAGCATTAATTTTTTTTAATATATTTCTTGACTTTTCTGCAATGTCGCCCTTCTTTTTCAATTTCTTTCCTCGTTTTTCGTTAATTTCAGCCCTCTCGATTTTCTCGTCTATCTTTTTTAGTTCGCGCTCCTTCTTATCGATGTCGCCTGATGTTTTAGTTATTTCAGGTTTGATTCCACCCAATCTCCCCACAGCTTCATCCCTTTTCAACTCAAGCTTGCTTATGTTTTCGGTTTCGGCACCTTTAAGAGATTCGTGAATGCGCTGCAAGTCTTCCATAGTTCCATCCATTTCATCACGGACTTTAATTTTTTCGCTGTGAAGTGTTTTAAGACCGTTCACAATCCTGCCAGCCTCCGCTGAAAGAAAATCCAACTTCCCGGGTAGCTCTATCATCAAATTTTCTAGTTCTCCGGGCGTAACATGAGATAATCGTCTTTTTATTGCCGTTTCTTCAGAGCTGCCCGATTCAATGCGCCTTCCACATATACAGATACGTTCTTCAAGCAAATCTTGCAGAAACGTCTCACGAATTCCAGTGGGTATCTCCCCTCTCTGACGTTTTTGGCTTACTATTTCATGTGTTTTTTTACGTATTTTTTCGCTTAAAACAATAAACGCTTTAGTAGTTTCTTTTTTCATTTTTAGTTCTATTTCTTCGGATTCACTGTTCAAATCCTTTAACCGGATTTCTAACTTGTCTCTCTGTTCCACCTGATCATTAACTTCGCTTAATTCCAGTAACCGATCATCATATTCAGATATAAGTTTTTTAGCTTCCGAGTGCTCATTTTGTAATCTCGATTGTTTTTCTTCGAGATCGTCTATTTCGCTATTTATTTCTGACCGTTGCCCATATAACACTCTCAATTCACCTTTTGAATACTTTTCCAACGCAGCATCATAATCCTTGCAAACGTCTTTCAAATGTCTTATTGCACGTTCTATGATATGTAATTGCAAAACAGCCTTTATCCCCTTTTTCACCTCTTCCTCGTGCCCGGGTTTTGAGAGTTCATCGATCTTTTCCCCATCAAAGAAAAAGTATTTTCTCATTTGTGATGGCAAAATAGAGTTTATAGTCTTATCTGCATCTTCGACGCGACTAACTTCGCCAGTACCTTGTATTATACCAAGAAATTGCGATTCAGTTTCAGGAAAGTATGTAAACCGTTCGTTCCCATACTTATCTCTACTCACACACACATTTTTTGCTTTTAGGGTTCTGATACAATGATAACTTTTACCATCGTGGCTAAACTCTACTTTAACCACGGTCTCAACACTATCTTCATCTATTGCTTCTGATAGCGTAGCCTTGTTAATAATTTCAGATTCGTTTTCAACACTGCCAGATTCGCCATACAAGCACCAATTGATCGCACTGAACAAATTCGACTTTCCACACCCCATCTCCCCATAAACCATGGTTACATTTTTCTCTTTATCTACAGCAAACTCGATTGTTTGTTCCTCTCGATACTGACGAAAGTTTTTTAGAGTTACTTTTTTAATCAGCATATTTATCAACCACCTTGTCAATTATTTTTGGAAAATCGTCCCTTGCACCATGTGGTTTTTTCTGTTCAGCTTTGCCAACCTCCCATTTAAGCACTTTCATCACAATATCGTTTATTGGCTCGCGCATTGACTCATCCTTCAGTTCATCGTTCAATATCCGTTCAATCCTATTGAAATCCATACATCCATCTCCTAAAAGTCCAATATATTATATGCGGTCGCTACGTCTAATATTTTTGCAGTGGCTTCAAAATAATTTTCAGCCGCATCTGCAAACTCTTTAAATCGGGTTAACTCTCGTTTCAAGATTCTTCTTTCGATGTTGAATTCTTCCACCGACAGATTGTTTTCTGGATCATCAAGATAAGGTACCACAATTAGGTCGTGAAGTATTGCCTCAGTCTTTCCCTTCGCAGTCCTTAAAATCCGCCCCCGTCTCTGGATGAACTGAACCGGGTTGCTCGTGCTCGCAATAAAATATGCAGTCTGCGTTCCCGGAACGTCCACACCTTCATCAAGACATTTCATGGCAACAAGTGCCTGGATGTTGCCTTTGTCAAAGTCCGATAGCAAACGTCCGCGCTCGGATTCAGGTGTTTCATGAGTGAAACGGTGAACCCGTAGACCTGACTCACCAAGTATCTTCAGTACAGGTTCAAGTTGCCCCGGCGCACAATAAAATAATGTGTTATGCATATCTCTATCTATAGTTATCAATTCTCGTATCTTATCAATTTTTCCGTTCGCCTTGTTTATGACATCCGCCCTTTTCATAAACAAATTTTTGAGAGTATCATCTTCATCCGTGCCTTTATCCTTTAGCATAGCAGACCTGCGCCCGATTTTCTTAGTGAGTTGTAGATACTCGTCGAGTTCGTCTTCGTCCAATTCCACAACATGGGGAAAATATCTATAACGACACAGGTAACCATTTTCAATGGCTTTTTTCAAAGGATACTCAAAAACAGTCCCTCCAAAGTAATCCCTTAAAGCAGAAGTCCCTTCCAAGTCATATACTCTATCTGGTGTTGCACTAAGCCCCATTCTTGCGATGATACTTTCTGGTAGACTTTGGCACAATTTGGCTGCGCCAAGATGGTGCACCTCATCTGCAACAAGCACGGTCCGCGAACCTTTGATGCGTTCAATAGCGTTTTGCATCGGATCGAGTGAGAAGGTTATATGGGTCGTAATTATAAATATTAAGTCCCGAAATCCATGATTATAGTCTATTATCATTTCATTCAATTCATTCTCCCACGATTTTCGGCTTTTGTAGCAAAGTATGGGGTTAAAGTTAAAATCGGTGGACACCGCTTTCCATTGTGTAACTAAATGCATTTGTGGACAAGCTATTATAATTACACCACGTGGTTCTTCTTGAAGATATTGACACACGGCTTTTAATGCAACGATAGTTTTTCCTGTGCCAGTCGCCATTTCGAGCATGCCTTTCTTTCCATTTGAAAACCATTTGTCCACCGCTTCGTCCTGATAATCAATAGGTTTCACCCAACTGGGTACTTGGTATGTTTTTTTCTGCGGCTTCCAATCCAGATCAAGCATATCAAGATTATCTGGCGCCATCTGAATAAGGTGTTTCCGTACCGCATCGGGAATCTCCAAGACTTCCACCCGGTCCGTCTCCCCCTTCCAGTACCTGTTAAACATCTCATAATCACTACGAAAGTGCTCATACTCCCCATCGACCCAACTGCGGAATACCTTAAACTCCTCCACATTTTCGGTCCACGCCTTCGCAGTCTCGTTGACTGATCCGCTGAACGATATCATCTGACCCTCGATGTCAGTGAATATGCCGATCTTCTGGTGAAAGATTCCGCTCCTGAGAACTGACGTCTCATCAAGAGGTGAACCGTCCCGATCTTTTACGATCGCCACACGAATTTCCAGTTTGCCCTTTGCGATCATCCACCCGAGAGCACGCACATGGTTTCTGACAAACTCATCCTCTATTCTGCCGAAATCTTCCACCACAACTCTCTCGATCACCTCATATGGCTTTTCCAGACCGTCTTTTATCGCATCCACGTCTTCCTTTCGGAGAACGGCTCCCGCGATCAGTTTCATCTTTCCATCGTTCTCCAGCAACCCCGCAATCCCCCTCGCTGCCACTGCAAAGGCAGTTGATGAGAAAAACCCAGCCAGTCTGACATATTCCGTGGATTTCTCGAGAATCGGCAGGTAGAACTCACCCAGCACATCATCCTTCCCAGAATCGTAGCAAGGTTGGAGATTCACTTCCCAGAAGCTCATACACCACTATATTATGCATCTATTACATAAAAACCTCGCCAAGTGTGCGGCAAAAGTAATCTCATGTCCGCCCCTGACCAGAAGCCCAACCGCGATAGGGTAGCTCACATTCGCAATTATTGATTTTCCAATAGACTTATTGATTTTCCAATAGACTTATTGATTTTCCAATAGACTTATTGATTTTCCAATAGATTAATGTTCCTTCATCACCGAAAGCCCACCGCGTTTCCTTGCATCCACTCTTCTTCTGTCAGCGGTCAATGAACATCCTCCTGACGCCGCAGAGAAGAGTCTTCTCAGAACTCACTGCGCAGCGTAGACCGGTCGCTCTTCTACGTCCACCACCAGCGCGCTGCCGAGTTCTAACTCTATGATACGCTGCACCCTGCCGCTACCCTCTGCGACCAGCTGGATCCGCGCCATCATCGCTTCCCGCTCTTCGTAGAAGAAGTCGTTGCTAAACCGCCCGGTGTATGCTGATGTCACGCCGCTGCAACCGCGCAATAAGCCCGGTCGTGCCTGCCGTAACGTCGTTTGGGCTTGTTGAGGATACGAACACGGGATCGCCAACATCAATGTGTAGTACGCCGGAGAAGTTGTGCGGGCTCCTGATCTCGATGGTCCGTAGCAAGCGGCTCTTCAAATCGTTGATCACGCGATTTGATATCCCGGTCAGTGCAATACATCGCATCATGATCACCCGTACATCGGAAGAGGTTTTGGCGGCTCTTCCTGTTCAACAGTCTCTCTCACAGTCTCTGCAAGTTTCTGCATCTCAAGTTCGATCTGCTCTGCCTGTTTGACCAGCTTTTCGGTATCGATCGAGAGGTTGTATAGATTATTAAGAACTTTGAGGACAGCAGCGGCGGCAATCGGGTTCGGGTTCGGATCGGAGGTACTCCCGAGCAGACTGATCGCAGGGAGTTTGCGTGTAAAGCACTCGGTCATGATACTGCCTGCGATTCCTGAGATCGACCCCATCTGGAAGATCTCGACCTCTTCCTTGATGCTCTCAAGCCCTTCCTCGGTTGTTGCTGCGCCAAATACGATATGATTCGCGCCTACGACCGGCATTCCCGCAATCGAAACGACTTGACGGGCATTAACAGACGTTGCCCAGTTGACAAGCGATTTACTTACAATGTAAGCGATAGTAGGATGAATCGGGATATCCGAGACCACCACGATCATCTCTTTCTCCATGCTTTCGTATATCCGCACAGGCATGTTCACCCGCCCCTCAAGCAGCATCGCAACCGGCGGGAAATGTTTCGAGTTGACCGCACCCGGATGCTCCATGCCCGGTTCATCGATGATCTGCTGGCTCGCAATGTTTCCTACAAGCCCGATCCCGGGGAACGTATCAAAACAATGTCTTTTGCACGTAACTCTTACGTAATATACCAATATACGCAGTCCCGGCTCTCTGAAATGCTTGTACTGCGTTCGTGCGTCTGTAGTTTGGTATTCTGAATTTTATTCTGCCAGATTGGTGTTCCATAAGTTGGTATTCTATGTACCTACCAATCACACCATCCTTTGATGCGACTGTGATTATGCGCTGACATTTTTCCATGATCTTTGCTCTGATGCCTTCGCCCATCGAATCCCAGTGGGGGAATATGTCAATAACAACATCCTTCAAATCGACTTCAAATTCCTCACTTTCATGGCGGTACAACCCTGAAAGCAAGCCCTGTAAAATCTGTTCCATCACAACGTGATCCGGACTTTCTCTGCTTATCGGATATAAATATTGAGGAATATATTCAAATCGTATCCGGATGGGAAATATTCTGTTTAATTCCTCTCGACTGAATTCATTAACGATCTTTTCTATCTGCACAAGCCCGACCTGCAAGGCTGGAAATGTGCAATTCCATTGGTGTAATGTGTTAAAAAACGTTCCTGAGTTCTCATAAGATGAAACTAATGTGGTATCGTGCGTTAATTTTCTGGGGTCGTCCGAACCAATCCCCCAATCCACAAGATCAGTCCGCTCAACATTGTTATACCTCTCAATCTGGTTCTCATCCAATTCACTTGATTTACATTCCACGACCATGGAATGGTTGCTTTTCCTGTCGGTTAGAACGATATCCGGAGATACCGCCTCGCCCTTTGAATTGAGAACAGTATCCCATTCCAATATATCGATTTCATACCCAAGTTCATAAAGCGGGTTTGGAAAACCTGCTGTGCCAGGTGGTTCTGCCAATGCCATCATGCAGCAAATTAAAACCCTGTGTTTTTCCAGAGGGACCATCTCAGAAAAGGTTTCCATATTCTACCCCCTCTAATGTTGCGTTCGAATCGTAATTATGTTGAATTATTGAATAGAGTCTGGCAATGGTGTTGCCGCATGAATTTTTATGGAGGTATAATCTAATCCAATCACTCGACAACTCAAGATTTAATTTACCACCTGTATGCAGATCTACCCCGGTTATTGCCACAACATCCTTCGTTACATATCTCGGGATGCCCCATAGACGGAAAGGATACTTGCATGAAATCAACTCGTTTGAAAAAAGTTCGATATCCTCAATCTCTCTACTCAGGATTATGCTTATTGGATGTCCCGTCATCCTCAACGGACTGTTATGAACAAGCCCCATCGCTATCTCTTCTTCAATATGCCTGATTACATTTGTATATTCTTCTTTTGTATTTCTTATGAGATAGAGGTGACTATCGATAGAATTTCCTCCTCTCGCTGTAAATTTTCCTTTGTATACAATATCGTCCAAAACATATCTACTATCGCAATCATCCTCGCTGGTATATGTTATTCCAATACCTGACAACGGAGATGAATGTGCTAATCCTTCGCATACGTCTAAGATGTGATATAATTTCTCCTCACCTCCTCTTCGGATAAGGGCTTTGATATGAGCAAGATTTCTAAATAGTTCCAAAACATCCCCGGACGCAACACCCCACAATTTCATACTAAGATCTCCGATTAATTTTTCCTCCTCAGCACCCATAATCTCTGAATACTGTAAAGTAACACCTCTAGGAATGCCCTTTTCCTTGAAACGCCCCATATACTGAGATGGTAGCCACATATAATCATTTTTAATCTCTGTTCTGGAAATTTTATCGATGAATGGATCGGATATTGCACTTTTTTCAACGGTATGCGCGGTCCAGAATCGATCATCAAAAACATCAACATAAAGCGTAGAGAATTTACTCGTATCCGTCTTCTTAAAATTGACGATAAAAAGGGTGGGATCGTCCGTTTTTGATACTCTAATCGTGTAGCCACTTGCAGTCAGTTCATTCACTGGTTTGTGGGACTCAATGATATAGCTCTTAACCATATTCAGATCTTCTTCCAGTCGTTGATACTCCTTTTCCAGTTCATAAGTTTTGTTAACAACAACCTCCAAAAACCTGTGAAGATCCATCCTGTTTCTTATTTCATGTTGTTTAACCTTGTTGAGTTCATCAGTTGTCTGCATATTAATTCACCTTAATATTTAGTACAGGCGTCACGTACTCCATTTTTCGACTGCCCGCAGTCAAGGAACACCCGACACAGTAGAGAAGGGATACTCTCTGCCCCATCACCCGCCAAACTCACTGCGCAGCGTAGACCGGTCGCTCTTCTACGTCCACCACCAGCGCGCTACCGAGTTCCGAGTTTATGATGCGCTGCACCCTGCCGCTGCCCTCTGCGACCAGCTGGATCCGCGCCATCATCGCTTCCCGCTCTTCATAGAAGAAGTCGTTGCTCTGAACCACCCGGTGTATGCTGATGTCACGCCGCTGCAACCGCGCAATAAGCCCGGTCGTGCCTGCCGTAACGTCGTTTGGGCTTGTTGAGGATACGAACACGGGATCGCCAACATCAATGTGCAGTACGCCGGAGAAGTTGTGCGGGCTCCTGATCTCGATGGTCCGTAGCAAGCGGCTCTTCAAATCGTTGATCACGCGATTTGATATCCCGGTCAGTGCAATACATCGCATCATGATCACCCGTACAT
>PQXF01000002.1:28407-31316 GCA_003194445.1 Candidatus Methanogaster sp.
AAAGAAGACCGGATCGCTGACGTTTGTGTTGCTTGCGTTATCGGTGGCTGTCACAACCAGCGTGTAGACGCCGACATCAGGCGCAAAGCCGCTCTCATCATCCTGCGACACTTCGCTTGTGTTGGTCAGGGTGCCAACGACAGTATCAACGCCGCTCTCGTCATCGGTTGCCGAGAAGTCCAGTTCCATGCCCACGGTGTAGAGTCCGTAAGGCTCAGGCGTTGTGATGGTGATCACAGGCGGGGTGGTGTCGGTCTGTACTACTAATGGGTGGAAGTCGCCGCCGTTTGTTATGTTCCCGGAGGAGTTGTACGGAAGCATGGTGTCTCCGAGACCATCGGCATCAGTATCGACTCCAGTATAGTCGCTCCAGTAGTTTCCGCCGAGGAAGGGTCCGCCGATGATGTTCGCTCCAGCGGTCTTCGTAATGTTCCACTGGTTGTTGCCGTAGTCGTATGCGTTATTCGTGTTGTTGAAGTAATTGTTGTAGATCAGGTTGTTGCTCGAATAGCGCAGGTAGATGCCGTAGTAGTTGTTCGAGTTCGCTGTGTTGCCAGTGAGCGTGTTGTTGCTCGAAGAGTACAGAGCGATGCCGTAGTAGTTGTTCGAGTTAGCAATGTTGCTCGTGAGCGTGTTGTCGCTCGAATACTCCATGTAGATGCCGTAGTAGTTGTTCGAGGCGTTGTTCTCAGAGATGTTGCAGTGCTGCCTACCGCTGAGATAAATCCCAGCCTTGTCGCTTCCTATCGCCCCGGTCGCTGTGAACCCTGAGATGTTCACCTGATCCGCGGTCACGTTAAAGACGTGATCGCTCGAACTGTTCGCGGTCACAGTCACCACATCCGCACCCTCGCCTAGAAGCGTGAGATGCTCGTTCACGTTCACATTCTCGGTATAGCTGCCAGCTGCAACACAGATCGTCTCGCCAGCAGTCGCGTTATTGACCGCTACCTGTATCGGCGTTGTGCTCGCATTGAGCGCGCCGCCGTCGCGTCACCAGCCGGATGTGTTGACGCAGATGTCGCAGTCGCTGCAAGAAAGCGCGGCTGCCGTCGTTGTGGATACAGCGATGATCGCCAAGATCAGCACTGCCGTTATTACGATTCTTCGTATCTCTATTTGTAGTCCTCCTTTGTAGTTAGTGTCGCTGCCCCCCTTGATGCAGAGTGGATGGGGCGGCGCATGGCAAGTACATGAGCATTCGGTCTGGTATAAGGGTTTCTCAAGGGGTTCTGGGATCGGGGCAGGGGTCTTGTGTGGGGGCGAGTGGAGGGGGGCTCTGACCCGCCGCGCCCTCGCCGGTCGCCGCGTGGCGACTGTGGCTGCCGCCAGCGGGTGCACTTCCTTGTCCCGCCTCATGGGTGTGGGGCTATTTCGGCAGCAGGCGAGTTTACATTAAACTTATCTTACCTATCGTGCGAGGACAGCGCACACACTCAAGACCGGCAGGATCCCTAAATTACGAACGCAAACGAGATCCTGACTGCGCCCGAATTATTTATATACCGTGTCATGGTGTTCAAAATCCAAAAGCACTATTCTGTTATTTTTCTTGTCGATTTCATAAATAAGTACGGAAGACCCGATATGAACCCTCCATTTACCTTTTAAAACGTTTCGAAGGGGTTTGCCGACTTCGGGGTTCTCTGCAAGGATTTTAAGTCTTTTTTTCAGATGTTCATAGCGAACCTTATCTTTCCGGTATAACCTTTTAATGTCCTTCTGAACTCTCTGGTGTGCGATGACATTGTAGGTCATGTCTCAACACTATCCAAGAAATCACCCATACTTTCGAATTCAAGGTATTTACCATCTGCTATATCTTTTTCTGCAGCTTTCACCCGTTTTACAAAGTCTGATTTGAAAAATTCTTCTTGAAGATACGTAGTTTCGTCCAGTTTTTCCTCAATCCGCTCCAACTTCCCAACAATTTCCATAAACATCGCATTAATATTTAAATCTTTATATAAACTGTCCATCTCATTTCACCAGAGAATACTCGTTTTGTAAGTTAATAAAGTCTTTTCTTCTTTCGCCTCTATCACCCATAACTATATACTCGGTTCTCTGAACCCCTTTTAAAAATCTTCCACTGGAGATGTATATCCTTAATCCATGATCATCGACCAGATCAACTTATTCCCGACCTTAAGCCCGCACGACCTCCCTGTTTTCAACATCTCATAAAATGCCGAGACGTGGTCAGAGCCCCGTGCCCATACCATAGATCGCAGACGGCACAGGGGATAGCGGCAGGTCCAAAGCGGTATCGAGGTCGTTCCAGATCTCGGTGTCGAAGTGATCGCTGCCTGCGCCATGCTTGTCGTTGTCCGCCGCCTCCGCTTGCCAGCAATTCCCAAAAAAATAGCATCCGCCAAAATAAAAACAAAAGAGACGCGGGAGGAAAAACCCCTCCCGCGAAGTCCGTGCAAGCCATAAGGTGCTTCACCGCCACCGCGGAGCACCAGAGTCCGGTTTCAGGCTACTTCGTGTGGACCTGGATATTCCCGCCCGCTATGGTGTTCTTTGCCTTGTGGATCGGGTCAGCCTCTGTATCGGTGCCGTTCCAGATCTTGATGTCGAAGTGATCGGCACCCGCACCAGGGTCGCCGTTGTCCTTTGCCTTCACCCCGAAGGTGTACAAGCCCTCGCCGTTGATCGTGCCTGTGCCCTGGAACTGGGCACTCACTGTGCTTATTGTCAGCCAGTCGATGCTCGTGCTCTTGAGATAGATGTGTCAAGTAGGGCACATAGCGCACCTCTTTCCGGGGTAATAGCCCCGAGGTTACTATGCGCCCCCTCACAGAACCGGACTTGAAGATTTCCCTCATCCGGCTTCTGAAGCACATCCTCTACTGGTTCAGGTTGTATAGCGAGTGATATATCTTCAGGCTTTTGGGAGTGGGTTA
>PQXF01000002.1:31974-46994 GCA_003194445.1 Candidatus Methanogaster sp.
TGTCAAGTAGGGCACATAGCGCACCTCTTTCCGGGGTAATAGCCCCGAGGTTACTATGCGCCCCCTCACAGAACCGGACTTGAAGATTTCCCTCATCCGGCTCTTCAGAAGCACATCCTCTACAGATTCAGGTGTATAGCGATTGATATATCTTCGGCTTCGGGAGCGGATTAAATTGCAGAAAACGATTGAACTAAAGCCCAGTTGTAGCTTTTCCTCTGGCTGCGACGATTGATCCATTTGAAAGCAAGTCTCACGACATGGTGGTAGAAGTTCTGCAACGATCGTATGTTCCCGCTCATTCCGTAGTAGCGGTAATGTCCGAGCAGCTTTAGTTCCAGCACCTTCCACCATTCTTTCAGTTGGACAAGATTTCGGATACGCTTCAGCCAAATATTCATCTCCGTCATCTTCTGTCTGAACTTCTTGCGCGAAGTCTTCCGCCCAAGCTTAAACTTGCCTTTTCTGGTCGTATCGCAGAAATGTGTAAACCCTAAGAAATCAAAGGTCTCACATTTCAGGCCATATTTCTTCGCTCCCATGCAGGGGCATCGTCCGAACTTGATAATCTTACTCAATTCTCTCAGATATCGTAAGTCCAAATTTGCCCATACGCCGTCTCAGTTCTTCCCCAAATACTCTGGCTTCGACTTCTTTCTCGAAACAAACTACACACGCATCCGCATATCGAATAAGCTGTGCCGATACCTGGGTAGCTGTTGCTTAACCACATCTTCAAACCATTTGTCGAGCGCATAATGGAGATATACATTGGCGAGAACCGGGCTTAGAATCCCACCTTGTGGGGTACCCATTTCCGTATCAAAGTATTTTCCTTCTTCCATTATGCCAGACTTTAGGAAACGACCGATCAACTGCAAAAGCGACGGATCCACGACCCTCTGCTTCAGACATTCCATCAATTTCTTGTGATCCACTGTGTCAAAAAACTTCGAGATATCCATGTCCACTACGAAGTTGACCAGACCGTTCATGATGATTTTGTCCAACTTTTTCAGAGCATCGTGGCAGCTGCGATTCGGGCGGAAACCGTACGATGTATCTATAAAGTCCTGCTCAAAGATAGATTCGAGAATCTTCTTTAGTGCCATCTGAACAATCTTGTCCTCGACGGCGGGGATTCCGAGAGGTCTTTTATCACCGTTTGGTTTCGGAATATAAACGCGCAAGACGGGTTGAGGCTTGTACTGCTTTGCTTTGAGCCTTGCTACCAGATTTGCGATATTCTCGTCCAATGCTTTCGCGTATTCTCCTACTGTTACTCCGTCAATTCCAGGAGATTTACCTCTCTTTAATTCCCTGAAACATTCTTTTAGGAAATCCTCTGTAAGCAAGTGTGCTAACGATGTGAACTTGCATGTTGGATCTTCCCTTGCTCTTATGGCTATCGCCATAAGAACTTTTAGAGTCTTAGACACCAGTTTTGTTATCATCTACAGCCCATCCTCTCTGGTGTGGCAGATGTGCCCCTGATGCCAATCGTACTCCTGTCCGCCCCTTCCCTCCACAGGAATTACCCTGCTTCATCGGTACTATGGGCGAATCCGACTCCCAATACGCCATTTGCGGTATCTTGCCGTTTATAGGCTTGATAACGCATACTCCCACTCGGGGGAGAGCGTATTGGGCCTCCCGAGTTCCCATAATCTCCATTTGATACCATGCTACGGTCTGAGACCCCACTGGACTCACATCACCTCGCAATGTCCCAGAGCTCTCTGCTATATTCCAAGACCGGAGGATTGGACTAACGGTGGTGCGAATGCAGCGTTTCCGTCACAGAGACAACGTCGGCTTCCAGAATCATAAGAATTTCGGGGCTTATAACCTTCACCTTTTCGATTGTGGCCTGGTATCCCATCCCCCCGGCCTCACAACAGTCCGTTACCGGACTGCGTGCGGGGTTTTAGTTCTGAGGTGGTGGCTAACCTTTCCTCGAGGCTCTGATTTTCACCAGCTGGCGAGTATGAATTTATCTCGGCGCTCCAATGTCATCAGCAGCATACATGTACTGGAAGTTCAGCTTGCCTGTGGATACGTCGTTCTTGTACCTGGCTGTGAACCCGAAGTTGGCTTTTCCATCCGGTGACAAGGTGCTCTCATCGTCAGGGCAGAACCAGCCGCCGCCTGTCGCATGACCGCCGTCAGGGTCATAGACCACAAAGAAGACCGGATCGCTGACGTTTGTGTTGCTTGCGTTATCGGTGGCTGTCACAACCAGCGTGTAGACGCCGACATCAGGCGCAAAGCCGCTCTCATCATCCTGCGACACTTCGCTTGTGTTGGTCAGGGTGCCAACGACAGTATCAACGCCGCTCTCGTCATCGGTTGCCGAGAAGTCCAGTTCCATGCCCACGGTGTAGAGTCCGTAAGGCTCAGGCGTTGTGATGGTGATCACAGGCGGGGTGGTGTCGGTCTGTACTACTAATGGGTGGAAGTCGCCGCCGTTTGTTATGTTCCCGGAGGAGTTGTACGGAAGCATGGTGTCTCCGAGACCATCGGCATCAGTATCGACTCCAGTATAGTCGCTCCAGTAGTTTCCGCCGAGGAAGGGTCCGCCGATGATGTTCGCTCCAGCGGTCTTCGTAATGTTCCACTGGTTGTTGCCGTAGTCGTATGCGTTATTCGTGTTGTTGAAGTAATTGTTGTAGATCAGGTTGTTGCTCGAATAGCGCAGGTAGATGCCGTAGTAGTTGTTCGAGTTCGCTGTGTTGCCAGTGAGCGTGTTGTCGCTCGAAGAGTACAGGCGGATGCCACAGTCGTTGTTCGAGGCGTTGTTGCCAGTGAGCGTGTTGTCGCTCGAAGAGTATAGGTCGATGCCGCGGTTGTTGTCCGGGCAGTTGTTCTCAGAGATGTTGCAGTGCTGCCTACCGCTGAGATAAATCCCAGTCTTGTCGATTCCTATCGCCCCGGTCGCTGTGAACACTGAGATGTTCACCTGATCCGCGGTCACGTTAAAGACGTGATCGCTCGAACTGTTCGCGGTCACAGTCACCACATCCGCACCCTCGCCTATAAGCGTGAGATGCTCGTTCACGTTCACATTCTCGGTATAGCTGCCAGCTGCAACACAGATCGTCTCGCCAGCAGTCACGTTATTGACCGCTGCCTGTATCGGCGTTGTGCTCGCATTGAGCGCGCCGCCGTCGCGTCACCAGCCGGATGTGTTGACGCAGATGTCGCAGTCGCTGCAAGAAAGCGCGATTCAGAATCTTGAAAATCGGGGTGCCACGGTACGATGTAAAGCTGGAACCTTGCCCCTACGACGTGGAATAAGTGCGGAATTGAGCATGTTTCAAGGGGTCGACTGATAGCGGTTTTGGGTTGGATTTGGCCTTCGGTATTTTGGGATTTGGAAGATAATCGGGTGGCTGCGGCTGTTTTTTGGGTTTCCAAAGTTGAGGTATAAGGGTTTCTCAAGGGGTTCTGGTGGATTTTTAATTTCTTCTGAGTGGATGGGTTATGGCAACGAAGATCAAACGCAGAGGGCACAGAGAGTTGCTTTTTCCGCGCCCTTTGTGCTCTCTGGTTTTCCAAAACCTAAGTTTCAGAAGATAGTAAAAAGTCCCCCGTTCAGCACAAGTTTATAGGTGCCGCGGTTCGTAATATGATGTGATGACCGCCAATGAAGATGTGCTGGGTATGATTGCCGACAATAATATAAAATTCATCAGGCTCCAGTTTGTCGATGTCCTTGGAATCGTGAAGAATGTCGCTATACCTGCTGCACAGATGGAGAAAGCACTCGACGTCGGGATATCCTTCGACGGATCATCCATCGAGGGGTTTGCAAGGATACAGGAATCGGACATGGTGTTAAAGCCGGATCCGGAGACGTTTCGGATTCTTCCTTGGAAGGCAGACGAAGGTAAGATTGCCGGAATCGTGTGCAAGGTCTGTCTGCCTGATGGTACGCCATTTCAGGGTTGCCCGCGATACGCACTCACAAAGGCGATTACGGAAGCAGAGAAGATGGGGTATGTCATGAATACGGGTCCCGAACTGGAGTTCTTCCTCTTCGAAAAAGAAGATGGTATACCAACGACCACACCTCATGACTCGGGCGGGTATTTCGATTTTCCACCGGTCGATCTTGCAGAGGATATTCGCAGAGATATTGTGATTGCGCTTGAAGAGATGGATTTTGAGATAGAAGCGTCACACCATGAGGTTGCCTGTGGGCAGCACGAGATCGATTTCAAGTACAGCGATGCAATGGCAACTGCTGACAGGGTGGTCACCTTCAAGTACGTAACCAAAACGATCGCAACGAACAAGAATCTCCATGCCACGTTCATGCCAAAGCCGGTCTTCGGAACCAGCGGGTCTGGTATGCACATAAACACATCCTTATTCAATAAAAATGATGAAAATGTCTTCTTTGACCCCGATAGCGACCACGAGATCAGCGATACCGCAAGATATTTCATCGGTGGATTACTCACCCACATCAAGGCAATAACCGCGATCACAAACCCACTCGTCAATTCATACAAACGGCTCGTATCCGGATACGAGGCACCGGTCTATATCACATGGTCGTGGGCGAACCGGAGTTCACTGATCCGGGTGCCGGCAGCGCGCGGAAGCGGAACAAGGATCGAACTCAGATCCCCTGACCCCTCATGCAACCCGTATCTCGCGTTTGCAGCCATACTGGCATCCGGGCTTGACGGGATAAAGAATGAGATCGATCCTGGTGAACCGATCGAAGAGAACATCTACGAGATGGATTTCAATGAGATAGTCGATGCTGGCATCGACACGCTTCCGACAAGCCTCAGTCTCGCACTCGATTACCTGGGCTCTGATGAGGTGGTGCGGTCTGCTCTTGGCAAGCATGTGTACACCGCGTTCATGCGGGTTGCTGCTGCGGAATGGGAGGAGTACCGGGTTCAGGTACACCAGTGGGAACTGGATCGATATCTGCAACTGTTCTGATGCCGCACCTCATCCACACCGCTCTTCTGGGGCTTCTGGTGGTTCTCGGGCATCTTTGCGAAACATGCCCGTTCCGACCGAGTGGGTGCGATTATATGGAAACTGCGGCTGGTGTAGATACTCGAAGTCGTGAACCCCGTTGTAAATTACGAGGCATGACGACGGTTATCACGTGTATAATTATAGAAAACAAAGGAGTTGATGATAGGAATGACCGACAATGAGCAACGTATTACTGAAAGACAGAAAGAATTTATCGAGTCGTTAATTGAAAACTTTGATATCGATACAGTATCAAAAGACGACGCTTCAGACGTCATCAACTGTTTATCAAAATTCCAAAACAGCTATGCGCCATGTGGACGCCATAGAAGTGTTGATATTGGGCGAGCGTTTGTGATGGGCGATCTTGATTGGTGTATCCATAATTGTGAAACTGACATATATATGTGTGAATATTGGAATTAAGTCACCATTCCCTGCACTCGAGAGGCAGTCTCACCGGGGCGTCGTCGGGCACTGTTACAGCGCTTGATATCAGACCAGCTAGCCTCCAGCCGACTTGGCGCGATCATGAGAGGGACTGTGGCTGGCGTAGATGCCCGAAGTCACAGACCTCGCTCTGAATAGTGAGGCATCATGGATTGGGTCACGCGTTGGTGTAAGCGCGGACCGGTGTGGGATGAATGTGGTGCGAAGCGTGGTGCGGCTTTTTACTTTCTGTCGGGTGTGTTATTGGCTGAAGAGGTAGCTTTAAATAATAGGAAGTAAAATTGCAATATTGCAATATGTATGGTAACGAACCATTTAATAAATCAGATCTCGTGTGGAACTATTTCCATGAACACCCCTCCGAAGAGGTTACCCCAAAAAAACTTGCCCAAAAGTTAGATATTAATTATAATACAGCGAATAGTGCTATAAATCGGTTATACATCAGCGGAAAAATCAAGAAAAAAATGAGGGGGGTTTATGTGCTGTTCCCGTCACTACCGAGAGGACAGGTAACTCTGGATGAACTACTCCGAGAAGATATGGCTGAAAGTGAAAAGAGGCGAGGATAACGTATGATTTTGAAGGATCTGACGTTGGAAATAACCAGAAAATGTCCGATGAAATGCGTTCTATGTTCTTCCAATGGGGGGGACCCCTTACCAAACGAATTCAGCCTGAGCGAACTCAAAGATATCATAAATCAAGCGAAATCCATGGGCGTAGCTGAAATATCCTTATCCGGTGGAGAGCCTCTTACATACCCCTATATCGTGGATATATGTGAACATATAACAAAGTTAAACATTGATTCTTTTATATACACCTCTGGAAACGTTTTTGGAAAATCTGAGCATGTATCGCCTGTTTCAAAAAGTTATTTTCTAAAATTAAAGACTGCGGGTGTGAAAAAGATCGTATTTAGCCTGTATGGCTCAAACCCACAAATCCATGATAATATTACTGGGAGACCAAAGAGCTTTGAAAATCTTATGAAATCGATCAAAAATGCACAGAAAGCATGTTTATCTATTGATATTCATTTCGTTCCCGTACGTGAAAATTTTAGAGATTTGCCAGCCATTGTTTCACTCGTGAAAAGGATCGGACTGAAATCCATCCATATCTTAAGATTCGTGCCGCAAGGCCGCGGAGCACAATATAAGGATAGATTGGATCTTCGACCGGACGAAGTGCTGGAGTTACGTGAAATTCTTAATGAACTGACAAATAAATCCGATATAACAATCGATGTTGGTGCACACTATAATTATTTAGGATTGGTTAGTGGCACTCACTGCACGGCTGGTATGGGGAAGGCAGCCATACGCCCCGATGGTTTTATGTTTCCCTGCGTAGGTATGAAATGGATTAAGAGTTTTATGAATCGTAACAACGTTAAGGATAATAGACTGGAATATATCGTCAATAAATCATATGGATTTACGGTGTCGCGAGATATTTTGAGCAAAGGCGGACCATGCCGATACTGCACGGGCGATTGTGGCCATAACAATGGTTGTATTGCACAATGGTTCATCAGGTCTGAAACTGTAAGATAGATCGATCACACAAGGAGACTGATTAATGTCAGATATTATTGAGGATAAAACTTTGATTGACTGGTTTAAAGATAATTATGAAAAAATTACTTTTATTAATATAGAACCTGAATATGAAAGGATCGGAAGAAGTTCAAGACTCAAAGAATCGATCGCAGACCTTATTACAGACAAAAAATTCTTTGAACAAAAAGAAAAATTGATCAGTATTTGGAAAAACTTGGTCGCAAACGCGATAATTTTTTTAAAATCGAAAGATGATCGCGAATGTTTTCATGATGACGGGGATTACGGCATAGAAGATTTGGGTGAATTTTTTGACAGGTATTGTAAATTTGAAAAACTTCTATACGGTAGTGGCGAGTATTATAGAGACCACGTTTCACATGTTTTTAAGGTATTTTTACTTGGGGAAAAACTCGTAAGAGATCATCTTGATGATTTTTCTTCAATTGATGTAATGGACCATAAACTTGAATTATGTTTGTTCAGATGGGGAGAGATTCCTGGTGACGATAACGAGAGACTTTTAAGGTACCTTCAGAATGAATATGGCATTGGTTGGGTGAAAGGTGCAGAAATCAGTAAATCCGATGACGAGAAAACCATCTGCATCAAGAAGGATGAAAACTCAGCCAAGATAATGTTTGATGAGATAGATATAAAAGCAACCTTGGAGCTCAACGATGGCGTAATCTATGACCTGAAAGTTAAAATAGAGAACGACGAACGAAAGATAATAAAGTCAAAATTAATTACAGCCGAGGAAAAAGAAGCAATGTGGTGCATCGCTTCATTGACCCATGATTTGGGGTACCCCACAGAAGTTGTCCACAAAATTCATGATCAATTAAAGGATATGCTAAGCGTATTTAACATAAAAGACGTTTCTTATATATTATCTCAACAAAGTCAGTCGTTTAACGATTTTATAATTAGATTAATCTCGTCAGACCTAACGTTGTGCGGTGAAAACGGTAGTTTATATTATACCACCCACACACAAGCTAAATATTATTTTAAATATTCTCGATCAATCGAAAAATGGGATCATGGTGTTGAAAGTTGTGTAGTTCTAATGAAAAGTCTGGTGTATTTTTTAGAAACTGACTTTAGTATAGATAGACGACGATCAATGAAAATCGATGATGCGCAGCAATTTTTGATCAGGCAGAGAATACTACGTTCAATTGCCTCACACAATTGTGATTTCATTTATCATTTAAAATTAGATTTATCATTTTTACTTAGAATTATCGACGAAATGCAAGAATGGGGTAGGCCTAAATTGGCTGATCTTTTCATGAAAACCCCTGAAACTGGATTTAAAATCATTAAATTTGAAAAAGATGATATTGAATATTCGATCACTTTCCGTTATCTTGGCGGCGTTGAACCTGAAGACATAGAGGAGTTTCATGCAGATGTTAAGGAATATTTTAGAAGAAAAATAAATACGTATATAATGATATTAAGAAGTGCTGTAGATGGAAAACAACGAGAATTTGTTCTGACTTTTAATGTGGTAGCTACTGTTTCAAAAGAGAATACATACAAATTTATACATAAAAATCCTCAAGAAATAACCTGTGAAATCGATGGTAACAGCGTCGAATTACCAGAACTCGACGAAAACAATTGGGATAAATTTTATGAGACGTACCTCAAAAACGACTGAAATTCAGTTATTGAAAAATCGGGTTAAACACTGTACCAAATGCGAAAATCTAGTTAAATCACGCAGCAGAGCAGTTCCGGGATATGGATTCACAGATGCAAATATTTTCTTTGTCGGTTTAGCGCCGGGCAGACTAGGCGCCGATTCCACTGGAATTCCATTCACAAAAGATTCATCGGGCAGACTTTTTCAACTAGCGCTTTCATCTTCTGGAATCAGTATGGAACCAAATGGGTTAGTGCAGAACGAAAACGAACTTCGAGCATACGTAACTAATCTGGTGAAATGTAACCCAAAAAACGATAAGGGAAATAATCGATACCCGTCTAAGCTGGAATTGGATAATTGCAACGAATTTTTAAAGCATGAAATGTGTCTGGTTCATTTCGATGTCATCGTCCCGCTTGGCAGACTATCAACTGAGATTGTATTGAATCAAAAATGTAATAAATTTATATCAATGCACAATCGGCCGGTACACGCAAATGGATCATGGTGCATCCCATTTATTCACCCATCCTTTGTAGCGAGAGGGTCATATCCAAAAAATAGATATATAGAGGATTTTAAAAGTCTTAATAGGTGGGTTCGAAGACATAATGATATAAAAGACGATTCTTCTCCACGTTTATGATGAAAATATCAAATGAAATTTCAAACTGCTTCCCCCCATCTCAGATGCCCCTGATCCCCTCCACAGCGAGCGCGGTCATCTTCTCGACCAGAATCGTCCTTCGCGCGGGAAACTTGTGATTGGGTTTCGCGTGCCGTGGAAGGGGTATACAAAAGAAGATCGTGCTGTATATTCTAATCTTGCAGTGGTACCGTCGGGCACTGTTACAGCGCTTGGATATCGGACCAGCCAGCTCCGACCGACTGGACGCGGTCATGAGAGGGATTGCGGCAGGTATAGCTACTCGAGTAGCGCGCCCTCCCGCTATCCCTATAATCTTAATATCCCTGCACACAATCCCCAGATTATGGAGCAGGTGATCTGGACCGAAAAATACCGACCTCACACGTTCGATGATATCATCGGGCACGAACACATCGTATCCAACCTGAAACATCTGGTCGAATCGAACAATCTCCCGCATCTGGTATTATACGGCGCTAAAAACACAGGAAAAAGGTCAACGGTGTCCGTACTTGCCAGAGCGATCTATGGAGATCAGTGGGAGAACAATCTTGCCATCTTCGATGCATCCAACTTCTTTGATCGCGGCAAGAAGTATCTTGTGTCAGATCCGAGATTTGCAAGACTCATCGGGACCGATGATCCAAAGAAGATAAAACAGACCGTGATCGCGGTATTCAAACAGGTCATCAACGAATATGCAGGCATGGCTGCCCTTGATTCTGACTTCCGGATGTTATTCATCGATAGCGCTGAGGCACTGAGCATGGATGCGCAGCACGCGCTGCGGCGTATTATGGAAAAGCACGCCCACACCTGCAGATTTGTCCTGTCCACCACGCATCTGCCCAGATTGATTCCGGCGCTGCGCTCGAGGGGATTAAATCTCTTCTTTGACCGCGCAAGCGATGCTGCGGTCGCCGCGCATATCCGCTACATCGCAGAGGCAGAGCGCGCATCCATCACCGACGACGGAGTTCAGGCGATCGTATACGGGGCAGACGGCGATCTTGCGTTTGCGACCATGGTGCTCCAGATCGCATCCATAAAACACCATGAGATCACAGCAAACACGGTCTGCGAGGTTGATCTCGAGCGCATCCCGGAAGGGGTCATTCAACTATTACATGCGTCGCTTGCAGGGGATTTCAAAGCGGCGAGGAAGCGGATCGATGATCTGCTGATGGAGGAGAGTGGCACCGATATTGTACACCGGCTGCAAAGAGTCATAGAGAACAAGGGCTTTGACAGCGTTCTTTTCGCAGAACTTGCAATCCTTCTCGCAGATGCCGATATGAACCTGATCAGCGGGAGCAATGAGCGGGTGCAACTCGAAGCATGGGCAACCCAGGTCGGGATGCTCATGGAGGGGCGGTCATGATGCCGGTAAACATCTCATTGTGACGCAACCAAACCTCGCAACAGTAATATATGCGGTGAAGTAGAGTATAACTGGTGCATTATGTATAATAAAGAAAGGAGTTCTTAGATATGGTAATCGGAGTTACTATGATTAACGTGGTGCCAGGGCAGGAAAAGGCTACCTACAACGAATTGTGCACTCTGGATGGTATCAAGGAAGTGTATCACGTATTCGGTGAGTACGACTTCGTGGCTGTCATCGAGGTGCAGGGATTGAGCACGCTTAACAAACTGGTCGATCTGATCAGGGAGAACAAGAGCGTAACCGCGACCAAAACCGTGATCGGAGCTGAGCTATAGGCTACAAGTTATGGAAACGCCCGGACCGGGATTCGAACCCGGGGCGGAGCCTCGACAGGGCTCCATGCTAGGCCTCTACACTATCCGGACAAGCCAGGCATAATATCCTGAAGGTATTTGATCTCTACCGATCTAACTTAAACCTTTGCACAGCGACCGCGTACAAACTTATTTATTACATCAACCACCCGTATCAAAGAAATCCAAAACGAGGACTATTCATGATCAAAGACGGACGATTCATACTCGACGGCATGGAGAATGTGGTGATCAACATCGGCAAAATCACCACCGAAGAGGAGCTTGCCGAAGAGGAATGGGAACCGATGGGTCCCACGCCAAAACCCGGCATCCTCTCGCTTCGAAATTGGGATCACCGCCTGTTAAAGGACTTCCCGCCATTTTACGCGCCGATCTGTGATATGTGCTGCCTCTGCACTTATGGAAAATGCGATCTCACAGAGAACCGCAAGGGCGCATGCGGAATCGGCATCGAAGCGCAGCAGGCGCGCATAGTCCTGATCGCATGTTGCATCGGAACCGCAGCGCATGCGGGACATGCGAACCACGTGCTGCACGAACTGATCAGATGGCGCGGAAGGGATCACCCGATCGATCTTGGGCCCTACATCGATGTCGAGGCGCCGATCATCAGAACCGTTGTTGGCACCATACCAAAGACGCTTGGCGACCTTGAGGAGATACTTGATTACGTGAACCAGCAGCTTGTACATGCGCTCTCATCGACGCACACGGGTCAGGAGGGTTCGTACATCGATTTCGAGTCGAAGGCGCTGCACATCTCGATGATCGACAACCTTGCAAAGGAGGTCGCGGACATCGCGCAGATCGCGGGATTTGACTTCCCGAAAGGCGACCCTGATGCTGCGCTCATCGATTTCGGGTTCGGTTCGGTTGACCGTACAAAGCCAGTCATTGTCTTTATCGGGCATTACCCGGCTGTGAGTGTTGCAACGATCGATTACATCGAGGAGCAAGGACTTTCAGACAAGATAGAGGTCTGTGGAATCTGCTGTACCGCAATTGAGACGAGCCGATACAGTGCATCTGCAAAGGTCATCGGTCCGTTATCCATGCAACAATTCTTTGTGCGCTCAGGAATTGCTGATGTCATCGTCCTGGACGAGCAGTGCGTGAGGACTGATCTTCTGGAGGAGGCGCAGAAGACAGGAGCGCCACTGATCCTCACCACCGATAAAATATGCTACAATCTTCCGGATGTTACGAATCGCGATCCCGACAAAGTCGTCGAGGATCTTTTGAACGACGCGCCAGGGGTTCTGATATCAGATCCGCTCATAGCAGCCAAGGTGATCACAAAGACCGCTCTTGAGGTCAAACCGAAGAGGGATTCGCTCAACCACTTGCCAGAACTCGATGAAGTACGGAAGCTTGCAGAGGAGTGTATCAAGTGCGGCTGGTGCGACCGGGCATGTCCGAACAGTCTTCCGGTTAAGGACGCGATGATCAAAGCAAAGGAAGGCGATCTCAGTGGTCTCTCTGACCTCTTTAGCCCGTGCATGAGTTGCGGCAGGTGCGAATCCGAATGCAAGAAAGAGCTTCCGATCATCAGCATGATCCTTAAGTCCGCGCAGGAGATCGCGTTTGGCGAGACCTACACGATGCGGGCTGGAAGAGGACCTGTACTCGACACCGAGATCAGGAAGGTAGGTGCCCCGCTCGTACTTGGGGAGATCCCTGGAATCGTTGCGCTTGTTGGATGTAGCAACTTCCCCGCGGGCGAGGTCGAAGTTGCAAAGATCGCTGAAGAGTTTGCGCGCCGCAACTACATCGTCGTTGCAACGGGCTGCTCAGCAATGGCGATGGCGATGTACCGCTGCGAGGACGGACAGACTCTTTATGAAAAATATCCTGGTTCATTTGATGCGGGCGGTGTTGTCAACATCGGATCCTGTGTCGCAAACGCTCACGTCGTAGGTGCCGCAATCAAGGTCGCGGCAATCTTCGCCCGTCTCCCGCTCCGTGGAAACTTCGAGGAGATCGCTGATTATATCTTAAACAAGGTCGGCGCATGTGGTGTCGCATGGGGCGCGATGAGTCAGAAAGCAGCATCCATCGGAACAGGCGTCAACAGGTGGGGTATCCCTGTGATCGTTGGTCCGCACGGATCAAAGTACAGGCGGGCGTACATCAGCAACAAGGAACTAAGCGACTGGGAACTTTATGACAAACGGGCAGGTGAGGTTGTGGAGGGCGAACCTGCGCCTGAGCACCTGATGTACCCGGCAGAGACGATGGAAGAGGCGATCGTTCTGATTGCTAAGCTCTGCATCCGACCGAGCGACAATGCGAAGGGACGACAGATCAAACTCTCAAACTACGTCGATTTATACAAGAAATATATGGGAACTCTCCCGCCAGACCTGCATCTCTTCGTGAGAAAGGAGCAGGATATCCCGATCACGATGAAAACCGAGATCATGGAGTATCTGGAAGAAGCCGGATGGAAGCCAAGAAAGGCGGTTGGTGAGCCGAGCAGGCTTGTACCCGAAGAGGAGGTCTAAGATGACACGAGCATATCAGTGTGCAAACGTCCCGGGCCCACATCTCGGGAAGGTCGCAACCTCTGCGAGCGTTGCGGCAGCGATCAAGCGGGCAGAGCGCCCGGTTCTCATCGTTGGAAGCGAGCTAAGGCATCTTGACTGGGCGCTTAATCTTGCAAAGGAGATGGATATCCCGATCGTTGCGACAGCGCAAGTTGCAGGTGTGATGCGTGAGAAGGGCGTCCGTCCTGACCGGGAGATGGGTGTAATCGAGATCACGAACCTTCTGAAGAGCCCTGAATGGGGCGGCGTCCGGGCTGAGGGGCAGCACGATCTTGCGATCTTTGCGGATGTTCTGTACTATATGGAAGCCCAGATGCTCTCCGCGCTCAAGCACTTTGCGCCGCACATCAAGACAATCTCGCTGACACGGGGGCACCAGCCGAATGCTAATCAGTCGCTTCCGAATCTGAGCGAGAAGAAGCTTGCTGAGTTTCTGGCGGAGATTGTGGAGGGGCTTGCTGAGGGGTAAGGTGGTTGGTTGGGTGAAGGTACGGCTGCGCGAGGGTGAATGGCCGCAAAAACTTGAATAACGCTTAAGTTTTGGCAAAATCTATAAATCAACAGAAGGACATCAAGGGTAAACATGACTGCAGAAATTGCGATTATGAATAAAACTGCGCTTGCAACTGACAGTGCCGGATGACGATGAAAAAGAATAACGAAAAAAAGCACGAGTACCGCTCGATGAGAGAATTCAAGGAAAGATTTTTCCCAAAATCTTTAGAAGATCGGCTCTTTGAAACTGAAACGGATCCTGCAAAACTGGGTATTGAGTTGGCAAGAGAATCTCTGAGAAGGATCGAATCGCAGTTGACCTGACATTGGAGTATCGCCTGCTGATGGTACAGCGACAGTAAAGCAAGTACTGTGAGCGATACATTGCATACGGGTGGATCATTTTACCATGTGTTACTGCATGCAGAGGCGGCGCGATGATATATGGGGTGGCTGAGAAGCAGAAGGGGAAGAAGACGGCGAAGAAAAGGTAGTGGTGGTAGGAAGGTCGCAACCTCTGCGAGCGTTGCGGCAGCGATCAAGCGGGCAGAGCGCCCGATTCTCATTGTCGGAAGCGAGCTAAGGCATCTTGATTGGGTTCTGGATCTTGCAAAGGATCTGGATATCCCGGTCGTTGCGACAGCGCAAGTTGCAGGTGTGATGCGTGAGAAAGGTGTCCGTCCGGACCGGGAGATGGGTGTAATCGAGATCACGAACCTTCTGAAGAGCCCGGAATGGGGCGGCGTCCGGGGCGAGGGGTGGGCTGATGAAAAGACGTTCATCCAGCCCGTTAGATTGATCCCATTTTTGTTCCTTTTTGTCACCCCGTCCGCAATAGACAATGGATAAATGGCGTGCTGAATACGGCGTGTTTCACAAATATC
>PQXF01000002.1:47816-54517 GCA_003194445.1 Candidatus Methanogaster sp.
GATGTTCAAACTGAAGATCGAGGTGCCGACATTTGATGTGAAGGAAGTTATACCTACAAATAACAGTTGATTTTAGTCGGGCTATGTCTCGACCGATGTCGATTAGTGGATATTTTTTGGCGAAATTTACTCAAACTTCGGCTCAAGACGATCTCGCTGACACGGGGCACCAGCCGAATGCTAACCAGTCGCTTCCGAACCTGAGCGAGAAGAAGCTTGCTGAGTTTCTGGCGGAGATTGTGGGTGTGCTTAATGAGTCGTAAGTGGTCGGATGGCGGAGAAGAAGAATGATGGGAAAGAGCACGAGTACCGCTCGATGAGATAATTCAAGGAAAGATTTTTCCCAAAATCTTTAGAAGATCGGCTCCTCGGAACTGAAACAGACCCTACAAAACTGGGAATAACGCTTGCGAGAGAGTCTCTGATGAAGATCGGATCGTAGTCGAACTGAGGTTTCGGGCATTCATCAATGGTGCCGTCTCGAACCACAATTCAGGATATCAGACATACGCAAAATACCAAATGAAATTCTCCATCACCTCCAAAAAACCCAACCCTTAAATAACCCTGCCGCAATAGCAAAAACCAGGTGATACAGATGGCTAAAGTAATAGTATTCCACTACACAGACGAGGGCAAGCTTCCACCACTCAGTTCGGAGGAACTAACCAACCTCCAGGAAAAGTTAGATTCCGAACTCAATAACCACCCGGATCTCACATTCAATGGGACATTCGTTGACGATTCTGGCAGAGGGTTCTGCGACTGGGATGCGCCCAGTGCCGAGGCGGTCAACGATGTCTTGAAGATTGTGCTTGGCGCACCACCTATCGACGGCACAGTGGTTGTGAAGCAAGTCCTGTGAAAGGCAGCGATTGCGGACAGATTGGCGGCACGGATGTAGTTATAAAAGAGGTGATCTGAATTGACCATGACCTCTTCAAAAAGACTCCCGGCATCCGTGCCCATCAAAGAGATTGCATACGAACTAAAAGACCAGCTTGAGAGGAGATACGGTAGTCAACTCAAAGATGTGGTGCTTTTTGGATCGTACGCCCGGGGGTTATGAGCCACTGGAATAGATTGCTGATAGGGCTTTAGAATTTTTCGCTGTGGTCAAAGATTATCTTACGACCAGAGACAAGGCATGATTCTCGCTCAGATGCCCTTATGCTTCATGAACGCGCCAATCCCGAGCAGCGCGCCCAGAACAACCACCAGCCAGAACAGGACACTGTCGGTTAACCGTTCCCTCCCAGTCTCCAGCGATGCCTCTGCTGGTCTGGTGGGAATCCCGCCTGCAACCGGCGTAACCTTCTCAGTCGGCACTGGTGTGGGTGGTGGGATCGGCGCCAGGACCGATACCGCTACATCACGCCACGTATTCGGATCGTCTGCAGCGTTATCAGCGATCTCGATGTTATATGTCCCAACAGATGTGTTCTCGCTGGCATAGATCGTTATCTCGTACGTAGCAGTCTCTCCGATGTCGATAACCTGCGGCTCTATCTGCGATTCTTCTGGAGCTATGGTAATCCCCTCTGGCAGATCGCGGGGATATTTGAGAATGACACCACCGTAGCAGAGATTTCCGTGATTTGTGGCAGTGACTGAGAACGTCTTGCTTGCGCCCTGATAGACTTCAACCGGCTGGACCTCTCCGATATCCACATAATTCTCGTATACCGAGCCGTCCTCGATGATCGATACTGCCGGATGTGCGAGTACTGCAAGAAGTAGTGCCGCGCAAACGATTGGCTTTACCATAGCGATGATTATGTTAAACGTTGCAATAAGGTTTACTGTTGCGACTCATATAGTAGGGGGGCGCCGCAGTCGGTGGGGTTCAAGCAACCAGCCCAAGGGTTCTGCGCAATAACTTATATCCGCGCAGACACAACGTACATCCTCAATGTCGCATAGAATCTTTAAATGAAACCAAGTACAAACAACATGTAACCTGTGCCCATCAGTGTTAATCAGTGGCTGATAAGAGTTTTTAGCCACTGATTAACGCAGATTACACCGATTCCCCAATCCAATCATGCCAGTGTCTGCAGGAGGGGCATCATGTTCTTCAACCAACCAGAGAAAATTAAAAAAACGTGCCCAATCCGCCCAATACCTTTAAATGATTGAAGATCTTACCACACACTGCATGAGCCGGAATAGGTGATTGGTGGTAACAAGTGTAGTAAGCTTTAAATGCACCGTGACAATGCATGATCACACATGATTTATTGGTGATGTAATGAAAAGACAACAAACAACGAAACCGCGCATAACGATGGTTGGAGGCGCACTGGATCGGGGCGGCGATAAACTCAACGCACATGCCGCTATACATCATGGGGATATATTCGCAATAGCGACAGAGCGTGTTGTGACGGTTCCGCCGACTACATCGATCATGAGCACCGTCAAAACGATGCTAAATCATGGATTCAGAAGAATCCCGATCGCTGATGCAGGTACGCAGCAATTAAGAGGCAGCATCGTGTGCAGGGACATCGTTGATTTTCTGTGCGGCGGACCGAGGCATTCTCTTGTCACCAACCGGTTCGATGGCAATATACTGGCTGCGGTCAACGAGGAGGTGCGCGAGATCATGGAGACCGATGTTGCATACCGATACACGGACTCCTCAATCGAGGACGTTCTGAAACTGATGAAAGAGAAGAACGTCGGATACCTGCCGATTCTGGACAAGGATGAGAGCGTCTCCGGGATCGTTACCGAACAGGATTTCATGCATCTGGTCGCAGGCATCGAGGTCGGTGCCAGTATAGCCGAGTACATGTCAACGAATGTGACGACTGTTGAACCGGATGCTACGATCGGGACTACCGGTAAACTGATGATCGATAACGGATTCCGGCGCATCCCGGTCGTCAAGAATGACATCCTGCTTGGAATCGTCACTGCTTTTGATATACTGCGGTTCCTTGGCAGCGGCGAGGCGCTGACAAAGGGGGCAACCGGCATCGATGATGCACTCAGCGTACCTGTAAAGACACTCGTCGGCAGGGAGGTTGTCTGGACAACGTCGGACAGGGATGTCGGCGATGCTGCCGAGATGATGGCTGAAAACGGCGTAGGTTCGCTTCCAATCATCGATGACGGTGTTCTTACTGGAATGTTGACGGAAAGAGATTTTGTTCGGGTACTAACCACATCAAGACAATGAGCCATGCAAGTTAAGGACATGATGAGTGCTCCGGTGTATGTGATTACACCTGGAGAACCAATCTCAAGGGCGCGCAATCTGATGCTCCGCCACAGGATTAGCAGGCTCCTTGTGATACTGCACGACGAACCTGTAGGCATGCTCACCGAATCCGATATCGGGCGCAGACTTGATCAGGCAGAGCCGCAGTGGCGGAGACGTCCGATCGATCAGATTCCTGTGCAGCTGGTCATGACAAAATCTTTGATCAGCATATACCCCGACGCCAGCGTATGGCAGGCATCCGAACTGCTGCTTGAGAACAATATCGGCAGTCTTGCGGTTCGCGATGGCGTAGGAGGAGATCTGCGGGGGATCATCACCAAACGGGATATGATCGAATATTTTTCTCATGTAACCGCAGATATACGCGCCAGCGAGATTATGTCCGACTTTGTTGCAACCGTCCACAAACACCACTCACTCAGCCATATCCTGCAAATGATGTGGGATGAGGCGGTTGATCGGGTCGTGGTTCTCGAATACGGCGGAAAGCCGGTTGGTATGATCACCAACTCCAACCTGACGTTTGCGTGCACATCAGCTATCCCGCGCAAAGGTAGGAGAGTCCAGGAACTTCCGGTTATTGCAGAGGATATTATGTCCGCGCCGCTGGTAACGACAGCAGAGGATGGGCTTGCAACCGATGTGGCACGCGTGATGGTCGATGCGCGGATTGCCAGCATCGTCGTTGTCGATAACAAGAATGATGTGGTCGGAATCCTTGATCAGGATAGTATGTTGCAAGCGATAAACAATATGGGAGAAGAATCATGAATGTAAGCGATATTATGGTAGAGCCGGTGCGTATCGAAAAATCAGAATATCTGTCTCGCGCACTGGATCTGATGGATAAGTATGATACCAGACGGTTGATGGTTACGAGCAAGGGCATACTCCGGGGTGTGCTGACCATGCGAAACATTGCGCGTGCGCTCGGCACGAGCAGGAAATCGGGTATAGCAGCATCCTCGCTCCATGTGGCCACTGCGGTCAGCAATACTTGCACGGTGGTTCCTCCGGACATGGATGTGGACGACGCTATACCGATTTTACAGGAGCAGAGGGGCATCCTTATTGTACAGGATAATGGCGAGATCCTTGGCTGGGTCACGCCGCAGGAGATTCTGCAAACCCAGACCGTCTTTGGATTTGCTGCGGAATTTATGAACAAGGCAATCACTGCTTCGCCCGGCGATCGCGTCGTCCATGTGCGGCGGACGATGATGGATCATAACATCGGGCGCCTTCCTGTACTCGAGGATTACCGGCTGGTCGGCATCATAACCGAGAAGGACATAGCAAAGGCGATGCGTGCGATCCGTGGTCTGGTCAGTACCAATCAACAGGATACCAGGGTCAAGAATCTCCTGACCGTGGATATCATGAGCCGCGGCGTCAGGACCGTGTACACGAACTCCAACATACCCGATGTTGTGAATCTCATGCTCAGGTATAGGTACGGCGGGATTCCCGTACTCAACCTGGATGAGGATCTGGTCGGGTTCATCACCAGAAGGGATGTTGTCGCGAAGATGCATGCGAGCTCCCGGACATGAAGCTGAAGTCACATTTTAATTTGCCGCGCCCGCCCGCTATCATCCGGGCGTATGCGCGGTACCGGTTCGATTAAGATGAGCGAGAGCGATCGCGCTATGCGGCAGGGGAGGGGGAGTCGGAAACGCAAGCAGGATCCCGCGGGTAGTATCGGCAAATACTTGAATCTGCTGTGAACGTCTACCGGACCGACAAGTGCGTTTACCATGATGCTATTTATATTATGGCAATCGGCATAATCCCCTTTCGCAATCGGCCGCAGACAATATGGTATGAGTAGGGGTAAGCGAGCGGCAAAATCGTTAGATTTTTATAGGATGTGTTGCACACAATGGTATACGCGCCATTACTTGCTGACTGAAAAAAAAGGGGATAAACCATGAAGAAAGAAATGATGTTGATTATTGAAATGGTCGCCATATTGGCGATGGTACCGTCCGCGTGCGCAGACGCGATTATTATTGACCATACATGCACGGATCTCTCAGAGATTCCGGATGAGTGGATTGAGGAAGCGAAGGCAATGTTCAACATGTCTTATGGACACACATCACACGGAAGCCAGATCGTGACCGGGATGAGTTTGTTGAGGGGTAGTTCCGGTTCTCTGTACTGGTACGATAACGATGGAACCAACGGCGGGCTATCCCTCCATGATGGTACACCTTCCGGCGATCTCGGCAACCCGGGTCGCTACATATGGGCGACTCGAACACGAACGATGCTGGACGATTCGAACAACGATCGAAACGTAGTGATGTGGTCGTGGTGCGGTCAAGCAGATACAACGGAAGCGAACATGCAGATATACCTCGACCTGATGAGTGGACTGGAGACGGATTATCCGGGAGTCACATTCATTTATATGACCGGTCACCTCACAGGAACCGGCAAAGATGGTAATCTCAACCAGCGCAACAACCAGATCCGTGCCCACTGCATCGCAAACAACTCGGTTCTCTTCGATTTTGCAGACATCGAGAGCTACGACCCTGATGGCGATACGAATTTCATGGAACTTTATGCAAATGACAACTGCGACTACAATGATGGTAACTGGGCTGGCAAGTGGTGTGCCGCACATCCCGGCAGTGACCTATGCTCATCATGCAAATGTGCTCATTCCCAGTCTCTGAACTGTAATCTCAAAGGACGGGCATTCTGGCACATGATGGCACGCCTCGCGGGCTGGGATGGCAGTCAGCCAGAGCAACCGATCTGCGGCGACGTCACTGATGATGGTAGTATCGATACGGTCGATCTCGTACTGCTCCTGAAACACTGCGTCAACCCCACCGGCAATCCGATCGCTCATGTGTGTACTGGTGATATCGATGGCAATGGCTACATCAACGTACTCGACGTGCGGCTGCTGATGGGATATCTCACAAATCCGACAGGGTACTCGCTGAACTGCCTATGTGCAGGAGTCCGATCATGAAACGGCAGGCAATCAGAATGCGGGTTCTGCTCGCAACCGCAATGAGCATACTAAGCATCAGCATAGCGTCCGCAGACACGATTTATGTGCCTGATGACCGTGCCAGAATCCAGTGGGCCGTGGACAACGCAACCGGTGGCGATACAATCATTGTGCGGGATGGCACCTACTCAGAGAACGTGGATGTGAACAAGCGATCGACGATTCGATCAGAGAACGGCGCGGAAAGCTGTATCGTGAACGCATCGGATCCGCATGATCATGTCTTTGAAATCTTATCGGATTCAGTTGTGATCAACGGATTTACTGTGCGAAACGCAGCCGGTACGGGCATACATGTCACAGGTAGCAATCATGTCAACATCTCCGACTGTGTGGCAGAGAATAACGTATTCGGTATTCGCACCACTTTCTCATATTACTCAGATATCACGAGAAACATCGTTAGGGACAACACGTATGGCATCTGTCTTGCAT
>PQXF01000002.1:56025-57475 GCA_003194445.1 Candidatus Methanogaster sp.
AGGACAAAGTTATGTTGGTATCCTGTGGGTTGTGGAATTATCATCTAAAGTTCTGCTGAATCGAGGTGCTGTACTGGAAGGTGGAGTGTACGATTCTTATGTAGGGCACTATTTCGCAACATGTCTAATACACTCAAGAGAAATTACATAGGGGTGTATGCAGAGGGCTGTGAGAATATTACCATAATCAGTAACAGGATTGAAGATAATAAATACGGTTGCTGGTTATACGACCAGAACCGGATATTAAATAACACGATACAGGGTAGCGAATACCATGGGCTGAACATTATGGGGGGCGGGAATCGGGTGGCTGAAAACAGAATCATTGATAATGGTAATACGTCATGGAGTTGTGGAATCGCATTCCCGGGTTCTTCGAGTAACAACTTGATTTACAACAATTACTTTGACAACCCGAACAACGCCCATGACGACGGTGCAAACACTTGGAACACCACCAACACAACAGGACCAAACATTGTGGGCGGTTCCGAGATCGGTGGCAACTACTGGAGCGATTATGAGGGGGCTGATGCAGACGGCGACGGGTTCGGCGAGGAAGCATACGACATCGCGGGCGGCTTGAATCGGGATCATCTGCCGCTGGTGTATGCTCCCGCGACCTGTGGTGACATCACCGGCGACGGGACGATCGACACAGTTGATCTCGTGCTGCTGCTGAAACACTGCGTCACAGGCACGCCGGTTGACCTTTGCATCGGTGATATCGATGGTAACGGAAAGATCAATGTCCTTGATGTGCGGCTGCTGATGGGCTACATCAACAATCCAGGCGGATACTTGCTCCACTGTGGGTGCGGAGAGGAATGAGTGGGGGCTTTTTCGCTGCCCTCTTTTTTTGTATTGCCCACAACTCGAGATAACATCCCGCCACAGTGAGCAATCACCAACCGGCATGAGGAGGTTTATCTATTTATGACCGTAAATAAACCACGATCAACTACATGCAAATCGGAGTATACATCTGTCACTGCGGGCTTAACATCGGTGGAGTCCTTGATATCGATGCAATCGTAGCGGAGGCTGCGACGTTTGACGGTGTCTGCATCGCCAGAGATATCGATTTTGCATGTTCCGATGCAGGGCAGGAAGAGATCAAAGCCGATATCGAAAGCGGCGTTGACCGCGTCGTCGTAGCCGCGTGTTCGCCGCGTATGCACCAGACAACCTTCGAGCGCCTGCTTGAGGATTCGGGACTGAATCCGTATCTTCTGGTGATGGTAAATATTCGCGAGCAGTGCTCATGGGTACACTCGGACAATACTTCACTTGCGACCCAAAAGGCGATCGATCTGGTGCGTATGGGCGCAAGCGAGGCAAGCGAACTCACCCCGATCCCGAAACGGACGATCCCGATCAATCAGGATGCGCTCGTCATCGGAGCCGGGATCGCAGGTATGACCGCTGCGCTCGATCTGGCAGATAG
>PQXF01000002.1:58970-59661 GCA_003194445.1 Candidatus Methanogaster sp.
AATCATGTCAACATCTCCGACTGTGTGGCAGAGAATAACGTATTCGGTATTCGCACCACTTTCTCATATTACTCAGATATCACGAGAAACATCGTTAGGGACAACACGTATGGCATCTGTCTTGCATCATCTCCTTACGCCACGCTCACAGAGAATACTCTCTCGAATAACAGAGTCCGAAATCTTGACACATCTGGAACGGACTCAGATTCATACTGGCGTAAACATAACATTGACACAACCAACACGGTAAATGGAAAGCCGGTCTACTACTATGTAGACTCCAACGATCTAACCATGGAGAATCTGGATGCAGGTCATATCTCACTCGTGGATTGTAACAATGCCACAGTCAGGGGGTGCCGTGTAATCGGTTGTGACGAACTCCAGCTCACATCCACAGACGACAGCTTGATTGAGGGAAATACGGTATGCGGTACCGAATACGCTATCTGGCTGTTCTACTCGAGCAATAACATTGTTCGGGGCAATACCGCAAACGATAACGATGGCAACGGAAATGGCATCAGAGTCCAGTATAGTGTGGATAACTGGATTGAGAACAATAGACTTGTTGCTAATTAGCATTCACTTCCATCAAAAACCTTTAAATTAAATGAGGTATATCTCATAAACTATGCTGAACATCGATCGAGCGTTAGGCGACGATAGACTGATGAAAGCCATTATC
>PQXF01000002.1:62516-125544 GCA_003194445.1 Candidatus Methanogaster sp.
TGACATCTTCCTCATCAAGTTCCGGATTGTTTGAGATCAAACGAGAATATTTTTCATAAGCGACGTTGAAATCCATTATTTTGACATCAATCTCCTGTTCATCGCTGAATTGCAGTTTGTTCCAGAATTTTTTTGAGAAGACGCTGTTGAATCCTTCCACCTGGCCATTATTCCACGGACTTCTTGGAGCGATGTATAGGGGATAAACGCCCAAATTAAGCAGGAAGAACGCGAGTTTGCCGATGTACTTTTCATGCGGCAGATTGGCCCCGAATGCGGAATCGTTATCTATTTTCAATATTTCGGGGATCGGATGCGACATCCATATTTCTTCCAATGTTCGTATCGCCTGTTCAGTAGTCTGTCCGCCAACCCTCTTTACCATACCAAGCTTTTCCGGACGAATGTATTTGCATGAAAGGAAATTAATTCGGTTGTCAGAGCCTTTGAGATACTTTGGACCGATAAAATCGATACTCATCATACTTTTGCCCAATTTGGTCAGCGTATATTCCGGATATTTCATGTACTTGCTCCGTCCTTTCTTCTTTTTCGCCGGGCTTCTCACCAGCCTCGCCTCTTTCAATACACGATCTACATACGACTTCGTGACCTCTTCACCGGTCTGGTTTTCATAATTCGCCTTGACCACGTCCGAACCGATGAAATAGCTATCTTCTTTCTCTAAGTCCGCTCTTATTCTTATAATTTGTTGTTTTGTTTCAGGCGCGTATTTTCTCGAGATCCCTTTTTCCCAGCCACGGTTGTCAACCAACACATCTCTTTCATCCATCCGCACCCATTTACCTACGCTATCTTTGCTCACCAGCAGATGGCGCGCTATTTTACGGTTACTCCAGCCGTTCTCGTGCAGTTCTTTTGCTTTTTTACGTTTCAAGATTAATAATTCTTTTTTCATTTTAGACACTTATTTGATACATGGGTTGTTTTACATAAGGTTTGCTTCACATATAAAGTGTCCTACTTTCATTTGAAACATAACCGTTAGCAAGCCACTGATGCACGGGTTCGTAGCCCCAGTTGTCGCGTGCATTTGGTCCGCCGTGGACGAACAACACCATCGGCAATGGCTCATCCGGACGCCCATCGGAATCACTATCGCTTCCTACCGGCAGCGTGTAGTAACTGACCATGTCCAGCCCATCACGTGACTTGATGACTGCCGGATGCATCTTTGCAAGAGACAAGCCTTCCAGTGCCGTACGCTCTGTGAACAGGAACTCTGCGCTCTTTTCTTCGCGGTCATAGCGATAATACTGCACCGGACCATCATCCACCACGTAGACGATCATCCAGTAGTTATCATCCAGTGTTCGGCTCACAATATTTATATCGCCATCAGCAACCGTTTTCAGATAGGCGAAGTCACCAGCGATGGACTCATCAAGGATCTGCCAGTGCTTGCGCTCGTAGGTGAAAGCGACCGCCTGGACGATCATTTCAGTCGGATGGACCGTGCCGCCATTTACATCAGCACGCGAGTCCTCTGCAATCAAGGTCTGCTCACCTGTTATAAGGTCCCGCGTGACGAACGCTGCAGTGTTGCGGTCGCGACTATCGATTATATGCAGGATCGTGCCGGTCTTATCAAACCCGGCAAAGAATGTTGTGAGCGAATCCTCCATCGATATCTCCATAAACGGCTCCCAGCCACCATCTTCGGTTGCTTTGAGTATCTCTTTCCCGCCGTCGGATGCAAATCGCTCAGCAAAGCGGACGTTATAGTCATCATCGGTTGTGAATCTCAGAAAACCCTCGTTCTCCATGACAAGACTCCTCTCGCCGGTTGTGATGTTGAGCCGGTGGATGTCGTAAAGTGTGGGGTCACGGTCATTGATGGCGATTAATATCTCTTCGGGGAGCTTATGGCTGACCGCCTATATTTTGGCTTGTGCGCCCTCAAGTAGGGTCAGGTCAGTGGTCTCGCCGGTCTCCAGGTTCACACTGTAGATCCGCCAGTTCTGATCACCAGCCTGGTCATGGAGATACAGGATGTGCTCGTTTGTGTAAGCCCATAAATACATGCGTATGCCACGGTCGGTGTCGTTTGTGATCGGCTCGGCGGAATCCGGGTCATCAGCAGGTCCAACCCAGACATTCAAGACACCATCCACAGGAGCAAGATAACTGATCCGGGTCCCGTCCGGGCTTAGATCGGGTGTGATCTTATCAGGATTGCCGAAGAAGACCTCGCGCGGGATGAGTGGGGTGGCGTCTGGCTGACTTGTATTATTAGATGGTTCTCCTGTTGGAGCATCCTTGTCATTAACGCAACCTGATGCCAGCAATGCCGCGATTATCAGGATTGATATTAGCAGCGTTTTTCATCTTTCGTTCCTCTTTGAATGTCGAACTTTTGTTTCGTCAGGAATCGATACCCAAGAGTTGGGAAGTGTCTTCGCGCCCTTCCTGAAATGCAAATCCGCCGATGCGGTAACTCTTCCTGGTGCTTGTGATCGCAGCGTCTCTGGATTTTCATCCAGCCGCGGTTCGTTGTGGCTGTGGTTGTTCATCTTGTTCACCTCGTTTTGTTCAAACTGGCCGATTGATCGGTCTCTCCGGTTTAGCAGGTTTGCCAGATCTGGATAAGCCATAAATCAGCCCCATAACACCGCTAAAGAATAACATTTGCAGGGGATTCATGGAAATCCCGAAACCTCCTTCTCCGCTTGAATATTCAAAAACTGTAAAATAACCATTCCCGATGCCAAACACGAATGAATCCACGTTTAAATCATGTAAAATTATTGTAAGGGGTGCCAATAACACAATTAGAGAAGAGATCACAATCAAAAATCCGATGAAAAAATCACTGATAAAACCTTTCGGCGAAGTATTCACGACTTTATCCGTGATTTTACCATAAATTGTCAGTCCTGAGTGGTCATCGGCTAATAATATATGTTCAGGATGTCTTAATAGTGAGAATGTCATCCACAAATCCCCAATTGCTCCAGCGGCATTCATCGTGAGCGGAATAATGAACCAGTGGGCGATTGCGGGGAATGTAATCATTGAAATAACACCAAGTACGGAAATCACTATCAACGGTGCTATCAGAATAACAATAAACCGATTCCTGCGAAAGATTGTTTCTGTAGTGGTATAGAGATAGGGAAGTATATAATGGGCAACTCCTGTTCCATACTTGGGTTTACCGCCATACATCGAAATAACCAGTCCATGAATAAATTCATGGAATAGCATTGTAAAGACGATGGTAGATAGGACTATTAAAATTGCAACCGGCGTCCCCTCAAAATTACCTGTATTTTGAGTTATTGATGTATGTACAAGCGTGAAGAAGTATCCAAATAAGAACAGTGATAATATTCCCATGCCGTTCCATATAATTGCCAGTTCTTTTGACAATTCTATTTTATTGATCTCTTTATAGTCTTTAAGTTCTAAAATTTCAGATCTCTTCATGATCTCATCTCCTGGTAATCAGTGTGCTGGCGACTATTGCCTGCGTCGATGCAACGCATTCCTGTCCGATCCGGATTGATCCGTGCTCGATTGTGATCTGGTATTCCGGAATGGCGGATCGGTGCTGCACGGTGTCGATGCTCTCGTCTGCTTGATGTAGCAGCACTCTCTTCAGGAGGTACCCGAACCAGTTTTCATCCGGGCGCTGTTCGTTGTTGTGGTGTTTGTGGTTGTTCATGTTATTTGCCTCCTTTTGTCCAGACTTGTCGATTGATCGACTTGTCTGATTGTATAGGTGTATGCAATAGTACTTAAACCTTCCGATTAATCGAAAGGTTGTGTGATGAAACGTGGTATCTTACAACACAATCACAACCACAGGCCTCTTCCCGACCTTGCACCCAACTCAATTCAGAGGGGGTCGAATCGCCTAACAATCTCGTCCGCAATCATATCCCTGTTATCCTTCGTCACCGTGATCAGGTCGAACTCTGCCCTGATCCGCTCTGCCAGAGGATGAGCCGATCGCTGGTGAAGCACGACAAGCATATCCCTATCAGACGCCAGTGCCTCTTCCACCGCCCGGATAAACCTCTGCGACATAAGTTCCATCGGCGCGATCTCATCGATCACGATCAGATCGGTACCAACCGCACTCAAAATTGCGCTTACCCCGATCCGGTCCAGATCGCTCATGTTGACATGATACTTCCCGACCCGGGGTCCATCTCCCCTGATATGGGCAAGCACTCCCTTTACGCGGGTCTGCAGATCGAGCAGTTCAAACCCGACCCGCCTGCCTCTGCTATCTCCGTTCTCGCCAGCCCCTTCTGTGATGTCGGAGCAGACCATGCCGCCGGTGCTTCTGCCCAGACGATCGACAACAGCCATGCAGACCGTCGTCTTCCCGACCCCGGGCTGACCTGTTATCGCTACCCGCGTCCGCATCACTCAGATTCCGGATACCAGATCCATAAGTGCTGCCTTCGGGTCGGGTGCGCGGATGATCCCGGATGCGAGCAGCACGCCCATCGTGCCAAGTTCCAGCGCTGCCGCCATATCCTCACCTTTCGAGATGCCAGCCCCGCAGAGCACCATGACATCGGGATCGATTCCCAGAGCAGCATCCACCGCACCGGAAACAATCCCGGGATCGGCCGTTGAAACAGGTATTCCGGTACCGATCAATTCAGGCGGTTCGATCGCGACAAAATCCGGCTTTAATGCTGCGGCTGCTTTCGTGGTTGCGATGTTGTTGCTGCACACGATCGTTGCAATGCCGGTGCGGCGTGCCGCCTGGATTGCAGCATCGATCTCGGCGAGCGTGAGCCTCCGCTCCGAGTGATTGATCAATGTCCCGATCGCGCCTGCATCACGCACAGCTTCTGCAAGCACGTACCCGGTACCGCTGCCTGCGGATGCGCCGTCGATGTGCTGCGCAAATACCGGGACGCCGGTCTCTACGACCGGACGGATGTCTGATGATTGCGGCACGGCTATGACCGTGATGCCCGCATCCCTACTAACGTCGCTGCACATCTCGGCGAGGCGGACCGCATTTTTGCCGGTTGCCTCGATATACGTCTTGAAGTTCAACACCACCAGTGGAGTTTTCAGTTGTTTCATCAATAGGATCTCCTGTTAAATGCCCCTGATGGGTGAGATGTTAGATCGGAAATTGCTTAAAGATATCGACATTCTTTCAGGAGGCACCAAAACCCCTCGTACGTCTCAGGTGGTTTATTAGCATACGAAACCCGGATAGACCACCGCCCATATCCGCAACCGGGTGTGAGGGTGGTGGAGTGTGAATGCAGTGGTTACTGCTGCTATGCACAGTTTTTTTAGTAAACCGTATCGTAAACTCTCAAATTCATCGAAACAAGGAACTCTTTTGGTGTAAAATATTCTTTCATCCCATCAAAGTCTCTATCGTACGCAATTATATCAATTCCGGAAGCACGCGCAGTTGCCTGATGTCATGGATCCTTTTCTTTGATGGTTTCCCGCAGCCGCCTCATTTCTTCGACATATTGTTCTTCCGGAACCATCTCAAATGTGGGTAGTGTCCTAATATACGATAGTTTATTGTAGTGTGCAGTAGAACCATTCTCTTGGTGAACACCATGGCACGACCAAGAGGAAAAATCGATGTTGTTTGTCATAACCCACAATGCCATTATTATCGAAAAGAATCTGGGAAAGACATTATCAAAAGCGGTAAATACAAGAGCACCGGCCATCAAAGGTATTACTGCAAGCATTGCGAGACTTATTTCATGGAAACAAAAGGCACGCCGTTATACCAAAAGCACCTATCCGAAAGTGAAATAATCAATATCTGCAAACATTTGATAGAGAAGAACGGTATACGGAGTATCGAACGGATAACCGGTCACCACCGAGATACAATAGGTAGACTGCTGGAGGATATGGCTGGGCTGATGAAAAGACGTTCATCCAGCCCCACTAGATTGATCCTATTTCTGTTCCTTTTTGTCACCCCGTCCGCAATAGACAATGGATAAGTGGCGTGCTGAATGCGGCGTGTTTCACAAATATCGATGAGTGATTACATACTGTAAGATCTTTGCATCAAGTACTGAACGAAACAAAAATGGGATCAGTTTGGTGTAGTAGTTCCGTTAGTCCGATTATGAACCCCAAATATCATCCAATTCCTTCGCGGTGCAAGAAAAACCAGTGGCAGTCAGTTCAATCTACCTGGCGCGATGTTTTTGTCCCAGTACCAAAACGGAACAAAAATAGGGCCGATTCAGTTTGATATAGACGCATCTTTTCATCACCCTAGGATACGGCTGAGCATGCAGCAGAGATGAATGAGTACCTCATAAAGACCCTCGGACTCACACCGCTTGAATGCGATGAAATATGGAGCAATGTCTGCAAAAACAAAAAAATATTGAGCTCGGCAGCCCAAACAGGCCTTGCGAAGGTGATGCATGGATATATACCTGCGTAAAGCGAAGTACATACTTCTTTGTGGCATTTTCGGTTGGAAAACAGACTCAAGAGAGTTGTAGGCGGATGATGAAGAAAGTATTTGGAAGGACAGAGCAGCCATCTCCGCAGGCCAAAATGGAGATGTTCACCGATGGAAACGACGACTATACTCATGTTTTGCCAGAGTATTGTGCAGATGCCTGTACCCGAGTATGGGCAGCTTGTAAAGATCAGAGAGAACGGGCGAGTCGTCCGTAAAGAGAAAAGGATAATATATGGCAACCCAGACCTCGGTGATATAGAAACCACTAACGTCGAGAACTACAACGGGATACTGAGGGAACGGATTGGTAGGCTGGTGCGGAAGACAAAGTGTTTCTCGAAACGGAAGCGGATGTTGGAATGTTCGCTCCACGTGTTTCAATTCTATTGGAATTTCATAAACGAGTTCAAAAGAAGAACTTCCCCTGCAATGTTGGAAGGATTGACAGATCACCTGTGAACATGGCACGAATTCTTCTATTTCAATTAACTATCTTAAATTAGGACATTACCGATTAATCTGGCGCGTGTCGGTGTAACCAGTGTCAATGGACTGATTGGGATGCGGGTTTTCACCATTCCCAAAGGGGAGGTAGATCGACCCGGAGGCGATAAAGAAAAACCACAAAACTTTTCAGGGGATACTGTCATATCCAGGCGGAAAATGGAGTATTGGACAGTGAAGTTTGGTAGATACATCCGGCACCCAATAAGTTGACAGCCCCGGTCACGCGTGCCTGTGTACTAAAACCACCCCCAAAAAACCCTTCCGGCCACGCGACCCGCTCCGACCTACGCTTACACTCGCGACACCCCCCCGAAGTCACCCAACCCCGCACTTAAGTCCGGAGCCTGTACAATCACTTTTTTTCACGTTCGGTTTGGCTGCATCCGGTGTTTCGCACGTAGCCAGTCCGCGGCAAGCCCACGCATCGATCATGAGTGGGCTGCCAACGCCCGCATGCACTTCGCGTGACCGCCCTGTTCTTGACCAAACCACTTCCATCGTCGATGGTGGCTTTGTCGCGATGCCGTACGTTACGCTCACAACACCAACACCGGGAACCTCGTTTGTGATCCGTTCAGCAAGGCGCTCCAGCAGATCGTAAGGCAGCCTCGTCGGTCTTGCGGTTCTTGCATCGACGCTCTCCCAGCACCTGATCTCGATCTGCGTGCCGTAGTCCCGCGCTCCGTTCCGGATGTCAGTAACCCGGGTCCTCGTGCAGGATCGCCACGTACCGGAAAGCCCCGGTGTCTGCCAGTTCTTCCTCAAGGATCACTGTTGCTTGCCTGACGGTCTCGATACGCTTGGGACGGCTTCTCCAATCACACGGGCAGCAAGCGCGGGTCCTGGAAACGGCATTCTGTTGTAGATTGCCTCTGGCAAGCCAAGTGCTTCTGCAACTCTCCGAAAACCGTCCTTTCGCAGTTGTATCAGCGTTCTATAACTTTGTATCCGAACGTCTTCCCCGGACCGATTCCGAACTGCTCAAATACGTTGTGCTGCCTCTTGATCCCTGCAACGGTCCCATCCACGTCTGTAAGAATCGTTCCCTGCAGGATGTGCTTTGCCCCGCTCTCCTCAACGAGCCTGCCAAAGACATCCTTGTAGAATGTCTGGGTGATCGCTTCTCGCTTCTCTTCAGGGTCCGTGATCCCACCCATTGCATCGAAGAACTCGGTTCTGGCATCGATTACTCACTAAATCCTCGAGAAGAAGTTCACAACGAACTACGTGGATGTGGCGCATCTGCTTAAGGTAGTGGCATTATAACAAACCTCTTATTAAAACAGAGCTATCAATGAATAGTCTCCTCTTTGGCACGCTCTATCATCCCTTGAAGATCAATCTCGTTCATTCGAATGGGTTTTGCCTGTTTCTGGATCTCCCACAGAATTTTCTCTTTCGGCATTATTCCACTGGTAAGAGCGAAGTTTAAGAGCGCTCACGCGAATGGCTTTTGGTTCTGGTCTTGACTATGCTCAGATACACCATCTCCTCAGGGATCATTCTCGTGAGTGCCTTTGAAACTTACTGTAACCGTCGTCAACTGTAATCACTTCGTGATGTTAGGGTTGGTACTTTCTCCCTCATAACCTTAATACCACACACGACAAGCATACAGCAAGCAAGAAGCAAGCAGCAAGAATGAGTCACAGGGACTGCTATAATTTTAAGTATTCCGATAACATTGATTCTCAACACGGTGAAAGAGATGACAGTGGAGGAGTTAAATCCTCTGGAATATATACCGCAGAAGGTGGCTGGGATATCTAACACCAGCTAACACTCCATCAACGATAACGAGGCATATCAATGACAACACAATCAGAAAAAATCTATGAGCAGGCAAAGAGTGTAATTCCCGGCGGAGTCAGTTCTCCGGTACGTGCGATAAAGCCATATCCGTTCTACACAGCATCCGCCAGCGGATGCACGATCACAGACGCCGATGGAAACGGGTACATCGATTACTGCATGGGATACGGTCCGCTGATTCTCGGACATGCGCATCCGGCAATCAGGGATGCGGTAACAGACCAATTAAGTCGCGGCTGGCTCTACGGCACCCCGATCGAGGCGGAGGTGCGGCTTGCAACAAAGATCGCATCCATCTATCCGAGTATCGATATGCTACGGTTCATATCATCCGGAACAGAGGCGACCATGAGCGCGCTTCGTGCCGCACGCGGATACACCGGCAGGAACAAGTTCTTAAAGATCGAAGGTGGGTTTCATGGCGCACACGATGCGGTTCTCGTAAAAGCAGGATCCGGAGCAACCACGCAGGGAACACCGGATTCGCTCGGGATACCGCCTGATTTTACGAAACACACGCTTCAAGTGCAGTACAACGATATCGAGGTGATGACCGACCTGATCGAATCGAACCGGGACGATCTGGCAGCTGTGATCCTTGAGCCGGTGCTCGGAAACATCGGACCGATCCTACCGGATCCGGACTATCTCAAGGACGTGCGCAGGATCACAGAGGAGAACGATGTACTCCTGATCTTTGACGAGGTCATCACAGGGTTCCGGCTTGCACTTGGCGGTGCACAGGAATATTTCGGTGTCGTTCCTGACATGACGACGCTTGGGAAGATCATCGGCGGAGGATTCCCAATCGGAGTTTTCGGCGGCAGAAAGGAGATAATGGAACTGATATCCCCTTCCGGCGGCGTCTATCAGGCAGGAACGTTCAGCGGGAACCCGGTCTCGATAGCGTCAGGGCTTTCCGTGCTGAATGTGCTCGAATCAGAGAAGGTGCACGCCAGACTGAATGCAGAAGGCGATAAACTACGTGCTGCACTTCGTGATCTCGTATCTGACCTCAAACTTCCGTATGCAGTCTCAGGGATTGCGAGCATGTTTAAGATATTCTTCGGAAGCATGCCGCGCAACTATCAGGATGCCCTCACGTGTGACAAAGAGGGATACCTGCGTTTCTTCAACCGGATGCTCGGGGAAGGGGTTTTCTTACCCCCATCACAGTTTGAAACCAATTTTTTAAGCATTGCGCACACGAAAGAGGATATCGATAAGACAATCGATGCTTATGCCGCGAGTCTGAGATGATCATCACATTCGTAACCGGAAACAGCCATAAGGTCGAGGAGGCGGTCGCAATCTGCAGCTCGCGTGGAATTGATATCGTGCAGAATGATTGCGGCTATCCCGAACTGCAGGAGGATGATGTTGCGGCGGTTGCTGCGTACGGGGCAGAGAATGTGGCGAATCGGCTTGGCTCTGCTGTGATCGTTGAGGATACCGGATTCTACATCGATGCGCTGCACGGGTTTCCAGGACCTTATGCCGCGTATGTACATGACACCATCGGTAACGCGGGTATCATATCACTGATGCAAGACATCGGTGACCGGGGCGCCACATTCAGGTCGGTTATCGGGTACTGCAAGCCTGGCATGGACGCTGTCACATTCGAAGGTAGGGTCACCGGAAGAATCGCGCACCATCCGGAAGGCGAGGGCGGCTTTGGGTACGATCCGATCTTCGAGATCGACGGCGTCACGCTTGCATCGATGGGTGATGCGAAAAATAAGATATCCCATAGGGGGAGATCCTTTGAGAAGTTCGCGGATTGGATTGTGGGGCGCGAGGGGCTGTAAAGTTACACATCCTCCGGACGTGGTGCCCCCATGCAAGGGTCTGATTAATAAACGACTCCAGCGAAAAGAGACCTCATGCGAATCGAGATCAATCCGGATATCAAATACCGGCCAGGCACCCAGCGGGTATTCGATTACGAGACAACGCTTTCCAATATCGAAAACATCTTTTCTGACATCGGGGTGACCGAACTTAAGGATATAACGCATCTTGATCGTGTCGGGGTTCCTGTGGTTTCCGCGACCAGACCAAGCGCGGGGATAGGCGCAATATCGGTCTATTCGGGCAAAGGCGCAACCGAGATTCAGGCGAAGATATCCGCGATAATGGAATCTGTTGAGCGATGTTTTGCAGAGATACCGGAGACAAATGTTGATTTCAAGGATAAAACGATTGACACGGACCGAGTTATCGAAACTTATGAAGATCTTGAAGATACAAACGCGATCGACCCTGAAACGCTGCTTCTCCCGGAACCGGTCACTCCGGGGACGAGACTCGAATGGATGAGCGGATGGGACCTCCTGAATGACTGTGAGATGCTTGTGCCTACAAACGCCATCTACCACCCCCACACCCGCGGAACGTTCCTGTTCCGCAGCAACACGAGCGGACTTGCATCAGGAAATACGATCGAGGAGGCGATCGTGCACGGGCTGCTTGAGGTGCTCGAGCGAGATGCCATAAGCATCGCAGAATATTCCAGAAACGTTGGAACGGAGATCATCTTGCATGAAGATGACGGTGAGGTGTACGATCTGAAAAGCAAGTTCGAGAGCAATGGTATTCCTGTGAAACTGTGGCTACTGCCATCGATAACAGGGATTCCGGTAGTGGTTGCAGCGCTTGATGATATTGAAACTAAGGATCCGACGATGCTTGTGATGGGCGCGGGTGCGCACTTAAGCCCGGAACACGCAATATTCCGTGCGCTTACTGAAGCTGCGCAGTTTCGGCTGGCGCAGATATCGGGTGCGCGGGAGGATGTGCAGAATAGGAGTGGTTTCGTCGTGGGCACCGGGTATGAGCGGATGAAGCGGTTGAATAAATTCTGGTACGAAGATAGTGAAACCACCACGCTTCCGGAGATTCCTGATCTCTCGTCGGATACGCCTGCAGGGAGCATCCTGACAATCGTAGAGCGGTTGCGACTCTGTGGTGCAGCCGAACATGTGATCATCGTTGACATCTCCCAGCCGTGGATCGATGTGCCGGTGATCAGGGCAATCATCCCGACCTTCGAACTGTACACGGTTGACCGTGAGCGGATCGGGGCGCGTGCGAGAGCGGCGCGGAAAGAGCGCGGAAGGGACGCTATGCGTGCGAGACGGGTGCAGAGGGGTGTGAGGGGGCGGGTTTAGTTTTAGTGGGGGTAAGGCGACGGGGGTTTCAGGTCTTTTCCGGAGGTGGGGGCTGGTTTTCCAAAGATCGCTGAACGTGACTGCCCAGAGGAAGGAAATGCTTGTGATGCGCCACTCCCCAAACTGATGTAGGGGATAATTCGTATCACCACAAACGGTATTTTAAATACGGAGAATGCAATAGGTGAATACGTGTGATATCTCAGAAAACCATTCGGAAATCTGTAGAACTTCTAAAGAAAGCTGCAGACCCTGTCAAGATCATCCTCTTCGGTTCCTATTCTCGTGGGGACACCACCGAGGATAGTGACCTTGATTTTCTCATCATCGAGAAAGAGATTAAAGCTCGCAGGATAGAGATGGTTCGTCTTAGGGATGTGTTAAGTCCATTGCGCATACCTGTGTGCTGGTAATCAGTGAAAAAATTTACATCATCACTCATTTGATTTCCACATTTGGGGCAAAATACCATTTTATCACCATTATTATTGTATCAGTTAATTTTATCTTTAAAAATAAAATATTTTCTTATCATCGCTCCTAATATAAGTCACTAAACCCCTGACTTAAGTACGGGGCCTGTACATAACGATTTCGCATTTGGCTTCTCCTGATTCTGTATGTACCTCTCCACGACCTCCCACCCATGACCAACCGAACCATGGAAGCAAGATGGTGCCCAGAGACTTTTACTGCACCATTCCTTGAGGTGTGGAAATGCTTTCTGGCAGTTCTCTACTACTCCTGCCTATTATCCTCTTGGCTATATAGCTCACAGAGTACTTCGGAAGATATTTTATGAACGAATGAACATGATCCACGTTCACTGCCCTATCAATGATCTCGATGTTGAGGTCCTTGCAGGTCTTACGGATAATCCCATCCAGCGCAAGCGCGACAACACCTGCCAGAGTCTTCCCGCGATATTTTGGCGAGAAGACCATATAGTCGGTCAATAGCGATACTGTATATCGATCGTGTCGGAGTTCCTTGCACTCCATGCACCGCACGTTAGAACTCATCCCACATAAAACCTCCCAAAGAGCAAGGCGAAAGTGAATCTCGTTCGAAAAATAAACCCAAGTCTTCAGTGATGCTTCGCCTTACGTTTGCGCCTCTCTGATCAGCGCACGCTTGAGCCGGTACCCGATCCTCTTCTTGTCCCGGTTCCCTCCATTTCCGGTGAACCCATGGCGTACTCGACTGCTTCACCCATCTCCTCATGAGTTGATATCTATCCTGATGCCGGGTCAGGGTGCTGTGTGCACACCACTGTTGGGAACCTGACTTTTGCTCGCATTAATATGATAACTTATGACAAGTTATTTAAACATGTTGATGCAATGAGTGCAGACCCGAATAAAAAAACAGGAGCACAACGATGTTAAGACCAGGAAGTTTCACCATAGCGGAAATGGAAAACGTGGAGATCACCATCGGAACAGTGGTCAACGCACTAAAATCCACAGCCGAGAAGACAGAAAAATTAGAAAAAGCAGAAAGAAAGATCACGGAGGATGTCGGACCCACCCCCATGCCAGACATATCAGCGCTGCGGGACTGGGACTTCAGACTTCTCAACCGCTATCCTCCGATATACACGCCCACCGAGGATGTGTGCACAATGTGCACCTTCGGACCATGTAACCTGACAGGGAATATAGAAGGCGCATGCGGTATCGATATGGCGACCCATCAGGCAAAGTTGTTCTTACAGTCATGTCTTCTGGGCGCTTCAGCCCATTCAGCCCACGGCAGGCATCTTCTGCACCATCTCATCGAGAAGTATGGACATGACCACCCGATAGATGTGGGCGCGTCCAATCTTAAGACCCCAAACATCCAGACCGTTACAGGCATCGAACCCGAGACCCTTGGCGACCTTGAACCTGTGCTGGACTACGTGGAGGAGCAGATCACAACACTCCTTGCCACCATCCATACGGGACAGGAGGGTGCAGCCATCGGTTTTGAGTCCAAAGCCCTTCATGCGGGCATGATCGATCATGTTGGTATGGAGGTCTCTGACGTGGCACAGATGTCATGCTATCCGATGCCAAAAGCAGTTGCAGATACGCCACTCGTGGATGTCGGGATAGGGAGCATCGACACGTCCAAGCCTGTTGTGATCTGCATTGGTCATAATGTGGCGGCAGTTACCTATATCATGGATTACATGGACAAGCACGACCTCTTTGATAAGATCGAGATCGCAGGTCTCTGCTGTACAGCCATCGACATGACCAGATACCATTCAAAAGCAGATAGGAATGCAAAGATCGTTGGCAGCATTGCAAAGGAACTGAAGTTCATCAGGTCAGGGATACCGGACGTCATTGTGGTGGATGAGCAGTGCGTGAGGGCAGACGTCCTGCGTGAGGCTGAAAAGTTGGGCATGCCGGTCATCTCAACCAATGAGAAGATCATGTATGACCTGCTGGATCGTTCCGGAGACGATGTGGAAGATATCCTGAGAGACTTGAAAGAAGGAAAGGAACCCGGAGTGGTCATGTTTGATTTTGAAAAAGTAGGAGAACTCGTACCGAGACTTGCACTTGCCATATCGCCTGCCCGCAAGGAAAAGGGGATTACTGCACTGCCTGATTGTGAGACGTTCAAAACGCTCGTCTCAAAATGCACTCAGTGCGGCGCATGTTCGCTTGCATGTCCGACCAACCTTCCGATCGAAGATGCGATGAAATCTGCTGCAAGCGGTGACATTGCCCCCTTTGAATCGATTCATGATATATGCATCGGATGCGGACGGTGTGAGTTTGCATGTCCGAAGGATATCCCGATCCTGAATGTGATCGAGAAAGCAGTACCGTTTGTCATCAAAGAGGAGTACGGTAAGGTCAGGGTCGGAAGGGGACAGGTCAGCGACCCTGAGATCAGGGCAGAGGGCGTCAATCTCGTTCTTGGTACCACCCCTGGCATCATCGCGATGGTCGGGTGCTCCAATTATCCTGACAGCACAAAGGACCTGTATATCATTGCAGAGGAGATGTTAAAGCGCAGCTATATCGTGGTTACATCCGGATGTAACGCGATGGATATCGGGATGCACAGGGATGAGAATGGACAGACATTGTATGAGCGGTTTCCATCCGGATTTGAGAAAGGCGGGTTCTTAAATGTCGGTTCATGTGTTTCCAATCCCCACATAACAGGAGCGGCAATCAAGGTCGCGGCAATCTTTGCAAGACGAAATATCACAGGGAACTATGAGGAGATAGCAGACTATGTGATGAATAGGGTGGGAGCGGTAGGTATTGCATGGGGTGCTTATTCCCAGAAGGCTTCCAGCATCGGCACAGGCTGCAACCGGCTCGGCGTTCCCGTGATCGTTGGTCCTCACGGCGGAAAGTACCGGAGGGCTCTCATCGGCAGACCTTACGATACGGATAAATGGACAGTGCTGGATTCAAGAAACGGTGAGACGATGCCGATACCTCCGGTACCCGAGTTCATGATAACCACTGCTGAGACTGTGGGCGAGGTGCTTCCGATGCTTGCCAAAAACTGCATCCGCCCGAGTGACAACAGCATGGGCAGGATGATTAAGCTGACCCATTACATCGAACTCTGCGAGAAATATCTCGGAAGGATGCCTGATGACTGGCATACATTTGTCCGCAGTGAAGCCGACCTGCCACTTGCAAAGAGGGAACCGCTACTTAGGATACTTGAGAAGGAACACGGATGGGAGATCGACTGGAAGAGGAAGAAGATCGTTTGGGGACCTCTCATGAAGGCGGATGTATCCGCACAGCCGACCAATGTGCCACGGCTCTGCGAGGAGGTAACAAAATGATTGACACCACAAAGAACACAAGGATGTATACGACCTTTGGAATAAAAAGCGCAACCCCGCTGAAGACAGGGGTTGCTGCAAAACTGATCTCAAAGGCTAAAAGACCGCTTCTGATCGTTGGAGCAGGTATCCTGGAGGATGAACTACTGAAGAGAGCACTATCCATGAGCGTACTAGGTATACCGATCGCTGCCACAGGAGACTCCCTGAAAGGTTTTGTAGAGGCAGAGGTGGACGCGTCTTATGTAAACCTCCATTCGATTGCCCAGTTTATGGCAGATCCGGACTGGCCGGGACTTGACGGCTGCGGCAGTTATGATCTGGCGATCTTCCTTGGTCATAAGAAATACTATGTGAATCAGGTATTATCAGGATTTAAGAATTTCATCCCAATAAAGACGATGGCGATCGACAGGCATTACATCCAGAATGCGAATATGTCTTTCGGGAACCTGAGTGTGAAAGATCATCTGCAGGCGCTCGATGAACTGATCGAAAGTATCGAGGTAAAAGAATGAGCGAAGAATTCCCATTTGAGATGTCCCCGATGTTCGAAGGGGAACGGGTCAGAAAGGATGGTATGTACCTGGAACTGGCAGGTCCAAAGTCCATGGGATTCGAACTGGTCAGGGCTGCTGCTGATGTCGAGGATGGTGGATTCACGCTGATCGGTCCTGATATCTCAGAGATGGAGGAGGGTTCTCGATATCCGCTTGGCATGATCTATCGCATTGCGGGAGAACTGGTTGAACCGGACCTGGAAGCAATCGTTGAGCGGCGGAATCATGATTTCCAGAACTATATCCAGGGTCTGATGCACCTGAACCAGCGGTATGATATATGGCTCAGGATCAGCAAGGATGCGGTGGCAAAAGGGCTTAATTCATTCGAACAGATCGCAGGGGCTACCATGATGCTCTTCAAGAACGAAATATCCTTCATCGAGAGAATCGAAGCCACATACATCACCGATCCTGAGAAGATAGAAGAGGAACTGGTAGAAGCAAGAGGGGTGTATGCCGCGAGGGACGAGAGGACCAGGAATCTGCATGATGAGGATGTGGATACCTTCTATGGATGCACCCTGTGTCAGAGTTTCGCTCCTTCAAGCGTATGTGTGATCACTCCTGACAGGGTTGCACTGTGCGGTGCAATCAACTGGTTCGATGGCAGAGCGGCTGCAAAGGTCGATCCGGATGGTCCCCAGTTCGCTATCGAGAAAGGTGAATGTCTGGATGAGATCGGTGGGGAGTATACTGGCGTTAATGAGAAGGCAGTGGCATTATCAGGAGGCGAGTACGACAGGATCAAACTGCACAGTTTCTTTGAGTACCCGCACACATCATGCGGATGCTTCGAGGTGGTTGGTTTCTATATGCCTGAAATGGATGCGATCGGCTGGGTGGACAGGGACTATGCAGACAGCGCCCCAAACGGACTGACATTCAGTACCATGGCAGGACAGACCGGCGGTGGAAAACAGATCACAGGCTTTTTAGGAGTTGGTATCAACTACTTCCGCTCGCCCAGGTTCATCCAGGCAGACGGTGGCTGGAATCGAGTGGCGTGGATGCCGAAGCACCTGAAGGACCGAGTACTGGATGATATCCCTGCGGATATCGCTGACAAGGTCGCAACCGAGGAAGATGCCGGGGATCTTGATGCATTGAGATCATTCCTAACAGATGTCGGGCATCCGGTTGTCAGCAGATGGAAGAAGGACGATCCGAAGAAGGATGAAGAAGTTATACCGGCGAAAACTCCACCACTGGCTGCTGCGACGGAGCAGGCAGCAGTTGCGCTTGCCACACCAGCTGGTGGCTTTTCTACGGGATATGGAGGGATTAAACTGATTTTAAAGAATTTAAAAATCTCGATCGGAAAGATCGAAATCGTAAGGAGGGAATGAACATGACAGAAAAGACGATAGAGATAAGGATACATGGCCGCGGCGGTCAGGGCTCGGTTACAGCAGCAGAACTGCTCGCTGTTGCTGCCTTTGAGGATGGCTGGTATTGTCAGGCGTTTCCCATGTTTGGTGTAGAGAGGCGCGGCGCTCCGGTGTTTGCGTTTACCAGAATGCGCAAGCATCCCATCAAGCTTCGAAGCCAGATATATGAGCCTGATTATGTGATTGTGCAGGATGCAACACTGACTGATGTGGTGGATGTGGCAGCCGGGACAAACGCAGGTAGCCTGATCATCATCAACTCGGAGAAAGAACCCGGGCAGTTCAACCTGGGTGCTGAATGCAGGGTTGTGACCGTGGATGCCACAAAAATCGCGATGGATATCATCGGGAGACCGATCGTTAACACAACGCTGCTCGGGGCTTTTGCAGGGCTCACAGGAGAGATTGATCTTGGATGCATAAAGAATGCAGTCAAAGCGCGATTTTCCGGAAAGATTGGCGAGGTCAATGCAGAAGCCGTGCAGAAAGCCTTCGAGATGGCAGGATGTGGATCATGAAAGTAATACATGCTGCCATAGTCAAGCCCGGCACCACACTCGTGAATAAGACCGGTGGATGGAGAACATTTATGCCGGAATGTAATTATGAACTGTGCAACGGATGCGGTATCTGCGAGACCTACTGTCCTGATAGCGTTATAGTAAAAGACGGGGACAGATACGCACCCAATCTTGATTACTGCAAAGGCTGCGGGATATGTGCTAATGTTTGCCCGAAGGATGCTATAACAATGATACTGGAGGGAAAATGATGGATAGAGAGAATATGTCTGTTGTGGATGGCGCTTATGCGGTAGCTCATGCTGTCAATGTGTGCAAGCCGGATGTGGTCGCTGCCTACCCGATAACCCCACAGACCAATATTGTGGAACATATCTCCCAGTTCATAGCTGATGGTGAGATGGATGATGTATCGATCAATGTGGAATCCGAACACTCGGCAATGTCTCTGCTTGTGGGTGCAAGCTCGGTTGGCGCAAGAGCATATTCAGCAACCGCGTCACAGGGACTTGTTCTCATGAGTGAGGTGTTATTTAATGTATCAGGCATGAGGCTTCCGATCGTTGTGACCGTTGTAAACCGTGCCATGAGCGCGCCCCTGAGCATCTGGAACGACCAGCAGGATTCCATATCCCAGCGGGATACTGGCTGGATTCAGCTCTATGCAGAGGATGTCCAGGAGGCTGCTGATATGACTGCTCAGGCATTTAAGATTGCTGAGAACAGTAACGTGCTGCTCCCTGTCATGGTGTGTATGGATGGGTTCATCCTGTCTCATGTATATGAGCCTGTGGTGCTTCTCGAGGATGATCTGATCGATGAATTCCTGCCAGGATACTCACCATTGGCAGTCCTTGACCCTGATAATCCAAAGACATTTGGTGCATTCGCGGACCCGGGCGCATATACTGAGTTCCGGTATCTGCAGGAGGTGGCAATGAAAAATGCCATCCCTGTGATAGAGGATGCGGCAGATGAGTTTAAAGAGGTATTCGGAAGATATCAGGGCGGGCTGATCGATGAATACATGGCAGAGGATGCGGAGATTATGATTATTGCGATGGGGTCTGTTGTTGGCACCATAAAGGAGGTAATCCCAGAGCTTCGCGCAAAAGGTGTGAGCGTTGGTATCATAAAGATCAGGAGTTTCAGACCGTTTCCGGCAGAAGCGATCAGGAAAGCAGTGGCGAGTGCAAAGGTGATCGTTACACTTGACAAGAACATCTCCATCGGACTTGGAGAAGGTGCTCTCTTTACCGAGACAAAGTCAGTGATATACAACAGCAGCATCCGGACGCCTGTGATCGGGTTCATGCTCGGACATGGCGGCAGGGATATACCAAAAGCAAGGATTGAACAGATAGTTATGGAGGCAGGCGAGGTTATGAAGAGAGGAATAACCGTTGAAAGCAGATATGCTGACTTAAAGGAGGAGTTGCTATGACTCAACTGTTGGCTCCCGGGCACCGGATGTGTGCAGGATGCGGGGATGCGCTGGCTACAAAGTTTGCACTAAAGGGTGCGGGAGATCGATGCATCGTGGTCAGTCCGACCGGATGCATTGAGGTATCGACCACACCATATCCTGAATCCTCATGGAATGTGCCGTGGATTCATTCGCTCTTTGATAATGCCGGTGCAGTGGCAGCAGGTATTGAATGGGGGCTTAAGAAACTTGGCAAAAAAGAGGATACCACCGTAATGGTGATAGCAGGAGATGGTGCAACCTTTGATATCGGGCTGCAGGCAATGTCCGGTGCATTCGAACGCGGACACGATATGGTATACGTGTGCGTCGACAATGAGGCATACATGAACACAGGCATCCAGCGAAGCGGTGCAACACCGTATGATGCATCAACCACCACGAGTCCGGCAGGGAAGGTCTCATTCGGAAATCCGCTCCCGAAGAAGAACATGCCCGCTATTATGGCAGATCATGGCTCGCCTTATGTTGCAACCGCATCCATCGCTTATGCAAAGGACGCAATCAGAAAGGTCGCAAGAGCAGCAGAGATCGAGGGTCCTGCGTACATCCAGATCCATGCACCATGCTGCACAGGATGGAAATTTGATTCCTCAAAGACTGTTGAGGTTGGAAGACTGGCTGTGGAGGCCGGGCTTTGGCCCATGTACGAGATGATTGACGGACGGATCGAGAAGGCGAAGAAGATCCGGGATCGCAAGCCAGTTGAAGAATATCTGCGGATGCAGGGCAGGTTCAAGCACCTGTTCACGATGGAAGGCGGCGAAGAGGAGATTGCCAGGATTCAGGCGATTGCGGACTGGAATGCGGAGTATTATGAGATGGAATGATTAGATTGAGGTGTTTTGTGCATCCTCTTCAAAAGTTCTGAAAGATATACAAAAAAAACCTTTGTCGGTGTTCATCCGTGTTGATCTGTGGCTAAAAGTCATATCAGCCACAGATTAACTCTTATTTCATTGATTTAAGGCAGCATCTGCGTAAATAGTACAAACTCTTGCGATTCATCTCATTTTACCATAACATCATGATTTGCAGGAGGGGTGGATGGAAAGTTTAAATATCACCGGAATTGCAGATAACACTGGGGATACGAAACATGAGGCTGGCGGTTGTGGACACAGAACGATGCATCGGCTGTCAGAGCTGTATGTTTGCATGTGCGAGGCGGCAGGGTGAAGGAGGACTGTCCAGATCCTGTATAGGCGTCAGGTCTGTCGGGGGTATGGAACGAGGATTTATTGTTATGGTCTGTAGAGCCTGTGATGACCCGCCCTGTGCAAAAGTGTGCCCTACAGGCGCGCTTAATCCCAGAGAGGGCGGAGGTGTTCGCCTTGATATCACCCGATGCACAGGATGCGGCAACTGCCGTGACGCATGTATTATGGGATGTGTTTTCTGGGATGATGAGATCAATAAGCCGATGATCTGTATCCACTGTGGTTACTGCGCTAAATACTGCCCTCACGGAGTGCTCCGTCTGGAAACAAGTAAGGAAGGCGATTATGTTTGAAAATGATCCTGTCAGAAATGTTCTTTACATAGATCTATCAGATAAGAATTTCCGGGTTGAAGAGAGAAGAGATCTCTTTGAGAGGTATATAGGCGGCGCGGGTGTTGCAATCCAGCTTCTTCATGAGGAGTGTCCCGAAGGTTGCGATGCTCTCGCACCAGAAAACCCGATAATATTTGCCGTAGGTCCGTTGACCGGGTTGTTCCCCCTTGCCTCAAAGACCGTTGCCATGTTTAAATCGCCCCATACAGGCAATCTGGGCGAGAGTCACTGTGGTGGACGGAGTGCTGTTGCTATCCGCATGGCAGGATATGGGGCTATTGTGATAAAGGGTAGGAGCGATAGTCCTATTTACATTGCGATCCATGGCAATCGGGTCTATTTTCGGGATGCTTCTTCCTTGTGGGGGATGGAGGGTAACATCACGGCAGGGCGCATCATCAGGGAACATGAGCCAGGGGCAGGACTCCGAACGATTATGCGTATCGGCAGGGCCGGGGAGAAACTTGTCTCTTATGCATGTGTAACTACGGAAACGTACCGGCATTTCGGCAGATTGGGGCTGGGTGCGGTTTTTGGTAGCAAGAAACTCAAAGCTGTCATGATCTCTGGTAAACGAACGCTCGCAGTTCGTGATAGCAAAAAGTTCAGACAGGTATATGATGAGATTTACCAGGCGGCTGTCGCCTCTCTGGTGATGAAGAAGTATCATGATCTTGGAACGGCTGAGAATATTCTGCCCTTAAATAAGTTTGGTGGGCTTCCAACGAGAAATCTTAAGGAAGCGAGATTTGAAGGGGCACCAGGGATATCAGGCGAAACGTTTGCCGAAGAGTATCTGGGCAGACGGCTTGCCTGCTCTCACTGTCCTGTCGGGTGCATCCATATCGCTGCGCTCCGGGAGCCTTATTACGATGAGCCGTACTTCTACAAGACCTCCATGATCTGTTACGACTACGAACCGATCTACGCACTGGGCTCTATGCTGGGCGGGTCTGACGCCGATGGCTTCTTGAAGTTGATGGACCAGATAGAGATATGGGGTATGGACGTGATGAGTGCCGGAGTGATCCTGGCATGGGCAACAGAGGCGCAAAGATCAGGTATCATCTCTGATACGGAAACAATGGGTATCAAGCTTGAGTGGGGGGACTACGCCGCCTACATAGACGCAGTGCGGCTGATAATCGAGCAACCAAATGAATTCTATAAGGCGCTTGCGCGTGGAGTTCTACATGCAGCATCCATATATGGCGGAGAGGATTATGCCCTTGCTTTTGGCGGAAACGAGATGCCGGGATATCACACAGGACCTGGAGCACATATCGGGGTTCTGATTGGTGCAAGACACTCTCATCTGGACAATGCTGGCTACAGTGTTGACCAGAAGTTTCTCAGTGAAAAGCAGATCAGTCCTGCGGAACTTGTTGGGACATTGCTGGCTGAGGAACGCTGGCGTCAGACCCTGTCAAGTCTTGTAATCTGTTTCTTTGCCAGAGGAATATATCAGCCGGATACGATCTGCAAGTCACTCCATTCAGCAGGTTTCGATCTAACTCCTGAGGATCTCTACCGTATCGGAGAGGAGATACATAGGGAAAAATACCGGTTCAAGATCAGGGAAGGTTTTTCCCTGGAGAACCTTCGCTTACCCGGGCGAATTTTTGAAACTCATTCGCCTGTCGGTAAACTGGATGAGGAATTTATTCGAAGGGCGATTCGAATATGTCAGGAAGAAGTGGCTCTTTGAATAATTCGCGAGTGCAAACATTTCGTTGCTAAATTCATGTATCTGCTCCCGAGTTTTGTGATATATTTTGGATTCTTCATCGTTTCATTCATCGGTTTGCAAACTCTTCATCCGCCGCTTTCTTAAGCCTGTTCTGCACTGCTGCCCCGATACCATCAGCCCTCATGGACCCGTCTGCAATGATCACATCCACATTCCTGCCGTCCAGATACCTGATGCCTGCAAAGAGATTGCTTGCGATAAGAGCGATATCATCTCTTCCGCCCAGTATAAAGATCTCGTCTGCAATGATATGCTCCGCAGTCTCTTCGGTTGCCAGCAAGCCCACACGCAGCCCCTGTCTATTATAATCGGATACAAACTTACTGATCCGGTCCACAACACTGTTGCTGTTTCCGGAAACGAGCACCATCCATGTTTTGGGGGAATAATGGGTGTATCTCATGCCAGGCGATCTCGCAACCTCCCCTTCCTCAAGCAGTCTGTCCAGGTAGCCGATTGCAACCTTTCCGATAACATCACTGATCTCATCTATCCCGATGCCGCCCGGTCTGAGTAGCACAGGAGTCTCAGAGGTCATATCAACAACTGTAGATTCGACCCCGATTTTAACAGCGCCTCCGTCAATTACCGCATCGATCCTGCCGTCAAGGTCGGAAATCACATGTTGTGTGGTTGTCGGACTCGGCATTCCTGATCGATTGGCACTTGGTGCGGCAATCGGAGTGCCTGCTTCTTCTATCAGGAGGAGCGCGATTGGATTATCAGGCATCCGCACCGCCACCGTGTCCAGCCCTGCGGTTATGATCTCAGGCACGACCTCCTTTCGCTTGAAGATCATGGTAAGCGGACCGGGCCAGAAGGCATCCATAAGATCGAAAGCACGTGCTGGGATGTCCTCAACGAGATCATGGAGCTGTTCTGTTGATGAGATGTGGACGATCAAGGGATTGTCAGGCGGACGCGCCTTTGCCTCGAATATCTTCCCGACCGCATCCGGGTTCAAAGCGTCCGCTCCAAGACCATACACCGTCTCTGTTGGAAATGCCACAGTTCCACCCTCTTTTATGATCGTACCGGCAGCTCTTCCTATATCGGCATAGCTCGCGTATTCGGTCCCGATCCTGAATATCCTTGTTTTACCGATCATTTATCCGTTTGTCATCCAGTTCTGTCTCTTCAGCAAATTCCCTTCTGTGATCTGCCGGTTTCTCTGCAAGTTCCCGATCTTCCAATGCCATGATCTGGGCGGCAAGGATGGCAGCATCATCCTCTCTTCCGATTCCGACATATATAACCGGGATGCCGCCTGGCATCTGTGCGATCGAGAGCAGCGCATCCATTCCATCAAGCGCTGCATTCACAGGAACCCCGATCACGGGCTTTATTGTATGCGATGCCACGACTCCGGGGAGATGAGCAGCAAGCCCTGCGATGGCGATGATGACTTTGACACCATCATCATGGGATTCTTTAATTATTTCCGGAATCCTTACAGGCGTCCTGTGTGCCGATGCTACTCTGCTACTATGAGGGTATATTCGATACCAAGCTTATCAAACATTCCTGATGCTTTCTTTGCTACATCCCTGTCTGATATGCTTCCAAGTATTATCACTGTGTCAGTCATGTTATGAGAGAATATGATAACTTATTTAAACATTGGGGTACAACAATCTCATGCCGAAACACAAAGGCGGCAAAATAAAAAGAGGTGAAAGTATGAATTGCCCGGTATGCGGAACAGAGATGAAAGAGATGGAACGATATGACGTAGACATAGATATATGCCCTCAATGCAAGGGCGTATGGCTGGACAGAGGCGAGATCGACAAGATAGCACGTGCTGAGTCGTCATACAGTCGGGACTATGAGAGGAAACCTCATAAAGGCAGGAAGAAGAAAGGATTCCTGGAGGATTTACTGGATTTCTGATTGGCAAATCTGCGCAGTACATCGAAATGGGATTGTAGTATCCAGAAGTCTTGTCTGCACCGGCAGTCGCTTTTTACAGGGCTGTTGCGATCCCAAAAATTTTTCGCCTCCGGTTCCAACTATATGAGAAGATATGATAACTTATTTAAACATCGAGGTGCATCAATCCATTCATGTCGGAGAGCAACATGATCTGCCTCGCATCAGGAAAGGCAAAGGACATTTATGAAACCTCTGACGGAAACCCGCTCTTTGAATTCACAGACCAGGTGACCGCCTTTGACGGTAAGAAGAGAGCCGAATATCAGGAAAAAGGCGAGATCATGTACCGCATGACAGAACACTGGTTCAGGATCCTTGAAGAGGATGGGATCCCCACGCACTACATCGACTGCCCGACACCGACCAGCATGATTGTCAGACGTCCGGATATCCTACCGGTGGAGGTCATCCGGAGAAACTATGTAGCAGGTTCGCTCTTGCGACGATGCGAAGCAGGAGAGGTTAAACTTCCGGAAGGGGTAAAACCGGAAGAGGGCGCGCCAATTCCCGGAGGGATGATTGAGTTCACCACCAAGTTCGAAGAAGTGGACCGACCAGTTGATAGGGGAGAAATACTTTCCAACGACTGGATGAACGGACTGGAGATCGAGCAGATCACCGATATGACCAGTAGGATTAACACCATTTTGATCCGTGAATTGTATGGTGGGGGTATAATACTGGCTGATTTCAAGGTAGAATATGGGAGGGTAAAAAACAGCGAGATTCTTCTTGCCGATGAGGTGGGCACCCCTGAAAGATGCCGCTTCCGGGACAAGACCGAATTCGAAGACGGTGTTATCAGAAGCCTTGATAAGGACATGTTTCGAAAATGTACTGGTGATTTGAGTACCGTGTATGGTGAATTGTTTAAACGGTTGCAAAATCAGGAAGAAATGTGATGGATGACAAGACTGGAAGCATCGAAGAACTGCTCAGATGGGTCGTCAGCGTTGACCGCCGTCTCGTGCTCATGGAATCCATGAAAGGGCACACTATGGTCAAGGCTTCGGATATCGCCCATGAGACCCACAGGTCAACGCAGAATATCAGTCACGCACTCAAGGAACTTGAGGATAAGGGTTTGATTGAGTGTCTGACACCAGAGAAGATTACCTGGAAAAAATATGTTTTGACCGATATGGGGAAGGATGTTTTGAAGAAACTGGATGAGAAATATTTTTAGTTATATTCAAGAGGTCCCCGATGAGAGTGCTGTTTACAACGGACCTGCATGGAAGCCGGTGGAAATATGACCGATTGTTCGAAGTAGCAGAAGAGTTTCATGCAGATGTGATTATAAATGGTGGTGACATGCTGCCAAAGAACGGTGAACCATTCAGGCAGGGCGAGTTCATCACCGACCACCTTGACAACCACTTTGCACAATTCAACTCTGTCGCGACCTATCATCTCTGCTATCCGGGAAATGATGATCTTAGAATCTTTGATCAATTATTTGAGGATACTTGCAATGGGTATTCCAACGTATTCTGCCTTGCACAACGCAAATTTGAGCTCGGAGGGTATGAATTCGTAGGAATGAACTTGGGTAGTTGATTATCCGTTCCGGCTCAAGGAGAGATACAAGATGGATACCGATGACTATACGTTTCAGGAGCAATGCCCCGTACCACCATCCTTTTACGATCTGAAATAATATATCACCACATCCACAATGGAACTGAATTCCCAAACTATGCCAGATACGGATGTCCCATCGATCCTCGAACGGTTGCAGTCAAGTACATCAGGATTGACCGAAGAGGAAGCAGGCAGGCGACGTTCCAGATATGGGCGAAACGAACTGAAGAAAACTAAAAAGGCAACACCTCTGAAGATATTTGCACGTCAGTTTCTTGATTTTATGCTTCTTTTGCTCATTGTTGCAGCAATTGTTTCTTTCTTGATCGGTGAGCACATCGATGGTTTTGTGATCACAGGATTCGTTATATTCAATTCGGTACTCGGTTTTGTCCAGGAGTATCGTGCTGAACGCGCGCTTGAAGCGCTGAAGTCCATGATTGCGCCACAGGCGCGTGTGATACGGGATGGTAGCGAGAAGATGGTGGATGCCGCGGAACTTGTGCCCGGTGACCTGATACTGCTCGCAGCAGGGGATCGGGTGCAGGCGGATTGCATAATCGTCGAAGGAGAACTGCGGATGGATGAGTCCATGCTCACAGGGGAGTCGCAGATAGTGAATCGCAGTGCCGCACACACAGTCCATGCAGGCACCATCGTGACCCATGGACGGGGGACCTGTGTGGTCACTGAGACCGGGATGAAGACATCATTTGGCAGGATTGCTGCAATGGTGCAGGCAGAGGAACGAGAGACCCCACTCCAGAAACGGTTGGCGCAGCTTGCAAAATACCTCGGGATCGGTGCGCTCACAATCTGCATCATCGTCTTTATCACTGGAATCATGAGAGGGATTTTGGCAGGCGAGATGTTCCTTGCCGCAGTCAGTCTTGCTGTTGCAGCAGTTCCGGAGGGGCTACCTGCTGTGGTCACGATCACGCTTGCACTTGGTGTGCAGCGCATGGTCAGGAAGAATGCGATCACCAGGAAACTGCAGGCTGTCGAGACGCTCGGCTGCGCAACCGTGATCTGCACCGATAAGACCGGAACGCTCACCCGAAACGAGATGACTGTGCGGAAGATATACACAGATAGCACATCAATCGAGGTCACGGGCGAAGGGTATGCGCCATTCGGAGAATTCAGGTCGGAAAAAGAGATAAATAAAGATTCTCTACGATTTTTGCTTCAGATAGGAACATTGTGCAATGATTCCTCGCTTATGCAGGATGGAGAAGGAGATTGGAAGATTCTTGGCGATCCGACAGAAGGTTCTCTGGTGGTTGTGGCAGCAAAGGCAGACATTGACAGACAGGAACTCGCAGGCAGGTATCCGCGGGTTTCCGAAGTTCCGTTTGACTCCGATCGTAAATACATGACCACCATCCACAGCATCCATGATAACTCTACGATGGAGGGTTCTGCGTATCTGGCATGTGTTAAAGGTGCGCTTGATTCGATTCTTGGAATGTGCGGTCATATCTACAAAGATGGTGAAGTCGTCCGGATGGAGGCAAGTGATCTCGATGCGATCCAGCAGACTCATCAGGAGATGACTACATACGCGCTTCGTGTGCTCGCACTCGCATACAAGCCGCTTGATGATATTGATGAGATAACAGAACAGCGCGAGCGAGATCTGGTGTTTGCCGGTTTGGTCGGGATGATCGATCCGCCGCGTGCCGGCATCAAGGGGGCGATCAATACATGCAAAGATGCGGGCATCACCACGATCATGATCACAGGCGATCACAAAGATACTGCAGGAGCTATTGCGCTTGATCTCGGCATCATCGAACCGGAACATCCTGAAAAAATAGCAACTGGAGACGACCTGGATGCCGGAACCGGAAAGGATGCGCTTGTGTATGCGAGAACCTCACCCGCGCATAAAGTCCGGATCATATCAGCGCTTCAGAGTCAGGGCGAGATCGTGGCAATGACCGGCGATGGTGTGAACGATGCACCAGCGCTCAAGATGGCAGACATCGGGGTTGCGATGGGGGTCACAGGAACAGATGTGGCAAAGGAGGCGTCAGACATGGTGCTAGCGGATGATAACTTTGTCTCGATCGTACGTGCGGTCGAAGAGGGGCGGGGGATCTATGATAACATTAAGAAGTTTCTCAGGTTCCAGTTATCCACCAATGTCGGCGCGATTCTGCTCATTTTTATCGGACTGCTCATCGGGCTTCCGCTGCCGCTTGCACCGCTGCAGATACTGTTCATCAATCTGCTGATGGATGGTCCGCCTGCGCTCTCGCTCTCAATGGAGCCATATCACCAGACCATGAACCGCCCCCCAAGAGATCCTGATGAGCCGATAATAACAAAGGGTATGCTGAAGTTCATTTTTGGTGCAGGAATGGTGATGTTTATCGGCACAATTCTTGTATTCACGTATGCATTGCAGGAATATGTACTACAGGAGGATTCTGTGGAACATGCACGCACGCTTGCATTCACCACCTTTGTCTTCTTCCAGTTGTTCAATGCGTTCAACTGCCGTTCGGATCGGTATCCACTGACCAGAATCGGGGTGTTCTCGAACCGTTATCTGATCGGTGCGGTTCTGTTGTGCGCTCTGTTGCAGTTGTGCATTCTGTACGTCCCGTTTTTGCAGCTACTATTTGGTACCGTTCCGCTGGTGGGCGTGCATGACTGGATCATTGTGCTTTCTGTGTCTGCAATGGTCTTCGTGATTGTTGAGGGGTATAAGATAATTCGAACTCACACTCGAAGGACAGATGATTAAACATCAGACAGAGAAGCATCAGCAGATGAAGAACACGGCTGACTGCAAACGTGTTGATATCATCCGGTTAAGTAATGGTTGAGTAATCGCCCAATCTATCTGGCACCACTTTGCCCGAGGGGATCGGGGTGCCTCTGATAATGACATACAATGACATTGTTGTGGATCGGCATCTTCTCCCGAAACGGAGATCTATGCGCCGCGCCAATTCGTGTCATCTCAGACCGCCTGCCGCACACACAACCTCTCCGCCCACAATCGTGCGTGCAACAACCGGAAGCTCCATCCGTTCAGAGACGACCAGCAGATCTGCCTGTTTCCCGATCTCGATTGACCCGGTTGTAGTATTGGAGCCCCCATCATGGTGGCATAACCCGGTCAACAACCAGTTCCTGCTCACCACCCGGAAGCACCCTGTAGATCCGCAGATCCTCTTCATCAATTTCTATCAGGTTGTAGCACTGCGTCGTCCTCGCCTTGATCTTGTTTGAGCACGCTGTTCCCGCATTTGCCACAAACATATCATTCAGCCGCCAGACCCAGGGAACATGCCTGTGCCCGCAGAGCACGAGATCAACACCACAACCATCGAGCAGTTCAAGCACATCGCCTGAATCAACAGGAATCTGCTCCTCCCTGCCGGTCATCGGAACCGGGATCAGGTGGTGGTGGAGCGCGAAGACCTTGAAATCGTCCGTCTCAAAACTCTTCGCAATCCAGTTATACAGGTCCCTGCCGACATGCCCGTCATCGATGTCGGGCTGGGACGAATCCACTCCGACGACCGTGACGCCATCAAAGGAATGGCATGAGGTGCGTGCTCCGAAGAAATCTTCGAAGAACAGGTACCCGACGTTTCTCGAATCGTGATTTCCAGGGATGATCACCTTATTTTTGCAATCGATCCACTCTATCACCTCTTTTGCACCCTCAAACTCAGGATGGGCGCCGTTCTGGGTCAGATCTCCTGTAACGACCACGACATCCGGAGCGATCTCGCCTATGCTGTCTGCCACCTTTCCGGCAACATCAGGAAGAAGGTGGGCGTCTGATACGTGGATATCTGAAAGGTGCACGATCCGTAGCACGTAAGTCACCCCGAGACCGGTATGAAGCGCACATCAGAAACGATTTCCTGCCCATTTTCTGAGAGTACAAAGTCGAGGAACGCCTGCTCATCCGCGTCCGGAGCCCCGTCTGTGATCATCCATAGCGTCCTTGAGATCGCATAATCACCGCTTCGGATATTCTCGATTGTGGGCTCGGTGTCATCGAGGCTAACCGCCCTGATATCGGAGTTGACATACCCGAGAGACAGAAATCCTATGGCATCTTTATTTCCGGCAACGGTCGTCCGCGTCTTGCCATTTGAGTCCTGGATGATCGCATTGGCAGTAATCTCCTCTTTGGTGGGCGCAAGAACCACTTGCTCGAAGCAATCCCTCGTCCCCGAACCTTCCTCTCTGGAGACCACCATGATCTCTGCGTCCTCGTAGCCCACATCCTTCCAGTTCGTGATCTTGCCGGTGTAGATGCCCTGGAGCTGTTCTATCGTGAGATCGCTGACCCGGTTGGAGGGGTGGATGACGATGGCTACGCCATCCTTTGCAATACCATGCGTCACAAGATCGGGGTAGCTCGCCTTCTCAGAGTCTTTCAGGTCTCGAGACGCGGTCCCGATATCCGCGATGCCGTCCGCAACCGCCTTTACGCCGAGCGAGGATCCGCCGCCAGATGGATAAATTTTGTCGCCCGGATTATTTTCCATGAATACGCGTGCGCACTCATCTACTATCGGAAGAACCGTTGTCGATCCCGTGACTCGCAGTTCTATTGCGTGTTCCTGTGTGCCGGCGTCTTTGTTTCCGATACAACCTGATCCAAGCAGTGATGCCGTGATTACTGCGATCAGGAGCGTTGCCACGACCGTACGTGACAAAAATCTTCGCGATGTGTGTGGTTTTTCCATTGGCATATCACCGCGATAGTGTGTGCAACCACCGCATATATAGTTTTTCCCAAGAAATATATAGATATTATATACTTTATATAGCTTGTGTGTATAGTACGGATTCCGTTAAGAAAATTTATTGCAACTAACATCTGTGTCATCGATGGCGACAGGTGTGTGTAGTCGCCTCAACCGTTGTCGATCTTGTGGGGATGCAGGAAGGGCGCGGGGTATGAGCGGGTTATGAGATACCTGTGATAGCTGCTGTCTGCCCACATACCGTGAACGGTCACTGATAATCGTTTCCCGTACCTTGAATCCTCACAAATCCTCACAGCACCCAAACATCGACTTCGCCCTCAGTCAGTGTCTCCTCCTCTCCGATTGCGACAATTCCATCCGCACATCCAATCGACGTGATCAGACTGGATCCCTTAAACGTCGGATATGCAACCCCGTCCACCAGTTTAACCGGGAGATAGCGGCGCATCCCATACTCCGAGACTGCCGCCTCTAACAATCTTGCACGTCTTACGTCCCCTGCCCTCGCAAACGGCAGATGCGCCATCCGCCGGATTATCGGAGGCAGAAATACATGTCCACATACCAGACAGGACGTTACATTCCCTGGCATGCAGAGAATCGGTTTTTCATCTACCACGCCCGCGAGCATCGGCATGCCCGGACGCATTTTAACTCGGTGAAAGAGCACATCCCCAAGCTCCGAGACGACAATTGGCAGGAGGTCTTTCTTCCCGGATGAGATGCCTCCGGACGTTATAATGAAATCATACTCCGCTGCCTCCTTTATTTTCTGTTTTATGCGATAAATATCATCGGTCACGGTTCCCATGAAAACCGGCAAGCCTCCGGACTGTGCAACGATTGCTGAAAGCGTCATCGAGTTCACATCATTGATCCTGGCAAGTTCGTCGCCTGTGGAGATGATCGCAACATCGGGCGCATCATACACCTGCACGTTCTTGATACCCAGTGCTGCAAGGATTCCGATATTCCGGTCATTTACGATACACCCCTTACTCAAAACAACCTCTTCGCGCTTTATATCGCAACCCCTCTCTGAGATGTGCGATTCCTTTCCGGGCTCATAAATTATCACGTCGTCGCCGATCTTCTCTGTATTTTCTACCGGAACAACGAGATTTGCTCCATCCGGGATATTTGCTCCGGTTGCAACCCACGAGCACTCACCCTTGCCGATGGTAACGTCCCTGTCGCCTCCAGCGTGCATCTCTCCGACCAGCTTAAACCTCCTGCCACCAAGATCTCGGTCCCTGATCGCATATCCGTCCATATCTGACCTGTCAAAAGACGGAACATCGATCCCTGAAATGATATCCTCTGCCAGAACACGTCCGAACGAATCTTTTAACTCCACATAAGTTCTTCGATCAAGAGAGAAGCGGTTCAAAATCTCTGTCGCATCATCAACTGTTATCATGATTAATCGCACCTCCCACGAAAGAGCGTCCCCAGTTCCTCGCCCTTGATAATCCTCCTGATCACGCCATCCTCACGCCCATTTGCGATCACGAGATCACAACCAGCGCCCATGCAGACCCTTGCGGCATCGATCTTCGTTTTCATCCCGCCAACAGCGAGTCCGGATCCGGTCATTCCTGCCATCGCCTCGATCTCCGGTGTTATCTCGGTAACCGTCCCGATCAACCTTGCACCATCGTTATCTCTTGGATCACCATCGTACAAGCCATCGACATCGGTCAGGAGTATCAGAAGACCTGCGCCTGCATCAACCGAGACCATTGCGGAGAGACTGTCGTTATCGCCAAACGCCCCCGCGATCTCGTCTGTCGCAACGACATCGTTCTCATTGATGATCGGTGTTGCGCCCAACCGCAGGAGTTCGCGTATCCCATTTCTAAGGTTTTTGTGCTTCGACTCATCCTTGAAATCGCCATAAGTGAGGAGGATCTGGGCAACAATACCGCCGTAGTGCTCGAAAGCCCGATGATATACCTCCATAACCTTACTCTGCCCGATCGCAGCGCAAACCTGCCGAAGGACAATTTCTGACGGTCTTTTCGGAAGCGAAAGTTCAGTGCACCCGAGCCCGATCGCGCCGGATGTGACGACGATAAACTCCATTCCCTGTCCCTTGAGTTCGGATATCTGCTCTGCGATGCTCTCGATCAGCACGTAGTTGAGACCGCCGCCCTCATTTGCAAGTGTGTTCGTCCCGACCTTGACAACAACCCGATCCGTTCGAAGTGTCCTCATAACTCACATCACTCCATGCCTTACACCACTTGCGCCACCTGTCGGTGGGTGAACTGCTTGGTACCATCCGCGTAATCGGCAACGATCTGCCCGGCCCCGATCAGCTTGTACTTGTAGATCCTAAGCCCCTCAAGTCCGACAGGACCGCGAGAGTGAATCTTGCCAGTCGATATCCCTACTTCAGAACCAAGCCCGTACCGAAACCCGTCCGCAAACCTTGTTGAGCAGTTCCACATCACCGATGATGAGTCAACCCCTTCCATAAAGCGCTCAGCAGTCCTTTCATCAGATGTTACGATCGCATCGGTGTGGTGACTGCCGTACCGGTTTATATGATCGATTGCGTCCCCTGCCGAGTCAAGGATTCGAATCGAGAGGATGAGGTCGTTGTACTCGGTTATCCAGTCCTCATCAGATGCCGGATTGCACCCGAGCACCGCCCTCGCCCGCTCATCGCCCCGCAACTCGACGCCCTCGGCATCATACCGCGTCCCAACCATTGATAAGAACTCGTCAGCAACATCCGTGTGGACAAGAAGTGTTTCTATCGCATTGCAGACCGCGGCATACTGGCACTTCGAATCAAGTGCGATATCAGCCGCCATATCAAGATCAGCGTCTTTGTCTACATAAACATGGCATATCCCATCCGAATGCCCGAGTACCGGGATCTTCGTGTTCTCCTGGATGTATCTCACAAGTGCATTCGATCCTCTCGGGATCATGAGATCGATGTGGCTGTCGAGTTTCAGAAGCTCACGCACATCCTCCCTCGTCTCGACAAGCTGGATTGAGTCTTCGAATATCGCATCCTCTTCGATCGCATCTTTTATCAGGTTAAACAGCATCCGATTACTTCTTTTGGCTTCAGATCCACCCTTCAGCACGACCGCATTCCCTGACTTGATACAGAGCGTCCCGATCTGAACGAGCGCATCGGGTCGTGACTCAAAGATCACGCCTATGAGACCGATCGGGGTCGAGACTTTGTAAAGCGTGAGCGACTCGTCGAGTTCGGTTGCAGAGAGAACCTTTCCAACCGGATCGACAAGTCCAATCACCGATTTCACGCCTTCGATCATCTCATCGATCTTTGTATTATCGAGTTTGAGTCTTTTGATGAGCGCCGGTGCGAGGTTTGCTTTCTCTGCATCATCTACGTCCTTTGCATTCACCCTTTCGATCTCATCCCGGTGCTCATCCAGATTACGAGCCACACGTGCAAGTGCACTGTTCTTTGCCTCCGTTGTTGCGGACGTAAGTCCAAGTGCCGCCTCTTCTGCCAGTATTACCTGCTCTTCTATTGTCATCGTTTTAGTCCTCCGTCGATCATATCATGCCCGATCATCGCCCCGTCCTTGCCTTATATAGCAGCCTCTTATCCAATCTTAAATGTTGCTATGTGCAACAGTTCGATCAGTTTCTCACACATCCGTATTCCACGTTCTTTCTGTTCTTCAACACCGCGCATCATCCGCAGTGCAGCCAGATTCTCTTCTACAACTGGCAGAATCTCGTCCTTTGTGATCGGCTCTGCTGCTTTGAATGAACTGTACACCACCTCAAGTTTTCCGATCAAGATTTCGGACTCTGCGTATCTGTCGTTGCAGTATTTCTCGAACTCACTGATCAGCCGGAAGGAATTGGTAAAATTCTGCATGATCTCAAGATTATCCGGATTTTTCAAATTCTCCACCATCTGCGAGGCGAGAACATCTGGCGACTCGAGGAACATGTTTTTAAAGTCACCATACTTACACGCATAGGTGAATCGCTTCTCCTTAATCGACACTTCTACCTGCGGCGACTTTCCGAGTTTAACGACTCCGAAAACCCCAAATTCCATCTTGAGCGCGTCTTCGCACCGGATGTCGATCTTGAAGTACATCGACCGTCTACCGCCATTTGCCGGAATGCTCACGCCGAGTTCGGGCGGGACTGCGACCACGCACACATTTCTATTGGTGTCTGTATCAAAATCGCTCTTCACGATGCGAACACGTTTTTCATCGATGTGCGCTTCGGTGATCGTGAGAGCTTGCTCGGTATAGAGCGCGATGTTCCATTCGGTAACCGGATGATCTGTGTGATTCACTATTTTCAGCAAAAACCAGTAGATATTCGGATTGTTGCCTTCGATCCACCGTTTGATTCGTGGAAGCTCTCCGTACTCGTCCGGTTTTCCTGCACCCCAGACAAAGTCTTTGATGCTTGGATCCCAGACCGTGCGGAGTGTGGTGAACTGATCGATGGGGGTGGGGACGGCAGTCGAGCGCGGGATTGGTTCGGATGGCGGAATCGGTTGAGTTCGTTCTGGTTTTGGTTCTGGTTTTGGTTCTGGTTTTGGTTCTGGTTCCGTCTCTATCGATGTGGGTTCCGGGGGTGTTGGCCGAGTATGTTTGGCTGCGGCGGATTCCAGTCGTTTTTTCTTGCGGGAGGTGATCACGAATACGAGTGCGATGAGGATGATGGCTGCGGCGGCAAGGAGATATGTGGGCGGGATTTGTTGCGCTGGAAGGACGGTCATGTTCGTGCTTGCGAATACGCTTGCCCAGTTATCGTTTTCGTCACGGAGGCATGTCCACACCCTCGCCTGATTGTATGTTTCATTGACCGGATAGACCTTCAGGTTGAAAGTAGCCTCGTCACTGCCGGAGATCATCCGCTCTATATCATCTGCCAGGCGATCCTTGTCTATCTTGGATTTCTCCAGACTCGCAGCCAGTTTCCAGCCATCAGGTACGTTGCTCCAGCCAATCGTAACTTCCAGATCCTCGCCGCCATGGACCGACGATGGGGCGTCGAGTAGGTATACCGATGGGGACGATGCGGGTATCGTGATCGTGAAGCGTTCCCTGAAAAACTCATACGGATCGCCGCCGGGCGCATTTGGCACACCATCACTCAACTGTACCGACTCCCCATCTGCATGAAGATACAGTGCTGACAGTTCGATCTCCCCGCCTCCGGGATTCGTGGCTATTATCTCGAGTTCATCGCCGGGCAGTGCTGAAAACGTTATCGGATCCCCCCTCCAGCTTGCACGTCCGTCAGGTGTGGCGTATCCGTCATCGTCTATGAACACGGTTCCTTCGTTCACTTTCACTTCCAGATCGTCATCGACCACAAGAGGCGTCTCTGGCGATGGACTGGCTGAAATCGTGTAATCTATGAGGGGGGTGCGTTCGTCTGCGGCTACAATGTTTGGGGCAAGGATGTAAAGAAGTAGCACGGCTGCGAGTGTGGCGTGATACTGTGATCTTGTGGATGGTAATGCCGTAACACGGTGATTCGTTGTTTTTATCGTGCTCATTTCATCGCCCCGTCATCGCTGTTTCTGTTTCCCCGGGCATGCCGTCCCAACAACTCCGGCATCAATTCTGCGCATCCCCGATCACCTTCTCAATCCTATCGACAAAGTGTTCCACCGCAGTCAGCATCCCACGTCACCTCGCTCCACTAACCTCTCGCTTCACACTCTTTGCGCCATCAAAGACCTCTTGCAGACTGAAACCAGCGGTCTTCTCCCGAAGTTCTCTTGTTGCATCTCCGAGTCTCGGAGTGATGACCTGAAGGTAGATCAGGTACTCTTCCGTGTTTAATTCCTTTTTTAGTATGGTAAATGTCTTTTCCATAACTTCTGCGCTTTTTTCAATGAATATCGCTCCAGCCATTTCAGACCATCTCCGTTGGATTTTTAACCGTTATATTATACGCGGATATACGATCCGCATTGGATAATATGGCATCGTCAGTTGTTAAAAACACCTGTGCCCCACATTCCACCGCAATCGCAAGATGCATGGCATCCATAGCACCGACACCGCAACTGTTCATGATCTGCCCAGCCAGATCTTTGGTGCTGGCGGTAACCGGACTGATTTCAGTTGCCACGCGGGCGATCAATTTCTCAACCGATATTCGTTTAAGATTATCCGAGATCATAGACACCTCAAACAGCAGAATACTCGAACCGATAATCTCGATTTCATTGTCATCGACTTTTTTCGTGAGTTTGTTCACAGATTCTGCTTCTTGTAGTATTCTGTCGCTTGTCGTGGCATCGAATGGTCTGCACCACACACAGGTATCGAGATATGTGCGTATTTCGATTTTATCCATTTTTAAAACCGTCCGATCCTACATTTCTACTGAAAGCAAGTCTCCGTTCTTGCATATCTCTTCCAGCCATCATAAGAGGGTTTCCAGTCCGCGCCCATTTTTCACCCCACCATCCGCTCCACCACCGCCCCCACATCCTCGATCCACCGCATCCGGTACCCTCCGGCATCAACCAGTTCGCAGAACGCCCGGTGCACGATATCTCTCGCCTCGGAAGTCTCCGAAACAACATCCTCTAACCAAACACAATCCTTCACCGAAAACGCATCAAGCACAAACCGCCTGACCCGCTCAACCCGCTCTCGATCAAACTCTGGCTTAAAGAACGGAGCAAACAGAGCGATCCGCTCATCCGCTGGGTTATAGAAAACCTCCCCGGTAATAGAGTCAACCAAACAAACAGAAACGAACCTGCTCACATAGTTATGCGCAAACTCCTTCGACCGAATCTCGGAAACCACACGCTCATCCCACCCAGTAGGAGACGCGACACCGATCACGTGCAGATACTGACCCGTTTCGGCATCAGGTATCAAGCCTCCAAGGATCGTTAGAAACTCTGATAGCCCAACTCTCCTCGTATCAAACCCGTACTCCTTGTACTCATCGAGATGTGAGAACGAGACCGCCTCAACAACGACTTTCTTTACCTTCTCGCCAAATACCCTGTACTTCCGCGCCTCAACAGCATACACAGATCGCGGATTCAGAGGACCCGCGTCGCCCCCGTTTCCTGCGCTCATCCTGACGTGACCATCGCCCCACGAGTTTATCTTATAATTCTTGTCCTCAATCGGGTTATAGATCCGTATCGGGAACTCGTGCATCTTCGCGTCGAACCGTGCGATGTAATTGAGCTCGTACAGTTTCGCATCCTCGCCTGTGACGAGCCGCAGTGGTTTTCCTGCGATGACCTCGCCAATTTCCCTCAGACGATCCTCAATCTCACCTTTCCTGAGCCCGATCGCCTTCTTCTCGGAATTAAGAGCGTTCTCCTTCTCTGCAAGACCTCTCTTCAGATTGTCCAGTTCCACAATCTCATTTGCAAGCAGCCTCCGATCCTCTGCCCGCTCCCGCTCCATCCGCGCCTGAAGTTCCTTCTCCTGCGCCTCGATCTCCCGCCTTCGCGCATCGATCGTGTCAAGCTGATCCGCCCAGACTTGATCCATCGCAGCGAACCGCTGGAGAAGGCGATCCCTCTCCGCGGCTAACGACTCAAGCGTCCTCTCTGCGCCCTCTTTCTCCACCGACTCCTTCAGGAGTTCGCCTTCGAGTTGGGATATCCGGTTTGTTAGCGTGAGATTCTCATCATCAATCGACTCAAACTCACTAAGTCGCGATTCAAGCTCCCGCAGCCTCTGCTCGCCCTCCGCGATCACGCGCTCCCTCATCGCCTCAGACTCCGCAACCTTCACGAGAATCCCTGATTTCAGCCATGACAAGCCATATCGCTCGATGCAACCGAATGTGATCTTCTCGATTTTGTGCTGCACCTTCATGTACCGGTTCTTAAACGCGATCTTCAGATCCTTCAGAATCGTTGGATCGTCGAGCAGGGTGTCAAGGTTGGCGTACCCCAACTCATAGTAATCCGTGATCAGTTCGTAGAGTCCTTCCTTCTTCCTTGCAATCTTTTCCACTGCTTCATCAATCGTTAGAATATCGAAAATGTGGTATCTCTCAAAATCTCTGGCGAGTTTCAGTTCATTCTCCCCAAACCCCGATGTCATAGGATTATCCTCTCCGTTCACCCACGAGGATGTTGCAAGCAGGAGTCTTGCAAGCGCAAACCTGCTCGCTGCATCGTTGTAGATATCCGCGGGCATGGTTATGCATTCTGTCTCGAATCGCTCAAGGTTCCCTGCAATCTCGTTGTATAACTCGATTCTTTTTATTTCCGGAGTCCTCTTGAGTCTCTCGAGATCGTTTCTCAGCACCCGCTCCACCACTTTCAATGCCCTGTCATATTCAACAGTCCATTCTGCCATAATCAAACCTCCTTGAAGTATCTTATCTCACTCTCGATCTTCTCGCGGATCAATCCCGGAGCGTCGCCGTATCCGCTGATAATGATTCGCACCCTGCCAGCACCAGTTAGATTGATCGAGACATCCGCCTTCCCCTTCCTTGTGGAGACCTCATAAATCCGTTCAAACTCCGTCTCTGTTATGAGCACGCCTTTCTGTTTAGCCATTATAAATCCAAGAAACTTCCTTATCGTCTCCAGATCCCCCTCAAGTGCGGTTTCAATCGATAGCTCCTCTTTTTCGATCTCAAAGGAGACGTCATTTAAGGAATAGACATTCACATTTTCTCTTGACACTCTTGAATAGAGGTCCTCCACAAAATCCTCCACGTTTTCGCCTTTGAATAAGATCGGGACTCCTTCGGGTTTTTTCACTCCTGCCACCGCTTTCCATCGCTCTATTGCATAGTCGATCCTCTTCCGCTCAGAATCATCCGCATATCTTGCAACTATAAGGTACATCTAAAATCACCGGTACTACTCATTCTCCATCCCGATCCTATATAAAGTTTTCTCCACAATGGAGAAATAATGATATAGTTCTATTTCAGTGTGACGCCAGAACAACAGTCACGTTATCTTTTGCACCCCGCGCAAGAGCCGCCTTAACCAGACGTCCGCACCCATCATCCCGGCTCCGTGACATGGAAACGGAGACTGCCGCTTGCACCTCCGCGTCCTTCAGTGTATCGCTGACGCCATCTGAGCAGAGAAGCAGCATATCCTTGCCGAGTTTCACATCATAGAGGTCTGGCTTGACGCCTTCCTGCCCGATCACCTTTGTCACGAGGTTCTTATCAGGATGGCTGAAAGCCTCATCCTCATCGATGACCCCCCGATCCACAAGCGCCTGAACGTAAGAGTGATCCCTCGTCACCTGCACAATCCCACCTCCACCTCTATCCCTTCCCCCCTCTCCGGATTCTATCAGGTACGCCCTGCTGTCTCCGAGATTCGCAACCACGCCCGTACCATCATCCCGAAGAAGCGCAGCCACAAGCGTTGTTCCCATGTTATGCCGCTCGGGCACAAGTTCCGACTGATAGCAGATCTCCTCGTTCGCCTTTACAAAGCCCGCCTCCAGCAGTTCTTTCATCGATTCGGGGGTGATGGTCTTTCGAGCAGCAACCCGCCTCTTCACAGTCTCCACAAGTTCTATAACCGCGAGCTTGCTTGCGACTTCTCCGGCTGCACCACCTCCTAATCCGTCTGCGACTGCAAGGAGGTGGAGATTTCCGCTGGCGTGCTCGAGGGTGACGGTATCGTAGGCGTCCTCGTTGTTATTCCTGCCTCCCTTATCGGTTGCGCCGCAGTATCCAAGCACGGTTATCCCCTCCATTCCACCACTCAAAACACCTCACTCCGCCTGCCCTATGGATCATAATGCTTCATTGAATTCTTCTACTGAAATCTCTGCCTGTCTTATAATTTTTCTCAAAGTCCCCTTCTTAACCGTTTTATGTAGTGGGACTGAAAACACCACCTGACCCTTCTGCAATACCACATGATCTCCTTTTCCAAATCTAACTGCGAACCCCAATCTCACGAGTGCTTTGACAGTTTCTTCTCCGGAAGCTACAGGCAGTTTTTTAGGCACTTACTTCCACCGTTGAAATTTCGGCTGCTGCACCCAACCATTTTATTTCCTGGTTAAGCACCTCCAATACCGCTTCAATCGCTTCTTCTACATTTATGAGTGCTTCTTCCTTTGTTTCGCCCTGACTAATCGCACCGGGCAGTTCAAGGCACTGGGCAGAATATCCGCCCTCCTCTTCTTTTTCAAGGATTATTGTATACTTCATGATCTCACTTCATGCTGGTTTATATTTAAGTTACCTCGCACACCTCGCCATCACCAGCCCTCATGCTTTCTGCATACTGCAATTCTCGCATTTCTTATCATCATCTCTCCATCTTCACCTGATGCAGCAGTCCAATCAGTCTTTCACACATTCGCATTCCGCGCTCTTTCTGCGCTTCGACATTCGGTGCAGCGCCGCCCAGCTTTCGTATTACATCCAGATTCTCTTCCACGAACGGAAGGATTTCCTCTTTTGTGATCGGCTCTGCTGCCCTAAGTGAACTGTATACCGCCTCAAGTTTATCGATCAAGATTTCGGGCTCTGCGTATCTATCTTTGCAATAATTCTCGAAATCACGGATCAGTCTGAACGAATTGGTGAAATTCTGCACGATCTCACGCCTATACGAATCTTGCAGATTCTCCATCACCTGTGAGGCAAGAGCGTCGATGGATCCGTAGAACATCTTTTTAAAATCGCCATATTTACATGCGTAGGTAAATCGCTTCTCCCTGATCGGTACTTCTATCATCTGTGGTGTCGCTCCAAGTTTAACAACTCCTGAAACACCAAATTCCATTTTAAGTGCATCTTCGCACCGGATATCTGTTTCGAAGTACATCAGACGTGTTCCACCCTTTGCCGGGATGCTCACACCGAGTTCGGGTGGGATTGATACCACGTATTTATTTCTATTTTTATCCGTATCGAAACTGCTATCCACGATGCGAACCCGTTTGTCATCAAGGTGGGCTTTGGTGATCATGAGAGCCTGCTCGGTGTACAGGGTAACATTCCACTCGGTAACCGGATAGTCGGCGCGATTCACAATTTTCAGCAAAAACCAGTAGATATTCGGATTTTTATCGCTGATCCATTGTTTGATTCCTGGCAGTTCTCCGTACTCATCTGGTTTCCCTCTACTCCAGACGAAGTCTCTGTTGCCTGGATTCGGATCCCAGATTGTGCGGAGTGTGGTGAATTCGTGAGGGTAGACCGGTGGTGCTCGTTCTGTCGTCGGATCTGCTACCAATACCTCAACCTCCTCTGACGCTGTGTAATCCCGGTCGAGAGTGTCTTTGTAAGTGAGCACGATATCGATTGGCACCTCGCCTGTGGCTGTTGACATCATTGAGATGGTTATCACTTCCGTCTCGTTTGTGTTGAGATGTGGGATTCCGGATATACGCTTCAACCATATACTCATCTCCGTCATCTTCTGTCTGAACTTCTTCTGGTGACGTCTTTCGCCCAAGCTTGAATTTGCCTTTACGAGATAAATCGCAGAAATGTGTAAACCCTAGAAAATCAAAGGTTTCGCATTTAAAACCGTATCGCTTCGCTCCCATGCAGGGGCATCGTCCGAACTCGATAATCTTACTCTTTTCTTCAGATATCGTAAGTCCGAATTTGCCCATACGCCGCCTCAAATCGTCTCCAAATACTCTGGCTTCGATTTCTTTCTCGAAGCATACGACAAAGTCGTCTGCGTATCGGATAAGCTGTGCCGAACCAAGTAGCTGTGGCTTTACCTCTTCTTCAAACCACTTGTCGAGCGCATAATGGAGATATACATTAGCGAGTATGGGACTCAGGATCCCACCTTGTGGGGTGCCCATTTTCGTATCAAAGTATTTTCCTTCTTCCATTATGCCAGACTTGAGGAAACGACCGATCAACTGCAAAAGCGACGGATCCACGACCCTCTGCTTCAGACATTCTATCAGTTTCTTGTGATCTACTGTGTCAAAGAACTTCGAAATGTCCATATCCACCACAAAGTTGACCGGACTGGTCATGATAACTTTGTTGAGCTTCTTTAGAGCATCGTGGCAGCTGCGATTCGGGCGGAAACCATACGATGTGTTTATAAAGTCCTGCTCAAAGATAGATTCGAGAATCTTCTTTAGTGCCATCTGAACAATCTTGTCCTCGACGGCGGGGATTCCGAGAGGTCTTTTATCACCGTTTGGCTTCGGGATATAAACGCGCAAGACGGGTTGAGGCTTGTACTGCTTTGCTTTGAGCCTTGCCACCAGATTTGCGATATTCTCGTCCAGTTTCTTCGCGTATTCTCCTACTGTTACTCCGTCAATTCCAGGAGATTTTCCTCGTTTTAATTCCCTGAAACATTCTTTTAGGAAATTCTCTGTAAGCACGTGTGCTAATGACGTGAACTTGCATTTTGAATCTCCTTTTGCTCTTAAGGCTATCGCCATAAGAACTTTTAGAGTTTATACCGCTTTGCTACAAGCCCCACCCGGAGGGCAGTTTTTACTCGATTTTTTGTGAAAAAATCGTTGTTATCATCTACAGCCCACCTCTGGGTGTGGTAAATATGTCCCTGGTGACCAGCGCACTCCTGTCCGCCCCTTCCCTCCACAGGAATTACCCTGCTTCATCAGTACTATGAGCGAATCCGACTCCCAATACGCCTTTTTGCGGTATCTTGCCGTCTATAGGCTTGATATCGCATACTCCTACTCCCGTAGGGAGACCAAGGAGAGAGTATTGGGCCTACCGAGTTCCCATAGTCTCCATTTGATACCATGCTACGGTCTGAGACGCCCGCTCTGACTCACATTACCTCGCAATGTCCCAGAACTCTCTGCTATATTCCAAGACTGGAGGACCCGACTAACGGTGATGTGAATGCAGCGTTTCCGTCACACAGACAACGTCGGCTTCCAGAATCATCGGAATTTCGGGGCTTATAACCTTCACCTTTTCGATTGTGGCCTGGTATCCCATCCCCCCAGCTTCACAACAGCCCGTTACCGGGCTGGGTGTGGGGTTTTAGTTCTGAGGTGGTGGCTAGCCTTTCCTCGAGGCTCTGATTTTCACCAGCTGGCGAGTATGAATTTATCTCGGCACGCCTATGATTCCCATGGTATTCACCTCATGTATTGTTGGTTAATGCGATTTCGTACGTAACCCTATATATCCTTTTCGGTTATAACTATTATACTCCTATTGTACGATGGATTGGTCGATTGGCATCCCTCGACCTCACCTGTGTTTCACACTATCACATGAACCGACGTTGCCTTAAACGTCAATAGAACCCGGTCCCCCCCAAACAGTTTCAGATCACGCGCCGCAAGCCGCGTTATGTCAACAGACATCTCCACTCCCTCGACATCAACGAGAACCCTCATCAAAGGACCGTTCGGGAATATGCTGACGATTTTGCCTGTGATCTCATTTCTTGCGCTCCGTGCACTCGTATCCCGGTCAGACTTTGTGAGGATGATCTCTTCCGGTCTGACACACGCTTTCACACGAGTCCCAACGCTTGATGGCACGAAAACCGTGGTCAGGTCGAAATTCCCTGTTGAGATCTGTAGAACCCCGTTATCCCCATCCAGCGCGGCAATCTTCCCCTCGAAGATGTTCTTCATGCCGATAAACCTCGCAACAAACTCGTTCTCCGGCTTATAAAAGATCTTCTCAGGCGTTCCCGCCTCCTCGATCCTCCCGTTGTTCAGGACCGCGATCCGGTCGCCAAGTGTCATCGCCTCAACCTGATCGTGTGTCACATAGATACTTGTTAGCCCGATATCTCGCTGCAACTGCACAATCTCGTGCCTCAATCGTTCACGAACGACCGCATCCAGATTGCTCAGCGGTTCATCCATTAGAATACATTCAGGTTCCGTTGCAATCGCCCTTGCAAGAGCAACTCGCTGCTGTTCCCCGCCGCTTAATTTCATCGGATTTCTCTTCTCAAATCCATCAAGACCAACAAGCTCAAGGGCTCTTTTCACCTCAGTCGTATTGCCGCCTCGGACACTCCGTTTATTTCCCGCTTTCAATCCGAATTCAATGTTTTCATAGATGTTCAGATGAGGAAATAAAGCATAATTCTGGAATACGAAACCAATCCCCCTCTTGTGTGGTGGAGTATCGTTTATCCGCGACCCATCCATATAGATATCCCCCGTGTCCTCCTTCATAAGTCCTGCGATCACCGAGAGCGCGGTCGTCTTCCCGCATCCGGACGATCCGAGAAGGACAAACATCTCTCCTTTCTTTGCAGACAGATCAAGCGAGCTCAACACCTCGTTTTCTCCAAAAGATTTGCAGATGCCGTCCAGTTGAATCATTGTGCCGCTGCCCCCCGCGTTCCGAGATTGCAATCCTCCATAGTTCCGACATATTTGAATACAATGAGTGTCGTTACCGCAATTACCATCAAGATCAGTGAGAGCGCTATAGACGCGCTGATATTGCCAGACATTGTATGCATGTATATTCCAACCGTCATCGTCTCGGTTCTGTACGGGATACACCCGGCAACCATCGCAGTCGCGCCAAACTCGCCGAGCGCACGAGCCCATGTCATGATGACACCGGACGCGATCCCGCTTTTTGCAAGTGGAAGTGATACCTTCTTAAACGTGTAAAATTCCGATGCCCCAAGCGTTCTTGCAGCATCCATTACGTCTTGATCGATCGATTCAAACGCGGTCTTCGTCGATCTTATCAGAAAAGGGGACGCTACAAAGAGTTGTGCGATGATTATCCCTTTTACAGTGAACAGGACATTAAACCGGCTGAATATCCCCTCTCCGCCAAACGCAATTAGGATCGCAAGACCGCAGACGAGCGGAGGCAATACGATCGGAAGATCTACAAACGTATCAAGGATATTTTTGCCTTTGAACTGCTTTGTCGCAAGGATGTATGCAGCCGGGATCCCGAAGAGGAGCGCAAGGAAAACTACGGCAATCGAGGTCTTAAGGCTCAAGAGGATGGCTGATATGATTTCAGGGGATCTGATCTCGCCTGCGAACTCGGCAAAGGATGTCGCGGTGAGGAGGCACGTAAGTATAACTGCGATAAAGCCAAAGAAGATGCCAGCGAGCAGGGATAATGAAATCCGAAAGGAAAGACTCATCGCTCCATCACCAGAAACTCAATTACATCCTTAAACTGCTTCACCTTGCCACCGCCCTGTGCGATCTTCGCCATCATCCTCGCTTCATCTGTAACCTTGATCCCTGCGATCATATCCACGCCATAATCGAAGAGAACTTCTGACATCGGCGTACTCGGACCAAGAACGATCGTGAACCCCTGGCTTAACTCCAGTAACCGCTCGATTGTCTTGTTTATGATCGCCGAACTCGTTATCGCAACGATATCTGCCTGTGGGATCAGGTGTTCTGCTGCAGTATCCGGCAGATCCCCTTTCTGTGGCTGCCTTTCCATGACCCACAGTTCATCCGCAACTTTCCGCAAGTCATTAACCATCGGAAAATGCCCGATCATCGCTATCTTCTTGCCAGCCCCGTTTTCGAGCAGGAAGTCAGTTACATTCAATTCCTTGCCCCGCGGGGTGACAATTGAGTTGACCGCTGCAAGACCGATGCCCGCCTCGATCATGTTCCACGATCTTAAGTACTCTGCAAGCTCGGACGCGGTCTTCTCGGTCAGTCTCCCGATATTCCGCACCATATAGTCGTGCCGTTCACCAAGATTCTTTGCAACCCCGCAATTCTGGGATAGGATGCCGATCCAGGTATAACCGACATGCACGTCACGGATTTTCGTATCTGTGTCCACGTTTGATAGATCAGATATCAGATCATCGATTAGTTTCATTTATACCGCCTATATCTCCTTGTCTGTATGGTGTGAACCCGTATTTATCGTAGATCGCTTTGCTGCAATCAGAGGTGATGAAATCAACGAACTTCCTTGCGGATTCTTTGTTTTCAGAAAACGTTAACGTTCCTACCGGAATTATCTTTATGATGTTTTCCTCTTCCGGTATCTCAATACTATCGGTCGCATCGGGAGCGAAGAGCACCGTTTCATCCCATGTTATTGCTGCATCCACGTCCCCTTTGGATACGTAAACTATGAGTGCATTTACCGTGGCACCCCGGGCGATGACGTTGTCCCCCACAGCATCCTTGATCCCGTTCTTCTCCAGTATTTTAGCCCCTACCTTACCAATCGCGCACGCCTCCGGGTCTCCAAGAGCAACTTTTACCCCGGGATTTGCGAGATCATTCAGACAGGTTACATTTGCGGGATTTCCCTTCGGGACCACTATCACAGGAACGTGGTAAGCTACAGACTTTCCGTAATCGACAAACCCCTTATCCCGCGCAATTGTAAAATAGTACATTGCTCCTGGCTGGTAGACATCCCCATTCTGCGCAAGTTCAATCTGGTTCAAGAGATGCCCGGAGCCGGCATAATTGCATATCACATTAACGCCATATTCCTGCTCGAATTGAGATCCAAGTTCATCCATTGGCGCCCTCATTCCTGCGCCGCAGTAAACAAGTAGCGGCTCTGTTCCTTCTTTTGCCGACTGCACGGGCTTTCCGATGCACCCATGCGCAATTACACTGCAGAACAGAATTATCACCGCGAGTATTGCTGTTTTTTTCATCGGGTCTCCTTCAAATACAGTTATGTGTTCGGTATAAATACATTTTGGTTTACAATATGACAAAAGTCAAATTAAAATAGTTGATCCATGTTGTGGCTGGATCGCAGAACATGGGGCATAAAACTGGTAGAAGACCGGATGAGCGATATGTTATTGGGGTATGCCGCAATATCACAATATCATGCAGCCACGGCAGTGGTTGCAGCAAGCAAAGGAGGATGCCAAAAATGAGAATAAGCGCAAGAAACCAGATTGAAGGCGTTGTGAAGAAAATTGAGAAAGGGGAAGTCGCATCTACCGTGAAGATTGAGATCGCAGAGCCTGCTATCCTGACTTCGATGCTAACAAAAGAAGCCGTGGAAGATCTCGATCTAAAAGAAGGCGATAAAGTAGAAGCGGTGATAAAAGCAACAGAAGTACTGGTGCTAAAGGAATAATAGGTCCCAACCGGACTTCTTTTTTCTTTTTTATGAAAAAAAATCGTTTTTAAACTGAACCCCTGTAAAATCCTCATATGGGCATCACCCATGATAGCATACATCATGCAACCATGCGGTTTATTCATACGCCAATCTCAATCCCGCGCCCACCTCCATTATATCTACAACTCGTGATAACATAATCTTCGAATTCAAGTCAGTGCAATGGGCGGCATGTACGGTTTCCGGTTGTAATTCCTTCATGTACTCAAGCGTACCCTGTAGTTGTTCGAAAGAGGGCGCGAGCAGGTGAAATCCCCCGATTATGTCAACCACCCGATCATCACCGCAGACCCTTTTTGCATATTCGATGATGTTGCAGATCCCTGCATGCGAACAACCTGTAACGATCGTAAGCCCTTTCGGTGATGTATAAACCAGAGCAGAATCGTCGAGTACATAATCGTCTTCTTCAGTTCCATCTTCTAGGATTCTCCCAATCGGCTCCATCGCTTCAAAGTCATTCGTTCGTTCGATCTCACCGAGAAAAACCAGATTATCAGTCAGCCACATGGGTTCTCTGCTCAGTCTCATATCGAAGTGGCAGGATAGCTTATCTTCTGAGATTAAAGATCCGATCTCCGGGATACCGTCAACTGTTCTGGTTAAAAAGGCAGAAGGATGGGTTACAAGAGTTGGATTATCACAATTTACCTTTTCCATTCTTGCTTCGGTATAGAGTTTGATCAGATGGTATAGCCCCCATGTATGATCAAGATGTCCGTGAGAGAGTACTACGCTGCCGATGTCAAGCAGGTGAATGCCCATCTTTTCCGCGTTTCTTATGAACACGTCCGAATATCCCACATCAAACAGGATACTGGTGCCTCCATTTTGAAGGTGATAAGACACTCCCGGTTCACCCTGAAAGTAACGATCTATAAGGGTGTTGTTATCCACAAGAACGCTTAATTCCAGCATTATGCCATTCCATCAGCACATAATCCCGTAATCTACTATCAGTCATACCGCAGCCGGGTCTCTTCATCAGCAAGTGTCGGTTGGATGATCTCAGTCCATCGCGGAGAGTTCCATGTCCCTATTGCAGTATGCGTCTCATAGTAGTTCTGGGGGATCGGATGCGTCCCAATAACGACATTGAGTCCGTATTTTGCCTTGATAAAGTCCCGGAAGCGGGTCACGCGGGGGCATGGTGGATATCCGACGACAAGCCCGGTTGCGAGGTGTATCACCTCCGCCCCATTCTTCTTCATCTCCTCCGGAGCATATTCGATATTTCCACCAGGGCATCCACCACACGCAGTATATCCAACCAGTTTCACCTCTTTTCCCTCATAAATGCTGAATGCACCCTCCCTGTTGTTAAGCGCCCTCAGACATTTGCCTCCGGCACACACACGGTAGCGGTCGCATATAATAATCCCGATATGGATTTCATCGCTCATTTTACGCCCCTGCAACATCTGGTTCTTGATTGCGGACAACAAATGATTTTTGGATGCACGCAGATAATCTTTTCACTCTAATATCACAAAATGATCATTTCATTTTTTTCTTCGCTTTTGCAAGTCTCTTCTTTGCATCGCCACTTCCGGACGCAGCTTGCTTTTCAAGTTCTTCTAACATTGCCTTCTTCTTAGAGCTCCTTCTCACCATATCTTTCTTAGACATTGCCATAGGAAGTATATCTTAAACTGCACCGTACTTAAATGATTTCAGAAAAACTACGAGTCAGCAAAACTGTAATAAATCCCGCTCACTGATATGCTTTACCAGATAGGATATTGATGTGTTCGGATAAATCTGAACTCCTTTTCAAATGGCTCCTCGCTTTCAATAGATCTCTTCATGAGGCGGTAGTAGTTTGATCCGCCCGGCTCTTCCCGAAGGATGTGATATTCGTGGGTGCATGGGCTGCCGGGTCAGTTTGGTACTCGGGGATATAACCGCCATAAGTCAATCGACCTCTCGCACTCGTCTCATCCAAATCTGTTGATTGATATTAAAATTGGGTGCAAGGCGCGGGCGCTAACGAATCCCTGCAGGATTCGTCGACACCACTGCTCACCGAGCAGGGTGTTATGAGCCCAAGAGAAACAAAGCACATTTTCAGACTCATGAGCGATCCGGAGGGTCATGAATGCTCGGTATATAGTGGCATCATCATCATGATCACTACCATCGTGGCTGGCGCGCGGAGTGTAACTGCGCCGCAGGTGTCTGCAGGGTGGGCCAATATAAGATACTCCCAGCCACGCGCTGCAGAGACCTCTCACTGGATTGAAAACATAACCCCACCCCCACAGACGGGATAGAAACGAGGAGGAATCCGTCATCCCAATTTTGTCAGCAAAGGTGAAAGGAGGCGTTTTCCACCTTTGTCCGCATAGCACAATGTGTGCCAAATGTAAGTAATTATCAATCATTAATAAACTTTTTGGTTATCGTGTTACTTCCCAGATGGTATCACCAACATAGTGCAGTGTTTTGATCGCTTTCCCGGAATCGCCGATCATCTCGTCTCCGGAAATGAGCGCACGCCCGATTGCAAGTGCTTTTCTGTGCGCTTCCTCAATTACGATCACGAGATCCCCTTCCTGGATATCAGGATCCACCTGCACGATTCCCGGGCGCATCACATCAGCACCGTTTACCACGAACCTTGTGGCGCCAGCATCCACCACAACGGTGCGCACCTCTGGCTTCACCTCAAGCGCACCGCGCACGGTGAGAAACGGTTCACCATCGGGCATGAAGATCATCGGCACATCCTCGACCAGTATGATGTCGCAAACATCGGTTGTAACCAGTTCAAACCGTTTCCCTTTGAATACATCCCCGATATCGGACGGATCGAATGCTTTTCCGAGTTCTTTCAGGATCTTTTTCGCATCACTGCTTCTCAGGTAATGCCTCGATCTGGTATGGATTCCCATGATCTCAATTCTGCGGTGCAACTTAAATAAATTGGCACAGAGAGTAGACCCAATGTTAACGTTTGTCGGTCTCGGGCTATATGATGAAGAGGATATCACCTTAAAAGGCGTCAGAGCGATAAAAGACGCGGATATGGTGTTTGCCGAGTTTTACACATCGAAGATGATGGGAACGACCATAGAGCGCATGGAATCGCTATATCAGACGAAGATCACGACGCTTTCACGAGATGAGATCGAGACCGACCCGGCGTGGCTGCACCATGCGATCGATCGAGATGTGGTGCTGCTATCAGGAGGGGATCCGATGGTCTCGACGACTCATATCGATCTACGCCTGCGCGCATCCGATCTCGGTATTGCGACGGCGATCGTTCACGGACCCTCGATTGCGTCTGCGGCAGCAGGTCTTGCCGGATTGCAGAACTACCGGTTCGGAAAGTCTGCAACCATCCCGTTCCCATACACTGTCCGGTCAAAGACGGTAGTTTCAGAGACTCCGTACAACACGGTTCTCTTAAACCGCGATAACGACCTTCATACGATGCTCTTTCTCGATATTGATCATGAGAAAGGGTTTATGACGATTTCGGAGGCGGCTCAATTGTTGATGCAGGTTGACGAACGCGGGCTACTTGACCGCACCCTCGGCATCGGGATCGCACGGGCAGGATCGCCTGATGTCGTGGTGAAGTGCAACTATCTGCGCGACCTTGCCAGGGCTGATTTTGGTGCGCCCATGCACCTGCTGATCGCTCCTGCAGATCTGCACCAGATGGAGGCAGAGGCACTTGTCCGGTTCGCGGGCGCGCCAGAAGAGATAACCCGCGCGATAGGTTTACAAACGTATGCAGAAGTTACACTGAAACGGAATGAAAATGAATAGGACAGAATGAAAAGGAGGTAAGAAGATTGGCTGATATAAAAGAGAAAGTTGAACCTATAATCGAGAAGATCAGACCGATGTTGCAGGCAGACGGCGGAGATATCGAACTGGTCGACGTCGAGGACGATGGTACAGTGAAGGTGCGGCTTGTTGGCGCATGTGCTGGCTGTGCCATGTCGCAGTACACGCTGAAAGTCGGTGTCGAGCGGATTCTCATCAAGGAAGTTCCTGAAGTGAAGTGTGTTGAGGCGGTATGACTTCAGAAGAGTACCGTGTAGCAAAGATCGATGGCAGGGATGTGCCATGGGATCCATCTCAGTTAAGACAGATACAAGAGCATCCCTGTTTCAGCGCGGGCGCATGTCACGCGTTCGGGCGGATGCATCTCGCTGTCGCGCCGAAGTGTAACATCCAGTGTAACTACTGTATCAGGGAGTTTGACTGCGTAAATGAGAGCAGACCGGGTGTCACAAGTCAGGTCTTATCTCCGGAAGAGGCAGTCGAGCGTGTCAGGGACGTGATCAAGGACTTTCCTTATGTCAAGGTGGTCGGGATTGCAGGCCCTGGAGAGCCGCTCTTTAACGATGAAACGTTCGAAACGCTCCGGCTCCTAAAGGAAGATTTTCCGCATCTGATCAAGTGTCTCAGCACCAACGGACTCCTGCTTCCTGAGAAAGTGGAACTTCTAAAGGATCTCGGAGTCTCGAACATCACCGTGACCATGAGCGCGGTCGATCCCGGGATCGGCGAGAAGATATACTCGTTTGTAAATTATCACGGGAAGAAGTATACCGGGAGAGAAGCTGCGGAGATCCTGCTTGAGAATCAACTGGAAGGACTTGCGAAGTCCGTTGAACTGGGGCTGATCACGAAGGTGAATACGGTCCTCATACCGACGATCAACGATCATCACATCCTCGATGTCGCAAAGAAGATCCGGGGACTTGGGGTTTACCTGCAGAACATCATGCCACTAATCCCACAGTACAAATTTGCAGACATCGTGCCGCCGACGCTCTCGGAGAAGCGTGCCGCCCAGGATGAATGCAGCAAGATCACCAAGCAGATGCGGCACTGTAGACAGTGTCGGGCTGACGCGATTGGGCGGCTGGGCGAGGACGTGCAGGAGAAGTATTACAAGTGATGCAGGAGTCTTTTTGGGGGTTTGTGGTTAAATTGTCGAGATAACATACGTTTAAGTTTATAATGAAACTCTTCTTCCGGTGCGAATCTCGATCGCGGCATTAAATAGACTTTCTGGTGTTTTTACGTTCTTGGGTGAGCTGATGCACCCAACCCCGGATCCTTCGCCCCAACCTCTGCAAACGCCCGCGCACGCCTGATACACGACTCGCAGACCCCACACGGTAGGTCGCCGGAGACCACGACATATTGATAATTGATAGCCCACCCGCGCGGCTCACCTCATGCCATGATGATTTATCCAGTCCACGTATCTAGCGAAAGCTGGACCGGCAAGTCTGACTTCCTAAGCCCCTCCCTAGTTTTGAAGTATTCTGAGAGTTCTCCAGTTCGTATATAGTCTCTCGATGTTTTGAACTCGTCAGAACTGCAGTAATACTCATGTAGTCGATTTGCCGCGTTGAATATTTGGCAAGGATAGCTCTCTGCTTCACTACTGTATGTTGATATAAAATCGTCTACAGTCTTATCCTTACATACAGGGCAGGAACAGTTCAACATGTCCCCGCGATCAACCCATGTGTGGAACTGGCGAAAGGCAAGGGGTTCTGGGTCGAATCGTTTCGTCCGTCTCAACACCTCGGACTTGGGTAGGGGCTCCCGACCGTCATTTTCCAGAGGTTTTGAAGGTACATAGTTCCCTGCACGAACGCTGAAGGAGTCGATGCCCCACTTCTGCAGTAAATGCATGGTGGATGCCGCAGTAGTTCTCGTGAACTCTCGTGGAATATAAGACATCTGAAAAAATACACTGGACTCTCTGTTCTCCCACAGCAACCGATAGTTCAGGATATTTTTTCGTATGGGTCGATATATAAGTCCAACCGTATGGATATGATCCGTATCTATATCTGAATGACTCAACAGAGTCATGAATCTCTCCCGAAAGACCGGGGGTTCCAATCCCATATCCAGATATATCAGTGGTTCTCGCCTCTCCGAAAGAACCTCCTCTGCGAAACTTGTAACGATCTTATCGAAATCGCGTATCCCGGATGGCAGGTTAGGAATAGCAATAAAATCCAGATCGCTCATACGCTGGAGTTCCAGAAGTTGCTTGATAGCAGTATCATCCAGCATCACATCCGATGGAAGTTGTGGGTAAAATCTCTTGATGGTGTATGCCATCTTGTCTGAAAAGAATTCAATAGTTCCAAGCCTGCGGTTAAATGAGCCATTGGTATTCATGAACTTGCCCCAGTTAGTTCTATTGAATTGAGCAACCACCTCCGATATCTCATTGTTTAAGGGTGGTTCAAAGGGCAGATTTGCCTTGTATTGAAATTCCTGTGATGTCAAGACACGATGAGGCGTCTTGAAAGTTCCACGGTCTGTTTTAACAATCATCGCCCGTCCACCGAACTGATCCAGGTCCCCATCCGGACATACTTTGGTAATTCTCATTTAAGCCCTCCCGTGCATACCATACGACAATACCTGCTTTTTGATCTTTGATTTGTCTGTGTATTCATGATATTTTAGGTAAACATCCTTCAGAATGCCATCGTTTCCGAGTTCGTCCAATCCCCTCCTCCACTCAGGAAGTTCTTTTTTAAGGTCTTCTGGCAGCGAATCGTATATTTCCTTTGCTTCAGTTTTCCCTTCTCGAGTTAAGTAGAACGTCTCTTTATTGGATGAGCGCCGCCCTTCTATAGCTATCAAACCAATCTCTTCCAGATCGTGCCATGCTTCATCAATATCAAAGCTGTAAGGACCATAATGATAGGAGATGAAGTTAGGGGACAAAGCAGGAACATCGAACTCTTGCAGCTTCTCCTTGAACAATAAGAAAGCCTCTTTCATGAAGCACACCGCGCCTCTAATCGGCTCCTTTGAGGAGTAAAGCAGCACAAGGATAAGTTCTTTTGGATCAAGTACTGGCTTTCGGAGACTTTGGAGCACCTCTCTAATTTTCTTGGAAGACTCTTCGCTGAAATAGACGATCCCACAGTTGGGACACCCACACCCATCGAACTCGCCATATATCTTTCCGGATATCTCTAATGGATATGTGCTGTATGTCAACTCTGCCTTACCGCAGCGGGGGCACGGCAATCCTCTCTGTTTCCGCCTCATGTATCTTCTTATCCGATATGGCTTGTTCTTATATGAAGGTTTCTTTGTGTTGATCTTCCACACTGTAATGACATAGAAATGACAGGGTTCACTATCGGCTACGACAACTATCACCCCATATCGGTATATAGCTCCGCCACCATGATAGTTCTCTGTTTTTTCGCCATTGAGGATGCTTTCTTTGATATCGGTGTCGCTCACATCATCGTTTATCATCTCAGTATTGGCTTCGAGGGTTAGATTGAGTTCACAATGAAATTCTTCTGCCGGTGTGAATCTCGATCGCGACATCAAACTGACTCTCTGGTGTTTTGTGTTCCTGTACGGGATGATCTATCCAACCCCGGATCCCTCACCCCAACCTCTGCAAACGCCCGCGCACGTCTGAGACACGACTCGCAGACCCCGCACGGCAGATCGCCTGACTCATAGCACGACCACGACAGTCCAAGCGGCGCATCGATCGCCACTCCGAGACGGACGATTCCCGCCTTATCGAGATCGATTAACGGCGCATCGATTGCAGGCGGCTTGAGTGTGCCGTATTCGAGCACCCGGTTGAAGCGTTTGGCGAATTCGCGGCTATTATCCGGAAACGTTGCCGCCTCTTCAGAGTCGAAACCGACTGTGATAAGCTCATACCCGCTGTTCTCAGCATACCCTGCCGCAATCGATAGAAAGAGAAGATTCCTTGCCGGAACCCAGACGCGTCTCGCTGAATCAACAGAAGCCGCGCCGTCCAGTTCATGCTCCGCAAGCTCTGGCAACGCAGACGCATCGGTGAGCGCGCCTCCGAAGTTCCGGACCCACGGCAGTTCGATCACTTCGTTGCGCACATCGAACTTGCGGCAGATCATTGATGCACGTTCAATCTCATTCGCGGCTGCCCGCTGCCCGTAATCGAAGGTGAGCGCGAGGATCTCCGAGCAGCGGTCGTATGCGTGCTTGAATGCGACTGTGGAGTCGAGTCCTGATGAGAGGAGGATTACTGAGTTCATGAGGGGGATCTGTTACTATCAGAGAGGAATCTCCTCCAAAACGTCTTTTTCAACATTCCCAAGGGTCTTTTCAAGACTGTCAGTATCCACATCTTTAAAGTAATCTTCGAGTTTTCTATTGATCTCGATGTCTTCTCCTAATACTTTTCGTGAGTTTGCAACTATCGTTAAAACCTCAGATAAGAATTCTATACCTTCTTTATCAGGTGCGATTTCCCATAGATCTTTTTCAAGACCTTTTTCAGTTATAACACCTATTTCTGATAGATAATTTCTTACTTTACCAACTGATATAGGATCAAATTCATTTAATAAACTATCTTCCTCGATCCTCGGTTCACTTCTAAGCTTTTCTAACATTTCAGAAGCTTCAGGAACACTTCTACATAATGTCAACATCGTTTCAGCATTATTTAGTTGATGATAATTAAATGGTACTCTGGTCTCAATCGGTCGACTTAATGCATCTTCAAATTCCGCTGTGTGTGACCTTTGAGCCAAACCAATACTATCCACTCGTCTTATTAATCTGTTAACCACCCGCGTATTCCTATTCAACATTCTATTTAGTTCACTTTGAGATGCAAAACCACCGAGTTGCCCTAACAGTTCCATCAGTTCTTTCAACCCTTTGCGTACATGTTCACCAGTTTCTAAAACAGTTGCCCAAATATCATAAGATCTCTCATTATCTACTAAGTACGCCTTGGCTAATGTAAAATCCCTCCCTCTTATTGCTCTGTTTCGGATAACGTCGATTTCAGACAATGCACCATAATCTCGCGCAAAGTATTGAGGATTACTCGCATCCATATCAAGACTCGATGTTAACTCTGGGAAGTATTGTACTTTCCCTAATATGTCAAACTGATTGATTTGTTGATTAAATAGACGTTCATTATTCATGAATTCTTTTAGAACAAAGAGTTTACTACTGATCGGATATGGCATCACCTCGATGACCGATTTATCAGAGCCATTCAGTTCTAATAATCCATTACTTTTAAGCCTTGGTATGGTGCTATCACGGATATTTTTTACAACATTTGGTCTTGTTGTAGTTTTTGTAGATTTGTATATCCGTTCGATGATCGTATCCATATCATTCGTAGCATGCGCAGTATCTAAAAACAACCATCCTCTTGCGATCATGACGCTGGAGCTGAACTGCCCTGCACTCAATTTGGTTTTGGTTGTTTGTCCTTTGAAGTAATTCTCTCGAAGCCCTCTTAAGATTAAATCCACAGACCGTATAATTTTATTCAATGGTTCGTCATCTATTGACGCAAAGTCAGAAGGGTTTCTGTCTTTGATTAGGGGGTGTTTTCTATACGGCTGTACAATTCCTGGTAATTCACTTTTACTCATTGTTTCCACTCACTTGTTTTATCATATTCACTTCGCATTTCTTTGTAAAATCATTAGTAAGTAGAAGATGATCACTACTCTCATCAATTATAATGTTCTTGCTATATTTTAGCTTTTGTCTCCAATTCTCAGACCGATACACACGATCCAGATCGGGAGCAAAATCGTATACATTAGCTATTATCTTGGCAAATAGTTCCTGCTCATTTTTGTCGGTAGTAAGTAAAACAGTATCCTGCAAAGAAGAATATAAACTTCTCGTCAGGTTAAGTAAGATAGCATACGGATGTATATAACCGTTTTTAGGTTCATCATCCATTTCAAACCGCATCGCCGATGCCAACCCTCTTAGCATAATTAAATCGTTTAATTTATCCGTGTTAACAAAATCCACTCTAAATAACGGCTCAAACAACCTTACAAAATCCGCACCCGCTGATTCTCTTATTCGATTAATTTTTATTAGATTGTGGGCATCACATGTAACTAAAATACGGCGGATACTGTCCAAAGGAATGTCATTTCCAACACGTTGATGAATTTCAGTGTCAGTCAATCCTTCTTTTAGATTAGTTATCACTTCCCAATTATTATTTTCTAATAGAATAGAAAATAATGCAAAAGCATCAGTGACAAGCGCATCGTAAGTTTCTGCTAAAAGTGATGCCGATACATGCTTGTTAGTAGCTTCTAATAACTCATTCTCGAGTGCAGGAATTCCCCCTATCCAACGATAGAGCGATTGCCTCCCCCTCTTTTCATTTGTCAAAACAACTAATCCTTCATTCCGTAACATCTTTAAGCATCTGCTAACAGCAGATCTGGATAATGATGTAGTCTCGACAATTTCATTTATAGTCGCTGACGTGCTTCTCTGTTGGAGGGCTTCGGCAACTTTTTCATAATTAGATGGTTCATCCTCGATAAATTTAGCCATCTGAGCTGTCTTAGGTGTTTTTTCCATAATCCCTCTGAGCAGTGATGCGTTTCATTACATATTCCATATGGCACATAAACCTAACTCAAATTCGAAATGCCTCGAAAACGATGGCTGCATACGAGTGTCTTACGGTAGCCAGAGCTTCGCGCGTCTGCATCAACATAGTACTAGCCACCATTCATGCTCGCATATATTCCCGCACAACCTCAGCCGATCCCTCGGATTTAAACGCCCTGATAAACTCGCCCGCCTCTTCGTATGCCCGATCCTCGATCACCGCTACGGTCCCCTCATCGAGAGAATAAAGATCCTTAAAGAACTCTTTTATCGCAAACTTGCTGTTCTTGCCAAATACCTCGACATCGCTCTTCCCCTCTGCCGAATAATTCGTAAGCGTCCAGTCCCAGATCCGCTGGTACAGGTCAGGCTGCTCCTCCTTGAGGACATCCCAGACCAGATTCATCCAGAAGGTGCCGACATTCCCTTTGATGATATCACCATGCGGGAACTGCTCCGCAATCAGCCGCCGCGGCGTTCCTGTGATGCCGTGCTGCGCGATCCGCACATCAAGATCGTTATCTTGAAGCGCTTTTGCCACCTCTTTCGTCCGCGGGATGTCGATGCTGACCTGCTCGATCGGGTTACCGTGCTCGTCAAAGATGTTTCCGTGCGTGCTGCCGTTTGCGATAGCAAGCACCTGTGGATATATTCCGGCATCATTTAGCGAGCTGATAAAGACCACCGCTTCTTCCGGAGTCGTTAGAACCATTCCGGACTCACCAGTCCTCCCGATCTCGCCGACCTCCGCCTCCAGCCCGAACTCGCTGCCACTCATCTCTGACTCGATGAACCGCGCAAGCTCGATCGTTGCATCGATGTTTGGCGCAAGCTCCTCTGCTGTGTTTCGCCCATCGAAATTGAAGAGATGCGAAGCATCGATCGCAAAACTGGTAAAACCGGCATCGATCTGCGCTGCGATCAGTTCCTTGACTGAATTTAATTCTTCCACAGTCCCTTTCTTGACACCGATGTGATCGGCATGTAGTGCCCAGATATCAAGACCGACCGATCCTGCGGCTGCATAAGTCCGCATCGAGAGTTTCGCAGGAGTAAGTCCCGTGTACCCGCCTTTGAGGTCACACTCCGACTTTGCCAGTTCGATTAAGATGGCGGAATCGAGATCCTTTGCGGATCTGAATATACCTTCTGTTACACCGGGAACGATCCTGGTGTTGCATGCCATTATTATGCATTTTTCATCCTTTAGAGCGTTGAATATGACCGAGCCTGATATTGGAGTATACCCCATAAAGATCACCTGCCTCACATTTGGTCTCATGCATTAATACTTTTCCCGTGTGCGTGAGTGTCATGTTGTGTGGCGCTCTGGTTGGGGAATCGCGAATTGCGAATTGCGCTGATCTGGCTGCTACCGAATACAAAGTGGTTTTGCTAAAATGTGGGGCGTGCCTGCGCTATATCACTCCACAAAGAGCACCTGACTCCGTTTCGGACCGATCGAGACGATCCCGATGCCGACTCCAAGAATCTCTTCGATCCTGTGCACATAATCCTTTGCAGCGGCAGGCAGGTTGGAAAACGCATCCGCCGAAGTGATATCCTCGCACCAGCCATCCATAGTCTCGTACACTGGAACACACCGCGCAAGCTCGGATGAAAGTATCGGAGGATGCTTGAGCAGCTCGCCATCCAGTTCATAGCCGGTGCAGATGCTGACCGGGTCGAGCCCGTCGAGAACGTCCAGTTTCGTCAGTGCGATGTTCGTGTACGCATTAAGTTCTACGCTTTTTCTCGCAAGCGGAGCATCGAACCAGCCACACCGCCGCGGTCTGCCGGTGGTGGTGCCAAACTCAGCCCCTGCAGTCCGGAGCGCCTCCCCGATCTCGCCGTGATCTTCGGTCGGTAGCGGACCCTCCCCGACCCGTGTGATGTACGCCTTGACGATGCCGATCACATGATCGACCCGGGTCGGTCCGACCCCAAGATACATGCATGCGCTTCCCGCAACAGTGCTTGAGGAGGTTACGTACTTCTGGGTGCCATGAATGATATCGAGGTGCGCGCCCTGCGCGCCCTCCGCGAGCACGGCTCTGCCGGAATCGAGAGCACGGTTCAGCTCATGCGAGACATCGGTGATGTACGGCTCAAGCGTAGCGCCGTAGGCTGTATAATCGGGAATGCTTTCGCGCACCACACCGGGATCGCCTCCGAGATCGACGATCGCACGCTCCTTCTGGGGCGCAAGTTCGTCCATGAGTCTGGGAAAAGCATCGGTGTCGGTGAGATCTGCCAGCCGCACCTCATCCCTTGAGATCTTGTCGATGTACGCAAATCCGATGCCGCGAGCGGTCGTCCCGATCTTTTTGGTCCGTCTCTGCTCGCGCAGTTTGTCCATCTCGATGTGGTACGGCATGATGATGCTTGCTTTCGCATCGATCCCGAGTTTCTCAGGGGTTATCTCGATGCCGGCACTTCTGAGCATCTCGATCTCCTGAATAAGTACTGTCGGATCGACAACCACGCCTGGGCCGATCAGTAGCCTGGCATCGGTGAGAACGCCTGACGGGATCAGGTGGAGTTTGTAGGTGTCGTCTCCGACGATCACGGTGTGCCCTGCGTTATTTCCACCCTGGAACCTGACAACGAGATCATAATCCTTGCCCATGACATCGACGATCTTTCCCTTGCCCTCGTCGCCGAACTGAGCGCCTGTGATGATGGTGAACATATTCCTGATTATGACGCTTGGAGTTGTAAACTCTTTTGGACAAAGACCGCGAGACTTTTTGAGAGGGTGTCAACTTGCTCGGGCGTCGCATCGAAAGTCTGGTTATTTTAGTGTGCTCATTTACCGCGAAGAACACTGTCTGAAATTCCAGTACTGCCCAGACATTCGATAGTTTATCATAGTATATGCTAACATCAGTTATTTTCGGAACACTGCTTCTCTATCGCATTCAAAATGAACGTTAATCCGGGAAAACTCATTCGGAGATTGTTTTTATTTGCTCCTGCAATTAATTTCGCAGTACCCTGCCCTATGCTTTTTCTATGAAATGTTTCTTTAAAAAAATCCTGGATATTCTCCTTCTCCGTTGGAATAGTTATATCTTTTTCTAATTTTATTAATTTTGAGATTTCCTCTTCTATCTTTAAATTAATTCCCTGAATTATTACACAAATTTGTAATACACGAGAGCCCAATTTACCGTTTATTATAAACGCCCCATCCGGCGTAGTATCATCTATTTTAATGATCCTTATGTGTTCATTCGACAATTTATGTTCAATCATTACTTTAATATCACTATTATCAAGTTCGTCTCTGGATCTTCTATTCCTCTGTACGATATGCTCCCTATCGATCAGAAATAGAAAAGTATTGATTTGGGGAGATGTCTTATCAATAACGGTCTTGATGGAATCAAGTACGGCTAATCCGGTTTTCTTACCAAGTGGGGATTTGGGGAACCATAAGCTGCAGGTCCCATTATATTTTTCAGCCACTGCCCTTAATATGTGAAATTCATCCGTCCCGTCACCAGTCCCAACAAAAGACCAGAGTTCTGCGGATTCATCCCAATCCTTGACCACTCTCATTCTAAATCCCCAATGTGCCTACAAGTCGCCTTGGATCTGCATTTGCATTCATCAAATCTTCCAGATCGTCAATGGTCAATGATTCATAAACAAGCGTGTCGTCCTTTAACTTTTTCATCTGTAGAATTTGGAGATCAGCAGGGCTAATTTCCAGTTCTAATAACTGGTAAAGAACATCTATGCTGTGTGTAGCGAGAACTACCTGCCAGTCCTTTTTTGATAGCCATTCAAGTTGTGCTCTGATAAGGGTTGGGTGTGATGCGCTTTCAAAGTCGTCCCAGAGTACTGCACGAGGCGAATGTGCTTCTAACAAAAGCATGATGATGGTCGCCTTTTTTATACCATCGCCCAGATCATCCAATTTTGGATATAAGAGAGATCCATCCGGCAGTTCTTTTCTACAGGATATGCCGTCTCTTTTCCATAAAACCTCTGTGTATTTTTCATCGATACACTGGTTAACGAATTCAGCGACTCGCTTAGTTGCACCGATCTTAACGATTTCATCCTCCATGGATGAGACGGATTTAGCATACTTGTTGAGGGTTTCTGTATCATTTGGAATATAAATCCCACCTTTCGGTGATGCCCCGACACATCACCAAAAGGTGTCACGGTGGCATGACATACTCCATTATCAGTAGTCGTCCGTCATTCAGCTTTATGCACCTCTTCGATATATCGTTACATG
>PQXF01000002.1:128037-145987 GCA_003194445.1 Candidatus Methanogaster sp.
AACTTTTTCGGAATTTTCCTCATAATACAACCATCCATTATACATGCATTGATTAACTATAACACAGCATACACCTCGAGCTATACCCTCTTATATATTACGCATAAAGATGTGTGTAATTGGTTTGTGCAAACCCAGAACTTCGGAAAAAGTGCATATCCCATGATGTGGATATCTATCTGATTCGTCTCAATTATTGAACACCATACCCCACAAAACACCGATACTCCGTGATGGTAGAAGGTAAGTCTATTTTGATTCACCGAAATTCGGGATAAATAGAAATATCTTCGATATTACGCTCAGATATCTTTAGTATTTTGGAAACGTGTTGAAGGTTTGAGATGTCCACTTCCTCATCGTTGACGGAACTGTTTGATGTACCATTACTCATAATTTCTATATTGCATGGATACTCATTGACATTATACTTCAGCTCGGCATTTCCTGAGTAACCGTAGACTAAACTGTCCGTTCCGCTATGACGTTCTCCCATCTGATTAATTCTATCACCACCATAAATAGTGGAGTGGAGTCGTGGCAATGGAAAGAGATACAGGGCTTCGAGGAGCGAGGATTTACCAGAATTATTTTTCCCGATCAAAACATTGAATTTTGCTAGTTTTATCGGTTCTTTGCATCTTTTGATGCCTCTGAACTCTGTGACATCGATTTCTGAAATGAATGCCCCTGCCATGTATGGCTATTTGCTTCGAGGGTACTTAAAGACTGTACGAAAGTTGACCATATCACCTCTAATCCATCTCAAACACATTCCCCTGATAATACCTCGAATACACAGCACCAAGCGGATTGTGCGCAAGCACACGATCCTTCACAGCAAGTGTGGTCACGGGTGCATCCGAGTGCTCCGTAAAGAGAATGTCATGCCCGATGCAGAGTCCTATTATGATATTTAACTCGGTTCCCTCCGCATTCAGGATCGCTGCCTGCCCGAGCGGATTACACATCGTCTCATGCGCTTCAGGATCCCTGATCTTTACAAGATCGAGATCGCCTTTGTCAGTCCCGCCGACCTTGCAGCAGACCGAATGCACCTCTAAATCCCGCGCAAGGATCTCATGCACGATTCTCGCTTCTGCAGAAAGCCCGATACAGAATGCAATCCCGACTCTCTTGAATTTCATCTTTCTGCAGAACAGGATCAGTTCTTCGAGGCGTGTCAGTTCCATATACCTCGATTCAATCTCGGAAGCGATCCGCATCGTCCCCTTTGCTGGCGCATAGTCGATATCTGTCGCTGTTTTCGTACAGTTTTTGCCCTGCCGGCAGTCCTTGTTGTCACAGAGAGCGCATTTCATGTCTTCGCCCCAAAGTACCGTTTGCCCCCGTGCACAGTCTCGACGACCGCGCCTTGCTCTATAAGTTCCCGAAGATACTTCGCTGTCTCGTTCCGGTGCATTCCAAGCGATCCAGCGATCTGATCCAGTGTAAGCGGTCTCCGTTCCAAAAGCGGAAGGATATCCGCACGAACCTCGATTCGCTCCTCCGCGATGATCTCTACATCAAAATTCCCGCAAAACGCCTCCTGTATCCGCACCATCACATCCTCATCCACAGGCGCGACATCCTCATACGGCGGTCGCACAACGGTATTTAACTGAACTCGATCAGGATCGATTGCGGAGATTGCATTCGATAGCGCTGTTATTTCGTCAGCTCCGTCGTTTACGCCCCTCACAAACATGATCTCAAGCCATAATTCGCCTTCAAACACCTCTCGAAACATCATGAGTCCTTCAATGATCCGGTCCACCGAAAGACTCTCATGCGGCCTATCCACAGCACGAAACACGGACGTGGTGGCAGCATCCAGCGATGGCAGCACGAGATCAGCGTTTGAGAGATCGTCTCTCACATCTTCCCGGAACAGGAGAGATCCGTTGGTTATCACCGCAACAGGGATATCAGTCATCGTTTTGATCACATCGATCATCTCACCGATTCCCGAATGGAGCGTTGGCTCCCCTGATCCGGCAAAAGTGATGTAATCGGTATCTTCCTCCCCCTCCTGTAAGAAATCCCGTAGCTCATGTAAGACCGAATCTTTCGCAATATACTCCCGCCTCCGCACGGTCTTATTTGTGGTTCGTCCGAGCTGGCAGTAGATGCAATCGAACGTACATGTCTTGTACGGCGTGATATCCAGACCAAGCGACCTCCCGAGCCTGCGGGACGGTACAGGACCGAATAGGTGGCCCATGTTACCCAAAGGTAAACACCCTACCAACACCGTTCTTATGGTATGCGTCCGGGAATCGCGAGACGATCTCGCTTAGATGCTGGGTGCAGTGGCACGGAGAGAGGAACGTTACGCCGTTTAGCAGGTGATAATCACTAAACCCATGAAATCCTCCGATGATTCCACATATCTCTCCGAATCCGGATGCTGCGTTCATGATCTCCCTGATTCCGGGGTGTGCGCATCCTGTGATGACAACCATGCCACTTCTCGTTTTCAGCACCAGTGACTGCTCCTTTATGGCTGTGCCAAGTTCGCCTGTGGTATACACCCGATCGCAGATCTTTGCTGGTTCGCGTACCTCTACCACTGGATCTTCGATCTTGTCCTTAAACGACTCTGAGAACGATGCCAGCAGATAGACTTCGGCATCGTGGTTCTCCCTTAAGAGGTCAGACAAGCCTCCTGTGTGATCCCAGTGTTCGTGTGAGAGCACGATCGTTGCAGGGTCTTTCGGGTCAATTCCCAGTCGTTCCATGTTGCGCAGCAAAATCGATCCGTCTCCGCCGGTGTCAAAGAGTATCTGCTCACCGGACACCTCTATCAGGCAGGAGAATCCCCATTCGCTCGTAAGTCCGGTTGCAGATGCCTCCGGATATACCTCGTTATCATAGACTGTTGTGAGTTTCATTGATCTGTCTCCAAGTTTCATTTATCGCATCAGACACTGCCCCCTCAGAAAGCCTATTTTGATCCCAACAGCGGGCAGGAGATGAGTCGTATCCGGAAAAAGTATCACCGTTTGTTTTTGGCATCTTGCAATATCCTTGCCTTTCTTTTTGTCATTATTATGGGTAAAAAGTATTTCCTGTGCATCAGTCGAACCTCCTCCTGATCCTGAACATCCCGATAACGCACAGCAAGCCAACGAGAGCGATGACCCCTATAGGGGTGAGTGCCGGGACTGGTGCTGATGGCATACGAATGATCACGTCAAAGCTGGGCGATCCGCTGTCCAGCCCATCTGTGGATGCATCATAGACGCCGTTCTGGTTCGCATCGATCACGATATCGTAACCAATACCACATTCATCGGGTACGAGCGGGGCATGCCAGACGAGCACAGGACTCAGATCGCCACTCGTGGATACAGTCCCGTCCGAAACTGTGACCAAACCCCGAGAGGGGATTGAATCGCCATCACTCCAACCCCACCCCCGATGTGAGACTACGAAGATATCCACATCCGTACCAGCTCTAAATCCTGAGCCTGTGGCATACACATCTTCGTCATCCAGATATATGTCCTTGGGTGTGCCGGTAGCGTTGGATGCGGCGGCGGTTGGCGACAGCAGTCGATAAAAGTGATCTGGCGCATGCAGCCATACTATGTGATCTCCAACCCCTGACCAATCCAGCGGTTCTGGAGCGCCACAATACTCGCCACAGACCTCTACAAGATCTCCTACCGTAGCATCGATGTCCGCGAAAGGAGGTACTATGGGGTAACCAACTGTCACCACATCCCCAACTGTCAGGTTGCCTATTGGGTCGGAAAGGATTTCATCGATCCGGACATTGACACCGCCTGCACCAACCGAATCGATAGTCGGTTCTCCGGTTACCACACCTCTGAAGTTGACAGTGCCCATATCTTCATCATTCGGACACGCAGCAGCTGCCGTGCCTAAGCACACAAGCACCAGCAGCACAATGAGCACACCTGCGCTGAGAATCGTTCGCAAAACGGTACGAGTTTCGGTTGTGGGAGAATGCCTTGTCATAATGATCAACTCCGATGTATCACATTCTATACACACAACCTATCCCCCTAAAAGCATTTCCCCTCTCAAATATTGCCATGTGGTGCTATCACCAACCACCCGGGCGCCCGCGAGCCCAATACATTCAGCAACCCCCGTAGCAATTACCTCTACCATATCCGGTCCCATGACCTGCACCCACCGCCGTGCCAGCGCACACAAGCAGGAGTAACACGAGCACGCCCGACCTCAGACCGGACAAAGTGGCTGTGACTGGAACCCTTCCACAACCTCCGGAACAGTCACTCAGTTCGGGCCAAGCATCCCGAGAATCTTAATCCCGCGCTCGATGCAATCCATCTGGTCTCGAACGCGACCCAGATCGGTCTCGCTCTGCATATCGGCAGCGATCCCGGCGACCTTATCCGAGATGATCCTTCCAAGCGGCGATGCCCCTGCCGTAATCCCACCCCTGGGCTCTCCTTTCTCTTCATTATCGCCCATATCTTCTCGCTCTTTGCTCACTTCACCCATCTCCTGCTCCACCATTCTAAAATCGCAGATCGGGCAGCCGACATTTCCTTGATACCGGAACAGTGGTGCACCGCAGCGGCGGCAGTGCTCTGCAAGCATCGTCCCGCCAAGTTCGAGCAATCTGGACATAGCATCGATCTCATCCATAACCTCCTATCGATCACCCATCTTTAAATATGATATGGTGCGGATATACCACATACAGATTGGAATATGGATGATGCCCATGTCGATCAAAGAAACAGTTGAACAATGCAATATTATTCTGGATACTATCCTGAACGATACCTCAGTGCCCCGAAATATACGGCATGCAGCAGACGAAATAAAGAAAAATCTATCAAATGAAGAGGAATTTATCTCATTCCGTGCTGCAAACAGCCTCAATATTCTAAATAGGATCACAAATGACCCGAACATGCCGCTGCATACTCGCACACTCGTCTGGAATCTTGCAAGCCAGTTTGAGATGATCGCAGTTGAAGAGTGATTGCATGATTTGGAGGTTGATCTGTCATGGAGCCGGAACAGGGTGACCGGGTGCGCGTTATAACCGATCGCGTGACATACGAAGGCGTGCTGATGCCAAGTACCACCGGTCGGATCGTGATCAAACTGGATAACGGTTATAACGTCGGAGTAGACAAGGGCGCGCAGATCGAAACGGTCGAGAAGAGAGCGCCCACATCCGGAGAATCCGAAAGGGAAAAAAAACAGGAAAAATGGGCCGATAGAGACGATCTACCGATCGTTGCGATACTTTCGACCGGCGGAACCATCGCAAGCAAGGTCGATTACCGCACAGGAGCGGTCACTGCCCAGTTTACAGCAGAGGATGTCCTCGATGCGATACCGGAGTTGCGCAGAATCGCAAACTACCGCTCAAGGGTCGCCTACAACATCCTCTCAGAGAACATGCGCGCCGAGTACTGGGTCGAACTTGCACATGCCATCGCAGAAGAGATCGAGAACGGAGCAGATGGCGTGATCGTGACGCACGGTACCGACACCATGGGATACACAGCGGCAGCGCTGTCATTCATGATCGAGACCCCGGTTCCGATCGTTCTTGTGGGTTCGCAGCGCAGTGCTGACCGACCGTCGAGTGACAATGCGATGAACGCAATCTGCGCCGCATCGGTTGCGGTAAGCGACATCGCGGAGGTCTGCGTGGTCATGCACGGGAGTACGTCGGATGACCACTGCCTGATCCACCGCGGAACACGGGTTCGGAAGATGCATACATCACGAAGGGACGCATTCCAGTCGATCAACGCGTCGCCCATCGGCAGGGTCGATTACCCGGAATGCGAGATCAGGACGTTTACCGACTACACGAGGAGAGGTGAGCGGGAACTTATACTTCGTGACAGCATGGAGCAGAAGTGCGCACTTCTCAAGTACATACCCGGAGCAAGCCCCGAACTCCTCAGGTTCTGCAGTCTTTCAGGATACCGGGGAATCGTTATCGAAGGCACCGGGCTTGGGCATGTCGCTTCCGACTGGATCGAATTGATCGAGTACACTGCATCAGGCGGCATCCCTGTCGTGATCACGTCCCAGTGCTTAAGCGGAAGGATATGTGACCGGGTCTATGATACCGGACGGGACATGTTAAAAGCAGGCGTGATCGAGGCTGAAGACATGCTTCCCGAAGTCGCACTCGTGAAACTGATGTGGTCGCTCGGGCAGGGGTGGGAGTACGATGAGATATGTGCGAAGATGACTGAGAACACCGCCGGAGAGATCAGCGAGAGTTCCGGATATGACACGTCTGATCATCTCTGACATCCGTGCTGAAATCGATGCGCTCGATGAGATCATAGAGATCAGAGGCGATGCCCAAACACCATCAACCAGAGGGCGCGCCCTGAAACACAAAAAACTTTAAACCATTTTATGTGAAGGTTATGCTATGTCCGGAAAGATAATATCGATCCACTCGTTTCGGGGCGGGACTGGAAAATCGAATATCACTGCAAACATAGCAGCTTACATAGCCTCGGAGGGTTATCGCGTCGGAGTCATCGATACGGATATCCAATCTCCGGGGATTCATGTTATATTCGGTTTTGATGAGTCCGGTATCAACGAATCCTTAAACGACTACCTCTGGGGCAGGTGTGCGGTTAAGGATATCGCGTATGATGTCACAAGCAGCGTCGGACTAAATAATGGCGAGTTATACTTCATCCCATCCAGTATGAAGCTGGGTGAGATCGCAAGGATTCTCAGAGAGGGTTACGATGCTGAGCTATTGAATGAGGGGCTCAAAAAGGTAATGAACATCTTCGAGATGGATTATCTCTTCATCGATACGCATCCGGGGTTAAATGAGGAAACTCTTATCTCCGCGGCGATCTCGGATCTTTTCATGATCGTTCTCAGACCTGATAACCAGGATTATCAGGGAACCAGCATATCTCTCGAGGTAGCCAGGAGAATTGGTATAACCTGCACCTCACTTGTGGTAAACAAGATTCCTGGTAGTTATGATCCGGCAGAGGTGAGGAGCCGGATAGAGGAGGCTTATGGGTGTGAGGCGATCGGTGCGATACCATTATCCGAAGATATAGCTGAAACCGGGAGTAGGGAGGTGTTCATGTTAAAACATCCGGATCACAGTTTTTCCGACGCTATCAGAGAGATATCAGAGCATATGATGAAGAATTAAGAGAGAAACACCTCCCACCCCTCATTCCGGCGGCAGTATCTTGAAGGTTGTTTCCATATCGATGCCGGATTCAACTCTTTTCTTATAATTGTAATGGTAAATTATTCCACCGATCATCACAAGGACGCAGAAAACAATAAAAGAATCGAAAGAAGTTCCAATGAGCATTCCAACCAGTAAAAACGCTGTCATTACCCCAATTCCTGAAACAAGAGAATTAAATTTTCCAAGTTTAAACTTAGCCATATTATAATATAATGGTTTGTGCATTGGAAGCAAAAACATAGTAATATTAACGAACATATAAGTAAATAGCATTGCAATGGTGCTGAATTCCAATACCTTGAATATTCCGGTGACTTGAGATTCGATTACTGCCAGAACTGCGATTAAATAGGTTACAGTAAGTGCACTAACCGGCATTCCATTTTTATTAACTTTACTAAATTTTTTAGACATCAGTCCATCAAACGACCATGCAAAGAATATTCTTGAGATCGACGCCATCACAGGAAGTATAACACTTACTAGTGCGATCATTATTATAAAAGAGGTTAAAATTATTTCGGCGGCATATGGGCTGACATTTATGAAATCGGAAGGTTGTGCATCCGGATACAGTGTACTATAACCTGCAATATATTTCCAGGGTATAAATCCATAAAAGGTAACAGAAACTAAAAAATATAACACAGTAATACAAATTATTGCAGAAATTATGCCTTTTGGAATATTCTTTCTTGGCTCTTTAGTTTCTCCGGATGCGGTAACTGCATGTCCAAAACCAATGTATGCAAAAAATAAAACCGATGCTGCACTTAACAATATCTTTAAACTATCTAAAAATGTATTTAGGTTGAATAAATCAAAAGAATGCTCATCTGCAATCTTGTTACCGGCATCCAAAATCAAACTCACAGTCTCGGCCCCATACTTCTGGGTCGCACCCCGTATAAACATATCCGGACTATATGCAAGATGAACAAGAATCATTAAAAGGCTTCCAAAAATGATTATAAAAAAGAATATTCTGATAGCCCATTGATAATACTTGTAACTCTTGATATTGATCCAGTAACATATACTGAGTACTACTAAAGTAATGGTTACATAACCCACTGGTGATCTCATACTATTTATTATCGATTGGCTGATTCCAACTACATAAAACATATTAATTATCAAATCGGTGGATGCATAAGCAATTACCCCCATTGCTATAGTACAGGTTAACCATTTCATCCATGTAGTCCAGAATCCAAAAAAAGAGTTCAGTCCACGGGAAATAAATATATATTCCCCTCCATCTCTTGGGAGTGCGGACGCAAGAGACGCATAACATAAAGCTGTGCAGATCGCTGGCACTGCGCCAATCAGAAAAGCGAGCGGAACCGAATCCCCGATACCAGGGACTGCTGTCTGAACCGAGAAGGTCTTGATAAATATCCCCATCCCGACAACGGCACAGACAGTTATCGCCATTATGTCAAACCAGCCAAGGTACCTCTTTAGTCCGGTCGCGCCCCGTGCAAACCCGAGTTTCTCACTCCTTATCTTCGCAGCCTGACGCTTGACATTCTGAAAAACTACATCGTCTTCGAGGTCTTTAAGGGTTCTATCGACTTTCTCTTTCTCGATACTGACTTCAAACTTCATATCTCCTTTTTCTTCTTCAAGCTTTCCAGATAGTCCCCGCCATCATCTTCATCGCTCCTTTTCGGAGCTTCTCTTGGTTTGACAGTCTTCTCCTTCCGTTTCCGAATACGCGGGAGAACCACATACACCACAAGCACGAAGAGCGCCACAACTACGATTCCCACATACAAAATCGGCATTGGGGTACTTTCTTTCTTTATGGAGATCATTACCGGGACACTCTCCTCGAAGAGGCGTACATTTTCATTTTCCACGCATCTTATCTCGATGTCCAGTATATACGTCTTTACAACGGCGTCTTTTTCGTCGATGTCAAATCTTAATACCGCCTCTCCAATATCGCCCGCGTCCAGATCGCCGATGTAATCATACGATGCGCCATCTTCAAAGCTAAACGGCTGCTCTGTCTTCTCTTTCACCTTTACCCTGACACTCTCTCCCTTCTTGCTACCGATATTCTTAACTTTCATCTTCAGTTCGACGTTCGCAGAGCCGGTCGAGAGCTCTGATGGCGTGGTCTCACTGGACACCACATCGAATAACGGCGTTGATTTCACCGGTATCAGCAGATTCAAGGTATCGTTTCTGTAAACATTCTTCTGATCCTCCTCCTGCAGATAACTTAGTTCCAGTTTAGCCAGATGTTCTCCTGGCAGTGTGTATTCATCGATATCGATGTAGAAGGTCGCAGTTCCGCTTCCCAGTGACTCTATCGTTCCGATGTTGGAGGTATCCGAATAACTCTCTGATGGCTCAAATCCATCCGGAAGGATCAGTTTCGACTTTACTGCCTCTGCTTTCCCTTCCCCGATATTCTGGATATCGACGGTCAGTTGCGCATCATCGCTGTCCGATATCAATCGTTTCGGGATGCTGTCGATATTTGCAATCTCAAAATCAACCCTCTTCGATTCAACCTCTATGTTCAGATCCCTCTCGCTCCAGTCCGCGTCTATCGCTTCCTTGTACTCCACCTTCAAGGTATTGGTCCCCTCAAGAGCGTTTTCATCCACTTTTAATTTGAAATCAACGATTGCAATATCGTTTGCTGGTATGTGCCCTATGTCATCCCATGTCTTCCAGCCAGATTCCACTGAGAACGGATACTCCGGAACTATCTTAACCTTCACATCCTTTGCAGTATCGCCACCGGTATTGTCCACTTTTAACCATACAGTCAAATATTTCCCTGACTCGGCAGGAACCGGGTCCGTCTTTAAGATTCTGACCGATAATGCAGACGCAGAACTTACCATCATCAGGATGCAGAACATCACCAATGCTATTTTGAGCCAATTCTTCATGATTTCCCTCCTTTATCCTCCTAAACTTCTACTTCTTATAAATCTATTCTTGAACTTCTCCTCCAGAACCACGATTGCAGGGACCATCAACATCGCCGCGATGAAACTGTAGCCCACGCCGATTGCAAGGGTTGCTCCGAGTCTATTGACCACTAATAGCGCGGCGGTGAGCGTTAATACCATGAAACAGACTATCGTGGTGGTGGTAGATGCAAAGAGCGCATCTCCAACACTTGGAACTGCAATGCACACCGACTCTTCAATGGAATTTCCTGCTTTCAACTCCTGTTTGATCCGATGATATAGATGGATGCTGAAATCGATCCCGATACCCATCACCATCGATAACACCCCGGTTGAGAGGGGTGTGAATGGCAGATCAATATGCCCCATCGTTGAGAACGCCCAGACGAGCGCAAAGGCGATCGGAAGCAGCACAAGCACACCGACAGTTGGTGATCGGTATATGAACGATGCTATAAGGAATACCAGTATGAAACCCACCATAGCTGTCAAGCCCAGGTCTTTACCCATCGAATCCCTCAGTGTCGCCACCTTGGCTGCCATTCCCACAAGAGAAACATCCACACCGTCTGGAAATCTTACAGACTCGATCTCTCTCTCAAACTCAGGAACCTCACTATCATCGAAAGACCCCTTAACCTCAAACGTCAGATACGAATAATCCGAATTGAACCAGGATTGTAACTGTGGATGCTCTTCGAGTATTTTTTTACTCATCTCTATTGTTCGTGGAAGATAACCCTCATTTATCTCCCTGATCTCCATCGTAACAGAGTCCACGCGATCAACATACTCGATGGTGTTTATCAGGGATGCAAGTACATGGACAGGTCTTAAAACCGCTGGATCGCTCAGATCAGAGACGCAATCATTATGGGTAAGCCTGACCAGAAACGTGATAGAGTCCATTCCTGCATAGTCCGATGCTGCTCTCCCCATCACCTTCATCACATCAGATCCCTCCGGTATAAAATTCTCATCTGAAAAGTCGGTCCGCACCTTCGAGACCCCAGGGGTTATCATGACCGTGAAGGCCAGTGCGATGATAATTACCAGTGCAGGCGCCTTTGCCTGAAACCGCGCCACCATACCAAGGACTCTTCGCGGGATGCTTTCTTTGTAAACACCGGTATCTCTTGTTATTTTGAAGATTAGATGATCGAAAGTTGAGTACAGATACTTCCGCTCCATTGTAAGCAGCGGGGGTAGAACAATCATTGTTGCCATAAAGGCATAAAAGATCCCGATTGTTAACAAAAACCCCATATCCCTATTTACTGGCATGGTTCCGCCCATCAGCGCAACAAAACCAGCCATCGTGGTCGCAACAGACGCCACCAGTGCAGTTCCGATCGAGACCACCGAATCCTGCAGTGCAAAATCTTCCCCCCTCTTCACCAGTTCAAAGAATCGATGCGTCACATGTATCCCGTAATCGATCCCCATACCAACAAGCATCGCGCCAAGCCCGACCGTCATGGAAGACAACTTAATCCCGAGATAGCCCATGGTCCCGCTTATCCAGATCACACCCAGAAACACAGGAACAAGCGATATTGCGGCGGTGATCGGGTGCTTGAGCAGATACCATAAGATTATGAAGACGAAGATCATGCTGACCGCAATGGTGTTTATCAGGTCGCTTGACAACAGCATCATGATGTAGTTTCTGACAGACGGCATCCCGGTAACATTCGTCTTTATCCCGATCGGTTTCGGACAGTCCGCAATATCTCTGTTTATCTCACGCTCCAGTTCCTCCTGCACATCCACATCACCACAGATATCCACAGGAATGAACATCAGGGTGGAGGAATACTCCGAATTGACAAACATTCTGACCCGCTCGCTATTTTCGATGATTGTACTGATATGCTTCTCGGTCTCCGGGAGCCTGCCACTGTTCGCCAGTTTGAGCGCGTAGGATAGGCTGTAAACTGCTTTGACATTCTTCTCACTGGCGATCGAATCACTCAGGATCTCTACATACTCTGCAACCCTCGGGTCCCGGATGTCGTTTACTGCATGAGGATCGTCAGATGAGGGATCGAGTTCCACCAGAACGAGCATCGTCTCTGTTGACCCGAACTCAGTTGATACAACGTCCTGCATCCTGATGACCTCCGAGTCACCCGGGATCATGCTGTCATACGAAGGATCCAGTTTCATCTGGAGGGATCCGAAAGCCATCACTGCGGTGAATACCAGCATGATCAGGAGGATCAGTACCGGATACTTCTCCTGGATCACTGCTAATTTCCGTAAGGTGTCTTCGATGAGTGGCATGGGTCTGTGGAGTTATGATGTATTCTGTATACTTATGTAGTTCCATCCTCGTCTGATGCTAACCATACGTCGGTCAAATCAGGGCACCCGCGTGAAGGGAACAAAACGGATCCCCTCTTTCCAGTGTTGCCCGTCTGCATAGATTATCAGTACACTGGGGAATTCATCCCCTTCCCTGACAGGCTCAACTACAACAAGCCCTTCTCTCCGGTCTCCTTCCGGAACATGCCGATTTATGAAGATACGTTCTGCCGCATGAGGGGTCAACGTTCGAGTATCCTGCCAGCACACACTGCCATCGCGGTCGTAGACGATGATCCTGTAATCAGCTCGCTTGTCTTGAAGATTCAGCACCTCAACATAACTGTGCCAGTTCGAGGTGTCCCAGTATGAAGCGTATTGTACCATCTTTTTCACCTCCTTTTTTCCAGTTAATAGATTATACTCATTGTTCCTCACTTTGAAGTTTTTCATTTCTCGAGTCAAATTTCGCCTCTAACGTTTCGAGGTATCTGAAGTCCAGCCGTAAGGCCGGATTTGGGCGAAGTGCCGAAGGTACGGAGCCAGATACGCTCTGTTAGGCGAAACTGCGAACAATGGGTACATTGATGTGGCATTACCTTTAGTTGTCTGGCCCCTCATCTACGTCCGTGGAAGTGGCTTCGCGGAGCGCTCCGGCTGCTTCTGGATCGTGGGCGGGCAGGATGACCAGATCCGGCATTCGCTCCTTCAAGGCGAGCACCTTTGCATACGAGGCTCGTAACTCCTTCCTGTCACCTGTACCCGGAAGCTGGCAACGCTCAAGCAACTCCAATCCGTAACACAGATCATCGACCAGGAGCAGGGGCGGAGCACCGTCACGTCTCACCAGCATGGACAGCGAGCCCGGCAAGTACCCCGGAGTTGGCAGCATGACCATTGAACCGTCACCCATCAAGTCGAAGGCATGAGTGAACGGTGTAAGCGACGGGTCGTCTGTCGGCTGGAAGGAGATCCGCTGCCATTTTGCACCCGGAAGCTCGATGTCTCTGCGGAAGACGCCTTCACGTTCAGGATGTGGTCCCAACATGTGCTCCCATGCCTCACTGCTCACCACAAGGTCCGCATGCAGGATTTCGCGGATATACCAGAGAACTGGCTTGCGAGTCCCATAGATGTGTTTCCGATGTGCTTCGCCTGTCCCTGTGCTGATGATAGAGACGGACTTGATTGGACCTCCACTTTCATGGGGTGGGTTTCCTGACTTTGAGGGAGTTGTATGTTCGAGACATCTTCCAATCCTCATTCGATCCGCTGAGACCGCCGGGGTACCAGCACATCCAGCATCTCACCCATGTGCTCGAAGAGCCAGAAGTGCCCGGTGTTGGGAATGAATGTCGCCTGGCAGTCGGGCAGTTTCTCCGCTATGTAACGGCCCATCCCGCCGACGCTTTTATCATCTTCACCCTGCCAGAGGTGCACCTTCATACTAATCTCCTCCAAGGGGATGGGCCAGCGTCCAGCAAGGGTGATGTCATAAGCCGAAGCGCGCCCTCCCTGGCGGAACCCTTCATAGCGATCTGGGCGAAGCACCTCGCGTAATCCGAGCCGAATATGAATCTCTTTATCGGAGTCCGTCAGCTCGGTATAAATCAGTTTGAGGTACAGATCGAGAAAGTGGTGTATCAAGAATGACATTAAGCCCATTTGCAACCGAGGTATCCAGGGCGCTCTGGGAGCTAGACGGAACAATACGCGGAGGCCCGGATTTATCCCCTCGGCGGATTGTGGCGTGAACGGCCCTACACTACCGAAAATCCCCACCGCGGTCAGCCGCTCCGGAATCTTCCAGGCACATGCCAGGGCAGAGGGACCGCCCCCGGAAGGACCGAACACGGCAAACTTATCAATGCCCAGCGCATCAGCCAGCGCCACGATATCGTATGGATAGTCCGCGACACCGCGACCAGGCGGATAGAAATCCGAGAGGCCGTAGCCTGGCCGGTCCGGCGCGATGAGGTGCAGGCCAGGTCGGAAGGGGCAACCAGGTATGAGTCCATACAAAAGTCTGGAATTGGGATTGCCGTGAAAGAGGATGACGGGCTTGCCGTCGGGGTCACCGTATTCGGCGTACCCGAGCTGCCTGCCATCGGGCAACTTGAGAATATTGTCATCGCGTAGAGTTCTCATGATTCTCCCTCGCGATGCTGCCTCTATCTGTCTGGACTTGCGCCCAAGCTCGTGGAAGTGCTCCGCGGAGCGCTTCGGCTGCTTCCGGATCGTGGGCTGGCAGGATGACCAGGTCCGGCATTCTCTCCTTTAAGGCGAGCACCTTTGCAAAGCTGGCTCGTAACTCCTTCTTATCACCTGTACCCGGAAGCTGGCAATGCTCAAGCAACTCCAATCCGTAACACAGATCGCCGACCAGGAGCAGGGGTGGAGCACCGTCACGTCTCACCAGCATGGACAGCGAGCCTGGCAGGTGTCCCGGAGTTGGCAGCATGACCATCGAACCGTCGCCCATCAGATCGAAGGCATGCGTGAACGGTGCAATCGATGGATCATCTGTCGGCTGGAAGGAAATCCGCTGCCATTTTGCACCCGGAAGGTCGATGTCTCTGCGGAATACAGCATGCCGTTCGGAATGTGGTCCCAACATGTGCTCCCACGCCTCACTGCTCACAACAAGGTCCGCATGCAGGATTTCACGGATGCCACCGATGTGGTCAGAATGCAGGTGGGAGAAGACGGCTTTTCTTACGTCAGCCACCGAGTAACCCGCTATCTCGAGCTGCCTGGTTAGTGTATCGTCCGGACCAATGTGGAATTTGAAGAGGTGGCGGAAGATTAATCCGGTGAGTCCGGCAGGCCAATAATCCGGGTCTGTTACGACAGCCCTGTCCTGACCGGTATCAAAGAGAACCAGTCCATCTGAGTGCTCGATGACATAGACGTTGATCGGGAGAGAGACCCACTGTCGCCCGAAGAAGATCCACCAGAGGGCGGGCTTGCGAGACCCATAGACGTGTTCCCGATGTCCTTCGCCGGTCCCTGTGCTGATGACGGAGACGGACTTGATTGGACCTCCACTTTCATGGGGCGGGTTTCCTGGCTTTGAGAGAGTTGTATGTTCAGACATTTGTCTAATCCTCCTTTGTTTGTTTTTTCGCATTTCGCCTGACGTATTGCGGATAAAATAAGTTGCCGAAAGCAATTTTGGGAAATCTTCAATTCTCCTTTTATCCGCTATCAGACGATAGTTCAAACGAAGGGATTATTTCATAATTTTCCATATATAATGGTAAGTACTGCACCTGCTATTGAATAGGTGATCAATCCATTTATCAACTCGCCAATCCACAGGTAAGCTGGAGCAAAACCCATCATCATGATCGGCCACATCAATCCCGCTAACAGCCATACCATGATGCCATAGTTCAGCCCCTTTCTTGCTCCTTCTCCGGGAATCGCTGAGTTTATCACCGAATAAACCAGTCCCATGAATATGCCGATCAGTACTACACCGACCATCATTATTGACATTGCCGTGGTTTCTACCATATCAGGAAATTTTTCAGTATACCACTCTGTTACTCCAGGAATCATCATGAATGCCGAACCAATTATCAGCATCACTATTCCAGCTACAATTCCCGATATCACTCCTTTTTTCCATTCCATCCTAATTTCACCTCCTTTCTAAGTCACCAAATCCCGCGACTATAAGTACAGAGCTCGGGTGACATTTCGCTCTTTCTGCACACGATTACACATCCTGGTGCGCCCCTTCACGACATCCATCCACCTGCGCCATAATAACACCCGGAATCTCAATCGATGGTCTTTCCAACTATTCCCTCAGATGTGGATAGTGTTGTCTGGGGATGTTATGTGCAACCTGTCACTTATCTCATCAGCAATAAAGATTGCGGAAGGTCCAGGGAGGTGGCGCAGACGGCTGAATCCGGACCACGAATCGCGAGTCTTCTGCTGCAACTGGTGCCTGTTGCACAGAGAGTCTTTTTATTATTTTCTGGGAACGTCGGATTGTCTTACGCAACCACAACTTCCAGAATGGAGCACTATCGATCTGAAAAGTTATTTACACCGCTAATCTGTGTCCATCTGCGTTAATTTGTGGTTGATACTGTTTTAGCCACAGATTAACACTGATTCCACTGATTCCACCACTCCAATCGTACCAATGTTTGCAAGATTTCCATCATGTTTTTCAACCGACCAGAAGAAATTAAAAAGACTCTGCACAGATGCATATCTCACATGCGACAGCAAGCTACCGTACCCGAAAGCCCGATGGGAAGTTGGCGCGAGGTTATGAAGCGCCCCGGACTTGCTGGACGCGCGCACCCGGACAATCCTCTGTAATCACGCGAAAACCGCTATAGATATTTCATTTTCTAAGAAAATGCAATGCATTAAGTCCCCCAACAGGAACGGCGACGGCTCCCTCATAGGTCATATTGGCCGGTTTTATTGCCACCACCCCTTCTTCAGGCAGACATATGTACTCGGCATAAGCACCAAAACCAAAATCGGTAGCTGCAAAAACTTGGTCACCTTTATTAAACAGCTTTACATCTTTGCCTACTGATTCAATTTCTCCGGCTAACTCCTGCCCTATTATAGTTATTTTCTTTGGTTTTCTGAGACCATTATATATTCGCATGGGGAGCCGCAACAAGATAGGGAATTTGAGACTTCGCATCTCACAGTCCCCTGCTGTTAGGCAACTCACAAATAATAATTTACCTGCCACCAGTTTTACATATTGATCTCTTGATCGAGTGACAACTAATAGAACTACATATATCCCATACGTCTGAGTTTCAGTAAAATTAAAGAACAAGTGTTATTACAGAACCATTCCAAAATAGATTCAATATATCTATAGGATGGTTCGTAAGATGGACATAAGTGAAATACCAGAAACATTCAGGTCGATCATTAAGAATACAGCGGAGAAATTGAGTGGTTTTAAAAGAAGAACCTATATTGCCGAGATCACCATCGAATTGCTGGACAAAAGTGCTCGTAAAGCAGAAAGAGAATTTGGTTGGGGTAGAAAGACAGTTGAGAAAGGCATGATGGAGTTAACCACTGGTATTAGATGCGTGGACAATTATTCTGCTCGTGGCAACAAGAAGACCGAGGAAAAGATGCCCGAACTCGAGGAGGATATACGATCGATAGTTGGTCCGAAGAGCCAGACTGACCCCAATTTTCAAACGTCTCTCTTGTATACGAGGCTAACGGCGAAAGCTGTTCGGCAGGCACTGATTGACGAAAAAGGCTACATAGATGATGAATTGCCCTGTGAAAACACGATACGGGATATTTGCTACCGTTTGGGATATCAACTGAAGAGGATTCAGAAGACCGAAGCCACTTAAGAAGATTCCTGAGACCAATGCAATTTTTGAGAATGTTAATAAAGTCAATCACCAGTCAGACGAGGATCCAGAGACTTTGAGGATCTCAATTGACGCTAAAGCTAAAGTGAACATCG
>PQXF01000002.1:147711-214717 GCA_003194445.1 Candidatus Methanogaster sp.
AGAGCATGTAACGATATATCGAAGAGGTGCATAAAGCTGAATGACGGACGACTACTGATAATGGAGTATGTCATGCCACCGTGACACCTTTTGGTGATGTGTCGGGGCATCACCGAAAGGTGGGTTACATAGCGATAAAGAAATTGAATTATGCAGGGAAGATAAGAACAATGGCTGTAACATATAATAAAAATGGAAATAAAATAGAGATCATCACGATACACCCGAGTTAAGGAAGGTCAAAAGGAAAAACGCATAAGTAGTGGGAGATGGATGAGAATATGGATATGATAAAAAGAATAAAGGAAAAGCCAAAGGTTAATTATGATGTGGGGAGTGATACGCTTTATATTTTCATGAAGGAAGGGGCAGAAGAGGAATTCGTTGAGATCGCGGATGGCGTCATAATGGAATTGAATACGAGTAAAGAAATTATAGGAATTGAGATATTACATGCGTCGAAGATTCTTGAACCTTTGCTGCATAATAAAATGATTACAGTCCCATAATATTAAACCGCAATCTCACGTGATTTACGTAATATGATCCTTCTTCTGAGATTTTATGAGTTGCTTTCGTCTAAAATATCGGAAGGAATAGAGCAAAAGGATATATAACATCCACCCCCTCCGAGCGAAACGAACTTGTCAAGGAGCGCAAAGACAGAGGGCTAAAGCAGCTTCCGGATGTTGAGGTTGAGGTCGAGTGGCTAAACATATACAATTCTGGCAATGCTTCGATTTAGAAAGGATTTTAAACTGCAGGGATATCAAAATATACGATGAAATGGATGCTTGCTGCATGTCTCATGCTTGTCCTGTGCGCTTCCCAGGCGAGCGGCGAGTCCGAGCTCGTGGTGGGCGTAAAACCTGCAGAGCCCTTCATAATCGTCGCAGATGATGGTTCGGTGAGCGGGTTTAGCATCGACCTGCTCGAACATATACTGGCTCAACTGGATGAGCCGGTCTCTGTCTCCTATCATGTCGACCCAGACATTCCAACGCATCTGGCATCGATAAGAGATGGAAGGGTCGATTTCGGCATCGCGGCAACGACCATCACCTCGGAGAGGCTTGGCTCTTTCGAGTTCAGCCATCCATTCTATCTGGCTGACCTCGGCATCATCGCCGAAAAGGAACCCACGCCAGATCTGTTATCCCAGATCTTCACAAGAAACGTCGTATTTGGCATCATTTTGGTCATCGTCTACATGATCGTCGCCGGTCACATCATCTGGCTCATCGAGCGTGAGGAAGATGGACACTTCCACACAAGCTACCTCCGAGGTGTTGCCACCGGGGTCTGGTGGACGATCGTCACAATGTCGACGGTGGGCTACGGCGACGTATATCCCAAAAAACCTCTGGGCAAGACGTTCGCATCATTTGTCATCATCATCGGCATCGCCATATTTGGTTTCACGGTTGCGACGTTCAGCAGCGCGATGACCGTCTCCCAGTTACATGCTCCGGCTATCATTGGTCCGGACGACCTGGCAGCAAGACCGGTGGCTGTCATCGCAGGCACCCAGACCGTCCCACTGGCAGAAGAACGCGGCATGCAGCCCGTTCCGGTCGGATCATTGGGCGAGGCAGTCGCAATTCTAAAGGAGGGGAAGGTGGACGCGGTCGTGCACGACACGCCGCTTCTCAGACACTACCTCAAAAACAACCCTGACTCCAGGCTGGCACTGGCACCCCAGACCTTCGAGATATTCACCTACGGCATCACCTACCCGAAGGGCAGCCCATGGCGGGAAAAACTCGACCCTATACTGATAAAGGCACTGGAGGACGGCACCTACGAAAAGATCCACACCAGATGGTTCGGTGTGAGAGAATAACACATTACTCAATTTCGAAAAATGGTCCGGTTCTTCAAGATCCTCTGACAGCATACGGCCACACGAAGGATCCAGCTTCATCTGCACAGACCCGAAAGCCATCACCGCAGTGAATACCAGTACGAGCAGGAGGATCAGTGCCGGATACTTCTACTGAACCACTGCTAATTTCCTTAAGACGTCCTCGATGAGTGGCATGGGTCTGTGGGGTTTATGATGTATTCTGTATACTTATGTAGTTCCATCCTCGTCTGATGCTGATCACATTTTGGTTAAATCATGGCACCCGTGTGAAGGGAACAAAACGGATCCCCTCTTTCCAGTGTTGACCCTCTGCATAGATTATCAGCACACTTGGGAATTCATCCCCTTCCCTGACAGGCTCAACTACAACAAGCCCTTCTCTCCGGTCCCCCTCCGGAACATGCTGATTTATGAAGATACGTTCTGCCGCATGAGGGGTTAACGTTCGAGTATCCTGCCAGCACACACTGCCATCACGGTCGTAGACGATGATCCTGTAATCAGCTCGCTGGTCCTGGAGATTCAGCACCTCAACATAACTGGCCCAATTCGAGGCGTCCCAGTATGAAGCGTATTGTACCATTTTTTCACCTCCTTTTTTCCAGTTAATATATTATACTTATTGTTCATCACTTCGCATATAACGATTTCATGCCGTTTATTGCGAGTGTGTATTCTTTATACTTCTTATAAATCTATCCTTGAACTTCTCCTCCAGAACCGCGATCGCAGGAACCATCCACATCGCGACAATGAAACTGAAACCCACGCCGATTGCAAGGGTTGCTCCGAGTCTATTAACTACCAGAAGAGTCGCAGCAACCACCAGCACCATGAAACAGACTATCGTGGTGGCAGTAGATGCAAAGAGTGCGTCCCCGACACTTGGGACTGCGGTATACACCGCATCCTCGATCGGGTTTCCTGCTTTTAACTCCCGTTTGATCCTGTGGTACAGATGGATGCTGAAATCGATCCCGACGCCCATGATCATCGGTGCCATTGCGATTGACATCTCTGTTAAAGGCAGGTCTATGAGTCCCATCGTTGAGATTGTCCAGACGAGCGCAAAGAATATCGGAAGCAGCGTGAGCACGCCTGCAACCGGTGAACGGTAGATGAATGATGCTATAAGGAATACCAGTATGAAACCCAGTATGGCGGTCCATTGCCCGTCTGCATCCATCCGTTTCTCCATTTCCACACTTTTGGGCGCTTCCCCCACAAGAACAACATCCACGCCATCAGGGAATCTGACAGATTCGATCTCTCTTCCGAACTCCAGAACCTCCTCCTCCTCGAATGATGCCCCTTTGGCATCAAACGTCATATAAGAGTAATCTGAATTGAACCGGGATCTTAAATGCGGATGTTCCTCGAGTATCTTCTTGCTCATCTCCAGTGTTTGTGGGAGTTTGTCATCGTTCACCTTCTTGGTATCCACGGTAACAGAGTCTACCGAATCAACGTACTCAAGAGTACCTATCAGGGATGCAAGTACGTGAACCGATTTCAAAACTCGTGGATCGCTGAGATCAGAGACGCAATCATTGTGTTTGAGTCTGACAAGGAACGTGATTGAGTCCAGTGAGTCCCCGTAGTCCGTACCCGCTCTGCCCATAACTTCCAGCACCTCAGACTCTTCAGGTATCCAGTTTTCACTCGAATAGTCGGTCCATACCTGCGACATTCCCGGAATTAGCAAAACCGTGACGATCAATACACTGATAATTACCAATACAGGCGCTTTTGCCTGAAATCGTGCCATTATACGTAAACATTTTTCTACGACACTTTCTTTATAAACGCCGGTATCCCTTGTTATCTTAAAGATCAGATGATCAAAGGTTGAATATAAATACTTTCTCTCTATTGCAAGCAGTGGGGGCAGAACAACCATTGTTACTATAAATGCATAAAAGATGCCAATTGTTAGCAAAAACCCCATATCCTTGAGCACCGGCGAGCTTCCCCCCATCATTGCACCAAAACCGGCCATCGTGGTTGCAACGGACGCAAAGAGTGCCATTCCGATCGAGACCACTGAATCCTGCAGTGCAAAATCTTCCCCCCTCTTCACCAGTTCAAAGAACCGATGTGTCACATGTATCCCGTAATCGATCCCCATGCCAACAAGCATCGCGCCAAGTCCGACAGTTATAGTAGATAACTTAATCCCGAGGTAGCCCATGGTCCCACTTATCCAGATTACACCCAGAAACACCGGAATAAGGGATAAAAATGCGGTGATTGGATGCTTAAGTAAATACCATAAAATTATGAAGACAAAGATCATGCTAAACGCAATCGTGTTTATCAGGTCGCCTGCCAGAAGCATCATTATATAATTCATGACAGACGGCATCCCTGTAAGACTCGTCTTTATCCCGATCGGTTTCGGACAGTCCTCGATATCCTTTGTTATCTCGCGCTCCAGTTCATTCTGCACATTCACATTACCGTTGATAGCCACTGGAATCAATACCAAAGTGGAAGAATACTCCGAATTAACAAAACTTCTGACCTGCGCGCTACTCTCAATGATCGCACTGATATGTTCGCAACTCTCTGGAATCTCTCCATCGTTTGCCAGTTTAAGCGCGTACGGCAAACTATTAACCGTTTTCACATTATTCTCACTGGTAATCGAATCACTCAGGATATTCACATACTCTGCAACCCTCGGGTCCCGAATATCATTGACCGCATGAGGGTCATCAGAGGAGGGATCAAGCTCCACTAAAACGAGCATGGTGTCTGTCGATCCAAACTCCGTTGAGATGACATCCTGCATCCGGATAACTTCCAGATCATCCGGCATCATGGCGTCAAACGAAGGATCGAGTTTCATCTGCACAGACCCGAAAGCCATAACAGCAGTGAATATCAGCACGATCAGGAGGATCAGTACCGGGTATTTCTCCTGGATCACTGCTAATTTCCGTAAGGCGTCTTCGGTGAGCGGCATGGTTACCAATTATCTCTATTCCGGTTTATATCCCGTCTCTTCCCACGCTTTTCTCATAACATCATTTTTCATCAGATATTCATCAACCACTGGTTTGGGGACCGTATTTAGGGGGCAGGAGAAGTTGACGCACCTCGAACAGAAGAATATCTTGAGAGTGGAGACAAAAGAGGTGCTTGTAATCAGACTTGCGATTGCAACTCCCGTAAGCCCCAGCAGTGCGATCAAGCCGTATTCAGCGTACTGGAGATATAAAAACCATATTCCGTATCCCATGACAGAGAGCGGAAGTACAAAGAAGATCGTGGCCACGAGAAAACGCATCATGAATCGCTCGAACTTGTTCATGGGTTCGGGATGGTAACGCCAGAGTTTTGGGCTTCCATGGTTGCCAAGGCAGTGAAGTATCTTGCTCTCTTCTGCGTAGTATGGACAGTGGCTGCAGAGAAATCGGATCTCAAAACCAAACATGGCAAAAAGGTAGACAAGATATGTGATCAAAAGCCACCAGACCCCGGTTAAAAATCCAACGAACGCGATCCCGAAGATAGCCATTATTGTTGGAGGAAAAGCAATCGCGTGAAAGCCGCTCAGAACTTTTCGGTCCCATCTACATGACAGTTCATCCTGGATGGTGCAATTTGCACAATCGGATGAATCATTCCATGTGCAGATGTTAAGTGGGTTTTCTCCTCTCATACATCAACCTCACTATCATCAAGCGTTACGGTATAAAAGGTGTTCGGTCAAAATCCCGTACTCGCCACCGCGCAATAAAATTGCGGGGTGTCCACATTGTTTCATTCCCTTCTTCTCTTTTGTTATCTTTAAAAAGCGTATAATGCTATAATTGCTATTGTGACTACCACGATCGAACACATCCAAACAGTTGCGGTATTGAATTTGGATTTGACATCCCTGCTCCAGGTATAAACAAGAAAGAGACTAACAGGAGAGATCATTGTGATGAAATTTAGTTCTTCATGTAGCACATTCTTAAAAATTACTGCCAAACCAAATGTGCATATAGCAGCAACAATCGATACCTTTACTTCGTCTCTCATTTCTCAGCCACCTCTCTTTTTATTTCTGCTATTAAAGTCACCAAACCCTGCACTTAAGTATAAATCCTGAATATAGCGATTTCATGCCGCGCATCCCATCGATGCACCTCAACAGCAATACTCTAAGCCAGCCATAGAGATAGTGTCGCCTCACGTAATTATAACCAATGCCACCATGATATATAAAACTAGCTGATCCCCGCGCCTCTGTCGCAATCAGCAGGACCAATAAAAACCACCCAGAACCCCTTACAGAAGCAGAATCACACTACCGGCTACCATCAGCAGCACATTGGCAAACGCATAAGCGCCTGTGTAAGGCAGCGTTGTCATCCGACTGTACCCCATAAGATTCCCACTCAGCGGATCACATCGCTCAGACCAAGGCCGGTAACGCCTATCGCAATCAGGACTATTGAAAAGATCTTCAAGGCATTTGCGGGTTCTTTGAAGTACAGGATTCCAATGATGCTCACGATCACAACCCCTGATCCAACCCACACAGCGTAGGCGAAACTGAGGTCAAAGGTCTTTAAAGCAAATATAAAGATGGTAAATGCGATTCCCCAGAAGACGAAGGTGAGAACAGAGGGAACAATGTTCGAGAAGCCATCGGAGAGTTTCATACAGGTGGTGCCGCAGACCTCCATGATAATTCCTAATGCGAGAAGTAACCATTGCATCGTTTATTATAGCCTCCAAAGTGTTAATATGTTCTTCTGTCAGACCCATGCGCAAAGATATTAAGGCATCAGCGACTTTGATCCATGTATGTACGCAAAGAGACTCACAGCGCTTCCGCCCTATCTTTTCGCGGCGATCGATGAAGCAAAAGAAAATGCGATCAAGCACGGGGTTGATGTCATCGATCTCGGCGTAGGGGATCCTGACCTGCCGCCGCCAGCTCACATTATCGATGCGTTGTGTGCGTCCGCGCACGACCCAAAGCGGCATCAGTATCCCTCATACGCAGGAATGTTGACCTTTCGGGAGGCAGCAGCCGAATGGTACAAAAAGACGTTTAATATCACGCTTGATCCGGGAAGCGAGGTGCTTGCGCTCATCGGATCGAAGGAAGGGCTTGCGCACATCCCGCTTGCGTTCGTAAACCCTGGCGACGTTGTGCTTGTGCCGGATCCGGCATACCCGGTATACAAGATCGGGACGCTCTTTGCAGGCGGCGTGCCCTACACTATGCCGCTTCTCGCAGAAGCCGGCTTCCTGCCCAATCTGGATGCAATACCTGCCGATGTTGCAGATAAAGCCAAACTGATCTTTCTCAATTACCCGAACAACCCGACCGCGGCAGTCGCTGACCTCTCATTTTTTAAGGAAGTAGTCGATTTCGCAAGCGAGCATGACATAATCGTTGTGCATGACAATCCGTATTCTGAGATCACATTCGGCAAGTACCGGGCTCCGAGTCTCCTATCCGCGCCGGGAGCGATGGATGTCGGGATCGAGATGCACTCGCTGTCAAAGACCTACAACATGACCGGCTGGCGCATCGGTATAGCTTGCGGGAATGCGGAGATCATCTCAGGGCTCGGCGCGGTCAAGACAAACATCGATTCCGGGGTATTCGAGCCGGTTCAGGAGGCGGCAATCACTGCACTAACAGGTCCGCAGGATTGTATCAGCGATATGCGCAAGATATACACAGAACGAAGAGACCTGATGATTGCCGGACTACGCACGCTTGGAATCGATGCCGTACCGCCAGAGGCGACGTTCTATATCTGGACACCAGTGCCTGATGGTTACACCTCGCTCTCATTCTCTGCGATGCTTCTTGAGAAGATCGGGATCGTGGCAACGCCGGGAGTCGGATTCGGGGAGTGCGGCGAAGGGTATGTTCGGTTCTCGCTGACGAGCTCAACCGAGCGGATAGCAGAGGCGGTCGACCGGATGCACAGTGTGTAGGTACTACATTCTCCGCGTACTTTGCGGTAACGGCTCTGCCGTCGACGCTTGCGTTAAAATTTAAGGTATAGTGATTGTAACCACTCAGGTGGGTTGATTGGTCGCACGATTGCGATTCTGTAGTTTCCAGAAAGAAAAATAACCGCGAAGGGCGCGGAGGAACGCTATAAGTAGTTAACTGCTTATTATCCCCTCCGCGTCCCTTTGCGGTTAAATTCTCGGTTTGGTTACAGTATCTCCCAGGTCCCGGATATTCTCTGCATAGTGAAGTCCCCCGATAGTGGTTTTAGGACCTGAGTAGTTAATAGTGATTTAGCTAAAATTCGGGAAGTGTCGTGATATATCAACGTCCCGACCGGGACTCGAACCCGGGTCCATCGCTCCGGAGGCGATGAGGATATCCGCTACCCTATCGAGACTTTTGACGGAGTGAAAGGCACAAAGCCAGATCTACCCTGTCATGAATTTGTGACTACATTCTACTTGTATGAACATGATGTGTAATCATATATTGCTTTGTAAAATGGTGTCGCAGTTTCAACCCGACTTTGGGCGTTTCCTCCAGTTCCAGTATGTATAGTGCCTTCATTTTACAGATTCATCCTCTATTTGAGTTCTGGCAAGTGCAAGTAACACAACTATCTCAGCGCCGGCTTGTTCTATCAGATATTTCCCTGCCTTTAAAGATGTGCCACTCGTTGTCACATCGTCCAGCAGGAGTACTTGCCGACCTCTGACTACACTTTCATCCGTCACAGCAAGCGATTTTATTTCTAACTGCATATCGCTGCTTTCGCCTACGGTTTTCTTTGGAATCTCAAAAACCCTTGATATGACATCCGTTCCATCAATTACTGAATGCGAACATAATCGTTTCGCGATCGTCCTTATGCCAGATGGTTCGGTTCCTGCTGCATGGGTCGGGATAACACAGATCACATATTCTTCCGTACTTGAAAGAAAGGAACGCAAGCTATTCGTGCAGTAGTTAATTCCTTTTATGTGCTGATCTCTTACATCAAGAATCACACGAGAGAACGCATCGAAATTCGGATTATGGCCATCATCCCATGGATAATATATCCCGAGGTTAAATATATCCTGCAGAGCCACTGTATTATTTTCCGAATCTCGGAATATCCGGCAGTGTGTTGTTTCTTTCTCCATTTTTAGGTCACCATGAATAGCGAACAGTAGTTATTCGGGACAAAATCAGATAGCGTTGTATATCTGAACTTACTTCACATATTGTGTCTATTGGTATTTTATCTGAATAGCCCATATATGCTACCCTCCGGATGAATTTTACTCATCACCTACCCATCTTCATCCTTCTCCTATATCAAGTCATTCAACCTGCCACACAAAATCCCTCAACATAGCCCCGACTTATCCGGATTCGTCTGTACCCATAAACTCCACACTCTCGTCTCACCGCCTACCTGCAAGAAGCCCTCGTACATACAGCCGCGCCCAGATAAACGCTACTGCAGAACCGGTAATGTTTGCAGCAGCGAGTCCCCACCAGATCCCGGTAAGCCCCATATCAAGGTTAAACGCGAAGAGAGCTGCAAATATTGGGGTCAGGATGAGCGTGCGCAGGATCGTGACAATGAGCGCATTCATACCCCTCCCGGTCCCCTGAAAGAGCGAAGAAGAGAGCATCCCAAACGGCACGCCCGCATAGAAGAGACTCGCGATCCTTAAGAAGATGATTAGATCAGGTGCAATATGTGCTGTGCCCTCGGAGTGCGTGAACACAGCAGCGATCTGTGGGGCAAAGATGAAGGTTGCCACCGCTATCGCTGCTTCTAGCAACACACCGATCTTTGTTGCATAGAGATGAGCGATGCTCACCTTATCACAAGCGCGTGCACCGTACGCAGCCCCGGTCACCGAGACGACCGCTGTTGCGATACCGATTAGAGGCAGTGTCGCAATCGATACCACCCGCCATCCTGTTGTATAGACCGCAACACCTTCGATGCTGCCCACCGCTACTACTATGATATTCATTATCACCATTGTAAGTGACATCGAGAGTTGCGTTGCAGATGCCGGAATGCCTACCTTGAAGATATCCCTGACAATCGCCCTATCGAACCTGAAGCAGCAGAATTTGAATGATACGTACGTGTCCTTCTTAAAAAGCAGCCAGTTTACCATAACCGCAGACGAGATTGCCAGCGATACAAATGTAGCCCATGCAGCACCAGCGATGCCCATGTCGAGACTGTAGATGAAGATCGGATCCAGTACGATGTTGAGACCTGCTCCCAGTATCATGACATACATGGCTCGCTTGACATCGCCCTCAGCCCGCAGTATAGCGCTTGCGACATTTGTTATGAACAGGAAGATACTGCCTGCAAAGATGATCCTGGCATACGAGACAGCCAGCCCTGTTGCACTTCCGGCACCGATCAGGGCGAAGATGTCCCTGGCAAAGACAAAGAGCGGGACTGTGAAGAGAATCGCAAGCAAGAGCATTATAACAATCGTGTGAACCGCCACATTGTCCGCACCATCCTTATCCCTGGCACCAATCCTCCGGGATATGGCAGACCCGCCGCCCACCCCGAGTCCGTTGGAAAGCGCCATGGCTGCAAAGAAGAACGGAAAGACGAAGCCAATCGCAGCGAGAGCATCAGCACCGAGCCCTGCGACCCAGATCGCATCAACGAGATTGTAGATCGTCTGCGCTGACATAGCTACGATCATCGGCAGCGACAATTTTATGATGGCTTTTTTAGGATCGCCGAGAAGTGTTTTTATTCCTTTGGAGTGTTTTCTTTCTGCCATTGTCGCTATCTTCTATCCTGCTAACTTTTGCAGGGCAAGTATTTAAAGGTTCATCAGTAGATCATCTCTTCATGATCAGCGTAGGCAGGGACAAGAGAGCGGCTCTGGTGTCGATAGGAGTGACTGTATTTCTGGTGGTCATAAAATACGCTGCCGGAATGCTATCAGGAAGTATCGCTCTCATGGCTGACGCGATCCACTCACTCACCGACGTGATAAGTTCCATCGCGGTCTTTATCGGTCTTAAGATCTCGGATCGCAAGCCCACGGATGAGTTTCCTTATGGATTTTACAAGGCAGAGAATGTTGTCAGCCTCTTTCTCGCTCTTGCAATCCTCTATGCCGGGTACGAGATTATTCTCACATCGATCGGAGCGGCGATCGGAGCGGTTATCCTGACAGATCTTCCGTTTGCGCTCTCGGTCGCACTAATATCCCTGGTATCCTCCTTGCTTTTAAGCAATTATAAGCTTAAAGTCGGAAGAGCGGAAAATTCACCCAGTTTAATCGCGGATGGTAAGCATTCAAGGACAGATGCGCTCTCTTCCGCAGTTGTATTCGCGGGAATACTTGGAAACTATCTTGGTTTATATTTCCTCGACTCGGCTGCCGGTATTCTGGTCGCGCTCTTCATTTTCATTGCAGGATACGGGATACTAAAAAGTTCGATAAAGGTTCTCCTGGACGCATCCATCGATTACGAGAGTCTCAACCGGATCAGGGAGATCGCATCTGAAACTCACGGTGTCGAGAAGATATGTTCCTTGAGCGCGAGGAGTTCCGGGAAGTTTATATTCATCGAGATGGCTGTGGGTACGAGCCTCACAGACCTTGAACGGGCGCACCAGCTGAGCGATAAGATCGAAGAGAGGATCAAATCCGAGGTAAAAAATGTTGACAGGGTCCTGATACACATAGAGCCAAAGGAGAAGGAATTTACAAGGTATGCAGTCCCGTGCACCGAGAACAATGGTCTCCTGTCCGGAATCTCCATGCACTTTGGGGAAGCGGAATATTTCTGCATATTTGACATCCGAAGGGCGGACAACGATCTCACAGATATGCGGTTTCTGAAAAATCCGTTTGCCACGCTTTCGAAGCGGAAAGGGCTTAAAGCCGCCGAACTGCTGGTTGCGAACAGGATAGATAAACTGATCACAAAGGAGAGCATCGCGCAGAAGAGCGCGTTTTATGTCCTGGACGATGCTTACGTGGAGTCTGGGGAGCTCGATGCCGGTACCATCGGAGAAGCTATCGAGGCGATGAGGGTGGCAACTAGATGTGATTGATGGTAAAGCGGCATGATCAGCCATCTCGCCTCCGGTATTCTATCAGCGCAAGAAGCACCACCACAAAGATGCAGCCGAAGAAGAACCAGATGCCGGGATGGGGTCCGAGCACCTGCGCGAGATCGATTGGGGGGGTGCTCGCACCTTCTGCAATAGGCGGCGCTGCAAGCGTTGGTTCCGGGGCTGGCAACGTCTCAGCTGGAAGGTGCAGAGGTGTGCTGGTCTGTGCTGGCGCGTATGCCTGACCTGCCCCGCCCATAGCCGCTTCCTGTGCATCTGATAGCATATCGGTCACGCACCCGCCTGCGCCTGCCTTGCTTTCGGCGATCCCGGCCGGTGTTGGTGTTGGCGCTGGTGCTGGCAATGCGCCATCTGCCAGCATTGGATCGGGCGTTGGCGTCGATGCAGGTGTTGGAGCTAGTACTGGCACTGGCGCCGGTGGAATGCCGGATTCCGACCCCTCTGCTATGTTCCTGACCACTTTCCCAGTACCAGTGAGCAATGGCTGATGCCACCACTCGATGATCGCGGATATGCCAGCCGCACCGAGCACCACGCCGAGATACCGCCTCAGAATATCAGTAACCGATTTCCTGTCTGTTTTGTCCGGAACAACGACGATTAACTTACGTATCGGTGAGTATATCTTGATCTTTCTGCCTTTAACACTCCATCTTGTCTGTTTGATCATGATAAGACCGGACTCGATCAGTGCGTCCAGATTGTACTTGACGGTCGTGAGGGGAATCTCCAGTTTTTCGGCGATATCCGATGCTGACATCGGCTCATCAGCGAGCAGTTCGAGCACCTGCCGTGCAGAGTCGTTCGAGAGCGTCTGGGTGATCTTCTTGGACTCCTCGCCAAGCGGAAGGATCAGTACCTTCTCATCGCCCTCGCTGTCCGGGTACGAAGGATCCGGGGGCTGCATATCAGGTAATTGTCGCTACCCCTAATCTCTCTTTTGATGACTGCGAACCGATTTGCACCTAAGCTGGCATAATCCGGAGTTTCGGTTCACCACAATATTGATAACCACCTCCCTCCAATACCAGCAGTACCTCGTGATAGGGCCGATAGATCAGGGGTAGATTGCTTCCTTGGCATGGAAGAGGCCTCGGGTTCGATTCCCGATCGGTCCATCACGCGTTAACCCCAGCGGGGGTTGCCCAGCCAGGTCAAAGGCGCTAGGTTCAGGGCCTAGTCTCGCAGGAGTTCGTGGGTTCGAATCCCACCCCCCGCATCAGGTTGTATTTTTTTGGATGGTTTTACCAACAGCAGGATTCGCTCTGCACCGGAATCAATATGGAATTTAAGCACAGTCCCGGAGCCCGCAGCGTTTCTTGGTTGCGACAGGGTTTCCATAGTCTCTCGAAATCAAACAGTTGCGACCCCGGGAGGCTTGATGGTTGCGATTTTCTCTGTATATCCGGTACTTCCTCGCCGATACCTCACTGACGTTCTCACCCCGATGATAGTAATGCCCACGATCTCGTCCTGTTCTTCATCGTACCGCATGATAACACCATTGCCGATATCCACACCAACGGCTGGTCTCGGTGCTCCAAAACTTATGTATAAAACGTCAGCTTCACTATCATAATCCCATTCCATGTTTTTTTCTTTTGAAATAAATTTTTTTACCGATGCCATATTAGCCGCCTCCATTTTGCCGGTTTGGTTGTGAAATATGATGTAATCACAAAGCCATCCATCTCAGAGATTTCTTTATACACCACTAACAAATATTTGGAAGTTAATGGTGTTTTTTCTATAGTATCTTATTGCTATCAACTCCCCCCAATCACCTTCTTGTACAAAATCAGGATTGCTTATGGTTTATAGAATTTTATTCTTTTCAGTTCTCAATTCCGGATGTCTCTCCATGATATGAGTCCATCGTTCATTGGTCAGTCTTATAGGTATATCTTTCACTGAAGTACTGATAAACATTTTTGAAAAAAGAAAAGTTGGAAGGGAGGATATCTCCCTTCACAGGGTCTCACTCACTCTCGCTGTCTAAGTACCAGATATGCGACTGCAAGCAGTCCGGCAATTGCGAAGATTGACTCGAAACCTGGAGTCTTCTTATCGGTTGCTGTCTCTGTAGGTGATGTCGTCGGTTCAGCTGTTGCTGTCTCTACAGCTGGTGCTGTCGGTTCAGGTGTCGGTGTGACTACCTCGGTCGGAGTTACGTTCGCTTCCGGAGTCGGGGTCTCGATTGGAGTCTCGTTCTTCTCCGGTTCGACTCCACCCTCGCCGATGGTGTACTCAACGAACGGGTAGAACCTGATATGGTCGTTAACGTCATCGTCCGCAGTCTCGAAGTACATATTGCCCATGATATGTTCTGTGGTGTCTAGATCGAGATCGAGGGTAGTCTCATCGTTCGTGAGTCTTATGCCCTTCTTGGTTGCAGACATCACTTCCATGGCACCATATGTATCACTGGTGTCGATCTCAATGACATCCTCATCGATCAGGAAGACGTACATGATCTGCACGACATTGCTGTCGGTTCCTCTGAACACAGCATCTACATAGCAGGAGAACACCGGAATATCAGTCTCGCCTGCAAGGTCTACTGTGTATGTGTAGACGCGCTCCTGTGATCTATCTCCTCCGGTTGTTGCCACTTCATTATCGAGCTCCCTGCCGTCTTTCTTCAATGAGAACCAGACCTTGTTACCTTCGAGATCGATCTGGTTTGCAGTGAGGCTGTATCCGCTGCCAAGATCCCATTCCTCGCCAGTTGACAGTGTCTTCTTGTCGTCATCCTCAAACTCAACAAGCAGTTTGCAGAGTTCGTCGGCATTGCCATCGATTGCTATATACTTTTCTGCCATCCAGCCCTCGATGAAGTATCCACAGTCACCACCAGCATTGTCACTTTCGACACATAATCCTGTTGAGTTAGGTCCTTGTTCAAGATACTGAGCATATTCTTCCTCCATCTTGGTTTGGCCTCTGCTTGGGTCTGGTTCAATATCTTGATGCAGCTCATACTCCTGGAACACCGAATGCGTGGTGTATACCAAACCACCTTCAGCGATTTCTCGACTACCACCATATGCCAGTGGGCTCCCAGAATCAGGTGGTGTCTCCAAGATTGTCATATTCTCGGTCTGCAGATCGTCATCCAGATCATACCAGAAACCAGCGAATGAGCTGTAGTCCCATTGAAATCCGGGCTGATCCCCGTCCAAATACACATCTCCATCTAATACGTAGAGGGGTGCTCCTGTTGAGTTTGCGATGGTATCGTTATCCGCATCCAGTTCTGCGATGGTACCGCGAACCTCGATCGAACCCACGGATGTTACCTCCTCATCAGCACTTGCTGCACTCGCTGCACCGACCATAGCCAGTACCATCAGTGCGACCAATGCCAATGGTAATATTATCTTCTTATTCATGTCTATTTACCTCCTATATTGTTTGTTGTATTGCTTCCATCTTCGTTGAACCGCGTAAAACCGCGGTTGTCTGTGGTGATTGTGACTTGCACAGCCATCACGCACCTTCCAGTTCAACAGAACCGAAAGGGCTTCATCACCCTCGTATCCCGTCATATTTGGATTACGTAGTCGTAATTGGCATCTACCACTTAAATGCTTTGTGGTCAAAATCCTCGGTGTTCTCGGCGGTCAATCTCCTTCGCCATGATCCACTTACCGGGGAAGATCAAAAAGTATCAGAACCGGTCAAAAACCCTTACGTTCCCGGTTCTCTCAACCATCGCACCCACCTCCTACACCCCCACAGGACTCTCCCGCAGCCAGTCGATGTCTGACTGGTACAGCTTCCGAGAGATCCCTTAGCCCCAGCCGCAGCATCGCAACCCTGCTGACGCCAAGCCCCATGCAAACACAGGACACTCGATGCCAAGCGGTGCTGACACCTCATCCCGGAATATCCCTGCTCCGCCAAGTTCGACCCATCCGAGACCATCGACATAGACCTCTGGCTCAACAGACGGCTCAGTGTAGGGGAAGTACCCAGGTCTGAACCGCACATCCTTAAAGCCGATATGGTGGTAGAACTCGACAAGATACCCGGGGAAGGTTGGCAAACGAGACTCCAGGGTCCATCACCGCGCCTTCGAGCTGCTCAAACTCGGGCGTATGCGTCGGATCGATCGCCTCACGCCGGTAGACCCGGTCGATGCAGAACGCCTTTTTCGGAGGATCGGGGTTGTCTGTTGTTTACGAGAAAAATACAGAAGCGATTAAAAAGGCAATGCTGACAGATGGTATTTGGATGCTGGTCACGAACATCTGTGAAACTACGGAACCTGCGGAGTATAGACTGGGTCCCAGGAACTTATCAAGGCATACAGGGATAAAAATAGGGTAGAGGAAGGATTCAAAGAAGTGAAATCATTCCTTAAGTTCCAGCCGACATTTGTTTACACGAAGGAACATGTCCGCGCACATTATACAATATGCATTTTGAGTTATCTGATGGATGTAACTATCACTAACAAGCTCAGGGAAAATATGATTGAAGGTGTGAGTAGTGTGAATAAAATGTATCGTATACTGGAGAGATGTGAAATTGGAAAGTTAGGTCTGAAGGGAGACAAATCTCGGATACTGAAACTTACGACCATGACAAATGTGCAAAAAAACATTCTGGAGATCTTCAATTGCAAATATTTGGGAATGAACAGCCATTCAAAATCAATTGGGGTTAAGAGGATGTAGAACAGATTTGAAAATTGGTGTGGTCTGTGGATAGCGTTTTTTTATTCATAGTGGCGAAGATGGGTTTTATCAGCGTATACGCATACTTGCCCAATGTTCTATTATAATACATGTCCATGAAACAATTACCTTTCAGAACAATCTTGATCTTTGTTCTCAGGTTCTCAGCGGTTTCTGCAAAATCGTACTCTCTGATGAATGTTTTTGCTGCGTTAACACCTTTCATCCTTTTCAAACTCTCTAATTCCTCGTATGCGTTTCTGTATTCGATGGATTTCTCCCAGTTCGGATGTTCTGGTAGCTCTGCATTGGCTATTTTGGATTCAAACTCTATGAGGTCGCCGTATTTAGATCTGAATTTTTTTAGTACCAGTTCATAGAACTCCATCTCCGCAGCTATCGTTTCATCTACATTGAGAATAACATCTTTCTCAATAATGTTTGCCGCTCTCATTGTTTTCATGTTGTTTTCCATGTTTGTTAAACCGCATTACGTTGTTGTCTGTTACGTTGTTGTCTGTGGTGATTGTGACTTGCACAGCCATACGCACCTTCCTGTTCAACAGAACCGAAAAAGCTCCATCACCCTCGTATCATAGCATATTTGGATTACGTAGTCGTAATTGGCATTTACTACTTAAATGCGGCACTGTTCAGAAATCTAGTGATGGTCAAATTTCTCATTTCATCGCCCAATATTTTCATTTCTGTTGCGTATAGCCAAAAACCGCAAAATAAGCGATTTAGCAGAAACAAACACATATCCGTAGCTATCCAAGATTGCAGTGCGTCGACGATTAAGAAGATTCTGAAAATAGTACTTCATTCCATCACTAGAAAATCGAACAGTGCCTTAAATGCTTTCTGGTCGAAATATTGGTGGGTGGCGGGCGCACGGTGTGGATGGCGTGAGAAATCGGCACGATCTGAATATATAATCGATTCTGTACTCATATCTCTCTGTTAGTTTCTATCCCATCCAGCAGGCAAACATCTTCGATAAATCTCTTTGGAGAAATAAAATTAACATAATCCTTGATTTTCATCTGAGTCAATCTCCGATTCACTGTGACAAAATATTCGCTCTCGCCAGCAAAATAACTGCATACGTGAGGAATATCATCGATATCTGCAACGAAACCACCCCATTCATCCATAAACAGATTCCATTCGAGATCATAAATTATCTCGGACTTTGGTATGGACAGGAGGTATAATCGCACTTTTGATGCGCAATCCTTGCCTTTGTTTGATTTAAACCACGTAAGTGCTTCATCGAATAAGTAATCACTCAATATAACCTTGATATTTCCTTTTTTAACTTCTTCCAGCAAGAGTTTGCTATTGGTATCAGTAGAGAGAAGTCCAATGATGTAGATGTTTGTATCAAGATAAACGCGTGGCATACTCACTCCACAGCCTCTTTCTGATATTTTTAATCTCTGTAAGGAGATTGTCCACATCCTTATCCGAGAGTTGTGCCATCGGGTATGCTTTCTCACCAAATTCTTTTAAAAGTAGTTCGTTAATGGTCTTTTTAATAGAAAATATTACAAATTCGCCCCTGCTTTTAAATTCGCCGAGTTCCACAAAACGATCTATCAGTATTGAATCTTTCGTAGAGACTTTGATAGTGGTGGAATCAGTACTTACCATCATGTTTTCCATCTTCGTTGAACTGCATTACACGGTTGTCTGTGGTGATTGTGACGCATGCAGCCATCACGCACCCTTATATTCAACGTTAACCGAAAAGGGTGCAATCACCTCGTATCCCGCCATATTTGGATTACGTAGTCTCAATTGGTATCTACCACTTAAATGCTTTGTGGTCAAAATCCTCGGTGTTCTTGGCGGTCAATCTCCTTCGCCATGATCCACTTACCGGGGAAGATCAAAAAGTATCAGAACCGGTCAAAGACCCTCACGTCTCCGGTCTTCTCAACCATCGCGCCCACCTCCTATACCTCCACAGGACTCTCCCGCAGCCAGTCGATGTCTGACCGGTACAGCTTACGAGAGATCCCTTAGCCCCAGCCGCAGCATCACAACCCTGCTACGCCAAGCCCCCACGCAAGCACAGGACACTCAATGTCAAGCGGTGCTGTCACCTCCTCCCGGAATATCCCGGCACCGTCAAGTTCGACCCATCCGAGACCCTCGACATAGACCTCCGGTTCAACAGACGGCTCAGTGTAGGGGAAGTACCCTGGTCTGAATCGCACATCCTTAAATCCGATATAATGACACAACTCGACAAGATACCCGGGGAAGATTGGCAAACGAGACTCCAGGGTCCATCACCGCGCCTTCGAGCTGCTCAAACTCGAGGTGTATGCGTCGGATCGATCGCCTAGCGCCGGTAGACCCGGTCGATGCAGAACGCCTTTCTCGGAGGATCGGGGTTGTCTGCAAGATGTTTGATCGTGATCGCGGTCGTTTGGGTACGCAAGACCTCTTTTCGGGTTAACTCCTTATGGCTCCATCTCCCGCCCCAGCCTGTTGATCCGGTATCTCCACCGAACTCGTGGACGTCTCTTACGTCCCCATAATATGTAGGGATATCCGCAATCAGAATCGAGATAGAACGTGTCCTGCATCTCCCTGGCAGGATGGTCCTGCGGCTGGAAGAGCGCATCGAAGTTCCGGAAGGAACTCTGCACGATATCACCCTTGATCTCGGTAAATCCCATATCGAGCAGTATCCTGCGCATCCGGTAGATCAGACGCTGGTACGGGTGAATCTTCGCGCAAGACGCCAGCGGCACCGGTGCATGGATATCATAAGCACGGATCTTCTCCCATCTGCGGCTGCGTATGGCGTCAGACGTTAGTTGCACGATCTCATCGATATCTGACTGGTCCGCAATCGCACCCGCGAGTTTTGTACCTTCTTCTGTTATTGCAATTGTTCTCTCCTTTCTCTCTGCCCCGTCCTCCAGTTTTCGCTCGGTGAGGTCTTTTAATACCTTCTTCTGTGCATCTTCTGCCAGAATGGGGCACTGTTCAATTTTCTAGTGATGGAATGAAGTACTATTTTCGGAATCCCCTCGATCGCCGACGCGCTGCAATCCTGGATAGCTACGAATATACGTTTGTTTCTGCTAAATCGCTTATTTTACGGCTTTTGGCTAGATGCAACAGAAATAAAAAGGTTGGACGATGAACTGGAAAACTTAGCTATCACTAGATTTCTGAACAGTGCCTAGATGAGCGGATGACATGAATTTTAGCAGGTTACTTTCCGGCAAGCCCTAAGTTTGTGCATCGAAACACTTAATTATTCATAAACCAACCATATACATGAAAAGGTATAAAATTTCTACTTTTATTCATATGCAAAACTTAAAAATCACGCGCTGGTATGTTTCTACCAATCCTCGATAATTTGCGTTTTTAGATGGTAAGGTACGGGCTTATCTGTTTTTGTGCGTCTGGTACCTTCCCTCGGCTTTATTTTAGCCGATGTGTTGGCTTTTAAGTGGATATATGGGGTTCCATCCGCGATTTCATCGCTCCGACGGGTGGTCGCGTCTCGCGGTATGGCTGCCCCAGCCCGCAAACTCTCGCCGGAAGTCGCACCACTCCAGCCGGTCAAGCAGCAAAAAGTTTATGACCGCCCGCGAAAAAGTTGATTTGATGAATAAGATAATAGCCACGGTCTCCGGAAAGATCCAGAATGTGGGATACCGGGCAAAGGTCATCGGGATCGCAAAAGACTTCGGATTGACTGGATTTGTCCTGAATCTCGATGACGGGCGAGTTCGGATAATAGCGGAAGGTAAAAACGGAGATTTTGGAAAGTTTCTCGATGCAATACGGATTAAAAATACACTTATCGATGTCGCAGATGTCGAAGTCGAACATGCTGACGCCACTGGAGATTTAGCGGACTTCTATAAACTCGTGGGGGAAGGAGAGACTGATGAGCGGCTGGATAAAGCATCGGACTATCTCAAGGAACTGATTGAGGTCATGAGAGCCGGATTTGGAAGTCTCGAATCCAAGATGGACGTGATGATCGAGAAGCAGGACGTGATGATCGACGAGACCCGTGGTTTGCGAGAAGACCTGAAGGGGTACATGGACATGAAATTCGGGAAGATCGATGGAGAGCTGGACTTGATAAAAGGTGCATTAAAAGAGCGCGGAATACTGTGATAGGGCTTGATTGACACCGTACCACCCCCACCCGCCGCAGGATCAGACCCCTGGATTTGAACAAAACCCCGAATCTCTCCGTGATTGAAGGACTACCTGACAGGCAGGTGTTACCGACACCTGAGCAACAGGCTATCGCCCCCCATCGCCTACAGTGCGACCTCTGAACCATCATCCAGACCGTACATCTTTGCAATTTGCGCAGGTAGGGTGATGCATAAACTTAATTTGCTGCACCGCCTCACCTTGATTTTAATGCTCATGGTGTGGTGATATCACCTTTGCCGGCATAAACATATCGGCATAGGTGTATCCCACATTCCACAGGTCGCCATTTATTTTCCATAATTTCTACTGATAGAGGTTTTAAATATCTAAAAATTATTATTTTTATACTGTGGTGGCACAACCTACCCAATTTCAACAGCGGATGCTTTACATGCTTATGTAAAAAATATGTATTTCAATAAATAGATTATCTTTAAAAACAAAAAATCACAAGCGATATCCACTATTCACCATTTACAAAAAAAAACAGATCTTTTTGCAAAAACACGTGCGGAATGTCAGGTGCATCATCAAGGTCTTGCTCTGCCTGACGAAGCCATCTTCATCCTTCATCCATCGCATCAGGGTTCATACAGTATTTTCCCCTCCTTTACAGCATTCATAACAGAAACATTCGTATTTTTCATCGCTTCAAATTCCTCTGGCGTATATACGAGAATATCCAGAGCGACATTCGGAACCAATGTTGAATAAATCTCATCCAACCGATCGAGAAACTTTTTTTTCGTCCCTTTCACGATGATCATACCTATATCACTTGTTGCGCTTATATCACCTCTTGCCAATGAGCCAAATAACATGATAAACTTGATCTCTTTGTCTTTTTTTAGTGCGTTAATTATCCTACCGAGTTCACGCACGAGTTCCTTTTTCCTCGCTTCTTTTTTCGATCGATTATTTCTTTCCAAACAACATCACCTCCCATCGACGGGATTTTTCATGCTTTTTGATCTTTTCCGCCATCGCACCCATTACACACAGACCGGACTCTCCCGCAGCCAGTCGATGTCTGACCGGTACAGCTTCCGAGAGATCCCTTAGCCCCAGCCGCAGCATCGCAACCCTGCTGACGCCAAGTCCCCGTGCAAGCACAGGACACTCGATGCCGAGTGGTGCTGTCACCTCCTCCCGGAATATCCCTGCTCCGCCAAGTTCGACCCATCCGAGACCCTCGACATAGACCTCCGGTTCAACAGACGGCTCAGTGTAGGGGAAGTACCCTGGTCTGAATCGCACATCCTTAAATCCGATATAATGACACAACTCGACAAGATACCCGGGGAAGATTGGCAAACGAGACTCCAGGGTCCATCACCGCGCCTTCGAGCTGCTCAAACTCGAGGTGTATGCGTCGGATCGATCGCCTAGCGCCGGTAGACCCGGTCGATGCAGAACGCCTTTCTCGGAGGATCGGGGTTGTCTGCAAGATGTTTGATCGTGATCGCGGTCGTTTGGGTACGCAAGACCTCTTTTCGGGTTAACTCCTTATGGCTCCATCTCCCGCCCCAGCCTGTTGATCCGGTATCTCCACCGAACTCGTGGACGTCTCTTACGTCCCCATAATATGTAGGGATATCCGCAATCAGAATCGAGATAGAACGTGTCCTGCATCTCCCTGGCAGGATGGTCCTGCGGCTGGAAGAGCGCATCGAAGTTCCGGAAGGAACTCTGCACGATATCACCCTTGATCTCGGTAAATCCCATATCGAGCAGTATCCTGCGCATCCGGTAGATCAGACGCTGGTACGGGTGAATCTTCGCGCAAGACGCCAGCGGCACCGGTGCATGGATATCATAAGCACGGATCTTCTCCCATCTGCGGCTGCGTATGGCGTCAGACGTTAGTTGCACGATCTCATCGATATCTGACTGGTCCGCAATCGCACCCGCGAGTTTTGTACCTTCTTCTGTTATTGCAATTGTTCTCTCCTTTCTCTCTGCCCCGTCCTCCAGTTTTCGCTTGATGAGGTCTTTTAATACCTTCTTCTGTGCATCTTCTGCTAGAATGGGGACTGGATTGTGAGAAAAATTAGAAAGCGGAAGAAGTATATAAAGTCAAAGCATTTGGGACTGCACGGTCAAATCCGGTGGGTGGTGATAGGCACGGTGTGAATGACATGGGGATATGACGTATCTCACTCACATGCATGAACGTATTTCATTGTGCGAGACCATAAGAAAAACATTCAAGAGTCCGGACGGGTTTCAAACAGACAATGTTTAAATGTAAGGATGCCGTAATTTATACTATATGGCATCCATCGTCTTACCTGAAACCATCGAAAATGAAATTAATGCTCTGGTACGGGGTGGCTATTTCAGAAGCAGAGGCAGTTTCATCGAAGATGCAGTCAAATACACGCTGATCAGCCGACAGGATTTGAGGGTCAATGCTGCCATCGAAATGTACCGAAGCGGCAGGGTCAGTTTGGGAAGAGCGACCGAACTGGCAGGCATGTCAATTTTTGAGTTCAAAGAGATTTTAAAAGAGAGAGGACTAAAAATGAGTGTCGAGGCACCCACTAAAGAAGAGATGGACAGGCAGATAGAAAGATTAGAAGAATATCGATGATACACATTGTTTTCGATACCGATATATTATCGACATTCGCCAAAGCAGATGCAATTCGATATCTCGAGAGGCTATTCTATGAAGATAAGTTGCTGATCACCCCTGCCGTTTATTCGGAGTTGAAGGTACCAAAGGAGTATGGGTATAATTTTCCCGATCTGGTATTCAATTCGGATCGCTTTCAACTGGCTCGGTTGACCGATACTGAGGTTGGCGAGTTTAAATCAAACTTAATGCATTTAAGGACGTTACACAGTGGAGAGATTGAAGCAATTACGATTGCAAAGAGAAGGAGTTACGTGTTCAGCTCCAAGGATGCGAAAGCACTTGAGTATGCAGTATCCCGAGAAGTGGAGGTATTGCATTTACATACCATCCTGAGGGCACTGTGGCGATTTGGTGTGCTTACAAAAAAGGAGGTTAAAGAACTTGTGAATGTTATGGAGCAGGAGGACAATATGGTGATCAAGAACAAGGACATGATTTTTGAGCCTGAAGGTGAGTAGATTTTTCATCCCATACCTCCACAGGACTCTCCCACAACCAGTCGATGTCTGACCGGTACAGCTTCCGAGAGATCCCTTAGCCCCAGCCGCAGCATCGCAACCCTGCTGACGCCAAGCCCCCATGCAAGCACAGGATACTCGATGCCAAGCGGTGCGGTCACCTCCTCTCGAAATATCCCGGCACCGCCAAGTTCGATCCATTCGATGCCATCGACATAGACCTCCGGTTCAACAGACGGCTCAGTGTAGGGGAAGTACCCTGGTCCGAACCGCACATCCTTAAAGCCGATATGGTGGTAGAACTCGACAAGATACCCCCGGGGAAGGTTGGCAAACGAGACTCCCGGGTCCATCACCACGCCTTCGAGCTGCTCAAACTCGAGCTGTATGCGTCGGATCGATCGCCTCACGCCGGTAGACCCGGTCGATGCAGAACGCTTTTCTCGGAGGATCCGGGTTGTCTGCAAGATGTTTGATCGTGATCGCGGTTGTGTGAGTGCGCAAGACCTCTTTTCGGGATAATTCCTTACTCCGGATGCCACCCCAGCCAGTTGAGCCGGTATCGCCGCCGAACTCGTGGACGTCTCTTACTTTCCCGTAATATGTAGGGATATCCGCAATCAGAATCGAGATAGAACGTGTCCTGCATCTCCTTGGCAGGATGGTCCTGCGGCTGGAAGAGCGCATCGAAGTTCCGGAAGGAACTCTGCACGATATCACCCCTGATCTCGGTAAATCCCATATCAAGCAGTATCCTGCGCATCCGGTCGATCAGATGCTGGTATGGGTGAATCTTCGCGCAAGACGCCAGCGGCACCGGTGCATGGATATTGTAAGCACGGATCTTCTCCCATCTGCGGCTGCGTATGACGTCAGACGTTAGTTGCACGATCTCATCGATATCTGACTGGTCCGCAATCGCACCCGCGAGTTTTGTGCCTTCTTCTGTTATTGCAATTGTTCTCTCCTTTCTCTCTGCCCCGTCCTCCAGTTTTCGCTTGATGAGGTCTTTTAATGCCTTCTTCTGTGCATTTTCTGCCAGAATGGGGACTGGATTGTGAGAAAATTTAGAAAGTGGAAGAAGTATATAAAGTCAAAACATTTGGGACTACACGGTCAAATCCAGTGGGTGGTGAGAGGCGCGGTGTGATGCAAGATAACAAAAATGCGAAAAACAGAGAGATCGATGATAAATCGGATTGCAGTCATGTAGCATCGAGCACGTAGCATCTGCATCGATACCATTATCTATGCATGCTCTGCAGTACCGAAGAATTCATTCATATAATCTAAAAGGACATATACATCTATTTCCGGATCGCCATTTAATGACGATGAAATTACTTTACCACCTATAGTGTGAAAATGGTGGGGAAAATTCTCAAGATGCTTATGGTGCGGTGCATTATCCCATCCAGCGACCCTTCTGTTTTCCTTTATCAACGTATACGCATACTTGCCCAATGTTCTATTATAATACATATCCATGAAACAATTACCTTTCAGAACGATCCTGATCTTTGTTCTCAGGTTCTCAGCGGTTTCTGCAAAATAGCACTCTCTGATGAATGTTTTTGCTGCGTTAATGAGTTTAATATCCAATCAAATACACCTTTGATCCTTTTCAAATTCTCTAATTCCTCGTATGCATTTCTGTATTCGATGGATTTCTCCCAGTTTGGATGTTCTGGTAACTCTGCATTGGCTATTTTGGATTCAAACTCTGTGAGGTCACCATATTTAGATCTGAATTTTTTTAGTATCTGTTCATAGAACTCCATCTCCGCAGCTACTGTTTCATCCATGTTGAGAATAACATCTTTCTCAATAATGTTTGCCGCTCTCATCGTTTTCATGTTCTTTTCCTGTTTGCTAAACCGCATTGCCCGGTTGTCTGTGGTGATTGTGACTTTTCAACAGAACCGAAAAAGCTTCATCGCCCTCGTATCCCATTATATGTGGATTACATTTGTAATTGGTATTTACCATTTAAATGTTTTGTGGAAAATCCGGTGGGTGGTGATGGGCGCGGTGTGAATGGCACGGGCGTGAAAGCTGGTGGCATATCTCGCTTGCATGGCGAACGCGTTTCATTGTGCGAGACCATAAGAAAAACATTTAAAGAGTCCGGACGGGTTTCAAACAGACAATGTTTAAATGTAAGGACTTGAACAGTTTTTAAATTTCCCCTACAACCTGAAATCGATCTCAACAACCTCTCAGCATCTCCTTAAACCCCATCATTTCAAGTGTTCTCATGGACTTTCCCGTCAAATTCAGGCATCTCTTTTTTCAAACGCCTCTGCCGGTATTCCACCTGGAAGCCCATTCGGATACCTTGTTGGAATAATCATATTTGTCGAGCGTTGCCGCCTCCCTTCGTATTCGCTCCAGGTCTTTATCCAATGACACGGCTCTTTTACAAAGCTCTGATGCGGAACGTCCCCAAACCATTTCCTCGCCTCTTGCATACAAAAATTCCTTCAAAGCCTTCTCTGCCGATTGCTGTGAAAGAAAACAAACCAGATGGTATCTGTTCCCTTCCAGGTTATATCATGCATCATCAAGGTCTTGCTCTGCCTGACGAAGCCATCTTCGTCCTTCGTCCATCGCATCAGGGTTCATACAGCATTTTCCCCTCCTTTACAGCATTCATAACAGAAACATTCGTATTTTTCATCGCTTCGAATTCCTCTGGCGTGTATACGAGAATATCCAGAGCTACATTCGGGATTAAGGTTGAATAAATCTCATCCAACCGATCGAGAAACTTTTTTTTCGTCCCTTTCACGATGATCACATCTATATCACTTGTTGCGCTTATATCACCTCTCGCCAATGAGCCAAATAACATGATCGACCTGATCTCTTTATCTTTTTTTAGTACGTTAATTATCCTACCGAGTTCACGCACGAGTTCCTTTTTCCTCGCTTCTTTTCTCGATCGATTATTTCTTTCCAAACAACATCACCTCCCATCGACGAGATTTTTCATGCTTTTTGATCTTTTCCGTCATCGCACCCTTTACACACAGACCGGACTCTCCCGCAGCCAGTTGATGTCTGACTGGTACAGCTTCCGCAGATCCCTTAGCCCCAGCCGCAGCATCGCAACCCTGCTGACGCCAAGCCCCCACGCGAGCACAGGACACTCGATGCCAAGCGGTGCTGTCACCTCCTCCCGGAATATCCCTGCTCCGCCAAGTTCGACCCATCCGAGACCCTCGACATAGACCTCTGGCTCAACAGACGGCTCAGTGTAGGGGAAGTACCCGGGTCTGAACCGCACATCCTTAAAGCCGATATGGTGGTAGAACTCGACAAGATACCTGAGAAGGTTGGCAAACGAGACTCCCGGGTCCATCACCACGCCTTCGAGCTGCTCAAACTCTGGCGTATGCGTCGGATCGATCGCCTCACGCCGGTAGACCCGGTCGATGCAGAACGCTTTTTTCGGAGGATCTGGGTTGTCTGCAAGATGTTTGATCGTGATCGCGGTCGTGTGAGTACGCAAGACCTCTTTTTGGGATAACTCCTTACTCCAGATGCCACCCCAGCCAGTTGAGCCGGTATCGCCGCCGAACTCGTGGACGTCTCTTACTTTCCCGTAATATGTAGGGATATCCGCATCAGAATCGAGGTAGAACGTGTCCTGCATCTCCCTGGCAGGATGGTCTTGCGGCTGGAAGAGCGCATCGAAGTTCCAGAAGGAACTCTGCACGATATCGCCTTTGATCTCGGTAAATCCCATATCAAGCAGTATCCTACGCATCCGGTCGATCAGATGCTGGTATGGGTGAATCTTCGCGCAAGACGCCCGCGGCACCGGTGCATGGATATCATAAGCACGGATGTTCTCCCATCTGCGGCTGCGTATGACATCAGACGTCAGTTGCACGATCTCATCGATATCTGACTGGTCTGCGATCGCACCCGCGAGTTTTGTACCTCCTTCGGTTATCACAATCGTCCTCTCTTTTCTCTCTGCCACATCCACCAGTTTTCGCTTGATGAGGTCTTTTAATGCCTTCTTCTGCGCATCATCTGTCAGAACCTCCTCTTCAAGCAGTATCGCCAGCACTTCTTCATCTGCACCCCTCTCTGGTGCCGCATCGCTGGCAGGCACGACCGCACCGTCTACGATCGCTGCCCACTTCTTCCGCCGCAGCCAGCCCATTGATATCCCGACCATTGCAGGCGGGAATTTATCTTTCAGGTCCGGAATCGTGACCTTTTCGCTGCACGACTGCAGGTATGAGAGTGTCTGGCGTTCAGGAAGTCCGCTTCCCGCGTATTCATATCCCTCTTTTGTGAGCGTGTGAATCTCTGTTACCGATTCGTGGATCTCGGCAAGTCCCTTTTCTTCCAGAAGGAAAGCAGATTGCATCAAAGCATCCGGATTCAGGTCTGATTCCATCGCAAGTTCAGCTGGCGTCGATCTCTTCAGGTCGTGAAGTGCTGAAAGCACGCGTCTTTCATTTGGTGTGAGTTGCATGGCGTAATCTTTGTTACTGTTTGCAATATGTATTTCGGACGCCTCAGTCGAGTCTTTTTAATTTCGTCGGGTCGGTTGGAAAACATGATGCCAATCCTGCAAACATTGGTATGAAGCGTTTCCGTACCAGAAACCGTGATTGAAGCAATCTCGAATATCTGATATTCCGGGACACAGCGGCATACTATATGGTGATGCCAGTTCCCATTTCATGTCCATGCGGAGCTGCTTCGCACAAGAGAGTATCATTTCTCCTATAGAGAATGGTTCTTCTCCACATAAAGACGATGCAAGTAGCATTACAGTATCATTCAACAATACCTTCGCCACATTATTCGTCAGTATAACCCGGCTTTTAGCGTTCAGGACCTTAACGCACACTTTGTAAATAGCAGATATGTTCGCGAAACATTAAAATTACTACCGCAAAAAACCAGACCTGATTCTAATTCAAGAAAGGGGTTGCGGATAACGAAAATCGGCAGTATTAATGTTGGTTGATGGCGAGGGTATTGATGACACCAACATATTTCCATTGGCAAGGAAACTAGTACGTCACGGCGCAAATTTACCCACCATTAAGCAGCCAAAACTTTGCTTCTATAAGTCCATTTGAAAGGCTTAGCCATCGTGCGGTTAAAGTAGTCGATAAACTCCAGTAGATGAGTTTTGAGGTCTTCTTTGCTCGTGAAGCTCGCTCTTTTGAGCAATTTTTTGACCAAGATACTGAACTATATTTCAACCTGGTTCATTATAGATTATAACAACGGAACACTATTAAATGGTATGTAAATTTACGCCCACATGTACTAGCGGTTCGATACAGCAAGGAAAAAGTACCTTTCCTTCCTGTTTATCCCGAGATGATACGTAGGGAGTAAATCTTACTCAAAGCTCGCGGAACGGTAAGAACGAGATCATTAATATAGTCCACTCCTTCACAGAGTGATAAAAACGTTTCTTAGAATGTCAAGATAGCGGCTTCAATGATCCGGGCATCATGAGTTACATAGACTATATCAATCAAACAAACTCTCCCAGCCTACGTATCGCCAGATACCTCTCCTCCCTCCCGATCTCCGCACCCTCGATCGCACCCCGTAGCACCTCGATCGTCTGATCGTACGTGCCCCGATCCACCGGATACGGATACCCGTCCTTGCCGCCGTGTGCAAATGAGTATGTCGCGGGATCATGCCGGCTCGGTTCTGTTCCGAAGACGAGGTCAGAGACAAGCGCAAGCGCCCGAATCTTCGCAGGCCCCATTCCCACAAGCGAGACGAGTTCCTCGTAGCTCTCCGGCTGGAGTTCATACGCGTTCCGAAGAACCTTCCACCCGCCTTTTCCGAGATCGCAGCCAAGAACCGGATGATGCGCTGGCATCGTGAGCGACGGGGCGGGCGGTGGGGTGGATGGCATGGCAGGTGGTGTGGTAGACGGCATGGCAGGTGGTGTGGTGGGCGACAGAGCATCAAAATCAAACAGCGTCGTCTGACTTGCGTCCGACCTGAAATACCGCATCAGGTGATCGGGATCATCCTTCACGAGATCAAGACTCGTCTTCCGCGTCTCTTCGCTCACCCTTGCTGCCATGTCAAGCACCTCACCCTCTGCGCCCACCCGGTCGCAGCAGATCCCGAGGTGCGGCTCGCAGACGAACCGCTCTACATCCGACGACAACCAGTGATACCGCCGGGCGTAGCGATCCTCGTTGTTCATGCCCTGCTGCACGCAAGCCCAGCCGCCAGTCTCAGTGAAGATGAAGCAGTGGTGGTACAACTGGTATCCGTCCTGCACGCACGTATTATCGACCTTTGCAGACATCTTGCTCGAATATACCAGATCAGCTACTGCGTCATCCGAAAGTGAGAACGCATCCGACTCAGATATCGCCCTGATCTCGTCCGGCGTCTTTCGTGACGCCCTCCCCTTTCCACCAACAATGGCGATCCCCATCTCATCAGGATCGATCGCCACTTTTAGCGCGCCGCAGGTCGTGGTCGTCGTGCCTGACGAGTGCCAGTCGAATCCGAGTACGCACGAGAACGCCTGGAACCAGTACGGGTCTGCGATCCTCTGCAGGAACTCGTCAGCCCCGTACTCGTAGATGATTATCTTTGTGATCTCACGCGATAGCCCAACCATCCTCTCAAATAGCCATCTCGGAGCACGCCCGTAGTGCAGCGGAAGATTTACTGTGCCGGTTTTCATCGGTGCGATCGCAGATAGCTGAAAGCAGCCATCCCGAGTACCATGCAGACCGCAAGCATGGATATGATTTTGTCGATACCGGTATTCATTCCGTTAGTTAGCAGGTAGAGCGCGCCGCCGCATACCAGCATCGTGATGAGCGATACTATCGCTGCGACAATACCGCCCCCCACAAGCGCCCCGACCCTATCCGCACCGCGATCCTCGAAGAATACCGAACCAAGCACAAAGACGATAGCAAACGCCATCAGCAGTGCTGGCAGCGGGACCGGGTTGCCACCCCCCCTTGATATATGGATCACGCCGAAGACGACCGAGATCATCCCTAATGCGAGAACTATCGAGATTCCAAGCGTTGTTATAAATTTATTGTTTGTCCATTGCATTTGAACCACCTTTTTATGAGCGGGCATTTTCCAATAATCTTTCTATGTCCCTATCCCTGTCACGGATAGTTACCTTTTTTGGTGTGCCACCAAATCCAAATCATCACCCCATCACCGCGTTGTGCAGCCGGATCATCCTCTCGATCCCATCGCTGTCAAATCCCCGCTTCCTCATCCTCCGTATCCGCTCATCTATGCTGATGCGCTCTGTGTCATCCACAAGATTGTCGGCATGAGCAACGATCATCTCTTCAGCAGTATCAGGCAGATAGTCTTCCCGCGGAAGCCCGAGTCGTACCGCCTCATCTTTCGGGATGCCAGCCCCGATGTGCCGCTTGATGATCTGCACGATCCGCGTGTCCAGACCAAACGCCTGCGCGATCTCTGCTCCCGCGACTGCGTGATCGATGCCGTTTGAGCGTGCACGCCCGATATCGTGGAGCAGTGCGCCTGCGATCACCAGTTCAATGTCAGCAGGGTTCCGGTGCCTCTCGTTGTACCGCTCCGCGATCTCCCGGGCGTATTCAGCGACTGCCCGGGCGTGCGCGATAACATCCGGTGGGCAGCCTGCTTTGTGGAGCAGGTGGATAGCGTATTCTGGGGTCATTTAAACCATTTTTCGAAATGTTTTTTTCCTCGATTGCTTTTTGGAATCGATTTAAAAAACTCTATATCTTGTGAAATCTTGTATCCCGCTATTTGATTCCTTAAAAATTCTATCAAATCTTCTTTTGGATTTTTTTGATGGTGTAAAATTATCCATAAGTACTGCAAGTGCTTTTATTCTCTGACCGATCATAGAATCGGCGACTCCGATAACCATGACATCCGAAACAGCGGGATGTTCCATAAGGATATTCTCTATCTCGTGTGGGGAAACCAGATATCCATCAGTCTTCATCAGATCATCACTCCTCTAAACATATCATATCCCACCTTTCGGTGATGCCCCGACACATCACCAAAAGGTGTCACGGTGGCATGACATACTCCATTATCAGTAGTCGTCCGTCATTCAGCTTTATGCAGCTCTTCGATATATCGTTACATGCTCTTTCCATCATAAGATTAAATTTCTGTTCGTGTTTATTTCTGTTTTTATTCCGACAGTCGAGGTAGGTAATCCGTTCTGTTTGCGTGTCTACGTATCTGCCCGACAGTCTGAATATCTTTTCGATAAGTGTTTCCAGCCCGATCTTTTCGTTTGAAACGTCTCGAGCAGGTGCTGGCAGACTGATATATAGATCATTGAGATCGTTGTCATCAGGGCTGATGCTCGTGTTTCGTTCTCGTATTTCTCATGTTTTGTGCTCAGTTTTCCGATCTCCTTCTCTTTTCTCTCTGCTTTCTTCTCTGCTTTTTTTCTTTTATTCTTTAGATCTGATGCCTCTTTTCTGAATTCGTTCTTCTCTTTCTCACGTCCAACTCGCAATATGATCTCTTCATTCTTGATTCCTTCCATTTTTTGGTATTGCGTTGTCTGTTCTTCAAAATCTTCAGCTTCAATCTCCATTGCTTTCTTCATTTTTTTGTTTATATCGGCTTTAGACTTATTGAACACTTTCTGCGTCTCTTGTCGCTTAATTTTAAGCTCTTCTTCATCTGCACACGTTTTCACTATCTTTAATTTTAACATCCTTATGTTTACGAATATGACTGCGATACCTACCCACCGAAGGATTTCCGCCGTCGTGTACTATATTTTTGAACAGTGTCCAAGAGAGACCATTCTGTTGTGATGAATGAATTCTCCCTCTTCGAATTGGGAAAAAGCAGCGCCTTTGGCAAGGACTGTATGGTACTCTCGAGGATATACCGGATCATTCACGACAAAAAGACCCTGATCCGGATCAATGAGATGTTCCCGCCCGACGATCGGTGGAGTCTGTGAAACGTGAAATGCACCTCCACGACTCCATGATCATCGCCTCTGGTTGACCTCTGCATGCATAGACCAAATCGCGGGGCAATTCATGCGACATGCCTCCTGTGATCGCACCTACCATGCTTGCGATGGTGTCGGCATCGCCGCCAAGATTCGCTGCCGCGAGAACGGCACTCCTGAAACCGTGATGCTTCGAGATGATCGCAAAGACCGCGGGCACTGCTTCCGCTGTCTCAATCCCGCATCCGGTGACGTCGATGGCGTCTTCGAGTGATCCCTCTGATGCAAGCAAGACCGCGCCCCGGATGCGAGATGCAAGATCTGCTGATACTTCGCGGGCGCCATGCACGCCAGCGCGTATCACCGTCTCGATATCTGCGCCAGCAATTGCTCCGGACACAGCGCACGCAACCGCGATCGCGCCAGCGATCGCAACCGATGAGCCGTGCGTCGCAACCGAGGATTCGATGGTGTTTGGGACTACCAGATCCGCGGGAAATAGCCATGCGATCGCAGGAGCGCGCATTGCCGCGCCGTCGGTCGTTCCCGTGGTCGGTGTAAAATCGGGATATTCTGCAAGTCTTGATAACGCTTGAGCCGTGGTCGGCCCCATTCGCGGTATGCGCGCACGGTTTTCGAGGAATGTCTGCGCGATATGCCGGCGATCCGCCCGCCCGATCTCGCAGATCGACCGCACAACGAGATGCGTCATGATCGTATCGTCGGTGATCGATGGCTGGCCCATGAAACCAGTGATGGTGTGGTGCCGCATTGCGATCTCTTCGCGGGTGAGCCCCTCAACGGGCTCGCCGAGCATGTCGCCGATTGCCTGCCCGTACATCGAGTTTAATGTTTTCATAAACAAAATGGTGACGTTGGTTTGTAATCCACATCTTATGACGGGATGCTTGTGTGTTGGTTCTCAACACATCGGTGGAAAACCAACGTCATCAGATTTGGCGCATAGCTCCAATATAACCTTTGTGGCTGAATCAGTGCCCCCTACCTGCGCACATAGCAAACACACAGAAAGAACATCTATGCTGAATCATTCGCGTTTCGAGAAGAAAACCAGTTCCGGTGGATGCATTTCCACCGAGCCATACAGTATGCTCCAATGGGCTGGCAACGCGATTAACCCCTCACCAAGTCTATGCGCCCCGCCCGAGTGCGAGCGAAGACCGTTAATATCGATGCCTGCAAGAACTGGTACGCATGAACCAGCAGATAGCAGCCGGCGCAGAAGCCGTAATCGAGCGCTCCGGTGGCAGGATCATCAAGCGGAGAGTCTCGAAGAACTACCGCACCCCGGAGCTTGATACGCGAATCAGGGTATCAAGAACCAGAAGCGAGGCGAAACTCATATCAGAGGCGCGCAGGTGCGGGGTTCCGACACCAATCATCTACGATGTCGATACAGCCGAGCATACGATCACGATGGAGTTTATCGAGGGTCCGCGGATGAAGGATGTACTCGATCCGAACATGAGCGAGCGTATCGGCGAACTCGTCGGCAGGTTGCACGGTTGCGGGATCATTCACGGCGATCTCACGACCTCGAATCTCATCCTGCACAGCGACGATGGTGGCGATAGCGGTGGCCGGATATATTTCATCGACTTCGGACTCGGGTATTTCGAGAAGAATGTGGAGGCGCAGGGCGTCGATGTGCATGTGCTCTTCCAGACGTTTGTGAGCACGCACGGTGATCCGGGGCTTGAAGAGGCGTTCTCTCGTGGGTACAGGCGGACGTTTGCAGATGCCGATCAGGTGCTTACTCGTGTACGCGAGATCGAGGCGCGGGGAAGATACCTATGATTATGCGATCATATCCTAACACCAGTCTTCTTAAACTCCTTCTCGCTGAAAAGAATAATATAATCAGAGATGCCGGTAGCCCGTGAGATGTCGTGGGCGGTACGCTCGCATTCTTCCCTTGTGTGGGCATGGATCATCGCGTACAGGTTGTAGTCCCATTCCGGGCATCTCATGCGCTCGTAGCAGTGCGAGACCTCGCCAAACCCAGCCATCACGGCTCCAACCTCCTCGACACGGTCGTCATGGACATTCCAGACGCACATCGCATTCGCAACAATCCCGAGCACGCGATGCCCGATCGATGCCCCAAACCTGCGAATGGCACCGCGCTCCACGAGTGCCTCGATTCTGTCGATCACCTCGGTCTCAGGAATCGCAAGTTCGAGCGCAATCTCTTTGAAGGGATCCGGTACGAGATCGATCCCGTCCTGTGTCAGCTTTATCAGTTTCAGATCAAGATCGTCCATCTTTCTCACCTCGCTCTCCTTGCATCACACCTCAAACCTCAAACTTCACCCCGATCTTGAAGAGCCGTGTGACAGGAAGCTCGAGAAACGGGTATCCAAATGCTTTAATTTCGCTGATCATTTTGTGTAATCGCTCCTTGCTGCTTGCTGAAACCGTAAACCAGATATTGTACGCACCAGGGCGCAGGTAATTGTGCGACACCTCATCAAAATCGTTGATCCGCGAGACAACACGGTCGATCGCATCTTCTGGCACCCGCATCGCGACAAGCGTGCTGGCGCCCCCGAGTCCTTTCGTATTTAGAATGGGGCCGATTCTCCGAATTACGCCGATATCTGTGAGTCTCTTGAGGTGATCGATTACCTCCGCCTCAGATATTCCGATCTGGTCTCCGAGCGTGCGGAAAGGGCGCAAGTCCAGTGGAAAATCCAGCTGGATCAGGTTTATCAGCTGCCGATCGGTATCGTCAAGTTCAAGTTCTTGCGTCATCGTCATGGAATCTCTTCATCCTGCGCCGGTAGACGCCGTACCGGTCTTCCGGCGAATATCTGGCCGGACGCGGGTTTATTGCGGCAGCACCGCATGCGGGACAGACCGCTTTTAACGTGTATCTGCCGCACTCGCTGCATTTGAGAATCTTTGACTTCACGCGAACGCCCTCACTTGCTCTTCACTCCTCGTGTCTGTGGAATGTACCTTCCCCATCCAGATGCTCTATCTCATCGATTGCACGTTTTGCAGATTCCTTGAGGATTCGTTCTGCCAGTTTGTAGTCGGGCGCGGTGACGTGGATGCGGTATCTTGGCGCGCCGACATAGCTGATCTCGAGTACAACATGATCATCATTGACAATTGCAGCCGTAGCAAGCGATCTCTTGATCGCATCCACCCCGTCAGGGGCAGGGCAGGTCAGGTCAACGAACCCAGTGATATCGACAGAAGGGATCTTCACGTTCTCGATTGCGACCTCCTCGATCTTGATGGCATATTCCTCATCGATTCCGGCATCGATCAGTACAGGCCTACCTGACATCACAGTCTCTTCGAAGGCGTTATACAGGCTGCCAAACGAATCGATAATCGTATCTGCAAGCTTTCGCTCTACGGCCTCATCACCTATTGCAAAGTTAAGCCACTTCTCAGCGCGAAGTTCGCTCTTCCATTCCTGGATCTTGTCCCTGCGCTGATGCTCGTTCACATCCTTGTACGAGAGATCGATATGACCGCGCTTTGGGTTCACTGAGAGTACTTTGCAGACGATCTTCTGCCCCTCGCGCAGGTAATCCCGGATATACTTCACCCAACCGGCAGCGACCTCCGAGATATGGATCAGACCCTCTTTCCTGCCGTATTCGTCCAGTTCTGCGAATACGCCAAAGTCCATCACCTTCGCAACAGTGCAGACGACCAGATCACCCTGGCTGGGCCACTCTCGCATAGTCTCACTCCAGAACCTCGAGGATCTGGGTCAGTATCTTTGTTCTGCCACCTGTCGGCTCTGCAAGCACCTTATCGCAGACTACGCACTTAATCTCGGTGCTTGCGTTTCCGAAGATGACCTGTTCGTTATTACAGTCACATTTGACCCGCAGAAACCTGCTCTTCGGGGTTGGAATTATACTCTTCTTCATTGTGATTCCACCAATTCAAATTTGGATGTTCTGAAGCACTTTCTCACATGTGCCTTTCCGCACTCACTGCACCGATATCTAAGATGGATTCGTTTGGTGGGCTTGTCGCCACCAGGGACCTTTGAAAACTTTCCATTGTTCCCGATGCCGCTCTGCCGCTTCTTCTGCCGCGCGATTCTGGTCATGGATGACGCTTTTGCGGGCTTCACTCGTTCGACTTTGTGTTCGGTATGCTTCTTGCAGTAGGGGCAGTGGGTTCGAAATCTTGCTGGCATTTTCATCTGATAACTTCACCTTTTGTCTGTTTTATCGTAACTGGTGATACAACCCTACGCTTGCAGAGTACATTTGCATTGAGGTTTGGCAGTATCACCACATCATTCTTTGCAAGGGTATAATGATGACTGTCAGCACCCATAAAGGTTGGTACATCCCTAAGCACGCGGACGATTGTGTAATCACTCAGGTTGCCGTTGCCGGGGTCTTCGTGATTTGCAGGTGCGATAGCGATATCTTCACGTGCCTCTGAAGCATCTTTGGCGTATTCATCTGCAGGTTCCACATATTCCTTTGACTCTTCTATGACCTCTATAGCCTCTGTAACCCCCGTAGCCTCTGTGGTCTGCAAGGTTGATCTGCATGTAACCGTCTTCTCGATATCGGACCAGCCCTTCCGCAAAGAAGCAAGCACCGAATCGTACATGTCACGCTCGACTGGTGCCATCGCACCCACATCCTGCTTGATACCTTTGATCTCTGCCAGTATATTGGATGATGCGAGATTGACGATCTTTCCAACCCGAAGTTCGAAGATGCGCTGCAAACGATTCTCTACAGTCTCGAGTTCGTCGGCAAGGAGTTGTGCTTCCATCTTGGACGCGGTCTTTTGCTCATCTCGCAGTCCATCGAGATATGCGCGCACATTCTCATAGAAGTCTGGCTCGAGCTTTGCAAGTTTCGATTTTTGTTCTCTTGCGAGGATGTTGCGTAGATCTTCGAAGTCCATGATGCATATTCTATGCCAGTGTTACTTCAATCTGGCGACAGATTCCGAAACATATTTATAGGAATCGGTAAGGGTTATTCAACATCTTATGATAATATTGACGAGGAGTCTACCATGAATAAGAGTCAATTATTTGCATTGTTGATAGTGATCGCCCTTGGACTGATCATAGCTTCGATCATATACTATGATTCAGACGCATCGATCGAGATGGAGCAGTGTGGCGGCTGTCACAATTCTGATTACACTCAAAAGATGGCAGGTGCAAGTACATGGCCTGCTGTCTTTAATACAATCGTCCCTGCTCATAGGGGCGAGCGTGCAAAGCCATGTGCGGAGGGGTATATACGCGGATGTATGGAGTGTCACACCCCCACGCATGGAAGCAGGCAACTGCACGTGGGCATGACCTCTTCCGAGTGTTCGCGCTGCCATGCCATGCCGATCGCGCCGATGTATACGGAATGCACGATGTGCCACGGGGACTACCAACACGCGGATTCCGGGATAACCGGTGATTGTATGTCATGTCACCCAGCGCATACGGCAGATACCAGTGCCGGATGTGGCGACTGTCATGTAACGGAGTATACCGAGCTCATGACACTTGGTGGCGGACACGCGACAAAGGACACCAGTTATGAAGCCCTCCGCCACAAGCTGAGCCCGACTACGTACAGTTACGAACAGCCGTTGATCGGAGAGGGGTGCTATTCCTGTCACGAGGACCACGCCGAATCCAAGAGCTGTCTGGACTGTCACACACTGGAACATGGTTACGGGCTGGCTGATTGTCAGACCTGTCACAATCCACATGCGCCGACAGTGATCAAGTTCGGTGCGATCGTGACCAGTGACCAGTGCATGCTCTGCCACGAGAGTACCGCGCAGGAGTTTACAGATCATCCGACACTACATGCGGCCATGAACTGCACGGACTGTCACATCGAGCACACCGGATCCAGAGCATGCGTCGATTGTCATGCCGACGCACACAGCGACATCGTCGTGGACGTTGACTGCAAGACCTGTCATGAGAACGGACATGCGCCGATCTGAGTGAGATTTGATTCCGCCGGATTCCGGCGGGATTTATTTATTTTTCATGAGCAGGATCAAGGTCACTGATTGCAGATACTCGGGTTCGCAATCCCCTGCACACCAATCGTCAACAAGACGCTTAACTTTGTGTTCACCGAAAAATAAAGCTGAGATTCGTGCAATTCGTTTATTCGTGGCATTCATGAATAGCAACGAATGACGCGAATTGCATGAATTTGGTTGCCACAAAATCAGAGTGATTTCACTGGAGTTTTCGATTGTGCCCGGAACTATCTAAAAGCCAGTGTACATAAAAAATAAAAAAAGAGGGCGATTACTCGATTGCTATCGATTCGCCCAGCGTCACGTTACCATCCTCTGTTACCTGCCACGTGCAGTATTCTCCAAAGACATCGCCAACGCTATCGAAGGTAATCTCCCCGGATGCGCCCTGATAGTTGATCTCTGTTCCGTTCCGGATCAGCGATAGTGCCGTTTTGATATCAGAGACTTCAGCACCTGGTGCGTTTGCCACATCAGGTATTGTGTCCCGTATCGCGGTCCCGTCTGCACTCCCGGCTTTCTCGATTGCGAGCGCGATGATCGCAGCAGCATCATAAGTGTTCGAACTGAATGTGGCCGGTTCTCTACCATATTCGGACTCGTAAGCCGCTGCAAACATGTCATAAGCAGGACCAGTGGCTCGCGGGTCTGGTGTTGTGCCGGTAAAGTTAGCCACGATGTAGTTGCCTTCGACATCCTTCCCGACCTTTAGAGCCAGTTCATCGGTACGCATGCCCTCCGAAAGCAGCCAGTCGCTCTCGTCGATGACACTTTTCTCGTAAGCGGCTTGGAGGATTATACTTCCCGTATCAGGATAGCCGACGAGGATGATAACCTCCGGATTACCCGCAGACACCTTATCGACCTCGGAATCGAACGTTACTCCGTTTGGATCGTATTTGACACGATCGATAACAGTTCCACCGAGTTTTTCGAACTCCCCCTTGAAGACCTCCTCAAACCCTACCCCATAAGGATTGTTGAGGACAAGCGTGCTCGCATTGACGTATCCGCGCTCACTTACAAGTTTTGCCATCGCTTTTCCCTGCAGGGCATCCGACGGAACAGTTCTGTAGTAGAACCCATCATCAGGATATGTCGTAAAGTCCGGAGCGGTGTTCGAGGGGGATATCTGGACGACATGGTTACTCACTGCGATATCGATAATAGCCAGACTCACACCACTTCCTGCAGCACCGATCACGGCAGGAACCTTGTCGATGGTTACCAGTTGGTTCATCGCACCGACTGCAGCGACCCCATTGGTCTGGGAGTCTGTGGTGACAAGCTTGATATCACCACCGAGAACGCCCCCGTTCTCGTTAACCTCCTTTATCGCAAGCCGCGCCCCGTCCTCCATCGGTCCGCCATACGCAGCAAGGTCGCCTGTTAGTGGTAGCAATGTACCGATCTTGACTTCTTCATCTGAGGACGTTACGCAGCCAGATGCCAGAACAATAGCAAGAGCCGCAAAAACGGTCAGATATCTCATTATTCCCAAAATTATGCCTCCTTTTTATTTATTATTATAACGCCTTCTATTGTCTGTAATGTTGTATGTGACCCAGGTATGGTGTCGTTCACCTCCTGCACGTTTTGGTAGAATCATTCACTTAGTGATATATAAACATTCTGTGTGCAGAGCTGTGAAGTTACTCGGATGTTTCGGATTTCGGATGTCTGGAAAACATCTAAGGGGTTGCCAGAAAATAACCTATCAAAATACGTGGCATTCACACATTCACACATTCGTGATAAAACCGGGACAAAAACAGCATCAGTAGATCACGAATAAACGAATCACATGAATGCCAGAGATGTGGATGGTCACCGAATAACTTTGTTACTTTATTTTTCGTCAAGCACTAAGTTCTGGCGTAACACCGCGTGACCAGACAGGCCCCCACGCCAACCATTATATACATCCAGCCCCATCATTACCACCTGATGCAACTGGTTATCAACGGTCTGGTCATCGGCAGCATAATCGCTATCACCGCCATCGGTTTATCGATGATCTACAAGACGCTTAACTTTGTGAACTTTGCGCATGGCGATTTTGTGGCGTTTGCGGCGTACATCGCGCTATTTGCAAACACTTCCGGGATGCATCTCGCATCCGCTTTTCTGGTTGCTATACTTGCAACCATCGTGCTTGGGGTTTTCATGGAGAAGGTGGTATGGCACCCAATGAGGCGGAAAAACGCCTCCCGGACGACGCTTATCATCATCTCGATCGGACTTGCGCTGGTGCTGCGAAACATCCTCATATTCATCTGGGGTGGCAGCACAAGAAATTATAATATCCCTGTGCGGCGTGGATTTGAGTTTTTTGGAGCTACCATCACTCCAAATCAGGTTCTTGTTATAATTGCGGCTTTTATACTGGTCTTTGCCCTACACTGTCTCTTATCAAGGACGAAGATCGGGAAATCGATACGTGCACTCTCTGACAACATCGATCTCGCCCGCATATCAGGCATCGATGTGGATCGGGTGATCCTCTGGACATGGGTGATCGGACTCGGGCTTGCTGCCGCTGGCGGTGTGCTCTACGGGCTCGTCACAGCGATCAGACCGGATATGGGCTGGTATCTCTTGCTCCCGATGTTTGCAGCAGTCATCCTCGGCGGAATTGGAAATCCGTATGGCACGATAGCAGGCGGGATCATCATCGGGCTGTCTCAGGAACTGAGTACCGCAGTCCTCCCGACAGAGTATAAGTTTGCTGTCAGTTTCGTTGTGATGACGCTGGTGCTGCTTCTAAAGCCAGAAGGGATCTTCGGGGGTGCGAAATGATCGAATACGTAGATATACTACTCCCGTACATCACAACGATCCTTCTGATCTCGTCGATCTATGCGATCTTTTCGCTGGGGCTGAATCTTGAGTGGGGCTTTACCGGACTTATAAACTTCGGGCACGTCGCATTCCTTGCAATCGGGGCATATACTACTGTGATGTTCAATATGAGTGGATTTCCGCTCTTTGTATCGGTTATTGCAGGGATTGTCCTGTCCGGGTTCTTTGGACTCTTGCTTGGAATCCCGACCCTCAGATTGCGGGAAGATTATCTTGCAATCGTCACGATCGGCTTTTCCGAGGTGTTAAGATTTATTCTTTTAAACGAACAGTGGCTAACGCGAGGTCCGTTCGGGATTCATGGATTTGGCCGTCCACTTCAGGATGTGATCCCGTACCAACATTACAATACTTTTCTTTTAATATTATATCTTGTGATACTGGTGATTGTCTACTTCGCTCTCGAAAGACTGGTACGATCGCCGTGGGGTAGGGTGTTAAAATCGATTCGTGAGGACGAGGCGGTTTCTTCCGCGCTCGGGAAGAACGTCTTCTGGTACCGGCTCCAGTCGCTGATGATCGGGTCTGCGATAGCAGGGCTTGCAGGCGCAATGCTTGCGTTCTATATATCCTACATCGATCCGAATACGTTCAAGCCGATTGAGACGTTTCATGCGTGGATCATCATAATTCTTGGCGGGACTGCGAGTAACAAAGGCACGATCGTCGGCGCACTCGTCTTCTGTACTTTCTTAAGCGTAACACAGTTTATCAACAGGTTCCTCCCGTTCACCGCGCACCAGATGGGCGCGTTCCGGATGATCGTGATCGGGCTATTGTTGATGATTCTCATGATGTACAAACCCGAAGGGATATTTGGAAAGAAGGAGGAACTTGCACTGTCTGACTGATCGGATGTCAGATAGCAGGCATCAAAGGTAGGGGGTCGGATGAAAATGGATATACTCTCTGTAAAGGATCTCAAAAAGCATTTCGACGGTGTGAAAGCGGTAGATGGATGCTCGATTGCCATCGAGACCGGGACGGTTGTGGGATTGATCGGTCCGAACGGCGCAGGAAAGACCACGATGTTTAATCTGATCAGTGGTTTTGAAAGGGGTATCGGCGAGATCGTGTTTAAAGGGATACGGACTGATAATCTCTCGCCGTTTAAGATTGCACGATGTGGAATGGTCAGAACGTTCCAGATACCGCGGGCACTTACAAAGATGACGGTCTCTGAAAACCTGATGCTCGCACCAAAGACCCAATTGGGAGAGCGGATCTGGGATGTCTGGCTTCACCCGAAGCGGGTTCGCGAACAGGAGATGCAGATACGAGAAAAATCCCGGGATATCCTTGAGTTTTTTGAGATCTCGCATCTTGAGGGTGAATATGCTGGTGCGCTCTCTGGCGGGCAGAAGAAATTACTCGAGATGGCGCGTGCGATGATGATCGACCCTTCGATGATGCTGCTTGATGAGCCGTTTGCAGGCGTGAACCCGACGCTTGCACGGAAGATTTCCAGGCATATCTGTGAACTGCACGAGGATGGCATGACATTCCTTGTGATCGAACATGACATCCCTGCGATCACAAAGATCAGCGACCGGATCGTGGTCATGAATGAAGGGAAGATCATGGCAGAAGGCGAGCCTGCTGAGATAAAACAGAGACGGGATGTGCTCGAGGTGTACATAGGTGGTGAGAGGTGAGGATGGGTGCGAAGGTGAATATTCTTGAGGTGCGCGATCTCGTGACAGGATACACCGATCTTAACATCCTACACGGCATATCGATACATATCAAGTCCGGCGAGATCGTATCCATCATTGGTCCGAACGGATCTGGCAAATCCACGCTCATGAAGGCTATATTCGGGCTTCTTCGCCCGAGAGGTGGGGCGATCGTCTTCAAAGACCATGACATAACCGGAGTCAAGCCGGATGCGGTCGTCAGATTAGGAATGTCTTATGTTCCGCAGGAGAAGGAGTTCTTCCCATCTCTTACAATCCTTGAAAACCTTGAGATGGGTGCATTCATACGCGATGATGATATCTCTGATAGTCTGGAACGGATCTATGCGATCTTCCCGGCGTTAAAGGAGAAGGGACATATCAGGGCTGGCGCTCTGAGTGGCGGAGAGCAGCGAATGGTCGGGATCGGGCGTGCACTCATGCTCTCGCCTGATCTGCTGCTCCTTGACGAGCCGTCTGCAGGACTCGCGCCTGTGATGCGAGATATGGTCTTTGAGAAGATCACTGAGGTGAACCGCGCGGGCACCTCGATCCTGATCGTCGAGCAGAACGCGAGGAGGTCGCTTGGGATATCTGACCGCGGGTATGTGCTTGAGACGGGTGTGAACCGGTTTGAGGGGCGCGGGCTGGAACTGCTTGAGAACGAGGACGTACTCCGGCTATATCTGGGCGGGTGAAAGCGGAGGATGTGTGGATGTTGTTTGCTCTTGGGCTATGGATTGAACCTGCCGTCGATGTTTTTTGGCAGCATCAGATGCTACAATTTATGAAGCCAAAGACATCTAAATACAGCATCCCATCTTTTGTTTTCAGGTAGTGAACCCAGTTCATTAAATTTATTATTTTTTATTTTGTTCCACAGTTCTTCTCGGTATAGGTCAAAAATCGAACGGACATACTCTCCAAATTCTAATGCAGACTGCACAGCCATGTTATATGAGACATAAGAACATACTATAAAAATACCTAATGAAACTACCGAAAAAATATATTCACCATTGTATATCATAGATAGGGGATAGATGATTGCGACGAAAAAGAATATCCAAGTCAGTTCAATAAACATATCTACAAAAGCGCGCATCTTGTCTATGGTTTTACCAATTTCCTCGGACATGAGTAACTGGATTCTTGCCCAAAAGAAAACACTATTCATTCCATATTTCCACTCTGGATAAATTTCCATTGATTTGAATGTATTCCCTAATTTCGTCGGTAAAATACACTTTTCCAGTTCTTTATCATATATTTCAGGATTATTAGATATGTTATACAAACAATGTGAAAAATGATTATATATATTCATATACGCCCAACCCCTCTCTAAACTGCCCTGTTCTGCAGAATCATAATTTTTTCTATATTCACCAAACTTTTTCCATTGTCTTTCCCTAAGAATGCGCCTAAGAGCATTTATAAAATAATTTTTTTGGTGAAGTTCTAAAGTATATCCTTCAAGCATCCTTGAAAGTGGAGTAATAAAAACATTGATCATCAATCCAATAAACATCGATACAAATAAGAAAGTAACTCCTACGGGAAGAAGTGCCCATACTGACTCCGCTATTAATCCTTTGAGAAAAGAGATGCAATTAGGATAATTTAAAATCACTATAAAAGTAGCTAAAGCTGCCGCTGTGATGCCGGGTATTAAAATTCTCAAGAAAGATGCAGAGTATTCAAATTTTGATGATATTCCAGCTTTATCCATTTATTCAGAGCTTTCTGACTTTTTATCTTCTCCTCTACCACCCAAGTTGCCTTCAGAAGTGGTTGTGATGATTCCCGGAAGAGAACCCGAGAGCTCATGCTTTTCAAAATGCGCGTTTTCCTTTTCAGCGTCAACCATTGTCATAAAAATACCTCCTTCGATAGTATCTCTAAATCCCCGTTACTATACCGCAGGGTTGAAGCACATAGCCTGTATATCGCTTTCTCATATTCGTTTTCTCCTGATTCTATATGTATCTCTCCACAACTACTCAACCATAGTTGGTCGAACCATGGGGAAAGGATGATGCCCGAGACCTATATCACCACCCCATGAGATGTGGAAACACTTTGTACAGTTCATTGCTCTCTTCTCCTTTTTATTCTCTTGGTATATAGCACTTATGGATACTTTGGCTTTGGGACAATATTATTCGACCGACCCACTCGTAACTCCACAACTCCACCGTGAGCTTACCCACTCGATGCCGCAGAACACTTTGACAAATATGCTCGGTCGAGAATTGCATTCGCTGATAGGCACTGCAAAAGCAGTGGTTAAGTCAATTATTGGATAAGCGTATGTACCGCTATGTTTATATACTTGTCGGTCAATCTCATCTTATGCCCTCCAAACAGCGCGGCGAGGGACTCAGAAAAATCATCAAGAGTGTTCGGGATGGAACATTCGAATACAAGGGTAAAGAATCAGTAACAACCAACTGGGCGCAATATGACCAGGCGCAGATCTACGAGATGATTTACTATCTGGATAATATAAGGGATCTCGTCGATGAGGTGGATGAACGGATAAAAAAGAGAACACCCCCCAGAAAACAGGGACCTGGCAGACCGCCAACTGATCCAGCTGACGTCGCCAAAGCCCCACTGTTACAAACGTACGCGAACTCATCAAATAGGGTGGCTGAGAGGTTTTTGCTTCTATTCCGGGAGAAATTGGGCATAGACTGCCATTTTTCTTACAAAACAATAGAACGCGGATACGATCGAGAGCCCGTAAACAAAATTCTGGATGAAATCGTAGTAATAGCCAATGAAAGCGTAGAGGGTGAAGAGGAGACCTTTTCGTTCGATGGCACTGGATTTAGTGCCTCAAATAAGGAGAATTACTCCGATAAACGACAAAAACAGAATTCTAAGAAGGGCAGCAAGAAATCAAAGTCTGCGAGCAAGGAGCAGGCAGATGACAGCTTCCCTGAATCGAACTCTGCTGCAAAGAAGAGGTTCTCATACTCAGTTATTGGCACAGGGGTGCAATATAAGCTAATTTCAGGAATATCCATAAGTCCAGACCACTCCATTGGAGAAACTACGATGTTTTCGGAGGCTTTTAACCAGACACTCAATTGCCATCCCACTTTGGATGGCGTTCTTGGGGGTGGTATTTACGCGTGTCGATGGATTGCCAATCTGATTTCGGAAAATAACTCCACACCACACTTTCTACCACGCAGTAACGTGACTTTCAAGAGCAAGGGGGCTATGGGATGGTATGATATGCTTTTTTCACTCTGGGAAGATCCTCATGAGTGGTTAGAACATTATCATATGCGTTCGATCTCGGAAACAGTTAATTCGATGGTTAAATACCGATTTGGCGCGCCGCTGAGGAAACGGCTTGAATCGCGGAAGGAGACTGAGACGCGGTTGAAACTTGTGGGGCATAATATTCGGAGAGTTGGGTACTTGGAGATCATGGGTGACGTGGTACCGCACTGGCGCAGATCTGCAGGTTCATGAATTTCGTCCCAAAGCCGGATACTTCGACAAGAAGACCATGCGATCGAGAAAGCCCCTTCGGGGCAAAATTGAAGTGTGATGTTTTTCTCATCATGTATCTAATTTCAGCAGCAAGATACACAAATGCGTTTATACTTTCCTATACGTTAAAAAAAATAAGATATCGTCAGCCGACTGCGGCTACTTGCCCGACGCGTTTGCCACATCAAGTATCACATTTCTTTTTTTGCACTTCCGGCTTTTTTGATTACAAACATGATGATCGTAGTCGTATCGTAGATGTTCGAGCAAAATGCGCAGGTCGCTTGGGATATCTGACCGCGGGTACGTGCTTGAGATGGGTAGGAAACAGTTCGATGGGCGCGGGCTGGAACTGCTCGAGAACGAGGACGTGTTCCGGCCGTATCTGGGCGGGTGAGCAGCAGCCCTTAGGGGCTGCCACGAAATAACCTGGGTCAGGTTAAACATCCTTAAACGAATGTCGCGAATTTCAACAGGTTATTTTCTGGCAAGCTCTAAAAATGGATTAAATCACGAATTTCACAAATCCGAATAGGCACAATCGAAGTATTCAGTGAAAACCCTCTGATTTTGTGGAAAGTAGATTCGTGTGATTCGCGGCATTCGTCACCATTCGTGATCTCTTGGTACTGATTTTATCACGAATTCCATGAATAAACAAATGGCACGAATCGAGTAAATCACTGGATTTTTAGACAGTGCCGTCCGAATACTTCGTTACAACTCCTGAATCTTCAACCGTTTGCTATTGATATCGACGATGTGATTGATGAGATCCGGACTCAATCCGGAATTTCTGCCGGTTCTTTTAACGATCTCATCCCTGTGAAGTCCGTTCTTCTGATGGTCGAGTATCTCTGAAATGGCGGCATCGCTCACTGTGTGGTACTGGTCGATATCCTTGCGATGCCCGCGCAGATCGCCCGCGAGCAGTTTTACGCTGTTTGCGGACAGAAACATCGTTGCTGACTTCGACATCGTTCTCCTGTACGACTCCGGGATGTGCACCACCAAAAGATTCGGACATGCTTTTATCAGCGTGACCACGTCTATGTTCGATGGTCTGAATGTGAGGTGTACAAGCTCTTCGGCTGAATCCAGTTTACTAATCTCTTCTTTCGAACTAACTATCCGTAATCTCATGAATGCATACCAACTATGACAGACTCCTTAAAAATGCTTTGATGGTTCGACCGCCATCTATTTTACATACCAGACCAATGACCGGATGATGGATCGATGCGTAATCTGCAAGGGAAAGGGACTATGTGGACGCCCGCGCTGCCCGATTCTGGAGCGATTCAAGGCAGTCGAGACAATCCCGGTCTCAGATAGTCTCTTTGGAGCGTCGCCGCCATCTGTTTTTGTCGGGCGCAAAGGATATCCCGATATCTTTGCAGGACCTCTGGTACCTCCGAATGTGGGAGATAGCGAGGCGCGGCAGTATGACGATCCGAAAGAACTTATGAAGATAGATATCGACGAGGTCATCAGATTGCGGTCGAGATTGGTGCGTTCATATACCCGGATGGATGTGAAGGATGCGAAGGCACCCAAAAACCCGCTTCTACTCACATCGCAGGAACTGGCGATGGCTGAGGTGCCGGTGGATACGGAGGTGTGGTTCACCAAACCGGTGGACGTGGATGTGGCATTCGATGGCACGCTGATGCCGATGGGTCCGGCAGGCGAGATTAAGAGTATCACGCTTGCAGAGAACCCGAAAGTCCCGGGAAAGGTAGATTACCTGGCATCTGACACCGACGTACTTGCCGCTGACTCGATACGTGAACTGTACGGACATGACATCTCGCAGCACCATATCACGCGCATATTCTCGATCGGACTCCTGGGAAGAGAGCGGCGGCTCGTTCCGACACGGTGGTCGATCACCGCGATCGATGACATGGTCGGAAAGATGCTGCTTGACGATGTACGGGATTATCCTGAGATACGCGACACTGTTCTCTTCGCTTCCGAGAAATTCGGCAACCATTTTGAGATATTGCTGATCCCCAGATGTTTTTCGTTCGAATTAATTGAGATATGGCATCCGAATTCGGTATGGTCTGAGAAACTGTGGATAGGAAGCGACCGGGAGGGGTATGGCGGGAAGAAAGGATATTCATCACTTGCAGGGGGCTACTATGCAGCAAGAACCGCTGCTGTTGAGTATCTCCATGCAATCAGGCGGCAGGCGTCGGTGTTCATCGTGCGGGAGATTCTTCCCGATTACTGGGCGCCGCTTGGGGTCTGGGTGATCAGGGAGGCGGTTCGTGATGCACTTACCGGGCACGGGATGCGGTTTGATAGTGTTGGTGGTGCGCTTTCCAAGATGCAGACGCGCATCCGGACGCCTCACGACAGATGGCGGGGCGAGATGCAGTTACTCGATGAATGCAGGTTTCAGAGGACGCTTCTGGAGTTTCTGTGAGTGGAACTTGAGTGTGTAGGGATCGGGTGCGGAGGTGACGAAGGGCAGGCGGAGGTTGTCCCGTATCCTGCTGAAAAGATTAATATACCTTCAGTATTGAAAGTATATCGAGGATTGATGTGATCGACTTTCACACTCTACCAATCAAATACAGGAGACATGCATCCGATAGATTGAAAGAACGCTTTCGGATGGCGACCGATGAAGTAAGACACTGTCTGAAAACTGGTAAGCATATCAAAAAGCCCAGAAAAGACGGAGATATTGGGATTATAGAGAGCGTGATAGGAGGTTTTACAATCCGGTTCGTATACACAATAAGAAGCCGTGTGATCTACATAATCACTGTGGAGGATTCATCATGACAAAATGTCCGTTCTGCGATGCTGAACTGGTAGAGGAGCGGCGAGAGATAGAGAAGGGAGTATGGGCTACGGTTGAAGTATGCCCGAACTGCAGGGATGAATGGATCGACGAGGCGGAGCATGACCGGCTGGTCGGTTTATTCAAGCGGAAGACGTTCAATCTTGGAGGAAGTGTGGCTGTGAGGATTCCAAAGGAGATTGCAGATGCGCTATCGATCGGCGCCGGTACCTCGGTCAATTTTACGGTCAGGGATGGGAAGATGGTAATTTCGAAGGTGTGAGGCGCCCGGGTCGGTGTTTCTGGGAACCATCACCGCTGCTTCCGGTTCAGAGCGTGATCGCGCCGGTTGCTACACCTCCTGAGATGGTGGGTGGTGCATGAGGCTGGAGCGGTTGCGACGATCGCGAATGTGAGAAGTCCGATGAGTGCGATCACGAGGATCGGTGCAGTTGATATTCTTGTTTTTGTATATATATTAATATCACCTAATCACAGCAAAGAAAACTGTACGTCTTCCTGTTTTTCTTCGATACCCAAACAATCCGCCCTCCGTCACTCGTGACACAATCTCATCCTCCTTGAGATGATGGTCGCTGAACGACAGAATCCCGTCCGGCTTTATGACCCGGTGCAACTCCCCTAGCACGCTATCGGGATCGCTTAACTTGTGAAACACGTCGTAGAGCAGAGCCACGTCAACGCTATCATCGGGTAGTCCGGTCGCACAATCGGACTGGATCGTCTCGATATTCGTAAGATGATTCCGCGATGCAATCCCTCGGGCACGCTCGATTGCGAGCGGGTGGATGTCAAGCGCATAAATCTTCCCTGCATCGCCCACCAGTCCTGCGGCAGCGGTTATGTAGCTCCCGGATCCGCACCCGTAGTCGAGAACATAGAACCCCGGTCTTATCCCGACCTCATCAAGGATCTTTTTGCGTGGCCGGAAAATGTCCCGAATCCCGAATGCAAGAGACATGATCCTGAAATTAAGATCTGGTTCTGGTTTATCCATGGTTGTTTCCTCCTGTAACGTCTTTTGTGAACCGGAATATCCGCCCCTGCCTCTCCGAATAGACAAATCCTCCTGCTTCTACTGCCTTGATCAATCTCTTCTCAGGTCCCCTCGTCTTCTCAAACGAGAGTGCACCGTCTGGCTTCAAGACACGATGCACTTCTGAGAGTGCATCTTCGATTCCACCGGCGATGTGGAGAAGACCGAAGACGAAGGCAAGATCAACGCTCTTATCAGGAAGCCCTGTGTCAGACGCGTTTGATAAAATTGGCGTCACATTTCGTATCCCGGCGCTATCGATTCTCTTCTCGGCTCTCGCAATTGCAGCCGGATGCACGTCCACCGCGTAGACTGCACCCTCATCCCCCACAACCTTTGCCGCAGGGATCGTGAAGAATCCGGGACCGCACCCGACCTCAAGCACGCTCTGACCTGCTCCAAGTCCGGCTGCCGCAAGCAGCCTATCAGGACTCCTGAAGATCGGAAGAACAGGGTTGTCATGCATCAGGGATGTGATCCTGTAGGCGAAATCCGGCATCAGGGTGCGGGTGCTGTGGGCGATCTGATCAGATACTTCGATCTCGCACATCATTTCAGCTCCCTGTTGTGATCGTGGCTTCTTTGATTACGCGAAGCCCACGCTATATGAGGTTTTCTGGGTGCGTTCATCCCATGCAGGATGATCGGTCCGGTTGTTGTTCTGGTGTATATTGATATCATAGGGTATTATCGGCGGAACACAGCAATTAAGGGTCCCTTTGCCGGATGCGGATCGATACAGGATCGATGCGATCCCGGTATCATCGATGCTACATGGGCGGATATGTAAAAGCTGGCATACTGTGAGCAAGAACGCACCTGGTATTCGCAGAGACGGAAGCCGGATATGGTGAAGTTGGCTCAGCTATTTCAGTCGATGTCAGGGTCTGTTGATGCCATGGATTGCAGATGCGCTGTCGATCGGTGCCGGTACATCGGTCGATTTTACGATAGGGACGGGAAGATGATAATTTCGAAGGTGTGAAACGCCCGGGGTCGGTGTTTCCGGGCACCGTCACTTCCGATTCCGGTTCAGAGCGCGATCAGACCGACTGCCACCTGCAGGATCATTAGCGCATCGAGCGAACTTACCACGCCGTCATCGTTCACGTCTGCTGCGGTGGTGGGCTCGCAGCTTCCGGGTTTCCGTGTTTGTAGGTGTGGTGAGTTCTATTAGATGGCTTATGTTATGGAGGTGTGGATGGTGTTAGCAAGCTTTTGAGGGTATAAATGCTTCCTCAAGGTTTTTTTGGTCGAAGAGCAGTATATTATCTCTCTCTGCGAGTTGTTTCATACGCCGGGTGAATCCGGATTTTGATATTAAGCAATAAGTTTCTTTCCGGTTCGCCCCGCCCCAGCGCACGTTTTTGGTTTTTTCCACGAGGTTTAGATAGAGGTCTGTATCTGTTTTTGTCTTTGTGTATTTGCATTCACAGAATAATATTTCTTTTGTGATATTATTCAGTGCAATTATATCGATCTCATCGCCTTTGTGCCACCATGAGCCGACGGCTGTGAACTCAAAGGGTCTATTCATCAGCAAGAATTCAGTGCAGATCTTTTCGAATACTCGTGAGCACATTTCGTTGTTTTCCGCCATAACTGATTTTGTGAGTTCAGAAGATAGATTCATTTCTATTATTTCTATATTACTAAACACATATCTGAACCAGAATACGATAAAGTTATCGTCTATGACATAGACGCCTTTTCTTGATTTTGCGCTTTCGGTGATCGATATCCTTCTCTTAACTAGTTTTAAATCGGACAGTACTGACAGATATTTAGTTATTGTGCCTTTTTCATATCCGGTGTGGTTTACAATCTCAGATAATGTTGTTCTACCCGTAGAAATCGCGTTTAGTATGCTGAAATATATTCGGGGCTCTTTCAATTCCTCACGCAGAAGAAATGGCACTTCATTGTACATAAAAGCATCTTTCTTGAATATCTTGTCCTCGATGCATCTGTGAATGGGTGCATCACTGAACTCGATGAGGTATGCAGGCGTTCCCCCGCAGATCGAATACGCCGTTATTTTTTCTTCGAATGAGTGCTTCTCCAGGAATTTACACGAATTTTTGAAGTCCATCTGACCAACGTTTATCTGCGCAGTTCTTCTCCCGTACAACGGGGATTTGTATCCGAGAAGCGACTCCATCATGGCTATTGATGAACCACAGATTATAATTTTCAGATTCGTTTTTTTCAGTTTTCTGTCCCAGTAATCCTGAAATATCGAGGGCAATGAGGGATTTGCACTTATCGCATAAGGAAATTCATCAAAGATCATCGCGAAATTTCCGGTTTTGTTCCCGACAAAAAAATCCAACAGGGAATCCCACGTCGTAAACGGCGCATTTTTCAGATATTCCAGCTCCATTTCCTCAGCAATCTGCGAGGAAAATCGCTCAAGCATCTCTTTCTGGGATTCGATTCTGCAGAAGAAGTAAATTCCATCGGAATCTTCCATGAACTTCTGTAAAAGCGTGCTTTTCCCGATCCGTCTCTTCCCATATACAACGATAAATTCCGCGCCACTTCTTTCGAATCGCTCATTCAGTGTCGCCAGTTCCTGCTCCCGGTCTATGCATTTTAGATACTTCATAGTAGACTACTTTGAAGTATCCTATATTTGAATGTTTGGGCACTGCGGAACACTATGAGACTGGCAAAAAAACCCATCAGACCGGAAGGATAACCTGAACGCCGACACCCGGTAAACCCCATCCGGAAACCACAAAAAGGGGCTTGTGCCCAGGTCTTCCAGGCACCGTCGCCGTCACTGCCGCTTCCGGTTTAGAGCATGATCGCGCCGACCGCGGCCTGCAGGATCATCAGCGCATCGAGCGAGTTTACTACGCCGCCATCGCTGATGTCTGCCGCGGTGGTGGGCTCGCAGCTTCCGGCAGCCATCTGAAGTGCAATTACGGCGTCTGCCGGGGTGAGCAGGTCATCGCCGTTTAAGTCGCCGGTTATCGGAGGTTCGTATGTCTGGATGTCGTAGATGTATGCGGAACCCGAGAGTGTGCCCCTGCTATCCTCGCCATGGGCACCCACGAGGACATAATCGCCAGAGATAGAGACCATGCAGCTAAACTGATCATCTTCTTCGCCGTCGCTGGCAGTAATCTTTACTTGCTCGTTCCATGCAGCTCCATTGTACTCGAAGATGTAGGCAGATCCTGAAAGATTCCCATTATCATCATCACCACATGCACTCACGATGGTATAGTCACCTGATATGGAGACTGAATAGCCGAACAAGTCATACGCTGCGCCATCGTTAGCAGTAATTTTTGCTTCTTCGTTCCATGCAGTTCCGTTGTACGCGAAGATGTAGGCAGAGCCTGAAGAACTGCCGGATCCATCGTCATGAGGGGCGCCCACGATGATAGTGTCACCTGATATGGAGACGGAGATGCCGAAATAGTCATACTCCGCGCCGTCGTTAGCAGTAATTTTTGCTTCTTCGTTCCATGTAGTTCCGTTGTACTCGAAGATGTAGGCAGAACCCGAACGGATACCGTTGTCACCATCCCGTTGAGCGCCCACGATGGCGTGGTCACCTGATATGGAGACGGAATAGCCGAACAAGTCATACGCCGCGCCATCGCTTGCCGTGATCTTTGCTTGCTCGTTCCATCCGGTTCCGTTGTACTCGAAGATGTAGGCAGAACCTGAACGGTCCCCGCTGTCATCAGCCCATGGAGCGCCCACGATCGCGTAGTCGCCCGAGATGGAGACTGAATCTCCGAAATAGTCATACGCCTTACCATCGCTTGCCGTGATCTTTGCTTGCTCGTTCCATCCGGTTCTGTCGCGCTTCCAGATATATGCGGAACCGGAAGCGTTACCATTATCATCATCACAACCTGCACCCACGATCGCGTAGTCGCCCGAGATGGAGACTGAATCTCCGAAATAGTCATACGCCTTACCATCGCTTGCCGTGATCTTTGCTTGCTCGTTCCATCCGGTTCCGTCGCGCTTCCAGATATATGCGGAACCGGAAGCGTTACCGACGCCATCATCACCCCGTGCGCCCGCGATTGTGTAGTCGCCTGATATTGAGACGGAATATCCGAACTGGTCGTACGCCGCACCATCGCTTGCCATGATCTTCACCTCGGAAGCAGATGTACAAGCAGTTAGAACCATAATCAGCAGCACTGAAATAAATAGAGGCATTCTTCTCTTCATTGTGTTTCACCTTTCAGTTAGTGTCCGATCGATCAATGTTCACAAGTTATATAACTATTTCTGTCGTCTATGCGTTATCTAACCAACTTTTATGGTAGACTAACATGACCTTCGCTTATGGGACGCACGCCTAAAAAACAGAAAATGAGGGTGTGCACCCAGCGTCTTCCGGGAACCGTCACTACCGCTTCCGGTTCAGAACATGATCGTAAATGCCCGCTAATGCCTGCGATTGACCTGCACCACGCAATTCTACTGTGCGGTCGCAAGCACCCCCACTCGCCATACATTTTTACCACCCCGGATCGAATACAGAGAAACATAATGAGAATTGCGATACTGAACAAGGATCGATGTCAGCCAGATACATGCTCGCACGAGTGTATCAAATACTGTCCACGCGTGCGGACTGGTGATGAGACCATCGTGATTGAGGATGGGAAAAAGCCGGTCATCTCCGAAGAACTCTGCATCGGTTGCGGCATCTGCGTCAACAAATGCCCGTTTGAGGCGATACATATCATATCACTCCCCGAATCCCTGACAGAGCCGACACACAGATACGGCGAAAACGGCTTCGTGCTCTTCGGGCTGCCGCTGCCGCAGCACGGAAAGGCGGTCGGCATCCTCGGACCAAACGGGATCGGCAAGACTACAGCAGTCCAGATCCTTTCCGGAAACTTAGTGCCGAACCTCGATGCTGACGCGGACTGGGAGGATATTTTCAAGTATTATTCTGGCTCTGCGATGCAGGATTATCTCAAGAAGATATCCCGAAATGAAATACGGTTATCACAGAAACCACAGTATGTGGACCGGCTTTCCGAGGTATTCAGCGGCAAGGTGTCGGAATTGCTCGAGAAAGTGGATGAACGTGGTGAACTTGAACACCTGATTGCAGAACTCGAGATCGGACATATCCTTAACCGGAATCTCGGTGATCTCAGCGGTGGCGAGCTTCAGAGGGTTGCGATCGCTGCATGTGCTGCCAAAGATGCTGATTTCTATTTTTTCGATGAGATAAGTCCGTATCTTGACATCTACCAGCGCATTCGTGCAGCAATCCTGATCCGAAAACTTGCGGACGAGAGCGCGGTACTGGTGGTCGAGCATGATCTTGCGATCCTCGATCTGCTTGCAGATGTGGCGCACATCGGATACGGCGAGCCAGGCGGGTTTGGTGTGATCACGCATGTGAAGGGCGTTCGGCAGGCGGTCAACCAGTATCTCCGCGGATTTTTACCAGAGGAGAATGTGCGGATCAGACCGGACTCGATCGATTTCGAGGTACATGCGCCGCGATCCTTAAAAGACATCCCTGTGCTATTCGAGTTTCCTGAGTTTACAAAGACGTATGACGGTGGCTTCTCGCTTTCGGTGGCTGCCGGCGAGTTGCGGGCGGGAGAGGTCGTCGGAGCGGTCGGTCCGAACGGGATTGGGAAGAGCACGTTTGCAAAACTGCTTGCAGGAGTGGAAGAGCCGACAACCGGCAAAGTATCCACAGATATCAAGATTTCCTACAAACCGCAGTACATAAAACCGGATTCGTTTGTCAGGGTCCACGATTTCCTGCGGAGTATCACGCGTTACGTCGATACCAGTTACTACGAGACCAGCATCACAAACCCGCTCCAGCTCAAGTACCTGATGGAGCGGGAGCTATCAGACCTAAGCGGCGGCGAACTCCAGCGGGTTGCGATCGCTGCGTGCCTCTCCAGGGACGCCGATCTCTACGTGCTGGACGAGCCGTCCGCGCACCTCGATGTTGAGCAGCGGGTATCTGCGTGCTCGGCTATACGGAGATTTGCCGAGAACAAACATGCAACCGCGATCGTGATCGACCACGACATCTACATGGTCGATCTCTTAAGCGACCGGTTGCTCGTGTTCGAAGGGGAGCCTGCCGTATGTGGTGAGGTCTTCGGACCGTTTGGTCTGCGCGAGGGTATGAACCGGTTCCTTAAGAATCTGGATATCACGTTCAGGCGTGACGAGGAGACGAAACGACCGCGAATCAACAAACCGGGTTCCAGGCTCGACCGGGAGCAGAAGGCGAGCGGTGAGTACTATTACGCGGCGGTTGAGTGATATCCCGGCTTATGTAAAACTTTTAGTAGTATCCCACTGATGACACTGTAGAGGTATTTCTATGGAACTGAACGGAGTTGAAATCGAGGATACTTATGCCGAGGCATTTGGTATCAAGGTGGCACGGGTGCTGATTACTGGCGTGAGCAAGCGCTGGGCGATGGTTGCTGCGACAGAGGCGACAGGATTTGGAACATCGGTGATCATGTGCCCGGCAGAGGCAGGCATCGAGCGCGTAGTCGATGGCAGCGAGACACCTGACGGGCGGCCTGGCGTCTACATCCAGATGTGCACGTTCGGATACAAGGCGCTTGAGGAGCAGTTACTGGAACGGATCGGTCAGTGCGTCTTAACGGCACCAACGACTGCTGTATGGAACGGGCTACCTGACGCAGAGAAGCAGTTCGATACGGGCTTTAAGATGAAATTCTTTGCAGATGGTTACGAGTCAGAACTGGAGGTCGGCGGGCGCAAAGCGTACGCGATCCCGATGATGGAAGGCGATTTCATCATAGAGCACGGAATCGGTGCAGTCGAGGGTGTTGCTGGTGGAAACTTCTTCATCCTTGCAGACAGTCAGATGACCGGGCTTACGGCAGCAGAGAACGCAGTGGACGCGATCATGCAATGCGTTGGTTCGATCACGCCATTCCCCGGAGGAATCGTTGCAAGCGGCTCAAAACCGGGTGCGGACACGTACACGTTCATGCAAGCGACAACGAACCAGAGGTTTGCTCCAACGCTCAAAGACAAGGTCGAGGACACGAACATTCCTGCCGATGTCAATGCAGTGTATGAACTCGTGATCAACGGCATCGACGTCGATGCGGTGGCTGCTGCGACCAAAGCCGGAATTGAGGCTGCTGTGAAGGTGCCGGGCGTCAAGAAGATCACTGCAGGAAACTATGGCGGAAGTCTGGGCGCGTTCAAGGTCAATCTTGGCGATCTCTTCTGAGGTCGTCTCTCTTTTTTTTATTTTTTGTCATAGGTGATCCGGTTTGAGTGCACTGCTGCAAAAAAGGAGCTGATATGACCGCTGAAATAGCAATAATGAAGAAAGAAGCGATCGCAATTGCGGCAGACAGCGCTGTTACATTACGCGAAGAGAAAATCTTTACTTCAGCTAATAAGATTTTCAGTTTATCCAAATACCATCCTGTTGGCGGGATGGTCTACGGGAACGATACTTTCATGGGAATTCCATGAGAGACTATAGACATGTTGTGATATAAAATGCAGCCTTCTACGGTGTCTATTCCTCCTTGCATATCGCTCCTTTTTGCAGATCTCCCTTCTCATGACCTTTCCAAATTATTACAAGGAGGTTGGAAATAGTGGAGAATGATAAAGAAGAACTGAAGAAGGTATATCGCTCGACGAAAGAGTTCGAGATGGCGATCTTTCCGAGATTCTATGCAGAGCGGTTGGAAACGAAGAAAAACGAAGACCCACGTGCATTTGGAGCGGGGTTGGCGGAAGAACTCCTAGAAGATATCAGGCAGCGACTGGCAAGATGATGGGGGAATGGGATGCCACGATATCCAAAAACGACGAGATTCCGATAGTAAAATACGCAAAAATACCTCGGCAAGGGGGATACTCTTCGGCGTATCCGGAGACCAAACAGACGCTAACGAAAGAGAAAATTCCAAGACTTTTTGGCATAAACTCCACCATACGCCGTGGCTCCCAAAACGGAGGTAGCGCGCGTTTGTTACCCTTCTCTACTTCCCATCGAGCTTCCCGAACGCAGCGAATTGGGTGTGGAAATTTTACCAGTCTCTACGAACTTTCACAAACTTTCACAAACACTTGTCTCCCGGTTAAATCCCATAGTTGATTCCGGCAATCTGTGAATCGGGGTAGAACTCTGATTGAAACCCTGTCAACGCTTGATAAGTTGGCAGTCCGGTTCCATCGTTACACTTAAGTATTATGGTGCTGATGATTTGCGTGCTTGCTATGAATACGCAATCGGTAAAGGTGTTTCCAGTGGATGAGACAACAGGAATCAAGAGCGATTTTTTAAATATACCATTGGACATTGATTAGAATTTGTAAAGAATTGATAAAGAAGGAGATCGTATGGAAAACGAAGAACCACGTATCGGTGTCTTTGTCTGCGAATGCGGCGTCAATATCGGCGGGTATCTCGATACTCAGGCGGTAGCTGATTACGCGCTAACCCTTCCGAATGTCGTGCATACGAAGGTCAATAAGTTCACATGCGCGGATTCGGGACAGGCAGAGATACAGGAAGGAATAAGGGAGCATAACCTGAACAGAGTGGTTGTGGCGTCATGTACGCCGCGGACACACGAGCCCACGTTTCGGGCGTGCTGTAAGGAGGCTGGCGTCAACCCGTACCAGTTCGAGTTCGTGAACATCCGGGACCAGTGCTCATGGATTCACATGTGGGATTGGGAAGGCGCGACAGCCAAGGCAAAGGATCTTGTAAGGATGGGCGTCGCCCGCTCTCGGTTACTTGAACCGCTCGAGGAATCGTCCGTACCGGTTGACCAGAACGTGCTTGTGATCGGCGCAGGTGTTGCAGGAATGCAGGCGGCGATCGACTTTGGTGACATGGGCTACAACGTCTATCTTGTCGAGAAGGGACCATCGATCGGTGGCAGGATGGCACGGTTTGACAAAGTATTCCCAACAAACGACTGCTCGATCTGCATCCTCGGACCAAAGATGGTCGAGGTCGCACGAAACAAGAACATCAACATCATGTCGTACTCCGAGGTTACCGATGTGGACGGATTTGTTGGCAACTTCGAGGTGACTGTGCTGCACAAGCCGCGTTATCTTGACACCGACGTCTGCACAGGCTGCGGAGCGTGTCAGGAGGTCTGTCCTGTGGAACTCCCGAGCGAGTTTAACGAGAACTTCGGGATCAGAAAGGCGATATACATCCCATTCCCACAGGCAGTCCCGATGCGGGCAGTGCTTGACAAGGATAACTGCATCGGATGCAAGGCGTGCGAGAAAGCCTGCGAGGCTGGAGCGATCAGGTATGATCAGGAGGCGATTTACGAGAAGCTTACAGTAGGTGTGATCACAGTTGCGGTCGGAATGGACGCGTTTGACCCGCTACCACACAACAATTATGGTTACGGGCTTTACGACAACGTGATAACCACGATGGAGTTTGAACGCTTGCTCAATGCCGCAGGACCAACAGGCGGGCATGTGGTGAGACCATCTGATGCGGTTGAGCCGATTACGGTCGGATTCATCAACTGTGTCGGGTCAAGGGATGTCAACGAGAATATCTACTGCTCAGGAGGCGTTTGCTGCATGTTCTCAATCAAGAACGCGCAGCTCTTAAAGGAGAAGCGACCTGAAACGAACCACTTCATCTTCTACATGGACATACGCTCGACGATGAGAGGCTTTGAGGAGGCATACAACCGTGCACGTGACCTTGGCGTCAAGTTCATCAGGGGCAAGCCTGTCGAGATCACAGAGAAGGAGAACGGAAATGTCGTCGTGAGAGTTGAGGATACCCTGAAAGGCGAGATCACGAACGTGGAGCTCGATCTTTTAGTGCTTGGAACCGGACTTGTCCCGAACGAGGGAATCAACGAGATGGGGGCCATCCTCAAGCTACCGAGATCAGCAGACGGTTTCTTAACGGAACTGCATCCGAAGCTTGCGCCGGTTGACACGACCACAGATGGCGTATTTGTGGCAGGATGTGCGGCAGGTCCGAGAGATATCGCTTATGCGACCGCTCACGGTAGTGCAACAGCAGGACGTGCGACGAGACTTCTTTCAGTGGGATCGGCTCCGATCATGGGAATCACCGCAAGAATCGACGAAGACAAGTGCGTGGTCTGCGGCGTCTGCGTGGACAAGTGCCCGTACGGAGTCTTTGAGATCGTCGGAACGAACGGTGACCGCCGCATCAATGTTGTCGAGGCTCTCTGTAAGGGCTGCGGCACCTGTGTTACCGCGTGTCCGACAGGAGCGCTTGAACAGAGTCACTTCAAGAACGATCAGGTGCTTGCACAGGTGAGAAACGTCTTCCAGTACGGAGGTGAGTAAAAAAATGGCAGAAGCAACAGCGGCAGAAACAACTGGTACTGATGAATGGCAGCCAAAGATTGTGATGTTCTGCTGCAACTGGTGTTCGTACGGAGGAGCTGACTCCGCAGGAATGGGCAGGTTCCAGCAGCCTCCAACGGTGCGGGTCATACGAGTGATGTGCTCTGGCAGGATGGATCCGGTATTCATCTTAAATGCATTCCTTGAGGGTGCAGATGGCGTTCTATTCTCAGGATGCCACATCGGAGACTGTCACTACGTAAACGGCAACTACAAGGCAACGATTAAGTACAAATTCTTAAAAGCGATGGTAAACGAGCTCGGACTCGAAGATGAGCGGCTCAAGCTCGACTGGATCTCAGCATCAGAGGGCGAGCGGTACGCAGAGGTCGTAACCGAGTTCACAGAGCAGATCAAGAAGGTAGGACCGAGTCCACTCAAGCCGGAAGGGGTGGTCTGAATGGATATAGGAGACTGTTACGTCGGATGGGCGACAGACGAGGATATCAGAACCCGCGGCGCATCAGGAGGTCTTGTAACAGCCATGCTTGCAGCAGCACTCGAGAAAGGGCTTGTCGAGGCGGTTGTAGTCTTGAAGAAGCTCGGAGAGTTCGAGGCGGTCCCGATCGTGACATCGGACCCCGAAGAGGTCAAAGCAACAGCCGGATCGATGCATTCGGTTCCGATCGTCTTATCACGCTATCTCGAATATGGAACAAAGGTTGCGCTCCCTGCAAAGCCGTGTGACGCAAGAAGCACGATTGAGCAGTCGAAGAGGGGGCAGGTGGACATCGACACGACCTACATAGTGGGGTTAAACTGCGGCGGCACGATGCACCCGGCAGGAACCAGAGATATGCTTGATGTGATGTACAAGCTCGATCCTGAGGATATCAAGGGCGAGGAGATCGACAAAGGAAAGCTGATCTTTGAGACAAAGGACGGCGAAGAACACGCAATCAAGATCGACGAGCTCGAAGAAGAGGGCTACGGACGACGCGAGTCCTGCCAGTACTGCGCAGTAAACATCCCGAGGATGGCAGATATTGCCTGTGGAAACTGGGGTGTAATTGGCGACCTTGCAGGGAAAGGGACGTTTGTTGAGATCAACACCGATAAAGGTATCGCGATTTTAGAGAACGCAATCGATGCCGGAGCTGTCGAGATCACACCAGCTGATGATAAGGGCAAAGCAATCCGGGAGAAAGTAGACGGCGCAATGATGAAGGTTGCAGCGGCAGCAGATGAGAAGTATCTTTCACCGATTGAGGGAAGCCATCTCGACTACTACATGAATGCACTTTCTGATTGCATCAACTGCGGTGCATGTAAGACAGTCTGCCCGGTATGTGCATGTGGCGAGGGTGCGAAGTGCACCGAGTTTAGCTCAGCATCAGACACATACAAGATGTCACTATTCCACCTTGTGCGGTTCGTGCACCTGATGGACTCATGCATCGGATGCGGACAGTGCACCGATGTCTGTCCTGTGGATATTCCGCTGACGCACATCTATAGGCGGTTTGCTGAACCGATGCAGGAGGAATTCGAGTACAAACCTGGTATGGACATGACAACACCGCCGTTCTTTGGAGTTGACCTGATTGAGGAGGGGCACTAAATGAACGAGAATATATTTACCACCGTATGTCCGGGCTGCTCGATTGCGTGCGGAATGTACGTTCGCGAAAAGGACGACGGCACTTATGACATCGACTGGCGCAAGGACGCAGTCGTTAACGCAGGCAAACTCTGTAGATTCGGAGTGAGACTGTCTGCGAATCTCAAAGCAGCAGTTTCAAAGGTCGATGGAAACGAGGTCGAGCTCTCAGACGCGGTCACAGCAGCAGGAAACGCGATCGTTGATGGTGCTGCATTTGTCTCTGTCGGAAACACGACATGCGAAGAGCACCTCGCACTGATGAAACTTGCAGAAAGCAAGGGAGCGGTTGTAAACACAGGAATGGGTGCGTTCTCATCTATCCCGGCTGAATGCCACTCAACAATGGGTGTGGGTGTCCCGCTCGACGCAATCGAGAGCGCGAAGAAGATTGTGCTCTTCATCGATCCGTACGAACAGTACCCATTACTCGTAAGAAGAATTCTTGCGAGCAAGAAGAATGGAGCAACGGTTACCGCGGTCGGCTGGAAAGCGGTAAGTCTTGCTGATGATAACAAGACGATCGATCCTGCCAACTACGAGTCTGAGCTTGATCTTGACAATGATTCGGTGATCATCGCAGAGATTAACCCGAGCACTGATCCTGAGCGTGTGATGGTACTCTTAAACCTCGCGAAGGCGTCAGGGGCAGCGATCATGTTTATGAAGCCGTTTGTAAATGCTGTCGGATGTGATCTCGCAAGCAAGAAGACCGAGCAGAAGAGCCTTGACCAGATCATCGCAGAGATTAACGATGGCAGCATCAAGACGCTTGTGTGCCTGGACTCTGATCTTATAGAGATCATGCCAGACGAGACCGCTGTGCGAGAGGCACTCGGGAAACTGGACAACCTGATCGTGATCACGTCACGGGCAAGTGCGATTACTGATGTTGCGAAGATCGTTGTTGCAACCGAGCCGCTCTACAAGAAGGCGGGAACCGTTGTGAACGCAGAGGGCAGGGCGCTTGTCGGCAGCGGCGAGGGCACAGACGGCATCGATGTGGTCGGAGCGATGATGGGGCAGCCAGTTGGCATGTACGATGAGGTACATGCAGCTTTGCTTGCGACTCTTGGCATCGAAGAGGTGGACGAGCGAGTCGTTCCAGAGTACGAGAAGCCAGATTATGCGGCGATGGACGCAAACCCGACAGCAGAGGCGGTTGAGACTGCGCTGGTGTATGCTGGCGGTCCGTTCTTCTGGAACGGCATGGTCGATGACAACGACTTTGTCGAGATGAATCTCGATATGGTGACTGCAAGTTCGCTTCTGAAGGGAATTCCTGCGAGGATTGTGTCTGATAAAGGCGAGGTTGCCATCAAGTACAAGGTCTCGGATGTTGCTCCGGGCGTAGTGCTTTCGAATGTGAAGCTTCCGATGACGACTGGAATGGTAACGAGCGTCACGGTCTCGAGGTGATTGGAAATGGCAGAGAAAGAGAAGTTATCCAAGGAAGAAAAGGCTCGTCAGAACGCTGTAATCAAGGAGATCATGGCTGATTTCGGTCTCGAAGGTGTCACGAAGAAGCGGCTCATCCGGTTCATCGGGAACAACGAGAACTGGGATACGCGGATGATCGGGTACCGGCTGAAGCGGGCGCTGATTGCAGAGACGTACGCGGCGAAGCATCACTGAAGCGCGCGAAGATGAGTATTGATCCGCGGATTGCGAGGACTGTGTCTGTGAAAGTCGGCGCAGTCCGCGGATTTTTGGTTATATGCTGGGTCGATGAACATGATGGTAATGCGCAAGTATATGCACAATCTGCGGTCAACTTTTGATATCGAGTTTTGCCGGTTCGGTAAATCGCCATCAGAGGACGACCACAAGATTAATATACCACGCAAGCCAAACCCTTTAAGAAGAACCAATTTCAATGGGTTTTTACCCTTGTAGAATAGAGATGAATAAAAATGAACGTAGAAACAAAGCTTACCTGTGGACATGACTTTAGTCTATCACTACCAGATGATGCATTTAGTAGAGGGATGCTTGTAGTTCCATGCCCGAAATGTGGGGAAAAGTATAGCCTTGACCGACATGGACACTTTAGACCATATAAGAGCAAGCCGTTTAGATTTCTGGCGATGCATTATTGAATTTGAATCGGGTTTGTCGGGAATTGTAGTGAAGGTTGATGGTGCTGTTCCGAAATGCCTTACAATTCCCAGGCTCATTGGCGCCATGAATGGTCATCAAGACTGGTGCGAAAACTCTTTGAGACCGCAAGGTCTTTGCTTCTGATGTATTTGTTCATCGGTAAGTATAACTATCAAAAAGCGTTCGCCACGTTTATGTTCATAAATGAATTCGTATCAGAATCGAAAAGTAGGTGTCGAAAGTGGATATGCGAATAGGAAAGAGCACATATGGTCTGTTTCTGATATCTGACAACTGCCACAGCATGTTTAGGAAATGTGGCTACCTTAAGAAGTTACGAAACAAATTGGATGTACTGCATGGAATAGATTATCTAAATTCATGGACACTCTTTGGAATCCATGATACTGCAATATTGGTGCGATCGGACGGCCGTCTTGATAATGCAGTTAGTGCGGTAGATAACTGGGTTGATGACTGTAACAGAGAAAAAAAATCAATCGAAAAATATCTTAGTAAGCAGCTCAAGTATAAATTATTGAGTGAATGCAGAAGTATATGCGATTCGTGCGAGTGTGGACCGGATAACGATTTTAAAATTTTTAAGTGTTGGTTAGATCCACTGATACCTATCTATATAAATGAAAAATTAATAGAAAGTGACGGAGGAGTATTCTTGATTATGTATGTTAGGTTCTATCCTGAATCTGTAAATTTAATGTTGAATGGATCAAAAAGTAATGAAAACTCACAAAATATTTATGAATATTTTAAAGACGATGGCACTATGGCACTATTTCATGGATTCGGACTTTTCGATGTAATTATCATAACTAAAAAAAATAATTATAAAGAAATAAAAGAAACAATGATTGAAACGCCAAAAAAAAGTAAAATACCCATATCTAATATACATTCTTTGATTTCAATACCGTCTTCGTTGAACAATACGGGCTACGAGGAAGAAAATGGTTTGAACTGCTCCATGATGTTAAAAATAAGGATGATGCCAGACGTCGAAGAGTCAAAAATATGGAATAGAATAAAAAAACTTGCGAAAACGTGTGAGCTGGAGGGATTATGTATCAAAGAATCAAAAGTAACTGATAGACATTGTCCCTTATATACGTCTTTTAGGCCAGGTTTTTTTGATGTGGCAATTGATTTCCGGTTCAAGGAGATTGAGAATCTTAATGATTTTATAATGGTTATTGAATATATGACTTTTGTCGAAGACACCGCTACTGTAATAAGTTATGATACCGATCTGACATGATGATTCCATGACTTCACCACAATTTGAACATGCACTAACGATTTCAGATTTGATAAAGGATAGTATAACGCATATGAAGGTCAAATGGCAGTTATACCAATCAATGGGTTATCTGCCCTACACTGATGTGTTTGATATGATGTTAGGAGAACTAGATAGGTACTCTGGTAATGTGGTTTATCCCAAATTGGTAGATGATGGGGAAGCTCGACCAATAACACACAATATAGCTCCTACCAGCATTGGTCTCGATCCTGAATCGTTCCGTGCGTTTCATAACATGCGGTATTTGTTATATTACATGACTTTCGGGTATCTGGATTTTGCTGCCAACCTAAATGAGACAAAACATTATGGAGTGTCCATCAGGATCGCTGATATTCATTGTGTTCAAACCGGATAATGAAATGTGCACGTCGAACTGATTTAGAATCTTGCTCTGTAATTGGGGTGATGATATACTATTGTTTTCCTCAACTACAGCTATTATGTAATCTTTTATTCTTTCTGTAAGTTTTGTGCAATTTCCATCTTTTCTCTCATCTCGAAGCCTTTCATCGCCATGTTTCTGAAGTATTCTGCGATAGTAATAGTATTGTGCGCGAGAAAATGGGACCGAATTATAGTTAAAATAGACACTAACAGGTTGTTTTGACTCTCCAATCCTGTGGATAGTGCTTAGAATTTCGTATATTCTCTCCTCTTCTGACATTCGGTATAGAATATGTGTTCATCCTATATATGGGTATCTCATTTAGGATGGCAAGAAATTTGCTTTGTCCGAAAGTCATGT
>PQXF01000030.1 GCA_003194445.1 Candidatus Methanogaster sp.
TAACTGAGTGAGCTCATATACTGAAGGTTCAATACAGCATAATCCAAAGTGGTCATTTACTATCACCATGGATATATTTACTTCTGATAGTTAAAAAGTTTCTGATTAGGGGTATTCTATCCTATCACTAGAAAATTGGACAGTGCCACAAATCTGCTATCCCGGCAAATGCTTCCATGAAGTTGCTGTGAATTTCTTCAGAGATGTGACGAGCTTTCACCTCATCTTCCCATCCCGATGACCCCAAAATACGTTGAATATGTTTAATATGGTCATCGGGAATCACATATGATAGTTCAGGGGTTTCTACCCTAACTTTAGGTTTCGAAATTCCCAATGTTGTAGCTATATTGACTACTTGTTCTGAGATTGTCCCAGGAGCAGATTGATAAACCAATCTTCTTAAGCCAAATAATTTTTTGTGGATATCACGATATATATTCGTAATTATCTGACCAGATGTAAGTCCACTAACTTCGATATAAAACCCTACTCCCTCTTTTTCTTCAAATTCTTTAAGTAAATTGAGGGATATTTTGCTTTTACCAGTTCCATAATTACCTATTAAAGCAATATTATATGGATTAACTTTTTTGACTAGGTTTTCGTAGCACAATTCTTGAAGGAGTTGGTATTCATAGGTATCTAATAATGAACTAAAGATCGTATCACGCTCGACAGCCGCAGATTTTAATAGAACAGGATTCACTTCAAAAAACTCTTTTATATCAATTTCTGGATCGTAATCAGGTTCTATTTTCTCTCCCTTCTCTTCTGCATTTCCAGGATAGTATTGTGGTTTATACACGATCTTTCTCACCTTCTTACCTCGTTCGAGTTTGGAATTTCTTCGTTGTTTTGAACAGTCTATATTGACGTTTTTTAGTAATGTGCTATAAATGCTCGCATCCCACATTCCAGATCTTTTGTAGAGTGTTATCACAATTAATTTTTTTAAATCTGTTTGCTATGAATAAAATATTAACCCATATCGATATTAAATAAATAACTTATCTTTAATCAAATAAATTAATGATATGTAAAAATCGTTGAGCATCCTCCTGATGCCACGTTCTTCAAAACGGTGTTAGTAACTCCATGGTTCACTTTCACCCCGCTCATGCCAAACGGTTAATACCCTCACAAAGACAGTTTGATCTGATCACCATGAGCGAAATATCCATAGAAGAACTTCCGGGTGTCGGTCCTGCGACCGCTGAGAAACTGAAGGATGCGGGATTTAATTCAATCGAGGCGATTGCTGTTGCGTCGCCCGCAGAACTTGCAGCAACCGCGGAGATCGGGGAATCGACCGCTGTTAAGATCATCGCGGCAGCACGAACCTCTGCCGATGTCGGCGGATTCGAGACAGGAGATGCAATCCTCGAGCGCAGAAAAGAGATTGGCAAACTCAAGCTCGGATGCACCGAGGTTGACAACATGATGGGCGGGGGATTCGAAACACAGGCGATTACAGAGGTGTATGGCGAGTTTGGTTCCGGAAAGACGCAGATTGCGCATCAACTCGCAGTAAATGTGCAACTGCCGGTTGGCCTGGGCGGGCTATATGGATCTGTGATCCTGATCGACACAGAGAACACATTCCGACCGGACCGGATCACAAGCATGGTAGAGGGTGCGTCAAGGAGATACGAAACCGAGTACGATCCCGAGGACTTCTTAAAAAACATCCATGTTGCCCGTGCATACAACTCCAACCATCAGGTCCTTCTCATGGACACTGCATCCGAACTTGCGGATTCGCTCCAGGATACTGAGAGGCCGGTACGCCTCCTGATTGTGGATTCGCTGACAGCGCACTTCCGGGCAGAGTATGTCGGCAGGGGCACGCTTGCTGACCGACAGCAGAAATTAAACAAGCATCTGCATGCCCTCATGCGATTTGGCGACCTGCACAATGCAATGGTCCTTGTGACCAATCAGGTTATGTCAAAACCGGATGCGTTCTTCGGCGATCCGACAAAACCGATCGGCGGACACATTCTCGGGCACACCTCGACATTCCGACTATACTTGCGGAAATCGAAAGGCGACAAGCGAGTTGCAAAACTGGTCGACTCACCCAACCTGCCAGACGGCGAGGCACTATACACAGTGACATCGGAGGGACTCTTCGATTGATCGTAAAGGCGATTGCGATCGATATCGATGGCACGCTGACGCACAAGAACCGGAGCATCGACTGCCGCGCAGTTGCGTGTCTTCGCTCGCTTGACATCCCGATCGTGCTTGCCACAGGTAATGTGCTCTGCTTTGCAAGGGCGGCAGCGAAACTGATCGGAACCGACGGGCAGATCATCGCGGAGAACGGCGGTGTGATCTCGCTTGAATACGATGGCACGGAGTACTACGATGGCGATATCGATGCATGTGAGCATGCGTTTGATGCATTGACGGAACATCTTGGAACGCATATCCAAAAACTCGATTCAGAGTACCGGAAGACCGAGATAGCGCTTCGGAGGAACTTTGATGCTCTGGATGCGCGGCAGATCGTTGGCGAGGATATTGATGTTGTGGATTCCGGTTACGCCATCCATCTGAAGAGCAAGGATGTGGACAAGGGAACCGGACTCTTCAGGATAGCTGATCTCATGGGCATCGATGCAAGCGACTTTGCTGCCATAGGGGACTCTGCAAACGATCTGCAACTGCTTGCCGCGGCTGGATTTGGGGTCGCTGTCGGAAATGCAGATCCTGCGCTTAAGGGCGCTGCCGATCTCGTGACCGCGGCTGAGTATGGTGCAGGCGTCGTCGAGGCGATAGAGTATCTTGCAAGGTGGATGTAAAAGGATGCGCCTCTAACGGATCCTGTCCCGCAACAGTCTTCAGAGGCTGTGTCAGCTTGAAAGGTGTTCGATAGAGCGTGGGCTTTCGGAGTTTTTCACGGTGTCCTGCGAGTTTATCGCGCAAACGTTGCCATGAGCGATTGTTCACAGCAGATTACCACGAATACAACTACAGCACTAACAAACTTTATAATCCATGAAGTTCTATATGTTTTAGGGTGTGGTGGAAGTAAAAGCAAAGATATCCTATAGACACTTTCGCAATGAAGTACTTGACGATGGTGGAAAGCGGTTAGATTGCTGAACAGGACAGGATATGATGAATTATATAAAATGGAACGACCTAATCGCCCGCAAGTTCTTTAATGAAAACATGGCTGGACGGGAAGTGCTGCTATATGTCAATGAAGACACTATAAATCAGATAGGGGGCGAAGCCGCAGGTGTTGAAGATTTCATGCAGTCTGTTAAAGTCGGTCTGGATTGGGCAACAAAGAGCGATATATGCCAAAAGGCTTTACAATCTTATCGTGGCTGGAGAAGCAAACATTTGGAATATCCTCCGTATATTGCATATTTAGCATTTTTCGTCTTAGCGGCAACCAGAGGCGGGGATTATGATCCAAAAGCTTATTATCCCAAATTCTGGGACTTGTTGGGCGAACCAGATGGTTCAGGAACACCGCTACACTTTGACCACATGGTGGAACTGTGGGAAGATCTGGAAAAGTGGTGTACAGAAGACAAACACGAAGAACTGGGTCGTTTCACTGCACGTATACGCGGTGGCTGGGTTCATGTCGGGCGCCCGTTATCACAGACTCTTCTGTCTGATGATGAGCGGAATTATTTACCTCTGATCTTCAGTGAAGCAGAACTCGACCCGACCGATACCCCTTCTGATGCGGTAATCAGGCGAGTTCTATTGAGCTATGGTAAGAATGGACTGGAAAACCGTACATTGAAACTTCTGGACAGCACACAAGGCGATAGCATTGAGATGGTGAATGCACTCATCGATCTTGTACTCAACGAACTTGTTGACTGGGATGGGAGTGTTATTTCGTACACCCGATCAGGTTCAGATCACACCCCATCACAAGTGGGACTACGTATCTGTCTCGAACTGAACAGAGTTTCAGGAACAATTGCATCGACTCTCCGACTCAAGACTAACCGTCCATTTCCGGATAATGGTCTTGAATTCGAATATGATGGACAAATAGTTTCGTGCAGAGAGACTGTTCCACCAAACTGGTCAACAAAGTTGACGAACACCAACATACAACCTCCGCGACCATTGGATGCGGCAACAGTGGATTGGTCAGATGTTACAAAGTTTGAGGATACGGAAAACAGATGGAGTGCACGCCTCAAAGGGACTGATGTGAGGCTTTTTTTGCCGGGAAATAGAGAAGGACTTCAAGGGTGGGTTGAATCACAACGTCTGGAACGAAATTGTAAATTTATGGTAGCGTGCAGCGACAGCAGGGTGGTGGATGTGCAGCGGTGGGGAACCGACTGCTGCGAAAAATTCGAAGAACAGTCGCTCCAAGGACTCCCCCGTGACTGGTTGCTATTTGAAGGCGGGAGTGCGCATGAATCCTGCGAGGGTGTTGACGCACTCACGCTTTCCAGTCTGTTGCGTATCCGGCTTCAAGGTGGGATAAAGATTGGACGGGGCAACAGATATCTGAAGTTCGGACCTCCGCTAATCGTCATGGAAGGCGGTGACGGCAGTGAGCGTGTCACGCTCAACGGAGATGAACTCAAGCGAGAAAACTTATCTATTGCTCGTTGGCACATCTCAGCAGATGCACCAGTTGACTGCCCATTAAATATTGAGGTCTTCAAAGATGGACCGGATCCATTACAGAAACATGTGATAAGGCTGGAAGAGCCGGAACTTCCAGTATCGTTTAAGGATGCGCCATCGCGGGACAGTTCAGGTCAGATACTGACCGATGATGTTTCCATACCATGCGCCACAGGGGCAGTTGTTGCTGGCATTGATCCCGCGGCATCCAGTGTTTTTCCGCAGGCGCTCCCCACATATCTATCACATAGAATAGTGTTTTTAGGTTCCAGACCTGGTGAAATAGTAGACTGGCCTGATGAGGATCTGCCAGAGGAATGGCAGCCTGTCTGGGCAGTCGCCAAGTCGGGGAAGGATAACTGGACTGTTCATTTCTGCGGGCATCCGGGAGGTGCAGAAATCGCTCCAGACCCAAACCATGCGCTAAGCGATCGTCAGGCTGTAAAACGGTGGAAGGAAGCAATATGGGTCAGACGTAAGAGGACTGACTATCCAGTGCTTCCGAAAATCCGGGCTATATGGACTAAGTGCTTGACGAAAAATAAAGTAACAAAGTTATTCGGTGACCATCCACATCTCTGGCATTCATGTGATTCGTTTATTCGTGATCTACTGATGCTGTTTTTGTCCCGGTTTTATCACGAATGTGTGAATGTGTGAATGCCACGTATTTTGATAGGTTATTTTCTGGCAACCCCTAAGTACAAGGAGGTTGCAAAACATGTCTAAGTTACTTCTGCAAGCCATCAGCACGAGTGGGCGGATGAGCATAGATAAGTTCGATGCTGCCTTTGATACACTGTGCCAGTTACCCGGAATATCGACAAGCGAAGTCGATCTTAATCACGTCCGACGCCAGACTATCCGATATCTGGACTCGCTGGGTCATTGCGAGTTTGACTTTGATAGGCGCCATGTTTTTGCCTGTCCGCCTGTTCTTGTTGCCCTGCCACCGTATGGTTTGCCCAAAGCGGTTTTAACAGGTGCCAGGACTCCCTCGATGGTTCAGAAGATGAAAGATTTTGTAAAAGGTAACCGGAACTCTGTTTCACATAGCATCAAATTGCAGAGAAGTGAGCACCCCCTCCTTCCTCCAGCGATTTACATCGAGGCGGTCGATCACGATCATCTTCGGAAAGTAGCTCAAGCCGCACAGATAGGATGTCATCTAACGGCATCGGCTGCATGGTCGCTGGTTAATTTTTCGGCAGGAATTGAAAATGTCAGGTATAACTTATCTTATGAGGATAGAGCCGATATCAACTGGCTCAAACGAACTTTTTATGCCAATACTCTGACCTTTTCCAAGAACCACAATACTGAAAACGTGCAGGGACTGGTTGAATATACCGATCCCAGGAGCCAGCAGAAACGTCACTGGATATGGGATGGTAACCGGGCGGCTGAAGCGGATCGGGACTGGGGGAGATATATGATTCTTGCAGACGAAGGGGTGGATGTCTTGCTATATGACGAACGGCGCCATCAGCTGGCTGTGCCCGCGTATGTGCCGCTTCCACGCTTTCTGGCAAGAGCTGCTACCCTCTGCACCGGACTGGCTCCGGCACCAGCGCGCATGGGTGAACAGTCAGTAGGAGGGATGCCTGCTGGACATCCCGTGGATATCTACTGTGCTGTACCCCCGCCTGTCGCCACGATGATTTCAGAGAAACTATCGCAAAACCTGATAGACCACAGTACCGTACCTGACAGCCATGGAGTGATCTCATGAAAGACCCTGTTGGAGCATTTGATACTATCCGGGATAACTTTATCCGGTACATACGGACTGTATTCGGCACCCGTTTTCAGTCCATAGAGGATGAAAGGGAGAAACTGTTGCGAGAGCTCGGGGTCCTGTGTCAGGAACCTTGGATTGAACCGCTGCCGGCATACCAGATCTTCGGGAAGACTGTCCAGAATTTAACAGAAGAAAACCTCCCCAGTCTCAACGATCAGGAAGTATCCGATTTTAAGTCGTTGGTTGCATGTGGTCTGTTCGGAGATTATGAACTGTATGGCCACCAGACGGAAATGCTTAAAAGGGTGTTAGAAGGCAGAAACTGTGTGGTTACTGCCGGCACCGGTTCAGGTAAGACCGAGGCATTCCTTCTTCCACTATTTGCATACCTTGCACGAGAGTCTTCTGGCTGGGCAGCCCCTGAAACGCCAGACCCCCATGTTAATGACTGGTGGAGCGATAGCAAGTGGCAGGAGTCCTGTTGTAATGAACACAACCGGATACAGCGTTCTTACAGAGTTTCTCAGCGGGAACACGAGCAGAGGGATGCTGCTGTTCGCGCATTGATTATTTATCCAATGAATGCGCTGGTTGAAGACCAGCTTACCCGCCTCCGCAAAGCTCTCGATTCGGATGACGCGAGGGAGTGGTTTCGGCATAACCGGCCGGGGAATAGAATCTACTTCGGACGCTATAATAAGAGCACACCCATCCCGGGACATGAACTCAATAAGCCGGACAAAAAAGGCAACAGGAGTCCCGATCGGCCGAGAATAGAAAGACTTACTCATATGTTGTGGGATATGGACCGTGACGCAGATGCTGCCAAAAAGAATAACAAGCCAGATGTCACGTCCTATTTCCCCAAACTTGATGGTGCTGAGATGCGCTCCCGCTGGGACATGCAGGACTCGCCGCCAGATATTCTGATAACCAACTTTTCGATGTTGAGTATCATGCTTATGCGTGAGATAGATGATCCTATCTTTGAGAAGACGCGGCAGTGGCTGGCAGGCGGAGAAGATAGAGTATTTCATTTGATTATTGACGAGCTACACCTCTATAGGGGGACGGCTGGCGCTGAGGTGGCATATCTTTTGAGGTTGCTGCTCCTGCGTCTGGGACTTACACCAGACCATCTTAAGTTGCGCATCTTAAGCTCCAGCGCCTCGCTGGACCCTGACGATCCTAAAAGCCGTGAATTTCTCCACGATTTCTTCGGTGCTCAAGAAGACAGCTTTGAGATAATCCGGGGGAGTCAAACTCATATTCCAGAGAGTACCGGATCTGATTTTTTACCGTCCGAACCGTTCATTACTTTCAGTCAAGATGCATCTGGTTTTTCTGATGATGCCTGCCAAAAGGCAGCCGCTTCTCTTGGATACCGGGGAGATATACTATCTGGAAAGTCAGTTCTAAAAGAACAGATGGAATCGGAGGGCATGCACCTTGCCGCCAGAATGCGGAAGGCATGTGAGTGTGAGGGGGAAACGCATGCTGTTTCCCTCGATAGTTTTGCAGAGAAACTCTTTGGAGCAACGATATCAAAAGAAAACAGGAAAAAAGCTGTCCGCGGGCTTCTTGCAGCTCGCAGTATTTGCGATGATGAAGGAGGACAATCATCATTACCGTCATTCCGCTTACACTGGTTTTTCCGTAATACCGAAGGGCTGTGGGCATCTACCAAACCGTCTGTAGATGCAGAAGACGGAATACCAGTCGGAAAATTATATCCTTCATCGAGAATTGTTACTGAAGAGGGACGTCGAGTTTTGGAACTGCTCTTCTGCGAGCATTGTGGTGCTGTTTACTTCGGGGGAAACAGATTGGATCTCGGAGAGGGTGTTATTGAAATGCTGCCATCAGATCCAGATATAGAGGGCATACCCGATAGACAGGCTGCACGATTTGTCGAACGCCGCACTTACAAGGAGTTTGCTGTGTTTTGGCCTGTTGGAAATTCAAAGCTTCACGAGGACGCATCTAACTGGAGCCAACCTGCCCGGGGCGGGGGTGGAGGTAAAAAAGGTCAGTGGACCCCCGCCAGTCTCGATACGCGTTCCGGGCGAGTAAAGCTGTCACATGAGTCTTGTTTAGAAGATCCAGATAACTGGGTGAAAGGTTATCTCTTTCAAATTGGCACAAAAAAAGGGAACAAATTCATACCTTTGGTAGATGATGAGCTAGAGTCCTTTACCGCGCTTCCTTCGGTCTGTGCATGCTGTGCAAAAGACTACGCCAAAAAACTTACTCGGAGATCGCCTGTACGCGGTTTCAGGACCGGTTTTTCCAAGGTCAGCCAGATACTCACAAAAGAACTGTTCTACCAGTTGCCTGAAGGGGGGCGCAAACTTGTTACGTTTTCTGACAGCCGCGAAGACGCAGCACAGATCTCCAATGGTGTGGAGCGCAACCACTATTCGGATTTGCTTCGTGAGTCTGTGATACACGAACTACTCATGGCAACACTGGGCGAACCTCAATTGCTCGATGATATTGAACAGAACCGTACCACACACGGTTCTCTTGCAACAGAATATATTAAAGAAACACATGGGGCTGATACTGCGATCCGTGGAGATGTTGAATTAGTCAGAGGTGGCATCTCTGCCGAACTTCCTGAACGTGCCAACGTAGTTCTGCAACAGGCTTTGGATGACGCTGAACAAAGACTTAACATCATCAGGCAGCGAGGGACGTCGCGGGTTGTCCGTGTAAGCGACTTGATCTATCCGCCGGAAGGAAATACTACTGAATGTGGGAGGGTTATCAGCAGACTTCTTGGTACCGGAGTCAATCCTGCTGGAAATGACCTCGATGCACAGGATTTCAAATGGGAGGGGGGCTGGCACCACTGGACTGAACTTTTCGATTTTACAGAAAAGAGATGGAAAGACGGGCTTCCACCTGATACAGAACTTGCCAAGAATATACTCCGCAAAGAGGTGAGAACAGGACTGTGTGACCTGTTCTTCAACCGACTTTATTTTAGCATGGAATCTTCAGGACTGGGTTATCTTAAATTGAGGCTTGATGATCATGAACTTGAAACCCATGCTGCAGATGCAGGAATCCAGCAGGAGCGTTTAGAGCTTTTCAGGCAGGCTTGTGACTCTGTTTTACGGATCCTTGGTGACCTATACCGCCACGAAGGATCAGAGTATCCACAGATTGACTGGCCCGACTATAGCAATGCTGAAAAAAGGTTCAGAAAATTTGTACATACCGTCTGCCAGAAATGGGGGCTGAATGAACAGAATACTGGTTCGGCAATATTCTCTGCACTTCGCGCAGGTGGACATCAGAACGGCAAGATCTATACGAGCAGACTTGATGTGAAGGCAGCTCTTTCTAACGATCATGTGTGGATATGTCCCACCTGCCGCCGCCCACACCTGCATTACTCTGCTGGAATCTGCACAAACTCAAACTGTTACGCACAGCTTCCAGAACACCCTAACAACGTTTGCAGTGATCTCTGGCAGAATAATTATCTGGCTTATGCGGCATCGGAAGAGAAGCGGCTTCCACTCAGACTCCATTGCGAGGAGTTAACAGCCCAGACCGACGATCAAGCTAAACGACAGAGGCACTTTCGCGACATTTTCGTTGATCTTATAGGACAGGAGGAGGTTCTTATCGAAAAGGTTGATAAGATCGATGTTCTCAGCGTTACAACTACTTTGGAGGTGGGAGTGGACATCGGAGACTTGCAGGCAGTAATGCTCGCAAACATGCCCCCCATGCGTTTTAACTATCAGCAACGAGTCGGTAGGGCTGGGCGCCGCGGTCAGGCGTTTGCAACAGTTCTCACACTCTGTCGCGGTCGCAGCCACGACGAGTTTTATTTTGCTAATCCAGAACAAATTACAGGTGGCGCTCCACCGGTGCCATTTCTCACCATGAAACAGGAGCGAATTGTTCAGCGGCTGCTGGCGAAGGAATGCCTGCGCAGAGCATTCAGGAATGCTGGAGTGCGGTGGTGGCACTGTCCTACTACACCGCCAGACAGCCATGGTGAGTTTGGGTTCGTCGAGAAGTGGCATGAAGTTCAGCAACAGGTGTTGAATTGGCTGCGGACAGACGATTCAAGAGATGACGTTATCAGGGCACTCGTTGGAAATGTGGACCAGCGAGAGATTGGGGGGTGGTTGGACTATCTAAGCAACAAACTGCCCGAATCAATCGATGGGGCATCTACTAACCCGGAACTCGCGGGAGCTGGAATAGGATTGGCAGAGCGACTGGCTGAAGGCGGCATCCTGCCAATGTATGGTATGCCGTCACGTAGCCGGCTGCTCTATCATCAACTGCGCGGAAAAGAATTGACCGTAGATCGAGATCTGGAGCTGGCTGTTATGGAATTTGCTCCAGGAGCACAGAAAACCAAGGATAAAGCCATTCATACCGCCATTGGATTTACAGCACCTCTTGTGAAACGTAAAATGCAGTGGGGGCCTGTCGCTGATGACCCATTTTCCACACGCTGGATGGTACGCTGTCTAAGATGTGGCAATATAATAGTAAGCGACATACAACACTCTGAAACTGAGTGCAAATATTGCGAAACGCCGCAAGGACCGTACTTCAAAAGTTACTTGGCAGCGGTACCGCTTGCATTCAGAACAAACTTATCGCATGGCAAAGATGCTAGGGAAGGAGGAGACATTCTTTATGGAATACCGACCTCGGTGGCAGAGAGCTCTGAATCGAAATTCTCCACAAAAGTGGACTCTAACTACAAGAAAAGTTTTTCATCCGAGTGTCGTGTGTGGCGTATCAACGACAACGCTGGAAAACTCTTCGAGGGAGGATTGGTCACGACAAGAGGGTACCGGGATCGGAACGATCAGTTGACGGGGGGACCTGTTCTTGATAATCAGTGGATTTTATCAGATTACATTGCTGATGTCAGCAAAGATCGACCAGAAGAATTTCAGCGGATTGCCATTGCTGCAGGCAAGACGACCGATGTTTTAAGGTTCATGCCGTTATCAGTACCGTCGGGTTTAAACCTTGATCCGGTTACTTCCAGTGGCGGCGTTAAAGCAGCCATTTATTCTGCTGCATTCCTTTTGAGGGCGGCAGCTTCCGAGAAACTGGATATAGACCCGGATGAAATTGAAATTTGCAATTTCCAGCGTCTGGGAATTGACGGCATGTATGTGGGTGCTATTATGCTGAGTGACTTCCTTGCCAACGGGGCAGGTTTTGTGCGCTGGATATCTGATAAATGGGACTCGGTGTTGCAGGGGATATTGTCACCGGATGATCAAAGTTCCTTCCCTGCAAAGATTATTTCTGAGTCGCACTGCACCTCTTGCGACTCTGCATGTTATGCTTGTCTCAAGAGGTACCGGAATATGAATTATCACGGTCTGCTGGACTGGCGTCTTGCGCTGGCATATCTACGGATACTCAAAGACCCTCATTATTCGTGCGGGCTCGATGGTCAGTTCACGACGCCCGAGTTAGATGGCTGGCTAAATTTCGCTACCAAACTGTCCGATAACTTTGCATCACAGTTTGATGACCACCAGCCCCGAACATGGGGAACTCTGCCAGGATTTGAAACCAGAATCATGAAGGTTATTATCGTTCATCCATTATGGGACACACAGAATCCGCAGGGAATTCTTGATGAAGCTGTTGCAGCTGCCGGGGACACATCAGTCAGTTACATAGATACTTTCAACCTACTGCGCAGACCCGGATGGTGTCACTCTGAAATCGAACGTTCTTTGGAGTAACTCGATAGCCCCTTTCAAACGGCGTAAACCTCAAACCCGGTTCTCATCATAATACCGGTCCAGAATCCGGGCGATATTCAGCACCTCGCAGTCCACCCCGTTCCGGAAAAGACCGTGCCTGAACTGGAGTTCGCAGCTCGGACAGGTGGTGACGACCACATCAGGATCGATCTTTCGGATGTCGTCAAGTTTCCGCTCGAATATCCTCATAGAGAGATCCGAATGCAAGAAACTATATGTGCCAGCCCCGCCGCAGCATCCATCCACGAGTTCGACAAACTCGGATACAACCTTCGCAAGTATCCCGCCCCCATCCCCAACGCCAGCAGCGGCGAGATGGCAGGGATTATGATATGCTGCACGGATATCCAGTTTTTTTCCCGAAAGCAGACTGTCGTCAAGATGTTTTGCAAGAAACTCTCCGATATCATAAGTGATCGACGATACCCTCGCCGCAGCACCGCTCAGTTCATCGTCTTCCAGCAGTTCCCCGAATTTCTTAAGCATCATGGTGCAGGAGGCACATGAGGTCACGATGGCATCGTATCTCTCGTCAGCGAATGCGGCGATGTTCTTCCTTGCGGTATCCTTTACCAGATCGTACATCCCTTCCTCGATCATCGGAAGCCCGCAGCACTGCTGCTCCGGGATAAAGACATTGAATCCACTCTTTGTAAGCACCCTGATCATCGATTCGGTGACCTGATCGTCAAAGAGCGATGATGCACACCCCACAAACACCGCGACGTTCATCGCATCCGGGTTCTGTTCCTGAATACACTCATCGAGTACCAGCTGTGCTCTCCTGATCTTTGGAATTGCCCTCCCCAAGAGCAGCCCTGCCGCAGGAGTTCCGATTCTCCCGAAGAACCGTGCATACCGATCGAATCGGTTGTAATTAGATGCCCACGTGCGCATCGCCTGTCTGGTATAAAGGGGCGGGGTCTTCTGGGAAAAGAGCAGTTCCCCAATACTCGCATGGCTCGGGCATCTGGTCGCGCACCGGAGACAGCCGAGACATGCTCCAAGCATCTTTTCGGAACGGCGCGACTCGCCATGCATGGGATTTTCGAGTTTTCGGAACCTTGCAAGCTGTAGAAACGACCTCGAACCCGATTCCCCTTTCAGCGTGGTCGATATCGGGCAGACCGATTTACAGTATCCGCAGTTGATGCACTTTTTTTCAAATTTGTTTATATATTCTGTTGGGTATTTTATATCATCCGTGATCTGCCTGTCGCTGAAGATCACATCGGGATTCAGGACATCGTCAGGGTCAAAAATCTCCTTTATCTGCTGCATGTAACCGTATATCCGCTCACCCCACTCTTTTTTGAGGAACATCGTCCTGAGCCGCCCCATCCCGTGCTCGCCGGTCATGGTGCCGCCATACTTGAATACGACATCGTAGACCCGGTTCACCAGTTCAGGCAGCAGATCGATGTTTTTTGGGTCGTTTAAGTTCAGCATCGGTCTGATATGCAGGTTCCCTGATCCTGCGTGTCCGTAAACTGCCGAAGTTATGCCATACTCCTCAAAGACCTCGTGCAGATCACTTATCAGTGGTGCAAGATCGTGTACGCGGACGGCAACGTCATCGATGAACGCATCCGGCTTTATGTCTTCATCATAGTTTGTCAGGATCGGGACGAGCGCCTTTCTGACCGCCCATATCCGTTCCTGCACTTCTTTGTCCTCTGATTCGGAAAAAATTAGACAGACGTCGTACCGCTCATGAATCATCCGCTCAAGATCGTCTATCTTCGATCTTCGGTCGTCGCCCTCGAATTCAACGAAGAGCGCACGTGCCTTCGCAGGTATGTCCATATCGGGATGTTCTGCCCTGACGATTTCAAGAGAAGTCGAGTCCATCATCTCGATCTTTACTGGATCGAGTTTCTTGATGTGCTGGACTGCATCGCCGGCATCGTACAACTTTTTGAAGTATATCGCACTGATAGCCGTTCCCGATACGATTGGGAGTACCTTCAGCCGTATTCGTGTGAAGATGCCAAGCGTTCCGACACTTCCGGACATCAGATGTGCTATAATCTTGTCGGTGTTGTCCTGATCAAGCATCTCCCTTATATTATACCCGCTTGCAGTCTTTACGCCTCTTTTCGATTCGAGATGTGCAATTGTATCCGTATCAGCAAGTATCTGATTTTTTAGATCGAGTAATCCGCCTGATATCCTGCCAGGGATGGTATCTGCTCTGGCGGTGTCGATGATCTCGCCGTCTGCTGATACGAATTCCACATCGGTCACGTAATCATCGGTGGTTCCGTACTTCACAGACACAGCTCCGCTCGCCTTCGTCCCGATATTTCCACCTACCATACATATCTCAGAGCTCGACGGGTCTGACGGGAGAAATAACCCTTTCCCACCGAGGTATTCCTGAAGATCATTTATTACGGTGCCTGGCTCCACATCCACAAAGAACTCCCCGCCCTTCTCCACGATGCCAATAATGCGGTTCATATTCTTTGAGATATCCAGAATGATCCCCTTACCAAGGCAGCTTCCCGCGAGATTGGTTCCGGCAGCCCTTGCTGTGACAGAAATTCCAAGTTCCTTTGCCGCCTTCACGCACTCGCGGACGTCTTCTGCATCGACCGGGCAGACCACAGCAGACGGAATGACCTGATAAATGCTCGCATCGGTTGAATAGCAGTACATCGTCTCAAGATCGGTGTACACATCACCTCTGACATTTTGGAGTGCTTTTTTGGTGTGGTTCATCCTTTATCCTCTTGATCGAAGACAATGTATCCATGATCTTTCTGAAATCTTTGAAGTCTCTAAACTCCTTACTATCATCAATCTTTCTGGCGAATTGTTCCATAATACTCCTCTCTATTTTTTATTCCCCACCCCATCAACCCATGCCTTCAGAACCCTTGAAATGCAAAGATTATAAGTCCATAACGCGCATACATCGAGGCATACATGTTCGATCCACAAACACTCGTCGTCCCTGACGGCACCAGGATGGAGGAGCGTACCATTGTGGTTGATGGCGGTGCGATCATCGGTGGTGGCACCAACATCGAATACGGCATCATCGCAGATGAGATCACGGTCGGTGAGCACGTGAAGATATATGGCGAGGTCTCTGCACGTTCGGATGTTTACATCGACCGCAGGTCTGAGATCGGAGGCACCGTGCGTGCGAATGGCGACGCCCATCTTGGTGAGTTTACGAAGATCGATGGCAAGCTCGCTGTTGCAGGCAATCTCGATATCGGGGATCACGTATCGATCAAGGACGGGTTCGAGGCGAGGGGCTGGATCACAATCAGAAACCCAATACCACTCATCATCTTCCTGTATCTGTACCTGAGTGAACTGATACGCAGCGGCAAGGACGAAGAGGTGGAAAGAGCATTGGATGATCTATTTTCCGATGATTCCGATGGTGCCGATACCCCGGTGATGGTGCTGCCTGCCAAATCCAGAATCACGCTCAGTGCGATCGAAACAGGCAAGCCTGCACATATCGGAGATGACTGCCGGCTGCAAGGCAACATCCGTGCAGAATCGGTAGCTATGGGCAGCAACACAACCTTATTCGGAAGCATCAGGGCTAAAGATATCACGATTTGTGAAAATTGTACGGTTCATGGGAATATCGATGCGAGTGGTAACGTCAGCATCGGCAGTGGCAACCACGTACTCGGCGATCTCCGTGCACGGGCTATCAATATCCACCGCAGCACGGTAGTGGATGGCACGATGGACGCACCCCGCGGCATCGTTGTAGAGGATACTGCAAGCGAGGTGGAAGAAGCAAGAAAGTCAGAAGCGGTCGGAAAGCCGGAAATGGAAGCAAAAGTAGAGGTAAAGAGAGAGAAGGATAAGAAACATGCAAGATCCGGCAGAAATAGAGGACGAAAGCAGTTTGCAAGACCGCGAATAAGGAGAGACAAACGCAGTAGGGCGAAGGGGAACAGGCGTGAACCGAGATATTACGTACGAGGACGTGGAGCAGAGCGTCGTTGACCTGCTTCTGATGGCTGAGACCCGGCTTCCCGGCGACGTGACGGCAGCACTAACGGCTGCGCATGGGTGCGAGACTGACCCCACCGCAAGAGCACAGATCGAGGCGATTCTGGATAACATCGAACTTGCAGCGATGCGGAAGGTTCCAATCTGCCAGGATACCGGGATATTGATATTCTTTGTCGAGATCGGAAGAGATTGCACGATTAATTTTGACATCAAAGGTGCGATACGGGACGGTGTCACAAAAGCTACCGAGATCGTACCGCTCCGACCAAACGCGGTGCATCCTGTAACGAGAGAGCCGTCCGGAAACGTTGGAATCGGACTTCCTGATATTATTCTCGATATCAACGAGGGAGACCGCATAAGAATTACTGTGATGCCGAAGGGTGCCGGAAGCGAGAATGTGGGGCGGCTTGCGATGCTTAACCCCTCGCAGGTAGCAGATATCAAGCGGTTTGTCCTCGAGACAGTCGCAGATGCCGGAGGTAAGCCGTGCCCCCCAATTATTGTTGGCGTCGGGATCGGCGGATCCTTTGACAAGGCAGCCCGCCTTGCAAAGAAGGCGCTACTGCGTGAAATCTATGACGATGCCTCCGGTGTCGACGCTTGTGTTAACGGCTCTGCTGTTGATGCTTGTGTTGTGGATGAATTCGAGCGGGAGCTACTCGATGCGATCAACTCGCTTGGCATCGGCACGATGGGGCTTGGCGGAGACATTACCACGCTTGCCGTGCATGTCGAGTATGCGCACTGCCACACCGCATCGCTTCCTGTTGCCGTGAACATCCAGTGCTGGGCGAACCGGAGAGCGAGCGTGGAACTCGGTAGGTGATCTTTCCGGCGTCTCGTGGTTTCATTATGCCACTTCACATCCCTGACCTGGGCAAACAACTCACCTAACCCACGCGACAGTTAAGATGAGAGACATGATGATACAGATACACAAATGTTCGAACCAGCCTGCCGTGAGATCCTTCTGCAGATCCTGAATCACGAGATAACGAGCGATCGCGAGCTTGATGCCGCCAAGAAGCGGGTCAGCGCAAAGTACAAACTCCCGAGTCTTCCAAAGAATTCGGAGATCCTTCTGCTCTGCTCTACGGATGAGCGTGCCCGCGTGATCCATCTGCTACAGCGAAAGTCTGTCCGCACTATCTCAGGCGTTGCAGTGGTTGCGGTGATGACCTCGCCGTACCCATGCCCGCATGGCGCATGTATTCCGTGCCCTGGCGGTCCTGCATCCGTATTCCGGACACCGCAGAGTTATATGGGACGGGAGCCTGCCGCAATGCGTGCGATCCAGTGTGACTACGATCCATACGAGCAGGTGGCAGTTCGGCTGCGGCAGTTGCGGAGCATCGGGCATCCGGTCGACAAGGTCGAACTGATCGTGATGGGCGGGACATTCACAGCCCGCCCGCCGGATTACCAGCAATGGTTCGTCGGTCGGTCGATTTCGGCTATGAACGATTTCGGCGGTGCGGGCGTGGCGGATCCGGATACCGATCTCAATACCGATTTCAATACCGATCTCAACACCGATCTCAACATTAAATCCATAATTGCCACAAACGAGATCGCTGCGGTAAGGAATATCGGAATCACCTTTGAAACCCGCCCGGATCATCTGTCCACAGTGGAGATCGACCGCCTGCTCGAGATAGGTGCAACAAAGGTGGAAGTCGGGGTTCAGAGCATATATGACCGCGCACTCAAGAAGATCAATCGCGGGCATACCGTACAGGACGCAATCGCAGCCAACAAGCGTCTGCGGGATAGCGGGCTTAAGGTCGGATTCCACATAATGATCGGGCTTCCCGGATCTGATGCCAGCGATGATCTTAACATGTTTAAGACGCTTTTTAGCGATCCCTCGTTCTGCCCTGACCACCTGAAGATATATCCCACGCTCGTAACCGAGGGAACCGTACTCCACCAGTGGTGGAAGGATGGTAGCTACCAGTCGCTTGACAATGATTCAGCGGTTGGGCTGCTTGCGGATATTAAGAGCGTGCTTCCGAAGTGGGTGCGGCTGCAGCGGATCCAGCGGGACATTCCCGCGCAGCAGATCGCGGCAGGCGTCACAAAGAGCAACATCCGCCAGCTTGCAGAAGAGCAGCTTCGGTCGATGGGTGGGTCGTGCAGGTGCATCAGGTGCCGCGAGGTCGGACATGCGTCGCTGCGCGGAAGGACACCTGATAAGATCGAACTGTTGATCGAGACGTATAGTGTGTGTGGCGGAACCGAGAACTTCATATCGTTCGAAGATGAGGAAAATAGTATCCTGATCGGTTTTTTGCGGTTGCGGTTCCCGGATTCTCCGCACCGGGTAGAACTGACAAACGCTGCTCTCGTGCGTGAACTGGTGGTGTACGGGCGGATGGCGTCACTGGGTGCGGAATCCAGCCCTCGCAAGGACCAGTGGCAGCACAGAGGCTACGGGCGTGAGCTGCTCGCTTCTGCAGAGGATCTTGCATCCGGGAACGGATTTTCAAAAATCGCTGTTACAAGCGGTATCGGTGTGCGTGAGTATTACAGGGCACGCGGGTATGTACGCGATGGCGCATACATGGTAAAGTACATCTAACCGGGCCAGGTTCCGTACTCAAACCCAAGAGCGATCGCGAGTATGCCCGCGACAGCAGCGATTATAACCACAGTCTTTGGATTGATGCGCACCGCGGTCTCGTCCGCATCGTAATATCTCATCAGACCCGCAGAAGACATGAGTCCGCTACCGCTGTCTTTCTTTTTAGCCATTGGTTTCATTCTCTCTGGCAAGGTCACATAAACGTTTCGATCTCATGATGACAGATTACTTTATTATGCATCTGCTACAAAATGTATCTATTACATGAGTGTAAGGATTATGGCTGTGGACGATGAGCCGGATACGGTTGACCTGATCACACTGGTACTTGAAAATGAGGGTTATGAGGTGCTGCCAGCTTACAGCGGCAGAGATGCGCTGGACATGCTTAAAGATACAAAACCTGATCTGATCCTGCTGGATATTATGATGGAAGATATTGATGGCTGGGGCGTGTATGAATCAATCCGTAAAAACAAGGAAACGACGGATATTCCAGTGGTGATGCTCACAGCAAAGGCGCAGTCCATCGATAAGATGATCGGTCTGCATGTTGTCGGTGTCGATGCATATATCACCAAGCCATTTGGTCACAGAGAGTTGATCGATGGCATAAAGAATCACCTGCCAGTGACCGGATGAGGGTGGGATGGACTACACAGCAGGCGCGATTGGCAGGGTGTTTGTCGCACGCATCGATCATGATGAGGATCTGCTCGACGAACTCGTCAAACTCGCAAGATCAGAAGAGATCAAGCAAGCATTCTTCATGCTGGTAGGCGCGGTTAAGAACATCCGGGTTGTAACCGGTCCGAAGGAGGATACGGTCCCGCCGGATCCGATGTGGCACTCGATCGCGGGTGCTTGCGAGATACTCGGCATCGGAAACATTCTCTGGAAGAACGGGGACCCGAGCATCCATCTCCATGCCGCGCTTGGCAAAGGCGGTGACGTGACTGTCGGATGTCTGCGTGATGGCGTCGATACGTATCTCACAACCGAAGCTATCATATTCGAGATATCAGGCATCGCCGGAGGTCGGGCGTACGACGAGATGTACGGAATTGCACGGATGGTGTTGTGATGAAATATCTATATCAAGACTCTGTAAAACTCCCCTCGAAGCGTGATTTCATTCACGATCTGGAAACTCTACTGGACGTGACCGCTGCGGTCGTTTTGCTTGAAGACGAGATCATCTCGGCTAATAACGAAGTGAAAGAGATCCACCGTGCGAAGGATAGGAAAATTTCTGGGCTTAGAACGTTCGAAAGTAATGTGACGATGCAGATGAACGAGCTCGTCAGGGATGGCGGCACCGAGGAGATACAGGTCTGCAAGAATGCGATCACCGAGGTATGCGCATCCTGCGTGGATCAGCAGAAAGCAAAGGTCGATTCTGAGTCTGATGCGTCACTAACCGATCTGGCTGAGAAGATCGACCTCGACTCGGAGCGTATCTGCAAGATACTCAGTCCGTTTCTCGAATTCGGCGTATATGGTGCAAGATATGTGTATTCGCTTGGCATGGATGGGAAGAAAAGACTCCACGGGGAGTTCAAAGCAGATCTGGGCGAGCTGTCATTCGCTTATGAACTGCAGTTTAAGGGTACGGTCATTGTGAAGCATCTGGTAGGTCCGTTCGCAATTCCGATACCGAAAAAGGCAGGACTATTCCACAGTGAAGAAGCGGTGAAGATGATGGACATGTCACATCACCGATTGGTTGATGTCACTTACTCAAATAATCAGGTAACCGCAGAATTTAAGGACAGAAGGGGTGCGAGAATGGTCCGCGTCGAGATGAAACCTGCCACCAACGATTATTCGATAGTGTATGAAGATGTAGAGCCGGTCAATCTGACAAGAGACGAATTGATATCACAGGAGATCGATAGCGATGGGATTCTTGATCTCATGCATGCGGTGATCGGTTATGTGTTGGATACTGAAAAACGTGAGGTTGCGACGCTTGTGAGACTGACGTTTAATGGTATGAATGTGGTCAGGGAACCGCTTGTCAGTGATGCGCTGAAGGTCCTGCTCGCTGAGTACGGCAGATTTGCAAACGAATGTATCGCGCACGGGGCGGCAAAGGACGAATTCGTGATAAAGATCGAATCGGACGACGGCACAAGGACTGAGAAATATATGTCGATCTCGACGGTCAAGAATCGTCTGCTCGGGATCGGGAAAGAGGGCGCGGAACTGGCGGATGCATTCGGACTGGGGACGAGCGCGTCATGACGATGTGTAGGAACTGCCGTGCCCTGTGGTTCTGGTGCTGACAGTCCCGTCACAAGCCATATATAGTACACTCTCAAGTATAATACTTATGGGTGTATTCATAGACCGAGAACGCGAATTATCACTTCTCAAAGAAAGGTCGAGCAGCGACAGAGCCGAGTTTGTCGTCATCTACGGCAGACGAAGAATCGGAAAAAGCGAACTCATCGACCAGTTCATAAAAGATAACGGCATCCGCCTTCTTGCTCGGGAAGAATCAAAGACCCTCCAGCTTCGGATATTTGCAGAAAAACTTGGGGAATTCTTCAGCGATGAACTCCTGAAAAAGACTGAATTCAAAGGATGGGACGGATTTTTTGAATATCTATACAGAAAATCCGATGAGCGGATAATCGTAGCCATAGACGAGTTTCCGTACCTTATCAAAGAAGATCCTGCAATTTCTTCCATTTTGCAGGATTACTGGGACAACAAGCTTACGAAAACGAAGATCTTCCTGATACTCTGTGGTTCAAGCATCTCAATGATGGAGTCGAAGGTGATGGGCTACGAAAGTCCGCTTTATGGGAGGAGAACAGGGCAACTGCTCCTCAAACAGATCCGGTTTACCCACACACTGGATTATGTACGGAACTTTGAGCGAGCGGTAGAGTTTTACTCAGTCTTTGGCGGAACGCCTGCCTATATTATAGAGACTGATCCGAAAAAGGATATTTTTACGAATATAGAAGATAATATTCTGAGAGAAGATTCGTTTCTTTACAGGGACGTTGAATTTGTGTTGAGGCAGGAATTGACAGAACCCAGATACTATTTTTCAATCCTTCTTTCGATTGCGAAAGGCAATCACAGAATCGGACTTATCGCTAATGACACAGGTCTCAGCATAAGCATCGTGAACAAGTACCTATCCATCTTAAGTGACCTGCAACTGGTCTACCGCATGGTGCCTGTGACCGAAAGTCACAAAAGCAGGAAGGGGATGCATTTTCTCGCGGATAACCTGTTTGATTTCTGGTTCAGGTTTGTATATCCTGCGATGGAGGAGATAGAGAATGGAAAGGGGAGAATGGTTGCCGAGAGCATAAAGCCACAGTTTAACCAGTATGTGGGCAAGCATTTTGAGACGATAGTTCAGGAGATCCTTGAGGTTCTGAATGAGCGAGAACTTCTGCCGTTCCGGTTTACTAAGATCGGGAGGTGGTGGCATAAGGAGAAAGAGATAGATGTCGTTGCTTTAAACGAGGGAATTAAGAGTACAATCTTCTGCGAGTGTAAATGGCGTGATAATGTTGATGCTCCTGAAATTATCAGGGATCTCAGGGGAAAGGCTGGGTTCGTCCCGGTCGGAAGCGAGAAGGAATATTATATGGTCTTTGCGAAGAGCTTCAGGAAGAGAACGGAAGAAGAGGATGTTATTCTGTATGATCTCGAGGATATGGAACGGCTGCTTATGGCGCAATAGAGTTTGCGGGATGGTGCCGGAGGGCGATTTGCCGCGCGCTTTTGTTTTTTGGTGGTTCTATTTGGTTTGCCGTTTTTATAAAATTTCTAATAAGATATTACGCAAACTTTATATAGAATGTGTGTTTGGTTGATGTGTATGGAGCGCAAGGAACTCCGACACGACCGGCATACAGTATCGCTATTGACCGACCATCTGGTCTTCTCGACGAAGTATCGAGGGAAAATTCTGGTCGAAAAGACGATCGCGCTCGCATTAGAGGGGATCATCCGTAAGATATGCAAAGAGATGAAAATCGAAATCATTGACATGGCGGTGAATGTGGATCATATCCATCTCTTTATAGAATACCCCCCGAAATATTCTGTAAGCTTTATAGCCAAGAGGATAAAAGGAAGGAGCAGCAGAGAATTGCGCGAAGCATTTCCATATCTCAAGGAGTGGGCAGGTATTGGTCTGTGGGCACCATCCTGCTTCCATGGCTCGGTTGGTCATGGGTGGGAGGTTGTGGAGAAGTACATACAGAATCAGGAGGCTCCGAATGCGAAAACGCGCTATACAGGCTCTGTACTTTAGTGCGGGGTTTGGTGACTTTTAGAGAAGTATAGACTGGGTAAATGAAAACAGCCATCAATGTGCTCATCGGCATTGCGGTATTGCGCATCAGTGCATGGTTTGTAATAACAGAGCATATCTGCCACTCATCAATCAAACAAACTCCCCCAGCCGCCGTATCGCCCGGTACCTCTCCTCCCGCCCGATCTCCGCACCCTCGATCGCATCCCGCAGCACCCCAATCGTCTGATCATACGTATCCCGATCCACCGGATACGGATACCCGTCCTTGCCGCCGTGCGCAAACGAGTATGTCGCGGGATCCTGCCAGCCCGGTTCTGTTCCGAAGACGAGGTCAGAAACAAGCGCAAGCGCCGCCATCCTCTGGTTAAACTGGTGGACGGGGTCGAATATCTCACGTTTAAGGGGTCGGGTCTGATCACGTCAATTGCGCATGCGGACGGTCTGGTTGCGATCGGAGAGGATGTGATGCTGACAGAAGGTGAAGTCGATGTCCGGGTGCTTTGAGGAATTGTGGTATGCATTTCTTACAAACTTTAGCGTGACGCGATGCATCGCTTCAAGCAGGAACAAAACGAGCCCCAAAAAAGAGGCAGAGTTATTATAGTGCGGAGAGAACAAGTTAAACTCCCTCAAACCGAACATAAAACACAGGAGATATTATGATGAAACATGTAAGAATAATCGCAGTCGTGTTCGCTCTTGCACTTGCAATGGCCTTCAGCGGCTGTGTGGACTCAGATTCTGACAAACAGAAGGAATCGCAAGGAGACGACGCACCATCCGGCACCGCACATTATCTCGACCTGATCGATGTGACTTCCATGCACTACAAAGCTACACTATCCGCGGATAATGGGGATGCGATCGTATTTGAGGAATGGCGCAAGAAATTCGGGAATGCTTGGTTCTTCAAAATGGTACTCACCAGTAACCAGGGCGCGGATTCGGTGACCGTTCTTCAGAACGCGGACGGGATGTATATGCTAGATGAGGAGGGTGGCACAGCGATTAAAATCGAAGAATGTTCCGATGATAACATCGGATATATGAACCCATTCTGGGCTGCGTATGGTTGCTATAGCGACGATTCCGCATGGGATGATAGCTGGATCACAGACAGCGACACAACGTGTCTGGGTCGCAAAGCCGTCAAACTGGACTATGGCAGGATATGGCAACTTGCCGGAGCACTTAGCCGCGAAGATATTGACATGGAACGATCTGATCTGATCGTGGACAAGCAGACCGGGTTCACGCTGCTGCTCGACTGGGCATACACACACGAGGGTACATCCGAGAGCTTGCACTACGAGGTCACCGAGTTTGACGTGAATACGAATATCCCGGACGATGTGTTTAACCTCCCTGCCGGTTCGGAGATGGTTGATCTCACGGCGCTTGGCGAAATGGGTGGCGAGATGCCCGATGAGACGTCTGGCGGACCCGGATTGCCTCCACTTCCCAAGTGATGGGTGTCAAAACCCAATCCTTTTTTTGTTTTTTAGTCATGCGAATCAGCCACCGGTTGAAACGACCAGAAGTTTCCGCCCAACAACATTACAACCGACCGATCCCGATACCTGAATCATGAACCGAATACGTGCATGTCTCTATCTCTCGGTCTTTGTGATCATGGGACTCTCGGATGCGGTCGTGCCGATTCTCCCGGAGCTCTCTGATGAGATATTTGTGCAGAGTACGATCTTCTCCGCGTACTTTGCAGGCGCGCTCGTCTCGATGATCCCGTTCGGAATGCTTGCGGACCGGTACGGAAATGCGCGGTTTATCCTGCTCAGTATCGTTCTGACAATCACATCCGGGCTATTGATCTTCTTATCCACTTCCTCTCATGTCCTCGTGTCTGCGCGTTTTGTCGAAGGGTGCGCCTGCGGGGCTTTCTTTCCGGCAGCGTTCTCGATGCTCGTGAAATTTGAGAATCGAAGGCAGTGCCTCGGAGAGTTTACGTTTCTGATCAATGTCGGACTTGCTCTCGGTGTTGTAGCTGCTGCCGAACTTACGCACTATCATCTGAAATGTGGAATACTATCATTTGTCTTGCTCGCCATCCCCGCGCTGGTGCTTGCGATTTCACTGAAACAGGACTCCGATGAGCCGGATATCCCTCATGCGCCGCAGAGGATCTCTGGGATATTTGCGATCCTTTCCGATGCGCGGTATCTACAGATATGGGTGATTGCATTCGTCTTGTTCGGTATGACAGGGGTTCTTGTTGCTTATTTCCCATCCTTCACAGATTTAACGCAGTCTCTAATGGGGCTTGCACTTTCCGGCGTTTATTTTGGAGCGATGGCAACCTCGCTCATCGGAGGTCGTGCGCGTACCACTGAACGCTGGCTGATCCGGGCAGGCGCGCTGATAACCGGGATCGGCATCGTGGCGACCTTATGCCATCCGATCGGGCTTACCATCATGGGCGCAGGGTCCGGGTTTGCAATGGTCGGGCTTGTCGCAGGGGTTGCATCGCTCGGTTCTGATCATGGCATGGCGATGGGGGTCTTTAATACATGCACTTATGCTGGATTTGCCGCACTTCCGGTGTTTGCAGCAGGGATTCTCTGGTATGCGGATTATGCCACACTTTTCGGAATCGCGGGAGTCGCTGTGGGGGCGCTCGCCCTATTTCCGTTGAATGCGCTTGCGGTGAAGCAGTGACCCCTTATCCCCTATTTGGATATTCGCGCGAAGTGGCATGGCGTGATAGCCGCGTGTTCGACACAAGGTTTATATAGCATCACGTAGCAGTGATATACCATGCGAGCGGGTTTCTAAAAACTATTTTTAACCACACTAACCCCCACTCCCCACTTCCCACACTCCCGCTCGCATATCCCTATCACAAGTTGTTCAGTTTTGACTATGACTGTAGTCTAATGAGTGGTAGGTTTGTGTATGGTAATGCCGGATGTGAATATGTTAGTATTATATCAAATATCCTGTTGAACCGTAAGTTTTAAATAATATAACAACGCAATATAACATATATGCGGGCGGGTCTCTAAAAAAACTCTTTTTTTTACCACACTACCCCCCCTAACCCAACCCCACACTCCCGCTCGCATATCTCTTTCTACTTTATAGATCCCATGGCAGAAGACTCCGCTACTTGCAGCGGGATGAATGCCGCCGAGTGAGATCGGAGGTGCTACACGTTTCGGGATATCGAAGGCAAATTGGGAACGAGCGTTGTTTCCAGCGATAATTACCTTGAAACTCCATAGAAAATTAAAAGGACGGAAGATATAAAAAAGAAATCGTTGGAGCGACCTACGAAACCGATCGCCTGTTCCAAATTGAGGGGGGTGATGGACGGGCGCCTTATCCCATCCCTCGTCCTCGCAGATACTCCTTGATCTCATCCACAGTATATGTCTCGTAGTGGAATATGCTCGCTGCAAGACACGCATCAGCACCGCACACAAAAGCGTCATAGATGTGATCCATCGTGCCGACGCCGCCTGATGCGATCACCGGGATATCCACGGCTTCTGAGATTGCTTTTGTCACAGGAATGTCGTAGCCGTCCTTTGTCCCGTCCCGATCCTTGCTTGTTAGCAGTATCTCACCAGCGCCAAAGTCCTGCATCTCCTGCGCCCACTTGATGGCGTCGATTCCGGTCAGCTCTTTGCCGCCATATATTACAACATCATACCATGCGCTGCGGCCGTCTTCGAGCTCGACTGCCGTCATTCCATCGCCTTCCTCGAACCGACGCTTGCAGTCGATCGCAACGACGATTTTATCAGACCCAAACGCGCCTGCAACCTCCTTGATCAGTTCCGGGTTCTTGACTGCTGCGGTGTTGATCCCGACCTTGTCTGCGCCTGCGCCAAGCACCCAATTGAAGTCTGAGAAGCTCGCAATTCCGCCGCCGACGCAGAACGGGATCGTGACAACGTCTGCGACCCTCCTGATCACGTCGGTCATCGTGGCTCTGTCATCGGTCGAGGCTGAGATATCCAGAAAGACCAGTTCATCGGCTTTCTGCTCTACGTACCGCCTGGCAAGTTCTACCGGGTCGCCCGCATATCGCAGGCTCTCAAACTCGATTCCCTTGACGACCACGGCTTTGCCGCTCTTGTCAAAGGTCGTATCGAGGCATGGGATTATTCGTTTCGTTGTCATCTTGAACACCTGGGTTGTCTGTGATCTTTGATCTTTATTCTTGTTGCTTTTAGATATAGTTTTGGACTAAACGGAGCTGCCACATTCTGTGGTGCCGGATCGAAGTTCCCAGGTCTGCTGTTTTCTGTGTTATGAGCTGGTGATTCATACTTCTGTTTGATTTGCACGGGGAGAATACGGATGAAAATTATGTAATAATGCCCATGATCGACTGCTATACTCAGCAGACATTAGATGTCTGTCTGAAATATCTGCAACCATACAGATATCGCGCTATCGAATCCATATAGCAATCTAAACTCGACAGACGCGCCTGAAAACACAATCATTTACCATCGTGGTTGTGATATATATCTTTTGACCGTTAAAGCGGGTGCGTTTCTCGTCTGTCAGGAGATCTTCCGGCAGATCATCATGGTTAATAATTCGAATAGTTTATTATCGACAAAGTTTACCAAAGAGGGATAAAATTGACAAAAAAAGCAATGAAAGTTTGCGAATGAATGATCAAAAGACCGGGAAATTTGCCAAAGTGGGATGTCACCCTAAAACCTGTGTTTGGGTAAGTTATTTATTGGGGATTTTCTAATTACGCGATTCGGGTAGCGGGTGATGGGGGGGGTGGATGATTATGATGACCATTGTCGGGCTATCTCTGATCGTGTGGATTATGCGGGGGACTTATGATTGGCGTCGCCACCCACTGATGTGGATTCTACCACGGACGTATATGCCCCGGACAAATAACACGAATCCGGAATCATCATCGATTCTTTCGCATTCCCTCATCCCTCGTTCCCTGTTTCTTATCTCTCTCGGTCTTTCGTTCCAGAAACTCAACCGTTGTGCTGCTTTTTAGCTTCAACACCACCTCAAGTTCTGCTTTCACTGTAGCAGTCCTGCTTGATTCGGAAGCGGTCAGGACTGACATGACAGAAGCCTCGCCTGCACATATCTATACCAACGAGTCGATCACTCCATTGTCCGTCTCCGTACTGATCGTCGCATCTCTCGGAACAGGAATCGACCTATCCTTTTTATCCATAATCACACTAAATATATATTTCGAAAATTCCAAACAAGTCAGAGATTATATGGACGCTGGGATCTTCCACGCAATCGTTGAACGGTTGGAGCAGATTCTCACAGTCTTCGAAAATATCAACCGATAAATACATGAAGCTATCTTAAATAAAACCCAAAATAATGTGAAAGCCGAATAAATAATTAAACAATAGTGGAATGATCCACTATTGTTGTCCTGCGCAGCAATGCAGTTTTTCGAATCCCTGCACCCCTACGCAATGCTTTGCCAGATACATCGCATCAGCCATTTCTATCGCACCATCACAATTGACGTCTGATGCACATTCGTTTATCTGCTCAAACCCTGGCTCCTTGACACAATGTTTCATGAGATACATCGCATCATCCAGCAACACATTTCCATCCCCATTCACATCCCCGCACAGGCAACTCACCGTGAAGATACCATCTTCAACGCCTGTCTGGATAGGATTGCATTGTGGCGTGGCATCCTTCAGCTCTTTTAGGTCAATACTCAGCGCGCTTGTATCCCCCGGACCTCCTTTCGCTTGCAGTGTAACTTCAGCAAGCATAACATCTCCGTTTAAGCCGCTTGATGCAACCTGCATCGCACCGATCCTGACAACACCGGCAGCATTGTCGATGCTCGAGGTGACGAAATCAAAGTCACCATCCGCAACATCAACCACCCAGACAACCGATGGGTCATAGTGTATGTCAATGCGGACGACACCGACATTTACAACATTATTGATCATGACCGGGGTAACATCATCATTGCCTCCGGCTGAAGCGATCGCGTCATCGATTGCGATTATTGTTGTAGTTACATTTACTGCTGCTGTTGTAAACGAGTATGCGCCATGCATCACATTCCCGGCTAAGTCGGATGCATCGATTGTCACATTCACCAGCTGATCATATGTAAAATCTGCTGGCGGGTCATAGATCAGTGTGTAATCAGCCGATGTGCCTGTAATATCCGGGGTTACAACCGCACCATCTACAGTCATCACGATCGTGCTATTGTTCACTCCATCGCCATCATCCAGAACGTGAACTGTGATGCTCGTATCGATCGGGACACCAGTAGCATCCGGTGCCGGATCGTGGTATGTGGTGTATGGTGGGGCGGTGTCAGCCTCAACTGGTTCTACCGCGAACGTTCCGTTTATCGAAGGTATCGTCCCATGTTCCAGGCCCGTGCTCGAGACATCAATATTCGTCAAATTCATGTCGGTCTGTTGACCAGCTGTTCCGATAACGCTCACCCAAAGCACTGCAATGGTGCCAGTTGAACCGTTCTGCAAAGCAGCGGTCTGATCGCTGGTACTGAGCGTTACGCTTTCGTGATTGCCACCCGAACTAGCTGTCCACTTGGGTTGTTGTGTTATTGAGTCCAACGGCAACAAATCGCCATTGGTTACTGCCACGATATCAACCACACTGTGCATATAGTTAACATCGAACATGATAACCTGAAGCGGTCCGTTCGCCACATTGGTGATGTTGACCGGAACCTGTACCGTTTGACCGTTCTCGCCTGTGTCGCTTGCCACACTAATGCTGTCTGCTGTAGGGTATGTAGCAGATGCCGATTCCGTTGTAAACGAATATTCGTCCATAGTCATCACATTCGGCGTCTCGTTCAGATCGGAAGCATCGATTGTCACATTCACCAGCTGATCATATGTAAAATCTGCTGGCGGGTCATAGATTAGTGTGTAATCAGCCGATGTGCCTGCAATATCCGGGGTTACAACCGCACCACCTACAGTCATCACGATCGTGCTATTGTTCACTCCATCGCCATCATCCAGAACGTGAACTGTGATGCTCGTATCGATCGGGACACCAGTAGCATCCGGTGCCGGATCATGTCCTGATGTGTAGGGTGGGGTGATGTCTGCCACACCTGAACCTGCAACTGTGAACGTTCCGTTTATCGAAGGTATCGTCCCATGTTCCAGGCCCGTGCTCGAGACATCAATATTCGTCAAATTCATGTCGGTCTGTTGACCAGCTGTTCCGATAACGCTCACCCAAAGCACTGCAATGGTGCCAGTTGAACCGTTCTGCAAAGCAGCGGTCTGATCGCTGGTACTGAGCGTTACGCTTTCGTGATTGCCACCCGAACTAGCTGTCCACTTGGGTTGTTGTGTTATTGAGTCCAACGGCAACAAATCGCCATTGGTTACTGCCACGATATCAACCACACTGTGCATATAGTTAACATCGAACATGATAACCTGAAGCGGTCCGTTCGCCACATTGGTGATGTTGACCGGAACCTGTACCGTTTGACCGTTCTCGCCTGTGTCGCTTGCCACACTAATGCTGTCTGCAGTCGGTTGCGATAGGGCAACCGAACTGAATACTACGATGGTGGTTAACATAATTAGAACTATGTTAACAATCGAAGATCGGTTTATCTTGTTAAACATCTGTAAATCACCTCTTATTCAAGTGTTATATCTCCGACGGATGCCTGCAGCATCATAGCCACATCTACTGCATCCGCATTCTGTCCATTGCCGTCCAAGTCATACTCCGAAGTGGCGGTGATATCCCCAACGGAAGCCTGTAACATCATAGCCACATCTACTGCATCCGCTACTTGACCATTATGGTCTAAGTCGCCTTTTGCATATCCACCATCTTTCACAGTAAATGTGCCACTTACCGGTGTTACGGATATTGACTCATAACCAGTCGTGGTTCCCCCCTCATTCGTAATGGGGGCACTCAGATTATATGCGGCAACCGTGCTCAGAGTCAATGGACTGGTATCGCCACCAGACCCGATGACTTCAAACCTGACCGCCGCGATTGATCCTGTGCCATTGAAGCCATATCTACTGATGATGCCGATATTCACAACACCGTCCGTAGCAGTCGTGTCATTGGCAAGTGCGCCATAATCCCAGACAGTCTGATTGTCCGCCTCGCTGATGTAAGCATCTGTCCAGTTATCCGGATATGGTTTCATTATAGTAGCCTCATTCATGACCAATACGCCTGCTGTTAAACTCCCATCAACAGTTCCAAGTGCGGTGAGCACGCTTGGATTGTATGTTACTGAGATATCCATAGCACCGACCAGTCCTGGCGCATCAGACACATTTATCGGTATATCCACAGTGGTGCCGTGGGTGCCATCCGTATCATTCACATACACGATCATTGCTCCTGCTGTAGGTACAGCGCAAGCTAAAATCGATATCAATGTGATTGCTACCAGCCATACGGTTAAATCTCTTTTCATAATGTCTTGTACCTCCTTTTTACCAAAGATCAAAGTGTTATATCTCCGACGGATGCCTGCAGCATCATAGCCACATCTACTGCATCCGCATTCTGTCCATTGCCGTCCAAGTCATACTCCGAAGTGGCGGTGATGCCCCCAACGGAAGCCTGTAACATCATAGCCACATCTACTGCATCCGCTACTTGACCATTATGGTCTAAGTCGCCTTTTGCGTATGTCGTTGTCTCTATCTCCAACTCAATGCAAACACTCGTGTCATCATAGTTACCGAACACATCGCTCGCATTGATATACAGGTAGTACGTTCCAGGCGGAGTGTCCATAGAAGCGTTGGTATCCGTGGAGTATATATCCCCGCCGCTGGACTCCATCACCTGCACGGCTGATCCGCCGATTGCGGACAGATCCACAGTAACGAAATCGATGTCGCTGTCATCCACGACCGTCACACTCAGCTGAGATGTCTCAGCCCCGTCGGCAACGATCGATTCAGGGTCCGCATCCGGGTTCGAAATCGCTGGCGCTTCTACATCCTTTATCACCAGATCGATGCAAACACTCGTATTACAGTTCCCGAACACATCGCTCGCATTGACATACAAGCCGTATGCCCCGGGCGGAGTGCTCTCAGCAGCGGTCACCTCTACAGTGTGTATATCGGTACCTTCGATGTAAGTCATCTCCTGCGCTGCATCTCCGCCGATTGCGGACAGATCCACGGTAACGGTGCCAACTGTGCACCTGCACCCATCGATGACTGTCACATTCAGTTGAGTCGTCTCGATCCCATCCGCAACGATCGATGAGGGGTTTGCGTTTGCGTTCGTGACTACAGGAGCTTCATCGTCCACTGCGGTGAGATCAAGTTCTTGCATCGTTGGAGTGGGGCTTGCATGCCATACTGCAGTACCCGCGGTAGCGCCGCATACTGTGAAAGTTATCGTCTCGCCGTCATCCGATTCGTTACCTGTGACAGTTAACTTTTGGTAGCGCCCCTCGGTAGTAGTCACAACACGCCCACAAAGTTTTCCATCGATGGAAGCGTTGATGGCGGTTCCGGAGGAAGCATTCGCGTCATTAAGGGTAACAGCCCCATAGAACATAATTGGTGCTTGTGGGACTTCATCCGCCGATGCAATCGCTGCCATTCCGGACAGCGCCAGAAGGATCGAGAAAAGGGTTATCACCTTAACCAATCCCATCTTCATACTATCGTTCATGTGTATTTACCTCCTGTGTTATTATCTATATAAGTCTTGCGTTTGATTAGTGAACTCGGGCATTTTTGAAATCCAATAATCCCTCATCTCCTCCTGATCAGATATGTAACTGCAAGCAACCCGGTAATTACCCGAATTTCGGTGAATCAAAATAGACTTACCTTCTACCATCACGGAGTATCGGTGTTTTGTGGGGTATGGTGTTCAATAATTGAGACGAATCAGATAGATATCCACATCATGGGATATGCACTTTTTCCGAAGTTCTGGGTTT